>CAZDGF010000034.1:0-23548 GCA_964505065.1 uncultured Chitinophaga sp.
GATGAATTTAATTTTTTAACGCATATAAACGATTTGTAAATTTGTTACTTTAAAGAACTTGCTTTTGTTGGTGAACTTTTTTCTTTGGCTGAAAGCCAAAATAACACCAACAACGGCAGAAAACTTATCAAAAGGCAGCCCCAAGCTGCCTTTTTTTATGCCCAATTTTACAAAACCTAAAGTGTAAGCCATAAAATATAAAGCGTAAACTACCAAATCCAACAAACACCCTACCCAATTTATTGTTTTAGCCATAAAAACCAATGCACACTCTGCAAAACCCATTGTATAGGCTATAAAACCCAATATTAGCAACAATAAATTTATAGTTAGGCTTAATAAACCTAAAGTACATCCTACCAAATTTAATGTATAGGCTATAAAATTGAGCGTACACCCCAATAAATTGTAACTTTACGGAACGTACAGCCTAATTATTAGGCTATACGTTCGGTTTATTAGCTGTAACATTCCGAATTTCGGAACATACATTCGTTATATTAGGCTGTACGTTCGGTTTATTAGGTAGTACATTCGGTTTGTTAAGCAATACATTTGGTTTATTAGGCTATACGCTTGGTTTGTTAATACTAACGTTCGGTTTAATAGGTTATATATTCGGTTTATTAATACATACATTTGGTTTATTAATAGTTTTAGCTATTTTTGTATATGCTAAACTTTAAAATAAAAGAAATACTATTAGCCTTGGATAAGCGCAATCCTCAAATATGGCTTGTAAAAGTGTGTGGTTTTAAAAGAACAAAAGCCTTTAACATAATACACAACAAACAAAAAACCATAAATTTAGAAGACTTTAGCGAACTATGCTATCAGCTACAATGCACCCCAAACGACCTACTGTATTGGCAAAACAACCCCTCCCGAATGGTAGAACCAACCCACCCCCTCATAGCCCAACTAAGCCCACCCGATGAAGAACCCGAATGGCGAAACCTGCTTAAAAACATGCACCCCACAGAGGTTATAGAACTGAAACGCATAGCCGAACAAAAAATTAAAAACCGAAATAATGGATAATTAACAATGCTTGTCATTTCGAGTAAAAAATGGCTCTGTCCCGCACGTGCGGGATATCGAGAAATGAAGGTAAGCAAAGCTAAATTGTTAAATGGCTTTGCCATGCTGACGTAGGAAGCATCTTTTATTAGCAAAGATGTTTCGCTACGCTCAACAAGACAGCCTCCTAAGCTCAGAAAGAAAGCCCAAAAACGTTTCCTTTGGTTGGTTTTCAAAACCAAATAAATTAACGCTATTTAAATTTTTCTACAAACCATTTTACTTATATTTTTATCTCTCATAATCAACAATATAAAATTTAATTTATAAAAATTTAAACCCTTACACAATATACCAAAGCTGCTTTGCGTTACATCTTTATAATCATCAAATTGATTTCATAAATACAAATGAATGCAAGACAAGAAAACAAAGTAAGTATGTTTTTTAAAGTTTCCACTTTTTTTAACACCCATTTGCCCACATTGGCAGCAAGTGCCCCTATTTTAACCACCCGAGTAGCCAGTTTTAATGCCGATTTAAACAGTATTCAAACCTTCGATATACAAGCAACAGAGGATATTACAGGTGCTTTTATTCAAAAAAACTTATTGCGTGGCAATATGGGTACAAAGGCAGTGGCTATTGCCAATGCACTTGTATCGCAAGCCCTTGCCGTAGGCGATAATTTAAGAGCAAAAAAGGTAAAATTATTTAAAACAGAAATTACCAATGTGCGCGATACAGAGGCATTGTACAACGCAAATAGAGTATTAGAATTTGCCCAAGCCAGTGCCGCCCTGCTTGTGCCTTATGGGGTTACAGCAATAAAAATTACCGAATTGGCAACAGCCATTACAGCCTATAAAAACCTAATACAAATACCAGGCGATGAAAGTGCCGAAAGCCAAGCAGCAGGCGAGCATGTAGATATGGCAATAGCCAAATGCGATGCCCATTTGCTTATAATAGATGGGGTAATGCAAGCTGTGGCAGAGCAACATTCATTGCTTTTTTTACAATACAGAGCAGATAGAGCTATTGACGATGAAACAGGCGGAAGCCCAAGCACACCGCCCAATTTTATAGTAACCCTACAGCCCAATATTTATACCCAAATATTGAGTATGCCATACAACCCCACGCAACGTTTTAAAGCCAAAAACACAGGTGCAGATGTGGTGCAATGGGCTTTAAGCACAAGCAATGCTGCTTTTTCAACCCCACCAACCCCTTTAGCCGCAGGTGCAGAAAGCAATTTATTGAGCAGCAGCCTTGCCCCTAATGGCGATAGTCTTTTATTCTTAAATCCCACTACAAACCCTATTACAGTGGAGGTTACTATTGTGGATTTGTAAAAACAGGTATCATAAAGTTTATATTTTTATTTCAAAAAGTCTTTCAGAAATGGAGGGCTTTTTTGATTTACCTAATCATTTGCCCCTACTTCCCCCTAAATATCTTAAACCTCCCCAAGCCCCATTTTTGCAAGCGGTATTGCATACTTACCCATATAACACCCAAGCCATAAATACTGCTGCGTTTTAAGTTAATACTACTTGCCTCATCAAAATACTTGGTAGGGCAGGTTACCTCCGCAATGCTATAGCCAGCATAAAATATTTGTGCTGCCATTTGGTTGTCAAATACAAAATCGTCAGAGTTTGCCTCAATATCTATTTTGGTAAATATTTCCTTGCTAAAAGCACGGTAGCCAGTATGGTATTCGGATAGCTTTTGCCCCATAAGTATATTTTGCCCAAGTGTAAGCAGCCTATTGGCTATGTATTTATATATAGGCATACCACCTTTAAGCGCGCCATTGCCCAATATACGGCTGCCAAACACCACAGGATATACATCATTTGCAATAATATAAGCCATGCTTTCTATCAGCTTTGGCGTATATTGATAATCGGGGTGCAGCATAATAATAATATCCGCCCCTATATCCAAAGCCTTCGTATAGCACGATTTTTGATTGCCACCATAGCCCCTGTTTACTTGGTGTTTAACAATATGCTTTATACCCAGTTCAGTAGCTTTTTGTATGGTAGTATCTCGGCTATTATCATCTACCAGTATAACATCATCTACAATATCAAATGGAATTTCATTATAGGTTTTTTCTAAAGTAGCACTGGCATTGTATGCAGGCAGCACAACAGCTATTTTTTTCCCTTTTATCATTTTGGCAGCAAAGCTAATTTTATTTTATTAAAGTTTAGAAATATAGGTATTACAATTTTTACATAATACCTTATTGCCCTCCGTATATATCAGTTTTCCTTCAGTATCATGCATAAGGCAAGTAGTATCAGCACAGTGTTTTAAGCCAAAATTATGTCCAAGCTCGTGTATAGCTACATTGGCAAAACGCTCCTTTACCTTATCCTGCGTTGGCGAGTCTATATACAGTCTATTGGTAGATATTACATTGCTTGTGCCTGGGCAATAGCCAAGTCCAAATACAACTTTTTGCTTACCATTATAAAAAGTAGTTATAATATCTGCATCTGTTATCCCAATAATATGGTTGTATTCTTCTTGTTTTATTTGATGCAAATACTTTAATATGCTATCTGCATAATGCATTTTACGCAAAGCATTGTAGGTATTTAAAGGCATATTTGTATGTGGCAAAATAGTAACCGAGCAACCATAAAAAGCCTCAATCCTTTGTTTTACAATAGGCATAAACTCATGCTGCTTATTGCTAAGCGTAACCATGCAAATTTTACGTTCTTTTATTGCACCTATTTTTTTTTTCGAACAGGAAAAAACAGCGCAAAGCACAAAGAGATAAAGAATATTTTTCACAGATATTATTGGAATAGTTAGCACAAAGGCAAACATACAAAAATTATCAACCCAACGTATTTTATATTGCCAAATTATTTACAATGTTTTTGGGGTTAATACAATATTCTCTACTTTTGCCATCAATATGTCTGCAATATCTATATTAAACCATTCGCAAATAAGCCATAAAATAAAGCGTCTTGCTTGGCAAATGTATGAAAACAATATGGAAACCACAGAAATATGGATAGCAGGAATAGATGAGCGTGGCGGGTTTTTAGCCAATTTAATAGCCAACGAATTAAAACAAATTGGCACATTGGATGTAAAACAATTTAGCATACAATTAAATAGAGAAAACTACGAACCCCTTTTTATAAGCGAGCATAGTTTAGATAATTTAGCAAACAAAACAGTAGTAATTGTAGATGATGTACTAAACAGTGGCAAAACCATTATGTGTTGCTTATTACCCTTATTAGAAAAAAAGGTAAGTAAAATAGAAGTAGCAGTATTGGCAAGCCGTAGCCATAAAAAGTTTCCTATAAAAGCAGATTATGTAGGCATAAGCATGGCTACCACATTGCAAGAGCATTTATTGTTCGACAATACCAACCCTCAAGATTTAAAAATGGTATTGGTATAAGCAACAAATAAAATACATATATAAAAAAAGCTGCCAAATTTATTTGGCAGCTTTTTTTTGTTCTTCTTTGTAAGAATAATTATTCTACAATAAATTTATTCATAAATACTTGATTACCTGTTTTAAGTGTAATAAAGTAAATGCCAGAGTTTAAAGCATTGGTAAATGGTAAATTTAAGCTTTGCTCTCCTAATGTTGTATTTGCATTTTGTGTCATTACAACTTGTCCTAAAGCGTTGGTAATTTCAATAGTAGAGCTTCCTTCTTCTAAAGCTTCAAAAGTTAAATTAATTTCATTTTTAGCAGGAACGGGATATATGTTTAAATTTTTGTTTATAGCTAAAGACGATGTTGCTGTAGAGAATTGACTTAAATTAATATTATCTATATACAATGGACCACCGCTATTGCTTTCAACCTCAATATAAAACATAACATTTTTTTCGTTTTGTAGCGAACTTGGTAAAGTAACTATATGCTGTTTCCATTGAGAGGCTTCGCTTGGCACATAGTTCAATGCTGCATTAGGGGTGCTTATTAAATTAGCATTGGTTGGCTCATATCTTTTTACCCATGTATTACCACAATCTATGCTCGAAAACACACGCAATATTTCTTTAGCAGTAGCATTTGGTTTGGCATAAGCTGCTACAAAAGATAATTTTGCACTGCCACCATAGCCGCTTAAATCTACTTTTGGTGTATATAATCTATATCTAAATCCATTTGGGGTATTAGAATTAATAGGTGCTACTAAAGAAGCTTTACCACCTAAAGCAGCAGATGTAGTTCTTACAAAAGTATTGTTGCCAAACTCTTTGGCTATAGAATAACCTTCATCGCCTACAAAATTTGGATTTTCAAAACCTTGTAATAAAAATTTATCTATTGCAGATGCGGGCAGTACTTGTATGTAGTTATCTTCAGTTTTTGTACTAGTTCCGTTTACAGTTAAAGATACTTTATAAAAGCCAGGATTAGCATACGTAACAGTTGGAGATGCTAATGTAGAAGTTGGAGAACTTGAACCTTCCAATGTCCATGCTCTTGAGGTAACAGTATTTTTACAAGAAATATCAGAAAATGTTACAGATTTTCCTGCACATATTGTACGTGTAGATGCCGTAAATCCTGCTTGTGTTGTGCCATTTGGTGTAGCTGTTCCAGTAGCTATTAAATTTGCTTGAGATACTAAATTTTTTCTAAACTCGTATATCTCAAAAGTATTTTGCATAATGTCTCTTTGTTGTTTAGAAAACATAGATTGGCATTGTCCTTCGGAGTAATCCATGAAATTTTCCCATTGGTCTATAATATCTGGTACATCATTGGTACAAGAGTTTGAGTTTGTTGGACAGTTTGCATTGGTAAATGGACTCATAACAGGTGGTGTATCTTCGCATCTATCGCCATTAAAGCCTGTACCTCTGCAACTATCTGTAAACGGATGTAACAAACCTAAATAATGTCCTACCTCGTGCGTAAGTGTTCTTCCTGCTTTTCTTGCATCGCTAGTTCCAATAGAGCCTATATAATCTGCTCTGCAAACTACACCATCTGTAGAGTTGAATGTAGTACCAGCAGAAGAGCTAGGAAATTGGGCATATCCCAATACTATGCCTTGGGCACCTCCGGAGTTTATTGAAGAAACTGTCCATATATTAAAATACATATTGCTAGGCCAGCGAGCCAATGGTACAGCTTTTACACCATCTCGTGCATTTACAGTTAAAGAGCTGTAAACACGGTTGATACCATCTGTACAATTTCCCATAGGATCAATTGTTGCCAATCTAAATTCAATTTCAACATCGGCTGCAACATTTATAAAAGGCGCACGAATAGCTGCTTTGTTAGGATTTGTCAAACTAAAATCTTCGTTTAAAATTCTCATTTGATCTAGAATTTGAGCTTTAGAAATATTCTCTACACCATTAGTGTGCATAACATGAAAAACAACTGGAACAATTAGCTTTGTTGCCCTTTTGGAGTTGCCAACTTTTGGCACATTGTTGTAAGATTCAATGTGTTTTTGATACAATTCTGGATGTTGTTTGAAAATTTCTTGGTTAATTTCGTCTGTCAAACATTTTTGAGCTTTACCATAAAATAAAGCGGTAATAAACATGGTGGATAGGATTAATTTTTTCATTTTTAACAATTTTTAAAGTTTAAATTTTTAGTATATGAAATGCGAATTTAATTAGTATTTTTGAAATGACCAAAAAAAATTTAGTTTTTCTTTTCAATGCTTACTATTTCGCATATTTTTAAACAACAAATTGAGGATTCAATAGTTTTGCCGCTGTCTAAAAGTATTTGCAATAGGGTTTTAATTATTGAGGCTTTAATAGATATACTACATCAATCTGAATTTAGTTTTAAAAGCAACGACAATGTTTTGCTATTAAATGCTTTGAGTATAAATAAAAACGAATACAATTTTGAAGATGCAGGAACGCCAATGCGTTTATTTTTGGCTTATGCTTGTTTAAAAAATAAACAAATAATTATTAATGGAAACGCTCGATTAAGAGAAAGACCAATAGCACCATTAGTAAATGCTTTAAAGGCTTTGGGCGCAATAATTATTTATACAGAAAAAGAAGGTTTTTTGCCTTTAAGTATAATAAAAGGGGTAAATATAAATGCTGAAACTGCAACTATTGACGGCAGTTTAAGTAGCCAATTTGTTAGTGCTTTATTGCTTATTGCGCCTTATTTTAACAATGGTTTAAAAATTAATATTACAGGTACTAAACAATCGGAAAGTTATATAAATACTACAATTGAGGTAATGAAAAACTATGGTGCTATAATTTATAAAAATGAAAATACCATTAATATAGAACCTAAAAAATACAATACTGCTTCAAAAAACTTAATGGTAGCCGATTGGAGTTCAGCCACTTTTATATACAATATTGTTGCAATAGCCAAAAATGCTCAAATATTTTTACCTAATTTATACTTGAATAACTTGCAAGCCGATGAATATACTGCTGATTTATATTTAAAATTTGGGGTAGATACAATACAACAAGATAATGGCATTTTACTTAAAAAAACAGCTAATTATGTAAATGAAATTAAGGTAGATTTTACTAACTGTCCCGATATGTTTCCTTCTGTGGTGGTTTGTTGCGCAGCATTAAAAATAAAAGGAAAATTTACAGGTATTGAAAATTTAAGGCTAAAAGAAAGCGATAGAATTAAAGCCATGCAAGAAAATTTAAAACAAATAGGTACATTTTTTGAAGAATCTAAAAATAAAATTGATTTGTATTTTAAAGCAGTTGATACAGAAAATTATAGCTTTAAATCATTCAACGACCACCGTATAGCTATGGCTTGTAGTATTTTTGCGTTTTATAAACCAATTAGTATTGATGATGAAAAAGTAGTTTCAAAATCTTTTGCAGATTATTGGGAAATATTTAAACAACTAACCCAATAAAAGCTACCATCTAAATGTTTCATCAACCCACCATTTTTCTTGTAGTTTTAGGGTTTTTTCTATAATATCTCTAACGCAGCCTTTACCGCCATTTATAGGCGATACATAATTACATATTTTTAACACATCTACTGCTGCATCGGCAGGGCAGCAAGCCACACCAACTAAGCGCAACAATGGAATATCGGGCATATCATCGCCCATATAAATAATATCTTGAGGTAAAAGTTTATATTTGGCAATAAATTCATTAAATGCAGCTTCTTTGTGCTGTTGCCCAGTATAAATATCTTTTACACCCAATGCTTCAAAACGCTTAATAATACCATCGCTTTTTCCACCAGAAATAATGGCTATTGGGTAACCAATTTTAGCCGCATGTTGAACAGCATAGCCATCTTTAATATTAAAGGTGCGTAAAAAATGTCCATCTTCCGAAGCCAGTACGCTGCCATCTGTCATTACCCCATCTACATCAAAAATAAAGGCTTTGGCTTGGGTTAGTTTGGTATGTATTAATTGCATTTATTTTATGTAATCTTTTATTTCTTCGTATATAAATTTGCTTACCAATTCCGCACCATCGTTGGTAAAATGATAGCCATCGTAATAAAATCTTGAATCTTTTGGCAAGCGTGCTGAAAGGTTGATAAAAGCCAAATTATTGGCTGTGGCAATATCATAATTTGCTTTATTGTATTGTTTTAAAAGTAAGGCTTGTGTTCTGCCATTTATTTCACCTGTTTTTATATTGCCAAGTGCTATGCCTGTGTACATATCTTGCTCATCAGCAAATAAAATAGTTTGCGATATAAATACTAATTTTATTTTATTTTCATTGCAAATTTTTACAATTTCTTCAATACGTTTTTTATAGTTTTCTAAAAGCGGCTGCTCTTGTGCTATACGCTGCAATATTTGTGTATCTGATAATTCTAATTTTTCTGCTTTTTGAATATCTAAAAATTGATGGTTTAGTCCTACTTTCTTTGCTTTATCTGCACGTATAATGTTTACAATTGTGGCAGGAAGTTCTAAAAAATCGTATGCTTTTTTGAACCAATTTTTTTCTGCCATATCATATTTTCCTGCTGCATTTAAGCCAATATCATTTAAGCCACACATTAACAATATATAATTTGGTTTCAATTGCACAATATGTTGTTTTAGCATTACCAAGTTGCCAAAGGCACTTTGCCCGTCCATACCTGCATTGTTGAGCCATATTTTTTTATTGTTTGCAGCAAATTCTTGGGCTACTCTATTGGGCCAATCTTTGCCATCGTTCAAATAAAAACACTCTGTAGTACTACCTCCCATACAAATTATTTTTGTTGTATTTGTATCCGTAGGCAATTCCGGTCCTCTAAAACCAATACTGTTTTTAGTATGCAACAAATGGGTATCTAAACCAGAAATTGAAATATTTTGAACCTCGTATTTGGCATTCTTGGGCAATATGATATCGCCATTTTTTACTCTGCCAGTAAAAGGATTATAAAAATGCAAAAAAAATTCTACCCCAATAAGTACCAATAATAAAGGGCGAATTATTTTCCAAAGTGCTTTCATTTATTGGCAAAGGTAATAGATAAGCTAAAAATAAAAAATGCAAAATTCAATTTGTAAGCCAAAGGTAAAAAAAAGATGAAAACACCGCAAAGCAACTTATTTCTGTAAATTTGCATCTATACTATAACTAAACAGTATAATATTTTTGAAAAGAATTGTTGTATATCTCTTTGTTTTTTTAACCATAAAATTGAATGCGCAATGTGTGGCTTCATACTCTGGCTTGGCTTGTGTAAATAATCCTATACAATTTTATGCCAATGCACAAGGCGCTACCAATCATCAATGGAATTTTAACAACGAGGGTACAAATAATACTACTTCAACACCTAAATTTATTTTTAACACCACAGGTTTTAAAACTGTAACCTATTCTTGCAAATTAGCCAATGGCAACATCTGTACAAGCACAGTAACACTTACTGTAAAACCAAAACCACAAGTGCGTATTCAGCTTCTTAATGATTCAATACAATGTTTTGAAGGCAATATGTTTTGTTTTAAAGATTCGAGCCTTTCGGGCGATGGTAATTATTGTATCAAATCTATCAAATATTTATTTAGCGATAATGAATTGATTACCAAATTTGGCACAAAATTTAATCCTGTAAAAATGCCTGTTACATTTTGTAAAACCTTTTTTGATTTGGGCGGGAGTGTAAATTCTTTGACAATAGAAATAGAAGATTGTAATGGCTGTATTACCAAAGTAGTATATCCTCAATTGTTAAAAACACAATTTTCGCCCAATATTCAACCAAGTTTTAAACTTACTGGCGACCCATGCAAAGGCTATGGCACAGCTTTTTTTAAAAATGATACAACTATAAAATTGAGTAGTTTAAAAAGTTTTAAATGGATATTTGATGATGGCACTTTTGATAGCCTAAATTGGGATAGTGTTTCGCACACATATAATGTGGGCAATGATATAAAAAAAGTATTTAACCCCAAATTAGAAATTATAACCAAAATAGGTTGTAAAAAAATAATTTCTTTAGATATGATTGAACTCAATAATATCAGTCCTTATATTAAACTTTCTCGAGATTCTATTTGCATTGGCGATTCGGTAAACTATAAAGTATATCCAACCAATATTAAAGATATTATAGAAAAAAATAATATTACTTGGTATTTGCGCCCTGGATTAGAAAAGGGTATTTATAGCGGAACTACGCGCTATGCTGCATTAGGTCCTAAATTAATTACTTGTACTATTAGCCACCCTTGTGGTCCTTATATTTTGAATGATACATTGATTGTAATAGGTCCGCAAAGTATTATAGAGCCTGAGTTTATAAAATTTAATGAAAGGTATCAATGCACTATTACAGATACAGTAAATGTTAGCGATAAATCAATTTTTTACCATAACGACCCCTATTTGCTTGATGATGATAGTGTTTTTAGAAAAAATGCAGGTAATTTAGGACATCATTTTACAAATGGATTTAGCACGAAAGCAAAATTACAAATTAGAAACGGCAACAATGTTAGCCGTTTATGGGATTTTGGCGATAACTATTGCGAACCATGTACCACAGATTTTAAAAACAATAAAAATACTTGGCTAAATTGCAATTATAGTAAAGATAGTATGAGCAAACATTGGTACACTCCTTGGGATTCTATTTATAAATACCAATATAGCACACAATTTTTTTATAAAAATGGATTCGATTTTAAAACCAAAACTTGCACCAAAACTAAAATTTTTATTGCAGATACTTTATATGTGGTAACAGATACAATGCTGTATTATGGCGATAATGGCTTAGGTAGTAAAAGTAAAGATAGCACAATTTTTAATGGCTTAAGAAAAACTAAAATACCAAGCGGTATAATTGGTAAAGGCGAATTATACAGCCCATACAATATGTGGCTATATGTGCCAGCTTTAGATACTGTGTATATAGATAAACACAACGGCTTGGGATTAGTAACGCTTATTGGACCAACAAAATATTTGGTAAATAAAAGGCATACAATTATAGTAAAAAGCAATACCGATAAATGCCTATTTCAATACGCATTGCAAATAAATAAGGATACATTAACAGCCAATGCCTTATTGGGTTATCATAAAATAATTAAGAAAATTAAACATCCACAAGTAGGCTTATTAGATAGTGTAAATGCGGTATTACATAGGCAATTGTTTTATCAAAATATTCCTGCATGTTATACTATTCAATTAAATGAGAAAGATACTATTCACGATTTGAAATGCGAAAATGCTGCCACCACACAGGTTGCACTTACGCCACCTTCTGCTAAAGGCTTATACATAGATAACCATTATTGCTATGGCTACAATAATAAAATATTAGAACTTAAACTATCTGAAACCAAACCTGGTTGTACACAATCGTTTGCAATGGTAAATTTTGATTATAAAAATACGCCTGATAAATGGGAATTAATAAATGATAGTCTTGGCGGAGAAGTAAAAAGAGGAAGTTTTTTAAATACAAATGCACCATACAGTGGCTATAAAAATGAGGGGGCTTATAGTGGCAAATTTTACAATGTTTACAACGATACTGATTTACAAAACACCAATATTCAAAATTTAAACGTAGCCATAATTATTGGCAATGGCTATGGACCAAATAATTTTTGTGTAGATACGGTTTATTACCCAAATTTTGCTCAATTTCCGAAGCTAACTGCCAATTTAGAAATAATAGGCAGCAAGAAAAATGAAACACCTTATGTATGCCCAAAAACAATAGTGTATGCTACTATTCCAGTTATAGAAAGTAATAGCAACCGCTTAGCATCTTCAAGCAGTTGGTTGCTGTACGATTTAGCAAAAGGCGATACAACAGAAATGGTAATAGAGGAATACTATAAAATTAAAAATCATTATAAATTTCCGAATAAAAAAATAAATTATACCATTGTAAAAAGATTTAAAAACAGCAATGGCAATGTTATAGAAATAAAAAAAGACACAATATTTACAGCCATAGTGCATCAATACAAAGAGGTATTATTAATGGGTGCAAGAAATAATAAATTAAGAGAAAAATTAGCGGAAATTGGGCTTTCTATTAATGATTATGATGATACAACAATTACGGCTTTAATATGGAATGGTGTAGGTACTATTGGCAATCCATTAAGCGGTAGCAAGGGCTGTGCAGATACCACAGGATTTGGTTCTAATTTAGTATTTGATATTGCTGTATTAAGTTCTACAATTTTAAATTATAAAGACACAAGTTTACTGCCAATAGATTCTGTCAATAATAATAATATAAAATATAGGGGTTATGGTTTTTATGTGCCTAAAAATGGCGCATTTAGAATAGAAAGAAATGTAGAAAGTATGTTTCCTACGTATTGTCCTTTAATGAAATCAGTCAATTTAATTGCAGGATTTAAAAGCGAGGTTATATTAGGCGATAGTATTGTTTGCAAAGGAAATACGGTAGATATTAGTACTAAATTTAATTATTATGATATTAGAAAACCTTATTTTGGCAGCTTAGATTCTACAAATTATTGGAAAATAAGAGAACAACAAGCTGGCGCAAAAGGCTTTGAAGCCCAAACAAAATGGGATTTTAGCAAAGCCGATGATGATAAAAATAATTTAGCAACCATATTTGGTAGTATGCCTTATACAAGAATAGGTTTGGGTAATCCCACTATTTCGTTAGGCAGAGAACAAGGAGGCATATATTATAGAAATGCAGGCTATTATTTATTGCGCATGGCAGCAGGCGATAGCCTTGGTTGCACAGATACTTTTAGCCAAAATATATATGTAATGGGTCCTAAAGCAGGTTTTTTTATAGATTTAACTCGCCCTAATTGTAAAGCCATTATTGAATTATTTGACACCTCTAAATTAATAGACCCATGTGTAATAAAAGGTTTGCCACCATGCGACAATATTGTGAATTGGACAATTAGATGGGGCGATGGAAGTGCCGATGCATCTTTCAACAAACAGTTGCCAAAACAAATAGGACACGATTATAAAAAAAATGGAAAATTTAGAATTTGGCTTGTAATTTTTACTGCTTTAGGTTGTAAAGATTCTACTTATCAAGATATAGAAATACCTGGACCAACACCAAATTTTACGGTGTATGAAAGGCGCACAATATGCGTGAATGATAGTATTACTTTTCATAATAAATCTAACAGTAAAACCCCCTCTGCCCAATGGTTATGGAACTTTGGCGATGGTATTTTTGAGCCGCAATTTGATACAGGATTTATAACCCACCAATATACTAAAACAGGGGTTTTTGATGTCTATTTAACTCAAAATGATAGTATAAAAAATAGCGGTATTTATTGTTCAGAAACTTTTCCTGATACTTTACATAAAATTTCAATTACGGTGTTGCCTTACGATAAATACCAATTGCAAGCTATACCGCAAATAGTATGTGTTGGCGATACCGTAAAAATTATTGCTCAAATTACTTCTACAAATAAGTATAAAAATTACCAATGGCAGTTGGAAAAACAGACAATAGAGATTACGAATAGTTTAGAAAAAAAATATAGATTAAATAGATTTGGTAAATTTACCATCTATTTTAAAGCAGATACCAATGGTTTAAATCAATTGGCTTGCCCAAGTATGGATAGCATAAATGTATATACCGATAGTGTAATTGCAAACTTTGAAATTGACGAAAGTAAAGCACCCATTTATTGCTTTAACAATACTTCGCAGTATGCTGTAAAATACCGTTGGGGCTTTTTTCACGATAAAGATATTGTAAAGTTCAAATTACCATTTAATGAAAACGAACAACAATTAGAACCTGAAAGAAAAATTTGTCAAGCATTTTTCGACCACCCAGGTGAAAATTGGATATGTCTTGAAGCTATAAATGCGCTTGGTTGTAAGGATACTATTTGTAAAAAAATAATCAATAATTATGAACGTGCAATATTGCCCCCAAATGTATTTACACCAGGAGCTAAAGATGGCTTTAAAGGACAAGACAAAGATGGATTGGAGGGCAATAACTATTTCAATATTTACTTAAAAGGCGAAGAGTTTTACCATTTAAGAATATATGATAGATGGGGTGTAAAAGTATTTGAAAGCACAGATAAAACTATAGACTGGGCAGGTAAAGTAAACAATTCAAGTATTGATTGCCCAGACGGTACTTACTATTATATTTTAGATTATAGATACAAAGGCAAAGATAAAAATGAACCCATTTTAAATGGTGTAATTCAATTAATTAGGGAGAGATAGTATTAAACTAACTCTATCACCATAGCACTTGCACCGCCACCGCCATTGCATATAGCCGCACCGCCAATTTTACCGCCATTTTGCTGTAATACATTCAATAAGGTTATGATAATACGAGCACCACTTGCACCCAATGGATGACCTAAAGCTACTGCACCACCGTTTACATTTACTTTATTGGCATTTAAATTTAACAATTGATTGTTTACCAAACCTACCACAGAAAAGGCTTCGTTAAATTCG
The DNA here is from genome assembly GCA_964505065.1 of uncultured Chitinophaga sp. GTDB lineage: Bacteria > Bacteroidota > Bacteroidia > NS11-12g > UBA955 > JABMMZ01. Next base: position 14,983 of record CAZDGF010000034.1, read on the forward strand.
TAAAAATCAATATCGGCTACTTGCACACCAGCCATAGTTGCTGCTTTAGGCAAGGCTTTGCTTGGTGCTGTTGTAAACCATTCTGGCTCATGCTCTGCATCTGCAAAACCTGTAATTTTTGCAATTGGTTTTATGTCTAAAGAATCTGCTTTTTCTCTACTCATTAATATAACAGCAGCTGCACCATCGTTCATTGTACTTGCATTGGCTGCGGTAACAGTACCCTCTTTGCTAAATGCAGGTTTTAAAGCAGGTATTTTATCAAAATTTACAGTTTTGTATTCTTCATCGTGGTTAAATAAAGTAACATTACCTTTTTTATCTGTAATTTCTACTGGTACTATTTCATTGTCAAATTTTCCCTCTGCCCAAGCTTTGGCTGCTTTTTTATAACTGTTAATAGCAAATTCATCTTGTTGTTCTCTTGTAAATTTATATTCTGTAGCACACATATCGGCACACCAGCCCATCATTTGGTTGTTGTATGCATCCATTAAACCATCGTTTGCAAGCCCATCTATCATTGGTACGTTGCCGTATTTAAAACCATTGCGGCTACCCATTAAATAATGCGGCACAGCACTCATGTTTTCCATTCCACCTGCAATTACCACATCTGCAGCGCCTGTCATAATTTGTTGCGCAGCCAAAGAAATGGCTTTCATACCGCTTGCGCATACTTTATTAATGGTAGTGCATTGTACAGTGTTTGGCAAGCCAGCATGTTTGGCAGCTTGCCTTGCAGGGGCTTGCCCTAAGCCAGCTTGCAATACAGAGCCAAAATACACTTCTTGCACTTCGGCAGCATTCAAATTTATTTTTTGTAAAGCACCTTTTATAGCTGCTGCACCCAATTTGGTAGCTGGCACACCTGCCAAAGTACCCATAAAACTACCCATTGCTGTACGCACTGCCGATACGATAACTACTTCTTTCATTTTTGTTATTTTAGAATTTTTAAGTTTGCAAAATTAAGGAAAATATATGTAAAATCTGTTTAAGAAAATACTAAGATTATTAATTTGGCACACTATTTGTTTAATCATTTTGCATTATGAAAAAAATATTATTAACAGCTTTATTATCAATCAGTTTAATAAGCGCAAAAGCCCAATTGGGAGTAAGAGTTGGCGGTACTTTAGCCAATATTTCTAACAATAGCAATGTATCTACCGACAACACATTGGGTATAAATTTTGGTGCAGTATTTAATATTGGCTCTGAAAATTTAACCTTTAAACCAGGTATTATTTTTACTCAAAAAGGGTATGAATTTAGTAGCTTTAATACAAGAATGAGAATAAACTATTTAGATATTCCACTAAATGTAGCTTATAAAGTAATGGATAAAATTCAAATAGAAGCTGGTCCTTATATTGGCTATGGTTTATCTGCAAGAGCACATTCTGGTAGCAACTCTTCAAAAGTGGATTTTTCGAGCAATGGATTAAGCGAGCTTGATGGTGGCGTAAATTTAGGCGTTTCTTACTTTATGAAACCTCAATTTCAATTGGGATTAGGCTATAATCTTGGGTTATTAGATATTGATAATAGCAGCAGTGGTAAAATTACCAACAATTATTTGAGTTTAAATTTAACCTATTATTTAGGTAGTAAAGATTAATTCCAAAAGATAAAATTTACAAAAGCAGCTACTCAATTTGGGTAGTTGCTTTTTTTATACATTATTTAAATTACCCTTTTTCCAAAGTTATCATACTAATATCTGGGCGAATACCCAACCTACCAGGGTAGCCCAAATAACCAAAACCTCTATTCACATACAAATATTGATTACCTTCTTGGTATAAGCCCGCCCATTGTTTGTACATATATTTTATGGGGCTCCATTTAAAGCCTGCTGTTTCTATGCCAAATTGTGCGCCATGGGTGTGCCCTGCAAAGGCAATATCAATGTCTTTATATTTTGTTAAAACTTCTGCTTGCCAATGGCTTGGGTCGTGCGAGAGTAAAAGTTTTACAGGGTATTGCGCAGTATCTGCATAAGCATTTTCCATACTACCGTATTTAGGAAAACGCCCCTTTGCCCCATAATTTTCTATACCTAAAACAGCAATTTTTTCGCCATTTATTTCAATAGGAATATGCTCGTTCATTAACAAACGCCAACCCATATCAGCATGCACCTGCATCAGGGCTTCTAAATTGGCTTTTTGCAAGGGTGTCATATGGCTTTTATTGCCTTTGTATCTGCCGTCAAAATTTATTTCGTGCTTGTCTGCCCATTGGTAATAGTCGCCATAATCATGGTTTCCCAAAGTGCTATAAACACCCAAAGGGGCTTTTATTTGGCTAAATATGGCTTTGTAATTGTCCATTTCTGTAGCTATATCATTTACCAAATCGCCTGTAAAAAAAACAATATCTGGTTTTTGTGCCATCAATAAATCTACACCTTTTTGTACTGCATTTTTATCCCAAAAACTACCACTGTGTATATCGCTTATATGGGCTATTTTCAAACCATTAAAATTGGGTGGTAAATTTTTAAGGGCAATTGTTTTTCTATATATTTTATAATTGTGTGCGCCTTTTATAACCCCATACGTTAAGCCTGAAAATGTAGCCACACCAATACCGGCACTTACTTGGGCAATAAATTTTTTACGAGAAACTAAAAATGAATTTTTTTCAATTGGTTGTTCAAGTGGTGTTTGTGTAATTTCTGACTGAAAAATTAGGCTATAAATTTTATTAAAAATGCGGTAAATATCTTCGGCTAAAAGCGGTAGTATCATGAGTATTTTAGCTAAAACAAGGGCAAAGAATAAGCCCGTGCTAAAGGTTCTAAAAGTTTTGTTTACCTCTGCCATTTTACCTGTTATGGTTAATAAAAATAACACATAAAAAAGAATACTAATACCCCAATAAACTATGCGAATAGTACGTTTTGGCATAGTATTCAAATTTGCCGAAAGGGTACGCACAGTTTGAAAAGCATACAAATCGAACAAAATAAAAATAAATAAGATAACGGCTAAGCGTATCAATATGGGCAATAAACTGGTTACAGATTGAAACATTGTTGAGCGTTTAATAAGAATTTTGAATTAATAGTCAAAACTACGTTGTTTTGATTGTCCAATATTTAAAAGGGCATTATATTTCTTTAAAACCTCAATACTTTTCGAGAAAACACCTTCATCGGTATTTATAATTTGCGATTTACCTTTTTCGCCAAACAGGCGCATAGCAATAGCTGCTTTTAAATGTTTTTGAATAATATCGGCTGTTTTTTTGGAGTATGTAAGTCTTCGTAAATAAGGAATTGTTTTAGCTAAAATAATTAATTGCTTAATGTGTTTTTCGGGTATTTTATAGTTAGAAGAAAAAAGGGCTAAAGTTTGGTATTGTTTTTTGGCAAACGCTATTTCGTTGGGCATATTATCCAATAAATAGACGTCAAAAATATGGCTGTAAAACAAGCCTGGCATTAGCTTTTCTATCTCTGTACTATCGGCTATGGTATCTCTTAAAACAACATCAGGGCGAATGCCGCCATGCGAGGTTAAAAGCCGTCCATTTTTGGTAAAATATTTTTTAATAATTGTAGAATCTAATGCAGGATTTAAGGTATCGTTTAAATTATTGCGTGTGTAAATTTCATTGTTGTAAGCCGCAATATTAGAGGTATATGGTTTTTGAATACTGCGCCCACTTGGGGTAAAATAGCGAGAAGTTGTAAGCCTAATAATACTGCCATCTATCAATTTAAAAGGCTCTTGTACTAAACCCTTGCCAAATGAGCGGTTGCCGAGAATTAAAGCCCTATCATTGTCTTGCAGCGCACCTGCTAAAATTTCGCTTGCAGAGGCTGTGTTATGGTTAATTAAAAGTATTAGTTTACCATCTAAAAACTGCCCATAGCCTGTGGCTTTTACTTCATTTTTTTTGCGGTGTAAGCCTTTGGTATAAGTAATACAAGCATCTTTTGGTAAAAATTCGTTGGCTATTTTTGTGGCTTCGCCAAGCAAACCACCGCCATTGTTGCGCAAATCGAGTATTAAATCTTTTAAACCTTGTGCTTGCAATGCTTTTAAAGCTGTTAAAAATTGCTGATGTGTATTGCCAGAAAAGCGTTCTATTTGAATATAGCCAATGGTTGCATTTGCCATATAATATACATCGCTTGTATTCATTACAATGGTGCTTCTATCCAATGTAAAATTTAAAATTTGCTTGGTATTTTTTCTATAAATAGTTAAAACTGCTTTTTCGTTTTCTTTGCCTTTCATGGCTTCCGATATTTCTGTATTGGTAAGGCTATCGGTTAGTTTTATGCCATTGGCTTTTAACAGTCTATCGCCAGCTAAAATTCCTGCTTTTGCAGCAGGGCTATTGTTTGCTACATTGTAAACAAAAAGCGTATCTTTAAAAGCCATATACTCAATACCTAAGCCTTCGTATTTGCCGTCTATTTGTCGGTTACTAAGCTCTGTAAGTTGCGGTGGAATGTAGCTGCTGTGTGGGTCTAATTGGGCTAATAAATGGTCAATAGCTTCTTCTTCTAAATTATCTGCTTTGGTGCTATCTACATAATCTTTGTTAATGATAGACAATATTTGCGAAAACTTGTCTTTTTTTACCACATTTAACAGCAAGCCAATTGTTATACCAATAGCCAATAATGCAGCATAAATGAACAATTTTTTAGCGGCTTGTTTGGTATTTGGGTTTTGGGGTTGCAAGGCTGGGTAAAAAGAATGGCAAACCTACAATAATTATTGATTAGATTAACCCAAATTCAGCAATAGAATTGCTGAATCGAATAACAAATTGTAAATCATGTTTTTACAAAACATAATTGCAATTTTTAAATCGGGGTTAATCCCAACTAAATCAAATAGTTCAATTTTTCAAATCTCCTATTGATTAATTTGGGATTAAGGATTTATAATTTACAATTTTAGTCATACTATAAAATATTGTGTAATACAGAATATTGTTTTTATATTTGCAGTCAATATAATTATGTCTTTAGAGTTAGAAAACAAATTAAATGAGCTACAAAAAAAAGTAGATGCTATGAGCAGTTTGATTGTTAGTATCAATAGCCACATGGTAGAATCGTTTGTTAAAGTTGATGAAAATTTTACAGTTTTATCACAAAATTTCGAAGTTTTATCTCAAAATTCTGAACAAAGATTTGATGAATTAAATAAAAAAATTATAGTATTATTACAAAATTCAAAAGAAGGTTTTGATGAAGTAGGCGGTAAAATAGATGAGTTGAAAACTGAAGTAGGTAAAATTCAAAAAGTATCAAACTACTCTGAAGAATACTAAAATTTATTAAAAATTGTAAAGTAAATTTTTCTACTGCACTTTCTTTTTTTCTTCAATTTTAAATGCTATACCTACTTCTATACCTAAGCTAAATAAATGGTGTCTTTCTTTGCCATAGTTAGCGTTTAAAATAGGTAAATATGCTATTGGCTGGGCAAATAGCCAAGTGTTTTTGTACACCTCGTTTTCTAAACGTAAACCCAAATGTATATTGGCATTAAGCAATGCCGCTTGTTCGCCTTCGTTTTTTAAAATAAATACTTTTTTGCCATAAGCCGAAAAGCCGTGTAAAACCGCTCGTACATCATGTTTTAACAAGCCAGCAATAGAGCCGCCAACTAACCAATGCAAGGTGGTACTTTTGTCTTTTTTGCCATAAAATTGGTAACTATACAAAAATGGAATGGCTAAATAATGGTAGCGGTAATTAAAATCTACATATATTTCGCCTGTTTGCGAAAGGTCGTTTACTCTGCCAATTTCGGGGTGTATGGTATCTCTAAATTTTAGATTTTTTTTGGTGCGGGTAAAGCCAATATTTTGATATTGTAAGCCAAAGTACAACCTTGTTTTTTTAGACGTTATTAAATTATAACCAATGCCACCGCCAATGCTTGTGCGCCAGCCATCGGCTTTTTTTATTGAGTCTTTAAATTGGGGGCTTACTTTTTCTTTGTAAGTAATGGCTCTATTGCCTATGGTGGGAGTAATATTAAATTGCCACAAGCCTTTGTTATTTTGCGCAAATACGGCATTGAAACAAGTTGTAAAACCAACTAAAAAAAGATACTTTAAGGTGTAATTTTTATTCATTTTTAAACACTAAATTTTGATACAAAGATTGATTGAAAAAGCGGTAAATAAGCCATACAGAGGCAAAGGTAAGCCCAAAAATAAAGGCAAACCAAATACCCTGAATACCCCAGCCAATTTTAAAACATAAAAAATATGCGCCAGGCACCATAATTATCCAATAGGCTATAAAGGCAATAAGCCCAGTAGTTTTTGTATCTTTAATTCCCCTTAAAACTCCTGCCCCTATAGCTTGTATGCCATCGCTCAATTGAAAAAAAGCAGCCAAATACAATAGGTTTTGGGCTATTTCTATAACTGCTTTATCACTTGTATAAAGCAAAGGCAAAACACTGCCTAATACAATAAAAAACAAGGCAAATACAATTTCAACACCCAAGCCTAACAATATTGCTGCAAAACCTGCTTTGCGCACATTTAGCCTATCTTTTGCACCATAAAAATTGCCCACCATAATATTGCCTGCTGCGGCTATGCCTGTAATAAACATATAGGTAAGCGAGGCTAAATTTATGGCTATTTGGTGCGCCCCTTGATTGGTTTCATCTATCCAGCCAGCCATAATTAAACCTGCTGTAAAAGCCCCCATTTCAAAAAAGAATGTTAAGCCTATGGGTACACCCATTTTTACCAATGCCCAATCGTAGCGCACAAGTTTTTGTTTTGCTGCTTTGTATTGCTTTATTAATGGATTGTACCATAAGCAGCCCATCATACAAATAGCCATAACCACACGGGCAATATTGGTAGCCCATGCTGCTCCTGCCATACCCATTGGCTCTATACCCCAATGCCCAAATATCATTACCCAATTTAATAGGGCATTTATAGCCAAGCCTAAAAAAGTAACATACATGGCATAATGGGTTTTGCCCAAGCCATCCATTATTTGCTTGCCTGCAAAAAACAACAAAAGAAAAGGAGTACCCCAATTGGCTATCCATAAATATTGGGACCCATGCTGGGTAACAAAGGGTGTTTGTTGCCATATTTCAAAATTGTAAATCAATATAAAATTAAGCAACATAAATACTGCCGAATATGCAAGGCAAACCCTTATGCTGGAGTATAATATAGAAATGCTTTTTTGCGGTTTGCCCTCGCCTACGGCTATGGAGGTATAGGTGCTTGTGGCATACAAAGCACCTACGCCTATTAGTATAATTAAAAAATAAATGGCATTGCCTACGGAGGCGGCATCCATTATTGGTGTGCTTACTTGCCCAAGCATAATGGTATCTAAAGCCCCCATAAGCACCAAGCCAAGCTGACCAATTGTGATAGGATAAGCCAATTTTACAGTTTGCGAAAAAAGATGTTTGTATGATTTTAGTTTAGAAAGCACTGGGGGTTAAAAAAAAGAAATGCAAATGTACACAACTTTGTGGCATTAAGGAAAAAATTGCCCCCTGCTTTAGCAGGGGGCAATTCAAAAATATATAGGTATTGGTTGGTGGCAGACAAAGGGAGCTTGGCTGCATACCAAACAAGGGGAATAAGAAGCGAGCGAGAACAAGTTTATTTTGTCTCTATTTTCAATTTTCTGCTCTCAAGATATGCGTTTAATTGTTCAAAGGTCATTCCTTTAATTTCTTTTGAAATTTTGTCTTTTATTTCTCTAAAAATTTTAACCGTGTCAAACTCTTTTTCTATTTTTATTTTATTGTTCATATCCTACTATTTCTTTTGGTGAGTGAATGTTTAAGTTTATATGTCCTTCTCGTAAGTTTATAGCGTTATAGCCACGAATTCTATAAATGTTTACTATGTGTTTAAAGTTCCAACTAACAAGCAAGTCCACTTTGTTCAAAGTAGCAGTTGCTATATGAAGACAGTCGTCTATACTTGTTTCGCCCACCACTTTTTCGTTCACATATAATTCTGCAAGTTGAAGTGCTTCTGGAGTTACCAATACTTTTTCCTTGTGTTCATCTTTTATTTCAGCAAAAAACTGCCGAACTTTATCTGGTGCTGTTGAAATTTCTGATTCAGTAAGATTTGAATAAACGCAAATAATTTGTCCTAATTTTACTTTTTCAAATAGCACTAAGGTATCTTCTTCAAATTCAATGTCGAATACGCCACCAAAAACAGAAGTGTCAAAATAAAAGCGTTGTTTCATTATGCAAAAATACAATTTAATTTCATTTTTTTTCAGACATTGGTTGGTCTCTAACACACAGGCTATGCTACAGACCAACCAAAGGAAAAACTTTGTGGCATTAAGGAAATAATTGCCCCCTGCTAAAGCAGGGGGCAATTCAAAAATATACAGGCATTCAGATATTGGTTGGTCTCTAACACACAGGCTATGCTACAGACCAACCAAAGAAAAAAAAACAACAAAGAATAATTAATAATTATTAATTCTTAATTTATCATTATTCATTCATCATTATTCATTCATCATTATTCATTCATCATTATTCATTCATCATTATTCATT
>CAZDGF010000034.1:23648-41085 GCA_964505065.1 uncultured Chitinophaga sp.
CAACTTTCTTTTTGCGCACCCCTGTTTTGTTCATTAGCGGTTTTAGTTGGTTTACGGCTTCTTGGGCGCCTATATACTGCTGGCTGCTGGCGGTTTGGCATATTTTATAAAAATTTATGGCGGCTTTTATGCTTTCTTGCTCAAGGGCTAATACGGTGTGTTTTACGGCTGTTTGCAGTTGGGTTATTTGCACCAATATATCGCTCATATATTGGTGGTCTTGCACATCTTGCTCAAAGGCGGCTTGGTTAAAATAGGGGGGCATAAGGGCGGGGTTTTGCTTTGCAAGCTCTATACATCTATTAAAAAAAACGGTAGCTTTTTTGCCCAATCGGTAATGTTTTTTAATTTCGGCAGGGGTAAGCTGCACCAAAAAAGGCATTTGCAGCTGTAGGGCGTTTAGGTTGTGAAAAAAACCACTTTTTAGCCTAAAAATCTTAAATTTCGTGTTTTTTGGAGCTATTTTAAGCTGATTTAAGCCATCTACATTTTAGGTTTTATTAAGCAGCTATTTTATATTCTAAAATTTTAGGTGCTTGTATGGTTCTAAAATACGTTTTATTTTGCCTTTTAAAATAAAGCCCAACTATTGCCTTGTAGTTGGGTATCCAATTTTTGATTTTTTCAATCATATTTTCAATGCCTAAAATGTTCATGCTGCGTTTTAGGTTATAAACGGTCATGATTAAATTAATTTTTTTCAATGCCATCTTCTAGGCTGCCAAAGCTTATTTGGTCTCTTTGTAAGTTTGCTTTTATTTCCATTTGATGCTCAAATATCGCTTTTTTATTTCATGATATTGTAATATTTTTACACCCAAAATAACGCTTGTATTTGTGGATAAAGTAAAGGGTTTTTTCACAGACTGACGTTAGCAGTAAGTTTAAAGACACGACAGTGTAATGACAAACGACCGACAAAATAAAATTTCAAAACAGCTTTTAGCCATCGGACTGACCTGTATTTTCGGTTGGGCTTTTGCTTATTTGGCAACAAATGTTTTTAGGGACTATGCACTTGGACTTTTTATTTGGTTGCCTTTGGTTATGGGTGCTTCCTCGACAATTTTGTTTGCTTATAACAACTCGACAACTAAACGTAATTGTCGTAACATTTCCTACTTGACACTCTTAATATTCTGCGTTGGACTTTTGACTTTTGCTTTTGAAGGAGTTATCTGTATTGCAATGGCTGCACCTATTGGACTGTTTTTTACTTGGATTGGTTACTTAGTCGGTTGGGAAATTGTAATTAAAAAAGTTGCTGGTAATCCACCGACAACATTGACAATTTTAATCCTCTCCGTTCCCTCACTTATGAGTTTTGAGTATGTTACAAAGGACAAAGCAGACCAAATAAATCCAATCGTAACGACAATTGAAATCAATGCTTCTGCCGAGACAGTTTGGAAAAACGTTGTTGAGTTTCCGCAACTTGATGAACCAACAGAGTTTATTTTTAGAACTGGAATTGCATATCCAATCAACGCAAAAATTGTTGGACAAGGCGTTGGTGCGGTTAGACATTGCAACTTTTCGACAGGTAGTTTTGTAGAGCCAATAACAGTTTGGGACGAACCACGACTTTTGAAATTTGACGTAGTTGACCAACCAGAACCTATGACAGAGTTGAGTTTTTACGACCTACACCCAAATCATCTTCACGGCTATTTCGTTTCCAAACAAGGACAATTCAAACTAACAACTTTACCAAACGGACACACTTTGCTTGAAGGCACAACTTGGTATTACAACAAAATTCGACCAACTTTTTACTGGACAATTTGGAGCGACTTTATAGTTCATAAAATTCACGAAAGAGTATTGACACATATAAAAACACAATCGGAAAATGGGACGACTGAATAGAAAACCTACTGCTAACAAGGGGTTTATCCTCTGGTTGGTATGTAGTATAGTCTTGTGCGGTCGCTACCAACCAGCAAAGGCAGTTAGTCTTGGTGTCGTTTTTCCTGTGGATAGTCTGTAGCCAAACTCTTTGTGGCTGCAACCAATCACTGCTAAGTATTTTGAAGTTACCCTTGCCCTACAAAATATTTACCTTCATTTAGCCAAAAAATAATCTACAAATACATAGAAAATTTTATTGATTTTATATTTACAAATTATTACTGTAATTTTGCAAATAATGGTTAAAAGTCAATTAATAAAAACGATTCAGAAAGCAAATATTAAAAAAATGTCTCCTGAATCAGCAGCTATGATAGAAAGAATGAATCAGACTAAAAAAAGAGTTGAAACCTTTAAATCATCTGATGCGACTATAAAATCCATTACCATAAATTCTGGTATTTAACCCTTGGCAAGTCCTAAACTTATAGTTCTTGCAGGGCCTAATGGCGCAGGAAAATCAACTTTTGCAGAAAATGTAGATTTAAGTTTTATGAAAGAACTTAATATTACAAGTTTTGATTATGATTTAGAATTTAAAAAACTTTATGAACAATATATTTCTATAATGAATGCTCAAATAGAAGAAAATATTGCTATAAGAACAAAGGAAATTTTTGAGGAGCAAGCAATTTTTGCATTGAATAATAAAAAACATTTTTCTTTTCAAACAAATTATGACAAAGTTTATACCGATAAATGGCGTTTGAAATTTAAAGAAGAAAGATTTGAAACAGAATTATATTTTTTGTATGTTGATTCTATTGAGCAATGTATTGAAAGAGTGGCTAAAAGAGTAAAAGAAGGGGGTCATTTTGTGCTTAATGATGAGGTAAGTAGAAGATATAAAGAAGGTTTGTTGAATTTTGATAATTCATTTTTAAAATACGACAAAGTTGTATTTATTGATACAAGTTTACAAATTAACCGCCTTATGTTGGAAATAAATAACCAAAATATTTCATACATAAATGAAAGTTTAGCTGATGTTTTATTGAAAAATAATTTAAACAACATTATAAATTGGATAGAGAAAACGTTAAATTAAATATCCGTTCTCGCGCGCATCTCCGCCCTACAAGGTGTTTTTTGCCTTTTAGATACTAAAAAATATTATTACACTACGGGTATTATTTGGTGGCAGCCACAAGGAACTATGCTACAAACCAATTAAAGGAAAATTACTATAAATTTGCCACCTATATTTATACCCACACTATGGCTAAATTAAAGCTTCCTTCAATTCGCAAAAAAACACCCAAGCTTTCGGCAAAGGCAGGTGTGCCTTCGGAAAATTTGGTTTATGTAGGCAAAGAGAGAAACGAACATGTGGTAATAGATATTATAGACTATACACCTACTACTATAGAGGAAAGAGCGGTAGAGCATATTGCCGAATGTTCTACTTACAAGGCTAAAAATTCTGTTACTTGGATATCTGTAACAGGGGTGCATAACCCAAAAATAGTGCAAGAGGTTTGCACCTTGTTCAATATCCATCCGCTTATACAAGAGGATATTTTAAATACACAACAACGCACCAAAATAGAAGAGTTTGAGGAGTATTTGTTTGTTACATTTAAAAATTTATTTACAGATGCCGTAACAGCAGAAATTGATACAGAGCAAATAAGCATAATATTAGGTTCTAATTATTTAATCAGTTTTCAAGAAACTGAAAATGCCATATTTGAAGATATAAAATACCGTATTCGCACGAGTAAAGGCACAATTAGGCAGCACAATTCAGATTATTTATTGTATAAAATTATGGATGCTGCGGTAGATAATTATTTTGTGGTGATAGATAAAATTGGCGACAGAGTGGAGGATATAGAAGAAGAAATATTGTATTACCCAAGCCAAAAATCAACATTTAAAATTCAAGCCATAAAAAAAGATATTCAATTAATGAATAAGCATATTTTACCTATGCGAGAGGCTTTGAATAAATTGGAAGCCGATGTTACAGATTTGATAGAAACCAAAACATTGAATTATTTTAGAGATGTGTACGACCATACCTATTTGGCTTACGATACAGTAGAAAACTACCGCAGTTTATTGAGCGATTTAATGAATATTTATTTTAGCACCATGAGCAATAAGCTAAATCAGGTAATGAAAGTGCTAACCTTTATCAGCACTATTTTTATGCCATTAAGTTTTTTAGCAGGCGTATATGGCATGAATTTTAAATATTTTCCTGGGTTGAATTACCCCTATGCCTACCATATTTTTTGGGTTATAACATTAGCTGTTGTAATTTCTATGGTTATTTTCTTTAGAAAGAAAAAATGGCTTTAGGTATTGCTTTTTAATTCCTAAATAAGTACCTATTTTTGCGGTGCAAAATTTCAATCCATGTCAGCACCAAAATTTCATACCTTAACTATAAAAGATGTACGCAGAGAAACCACCGATTGCGTATCGGTAGCCTTTAATATTCCTACCGCTTTAGCTACAGATTATACCTACAAACAAGGGCAATATATTACCATGCGCAAGCAATTAAATGGCGAAGAGATAAGACGCTCTTACTCTGTATGCAGCAGCCCTTTAGATGGCGAATTGCGTGTGGCTATAAAGCAAGTAGATAATGGCAAATTTTCTACTTTTGCTAATCAAAATTTTAAAGCAGGCGATGAAATAGAGGTAATGACCCCAACGGGCAATTTTTATACCGAGCTAAATGCGCAACATAAAAAACACTATGTTGGCTTTGCAGCTGGTAGCGGCATTACACCTATTTTAAGCATTATAAAAACCACATTGGCTACCGAGCCTCAAAGCACTTTTACTTTGGTGTATGGCAATAAAAATACAGGCTCTATTATTTTTTTAGAAGAAATAGAAGCTATAAAAAACCGCTATGTTGAGCGTTTTCAAGTGTTTCATATTTTAAGTAGAGAAAGTGTAGATGTGCCTATCTTAAATGGCAGAATAGATGAAGCCAAATGCAGAGATTTTATAAGCAAAAAACTATTAGAAACAGGCAGTATAGATGAAATATTTAGCTGCGGACCAGAGGATATGATACATGCAGTAAAAAACACCGCCATAGCTGCTGGAGTAGATGCCAAGCATATTCATTTTGAACTATTTACCTCGCCCACACAAGCCAATGCAGGGCAGCCCAAAGCCAATACAGAAAGTATTACAGATAACCAACCAAAGGCTAAAGTACAAGTAAAAATAGATGGCATTACCTATAAAATAGATTTGGCTTATGGAGGCGATAGTATATTAGATGCAGCCTTAAAAGCGGGTGCAGATTTACCTTTTGCTTGCAAAGGTGGCGTATGTTGTACTTGCAGAGCTAAGGTAACACAAGGCACAGTGGATATGGATATGAACTTTGCCTTGGAAGACGATGAAGTGGAAAAAGGTTATGTATTAACTTGCCAAAGCCACCCTACAAGTGCAGAGGTATTTGTAGATTTTGATTTGAAGTAGTTGATTCTTTTAAAAAATATCTTCTTCTTTTTTATTTTTAAACTATGCAAACCACTTTAACAGCCTTTAGCCGATTGCTTACCATAATGGATGAATTAAGAGCGCAATGCCCTTGGGATAAAGAGCAAACCATAGAATCGCTTAGGCACTTAACTATTGAAGAGACTTATGAGTTGAGCGATGCTATTTTGAGCGGAAATATGGAGGAAATAAAAAAAGAATTGGGCGATATTTTATTGCACATTGTTTTTTATAGCAAAATTGGGAGCGAGCAAAAGGCGTTTGATATGGAAAGTGTCATTACCCAATTGTGCGATAAATTGGTAAGAAGACATCCGCATATTTATGGCAATGTTGTTGCCAATAACAGCGATACTGTAAAACAAAATTGGGAACAAATAAAACTAAAAGAAAAGGGTAACGAAAACAAATCGGTATTGGCTGGTGTGCCTAAAAGTATGCCAGCATTGGTAAAAGCTTATCGTATGCAAGAAAAAGCTGCACAAGTGGGTTTCGATTGGGAAAATAAGCAACAAGTATGGGCAAAGGTGGAAGAAGAATTAGAAGAATTTAAAACCGCAACTACCACACAGCAACGAGAGGAAGAATTGGGCGATTTATTGTTTAGCTTGGTAAATTATGCCCGTTTTGATGGCATAAATCCTGATGATGCATTGGAGCAAACCAATAAAAAATTCATCAAACGATTTACTTATATTGAGCAAAAAGCACTTCAATTACAATTGGATTTAAAATCCGTTGGGCTTACCCAAATGGACGCTTGGTGGAATGAGGCTAAATTGGAAAAATAGTTTGTTATTCAATTCTTTTTTTAGTCATTTCAGCATCTATAGTTTTGTTTTCAGCATCTAATTTATTGCTATTACTATTTTTTTGTAAAATAAGAATTAAGCCTATAAATAATACAAAGCCTAATATTGACAATACGGTTATCATATTTCTTTAATATCCAAATATTTCCTCTAAAGTAACAATATGCAATTCGCCATATTTTTTAAGGTCGTCTTGCTTAATTTTATCTTTACTGCCTACTACACTTATTATCCATTTTTTACCTTTCACATTGGCTTCTTGAAAAGCTTTTACATCTTTAAATTGTATGGTTTGTATTGCATTGTAAATAGCCTCTCTATCGTCAATTGCCAAGCCTTTATCTTGCGCTGCTAAATAGGAAAAAAACACATCAGTATTGTTTATTCTTTCTGCTTCTATACTGCTTAGTATGGCTTGTTTGGCTTGGTTAAAACTTTCTTCATTTTGTGGCATATTGTTTAGCAATTCGTTCATGGCAGTAATAGCATCATTCATTTTATCGGCTTGTGTGCCTACATAAGCTACCAATATATCATTTTTGCCTTTTTCAGCCGCTTGGTTATAGTATGAGAAAGTGCTATATGCCAAGGCTCTGCTTTCTCTTATTTCTTGAAAAACAACACTACTCATACCGCCACCAAAATACTCGTTATATGCTTTAATAATTGGGGCTTTGTTTAAATCAAAAATATCGGCTGTATAACGCCAATTTATTTCTGCTTGTACCATTTCGTAATGCGTAAAATATACTTGTGTGCTGCTTGGTTTTAATGGTGTGAAAGCATATGCTACCGCAGGTGTTAAAGGCGTAGTTGCAGTTTTATGATTGGCTAATAATGAAGTTTCTAAAGCCTTTTTTTCTTGCGGGCCATAGTATAAAATTTGGTGTTTGTATTTGGTAATATTTTTGATTAAGGTTACCAATTCTTCGGCTTTCAAATTGCTTAATTCTAAGTTGGATAAGGTATAAGTTCTTGGATTTATTTTACCGTATAGGGCATAAGTACTTAAAGCACTACTAATTGCTCTTTTATTCAATTTTGCATCTGTTCTATTTTTTAAAATTCTTGCTATATAGTCGTCCAATGCTTTTTGGTTTGGTTTGGCATTTGATAAAAGTTCTTCAAATAATTGTAATGCTTCTTCAAAATTTTGTTGAGGTCCATTCAGCGTTATATAGCTTCTTTTATCGCCAGCAGATATACTAAAATTACAAGCCAATTGGTAAAATTTCATACTCAATTCTGAAGCCGTATATTTATCTGTACCTAAATATTGCAAATAATCTAAAGCAAAAGGCAGTTTTTTATCGTTTAGTTTTCCCATATCTACCACATAATAAAGGCTAAACAATTGGTTGGTTGTATTTTTTTTATACATCAAAACATTGCTATTAATACTGCCTTTTTCTATGTCTTTATCAAAATTTAAAAATACTGGCTTTATGGTATCGCTTTCTTCGTTCAATAGGTTGGTAACAAATTCAGAAGTTTTATCTCTGTTTAATTCTACTTCTGTAATACTTGGTTTTTCTATTTTATCTTGCTTGGTATCTTCGCCTGTTCTTTTATATACAATGCTGTAGCCATTGGTATAATACTCATTTGCAAAATCTATAATTTCTTGTTTGGTTATTAGGCTCATTTGGTAGTTTATATTCAGTACATCTATCCATCTTCTGCCTGTAACAAAGGCATCTAATTGACTATAAGCTATTCCTGCATTGCTTTCTAATTTGCGGGTTTCGTCCACCATATTATTGGCTATTATGCCTTTCAATAATTTTTCATCAAAATTGCCTTTTTTAATGTTTTCTATTTGGGCTAAAAGCAAATCGCGTACTTGCTCTAAAGTTTGCCCTTCTTTGGGTTTTCCTGTAAGCATGTGTACACTGTAATCTTTCATAAAATCGGGTGAAGATGAAGCTGATAATACTTTTTGTTCTTTAACCAAATTCAAATCTATTAAACCTGCTCTGCTATTTGCCAATATCAAATCCATTAAACGCATTAAATTGGCTTCTTTTTTTGCTACTCCGTCTAATCGCCAAGCTATCATTACATTTGCAGCATCTGGACCCACAACACTAATGCTATCGGCTATGCCTCGAGGGTATTCCATTTCATACTTAAACTCGGGCAAAGGCTTGCTTTTCATACTGCCAAAATGTTTGTCTATCATTTCTATTACATGGTCGGGGTCTATATCGCCAGCCATAATGATAGCCATATTGTTTGGTACATAATAGGTGTTAAAATACTCTCTAATTTTTACCAACGAAGGATTTTTTAAATGCTCCACAGTACCAATTGTTGTTTGTGTACCATAAGGATGCTTGCGAAATAAACTGGCGTATAATTTCTCGTAAGCCTCTTCGCCATCATTGTCTAAAGAAATATTTTTTTCTTCGTAAACAGCTTCTAATTCTGTATGAAATAAACGCAAAATAGGGTTTCTATAACGCTCTGCCTCAAGCTCTATCCATTGGTGTATTTTATTGGCAGGTATATCGTTTACATATACTGTTTGTTCCACACTGGTAAAAGCATTTGTGCCTTGCGCACCTATACTTTGGCATATTTTATCAAACTCGTTGGCTATGCTATATTTTGCAGCCAAGCCACTTATGCTATCTATTTGGCGGTATATTTTTTTGCGTTTATTGTCTTCTTTAGTTTTGTTGTATATTTCATACAAATTATCTATTTGGTCCAGATATACTTTCTCTTTGGCAAAATCTTGCGTGCCGTATTTATCTGTACCTTTAAAAAGTATGTGTTCAAGATAATGCGCAAGTCCTGTATTGTCCGAAGGGTCGTTTTTGCTACCTGCTTTTGTAGCTACCAAAGTTTGCACGCGTGGTTGGTCTTTATTTACAGAAAGTATAACAGTTAATCCGTTTTCTAACACATACCAACGGCTATTTGTAGGGTCGTTGGCTACTTTATTGTAAGTGTATTTTCCGTTTTTTACAGCACCATAAGTGCTAAAGCGTGTTTGCGCATTGATAGTGAAACCTAAAAACAATACAATGGCTATAAATGAATATTTTTTCATAAAAAATTTTGAATGCCAAAAGTACATAGAAAAAAAATATATTTTGGTATGATTTAGATTGAATTACAAAAAAATATGATTAGGTTTGTAATACAATTATGAACAAAAAACTATTAAGAAGCAGAAATAGCAAGGTAATTGGCGGTGTTTGTGGCGGTTTGGGTAATTATTTTGATGTAGATGCCATTATTTTCAGATTTGCCTTTGTGGCATTGGTATTAGCAGGCGGAAGTGGTTTTTTTATTTATATCATACTATTGATAATTATACCCAAAGAGCCATTTTTGGTATTTAACCAAGCCGAACCACAGCCATTAGATAATACTTTTGAGCAATTTCAACAAAAAGATTTATCGAATAACGAAACAGATAGCAGTAGTAAAACTTTATTTGGACTATTGCTTATTGGCGGTGGGGCATTGCTGCTGCTGCATAATTTAGTACCAATGTTTAAATTAACCAAGCTATGGCCAGCTATACTCATAATTACAGGATTAGGTTTATTGTTTCAAAAAAAGAAAAAGGAGGAAATAAAAGAATGAAAAATCAAAATTTTACGGCAGGTTTAATTTTAACCTTATTGGGTGGTATATTGTTATTACGCAATTTCGATTTGTTAAATTTTAATTTTGACGAGTTGATTAAATTTTGGCCACTGCTATTAATTTATGCTGGCTTAGCCACTATTTATGGCAATAAAAAAACTTGGCTTGTGCCATTGGCTATGGTGGGTATAACTGTTTTAGCTATTATACTATATTTTGCTTTTAGAGATTATGGTATTGTGGTGGAGGCATAATTTTTTTTGATTATCAGTTTCCTTTTAAGTATTTATCTCTTCGCCCTCCATTTTGCTTACGGCTACGGTGGCTATGGCATTGCCCACCACATTTGTAGCTGTGCGCCCCATATCTAAAAATTGGTCTATTGGCAATAGCAATGCCAAGCCTGCCTCTGGTATGCCAAAGCCTGCCACTGTTGCTGCAATAATTACCAAACTGGCACGAGGTACGCCTGCAATGCCTTTGCTTGTAATCATTAATACTAAAAGCATAGTTATTTGTTGGGTAAGGCTTAAATCTATGCCATAAGCTTGGGCTATTAGCAATGAGCCAAAGGTCATATACATCATGCTGCCATCTAAATTAAATGAATAACCAAGCGGCAATACAAAACTTGTAATTTTATCTTTTATGCCAAATCTATCCAATTGGTTTAGCAATTTAGGATAAGCACTTTCGCTACTGGCTGTGGCAAAAGCCAATAATAAAGGTTCTTTGATATGGCTTAATAGTTTCCATATTTTATTTTTTATAAAAGCATAGCCAAAACTTAAAAGGATAATCCAAAGTATAGCCAAGCCAAAATAGAATTTACCTATCAGTTCGCCATAATCTACCAAAACACCCAAGCCTTTTTCTGCAATAACGCATGAAATAGAACCAAATACTGCCAAAGGTGCAAGCCACATTATCATATTGGTAAGTTTTAGCATTACATGTGCAAGGGAGTCCATAGCTTTTACAATGGGCAAGCCTTTTTCGCCAATGGCAGAACAAGCCAAGCCAAAGAAAATAGAAAATACCACAATTTGCAGCACCATTTTATGGCTACTAAGGGCTACAAAAATATTTTCGGGCACTAATTGGTCAATAAAATGTTCAAGTGTAAAGGCAGATGTTGTGGGTAAATTTGTAGAAGCAAGTGTAGAAACTTGATTTTGAAAAGCCAAACCTGGTTTTAAAATATTTACCAATATTAAACCCAAGGTAAGCGATATTAAACTGGCAAATACAAACCAGCCAATGGTTTTTACACTCATTCGCCCCACAGTTTTGGCATCGCCAATGCCTGCCACACCCACTACCAAAGTGCTAAGCACCAATGGACCAATAATTAATTTAATCAATTTTAAAAAAATAACACTACCAAGCGAGGCGTATTTTACATAGTTAGTAATACCTGTTTTAATAAAATTTTCGTTCACTATCCAGCCTACCAATATGCCCAAGGCAAGCCCAATAAATATCCAAAGGGTAAGTTTATTTTTCATTTTAAATTTTCTAAATCGTTTATATCTCTTGGTCGTGCAGAAGCCTGCTTTGCAGTTTTTAAATCGTTAATATGTATTACCCGAACATCAAATCCTTCTTCTTTATAAATAGAAGATTTTTTATATGCTTCATTAAATGAAAGCCCAAGTACACTGGTCATTAAATCTATTCTTGAAGGTGGCAATCCAAATCTAAATACATCGGTATCAGTTGCTAAAAATTTATCCAAAGTCATATCAAATAATGGCATTTGGAATAATTTAAAAGCAACAAGAATTTTTTTATAATTATCTTCTGTTTTATTTACCCAAATATCCATATCACCTGTATTTCTTGAGTACCCATGAATAATAACGGAATATCCACCAACCAAAATATATTCTACATTAGCTTTATTTAATGCTTCAATAAAATCTTGAAAATCTTGGTTGAATAAATTGCTCATTTTCTTTTCTCTATAGAAAAAACAGTTTTATCCATTCGTGGCGGATTATTAATGTCGTAATTGTAAGCTATGCTGTTTAAATAAGCTGCTGCTCTTAATCTTTCGGCTACGGTTTTGCTTTGCCAATAAGCAAAATCTGTTGGCTCATCTTCTTTTTTAAACATACTAAAAGCTGTTCTATCCATTTTCATAGGTTTTACAAACGTACAAAATTTATTTTACAATAATTACTTTTGGTGTTTCGTTGTTGTATATTTCAAGGAAAAAGATTGCCCACGGTTTAAACCGTGGGCAATAAATTAAAAATTCCAAAATTCCTATCCATGAGGTAGCATTTTAAACCCAAAATCAGCATTAGAAATGCTGAAACGATTAACAAATTGTAATTTAAATTTTTACAAAATTTAAAAATAATTTTTAAATCGGGGTTAATCCCAACTAAATCAAATAGTTCAATTTTTCAAATCTCCTATTGATTAATTTGGGTTAAATATATTTTTATAAACCACTATAAAACGCTTTATATTTAATTATTCTCAATTTCCCAGTTCATTTCGACAAGCTCAATTTAGCAGCTTGTTAGTAAGCCAAAACAGGTCTCAACCAACGCTCCAAAGCCTCCTCAGTCATACCTTTTCTTTCGGCATAATGGGCTACTTGGTCTTTGTTAATTTTACCAATGCCAAAATATTTGCTATTTGGGTGGGCAAAATAAAAACCAGATACGGCTGAGGCTGGCCACATGGCATAGTTTTCGGTTAGTTTTACGCCTATTTGGGCTTCGCAATCTAAGAGTTTAAATAGCAGTTCTTTTTCGGTATGGTCGGGGCAGGCAGGGTAGCCAGGGGCAGGGCGTATGCCTTGGTATTTTTCTAAAATAAGGTCTTCATTATTCAAACTCTCGCCTTTGCTATAACCCCAAAATTCTGTTCGTACTAAATGGTGCAGTTTTTCCGCAAAGGCTTCTGCAAGCCTATCAGCAAGGGCTTTTAGCATTATGCTGTTATAGTCATCATTATTGGCTTCAAAATTTGCTACATGTTCATCAATACCCAAGCCAGCTGTAACAGTAAAAAAGCCCATGTAATCTTTTATACCACTTTCTTTTGGTGCTATAAAATCTGCTAAAGAAAAATTGGCAACACCATTGCTCATTTTACGCTGCTGGCGCAAGAAATGGAAAGTTTCTAATTTTTCGCCATTTTCATTGTACACTTCTATGTCTTCGCCTATTCTGTTTGCTTGCAATATGCCATAAGCCGCATTGGCTGTTAGCCATTTTTCTATTATTATTTTATCTAAAAGCGCATTTGCATCGTTAAAAAGTTTGGTGGCTTCAATGCCTACAACATCATCAGTTAATATTTTAGGATATTTACCTGCAAGCTCCCAAGTTTGGAAAAAAGGTGTCCAATCTATGGTGCTGCGCAATTCGTTTAAATCATAATTTTTTATGTAATAAATACCTGTTTGGGCAGGTTTACAAATGGTTTCAGCATTAAAAATAAATTGTCCATTATTTGCCATAGCTTCCTCAAAAGGTGCAATATCTTTTGCAGATTGTTTTTTAGCATGTTCAATTGCAGAGTTTTGATATTCAAGTTTTATTTTATCAGCATATTGTTGGGCATCTGTTTCGCTCAATAAACTGGATACCACAGGTACAGATTTTGAAGCATCTAACACATGCACCACGGAGCCGCTATACATTGGTGCTACTTTTACCGCAGCATGAATTCTACTTGTAGTTGCTCCCCCAATTAGTAAAGGCGTTTTAAATCCTTGTTTTTCCATTTGCTGGGCTACATATACCATTTCGTCAAGGCTTGGGGTTATTAAGCCACTTAATCCAATAATATCTGCATTTATTTCTCTGGCTTTATTCAATATTTTTTCGCACGATACCATTACGCCCATATCGTGTATTTCGTAATTATTACAAGCCAATACTACGCCTACTATATTTTTACCAATATCGTGCACATCGCCCTTTACTGTGGCAAGCAGCACTTTGCCTTGCCCTTTTTGCGCTAGCCCGTCTTTAGCTTGTTTTTGGTCTTTTTCTGCTTGTAAGTAAGGTTCTAAATAAGCTACCGCTTTTTTCATTACCCTTGCACTTTTTACCACTTGGGGTAAAAACATTTTACCAGCACCAAACAAATCGCCTACCACATTCATACCTGCCATTAGCGGACCTTCTATAACATGTAGCGGACGTTCCACTTGTTGCCTTGCCTCCTCTGTATCAGCATCTATAAAATCTGTAATGCCATGTATTAAAGCATGTTTTAAGCGTTCTTCAACTGTTGTATTGCGCCATGCATCGTCTATTACTTTTTCTTTGCCTTTGGCTTTTACAGTTTCTGCAAATTCTACCAAACGCTCGGTGCTGTCTGCTCTTCTGTTTAGCAATACGTCTTCTATACGTTCTAATAATTCTTTTGGAATATCATCATATACTTGCAGCATACCTGCATTTACAATACCCATATCCATACCTGCTTTTATGGCATGGTATAAAAAGGCAGAGTGCATAGCCTCTCGCACGGTATCATTGCCTCTAAAAGAAAAAGAAATATTGCTTACACCTCCACTTACTTTGGCTAATGGCAAATTTTGTTTTATCCAACGGGTAGCATTTATAAAATCTACTGCATAATTGTTATGCTCTTCAATACCTGTTGCTACTGTAAGTATATTGGGGTCGAAAATAATATCTTGTGCAGGAAAACCTACTACATTTACCAAAATAGTATAACAACGTTGGCAAATTTCTATTCTACGCTCGTAGCTATCGGCTTGCCCTTGTTCATCAAAAGCCATTACCACCGTAGCAGCACCATAGCGTTTTATTAATTTTGCTTGGTGTATAAATTCTTCTTTACCTCCTTTAAGGCTTATAGAATTTACTATGCCTTTGCCTTGCAAACATTGCAAACCAGCTTCTATAATTTCCCATTTGCTGCTATCTACCATTACAGGCACACGGCTAATATCTGGCTCGGCAGCTATTAGGTTCAGGTATTTTACCATAGCTGCTTTGCCATCAAGCATGCCTTCGTCCATATTAATATCTATTACTTGTGCGCCATTTTCCACTTGGCTGCGGGCTACACTTATGGCTTCGTCATATTTATCTTCTAAAATAAGCTTGGCAAACTTGCGGCTGCCTGTAACATTGGTGCGTTCGCCTATATTTATAAAATTGGTTTCTGTGGTTTGTACCATTGGTTCAAGCCCACTAAGGCGAAGAAAAGACTGAATATATTTACTCATTTTTTTATTGCAATACTTTGTGCAATTAATCAATAAAAAACGGACAAGAAATTGAGTTTATAGAATTCAATACTTGCCATTATCTTTCCCAATATTTTATGCTATATTAGGTAGGAAGTAGCACCTTTAATTGTTTCGTTCGCTACCTATGGTTGGTCTCCAGACCAACCATTTCATTATTGTTGGTGATAACACCAACAATGGCGAAAATTGTTTTAAAAGAAAACAACTCGGTTGCCAAGACATCGTAGGACCAGTTCCCTCCGTCTTTTCTTGATAATTGCAGGGCAAAGGTAAAGAAAAAAGAAAATAAAAATTTGATTTAAAAAATTTTAATTAAAAAGTATAAGCGAGTTTTTTGAATTATTTATAAAATATTTAGCAATTCAAAATATTTAGAACCTAATGAATTCATGGCTTGCAAGTGTCCAAAATTATACTTGTAAGTAATACAATTGCCATTTTTTGTAAAGTTTATGATATCTTTTTCTTTAACTAAAAAATCTTTAGTTCCATAAATTAAAATAGTATTTTTTGGAACTATTATTGAAGAAATTTTTGGTGTTATCAAAATTATTTTTTTATGTTTTTTTAATGCTTTTATTGCATATTTTAAGTTTAGTACAGGACTATCGTAAATATGCACATCATTTGAATCTGATTGAATACGAGAAGCAAATATTGTACCCATAGAAAGGGCATAAATTCTTAATTTTTTAGTTTTATATTTGCAAAATTGATAAACTGTTTCAAAATCAATAAAATATTCTGAATGATAAAGATATTTATCATTGTGTGTAAAATTAGAACTTGTGCCAAAGCCTCTATAATC
This sequence comes from uncultured Chitinophaga sp., assembly GCA_964505065.1. Lineage (GTDB taxonomy): Bacteria > Bacteroidota > Bacteroidia > NS11-12g > UBA955 > JABMMZ01. The sequence goes on from CAZDGF010000034.1 coordinate 39,514, forward strand.
GAACATTACAATGGTATAACCTTGATGGTATAAATAATATGCTTGGTAAAGTAAATTGCTTTTATTTCCAGCATCGCCATAAGCTAACAAGTATGTGCCTTTTGCACTATCTTGTTTAATTATCCAAACATTTATTTTAGAACTATCTTTAGTTATTAAAAATGTATCAATGTATGGTAATCCATAATCAGAAGGTAATTGTAAATATTCTTTAGTTGGTTTAATACAATATATATTAAAGCATTTAAAGCATAATAAAAGTATAATTAGTTTTTGCATATTTTACATTTTTTATTACAATTTAACTCATATCCAGTAAATTGATATGTAATAGTATCTAATGTAATTATTCTATTTAAGGTGTGCAATTTATCTAAATTATTTGTTAAAAAGAAATATACATCCTTTAAAGCCAAATTGGCACAAATAGAAATAATAAAATTTATAGATGGATGAAAAAGTTCATTATTAAAAAGTCTTTTATGAAATTTGCTATCAAATTCAATACCATATTTTTCAATTGTATATTGATTTATAGCTTCATAACATGATGTAATTTTAGGAATAAATAATGGTCCTAATTTCACAATATTCTTAAAATAAGCACAACTATAATACGGTGTATTATTTTTAAAACAAACCTCATTTAAATATGATGTAATACTCAATTTTGGGTCTATTGCTTTAATAACTAAATCGGGTTTATATTTCATTATTAAGTTTTCTATTTCACTTTTTTTGGATATATTAATATTTTCGTATTTAGTATTACATCCTAACTTTTTACAAAGTTTACTAAGCACATTTACCTTTTGCTTATTAACGTCTGAATTTCGAAAAATATTACACCTTAATACATCAGATTCAGAAATATAATCTGAATCGATTAAAAATAAATTTCCTAATTTTAATTGTGCTAAAGAATAGGCTAATATGGCTCCAGCTCCTCCGCAACCAAACAATAATACTTTTTTGTTTTTTAATGTTAACAACGCTTCTTCACCCAAGCTATTAAATTCATTATACCAAAATTGTCTATTATTTTCAGTGTTCAAATACTCTTTTGAATTTTTTGATTCATAAATCCATTTTTTATCTTCTATCTTTTTTAATATTTTAGATTTATTATTAACAAATTCATCTTTTGAAATACCATTTATTAATGTATTTAAAATTTTTAAATTTTTATTGTTGTACGAAAACTCTAACCAATCAAATCCTAAATCACCAACAATTATTGTTGATTTGAATCTATGTATTTGTATATGTTTTTTTAATTTTAGCATTTTAATAAAAATAAGCGCACTTAAATTAAGTGCGCTTAAAATTTAAGTTTAGACGTTGTCACACGGCATTGGAGGAATTGGAGGCAAAGGCGGTAAAGGCTTTACTGGTCCTCCAACTGTTCCTGGGTTTGTAGCTGTTCCAGGTAAACCTGGATTTACATTAGCGCTACCACCATTGATTTGATTTAATTCAATGATGCTCATTTTTGAAAAATTAATTTTTTTCATTTTAAAATCTGTATATCCGTAAACATTCATAAATTAAAAAAAGTTATTATATTAGCAG
>CAZDGF010000035.1:0-40814 GCA_964505065.1 uncultured Chitinophaga sp.
TTGTTATTGCTAATATTACTGGAATATGATTAATTACGGATATACAGATAAAAATATGTTAAAATTTAAAATTAAAGAAATGCTGCTTGCGCAAGATAAAAAACAGCCAAAAGTATTATGATGTTGTTAGAGTAAACAAACCTTTAAGTCCACCTATACAACAAAAAAAATCATTATTAATAAGCCCCACATTGTAAAATGTGGGGCTTGTTGGTATAATATGCCAAAGCAAAGGCTACACAGGCGGCATTTCGACAAGCTCAATGTCCTTATGCGCCCAGAGACTGGAGGCTTGGTGCATATTTTGCAAAAATGGGTACGGGAGCTTTAGCGAACCCAAAAGGGCGAGGTGTATTAGGCGCCCAAAAAGTATTGTTGTTAAAAAACAAACGTAAGCCCACCAATGGCATTAAAACCATATACAGGATAATTGTACCACCTTTGATAGCGTGTAGCCATTATATTATTGGCTTGTACAAATAGCGATAATTTGGGGCGAAATCTAAAATCTATACCTGCGCTTATATCATAAAAGGCATTGATGGTATTGGTTGTAAAATTGGTTTCGCTTACACCAGTACGTTGTTTTTGCAAGCTCATAGCCATAACATCAAAATGCGGGTATATTTTGTTTTTAATGTTGAATTTCATGTTCACTTTGCCATCTATTGTGGGCAATTGCCAAGGTTGTGGCTGGGTTTTAAAATCGTAATTATAAAAATTGCCTGTAAAGCCTATGCGAGCCACCTCGCTAAAGCTATAATTAAAAGCAGCGGTAAATTTAAGAATGTTTACTTGGTCGTTTATTATGGTAAATGAGTTAAAACTATCTTGCGTGCTAATATACAAAGGCATATTGGTAACATCGCTATAGTTTATTTCAAAAACAGCATCGGCACTGCTGCCCACTTTGGCTGTAATACCTGCAAAAAGTTTAATATTTTCGTAGGTATTGGTAAGGTTGTAATTGCTTACAAATTGGTTGGTTTGAATAATAGATTTTAAACTCTGTTTGTTGTATCGCCCATCTATACCGCCATACAAGGTAGCTACATTTTCTATTAAGGGATAAGTAACTTTTATAAATGGATTGATAAAAGGGCGAGCGGTATCGCTACCATTAAAATAAACTGTAGTATTTAGCCCTGCGCTAACATTGAGTACATCATATTTAAAATCAAAACGTGGGTCGAGGGTTAAAAATATACGGTTGAAAGATTTTTGATTCAAATATTGAAAGGTGGTATAATCAAAACCAACTGTGGCACTTAATACGCCATTTTCTAAATCATTAAAATCGGAAACTTTACCATATATTTTAGATGTAATTGCATAATCGTTCTCTATTGCACCGCCAATTTGGTAATTGTAAAAATTAAATGCAGTGCGGTGTTTTACTTTGTTGCTTTTGTCTGATACACTGTTAAAATAAGCCTTTGCCTCAAAATTAGAAATGGTACGCCCTAAATTTTTTTCCGCCATTTTGCTGGTATCTTTATAGCCATAATAATTAAATTGGTGTTGCTTATAGCTTGCCGCTAATCCAAACTCGCCATTGGTGCTGTATGAGGCTAAATAGCCTTTGGCATTGTGGCTTGTAAAATCGGCAAAAGATTTATTTAGTTCAGAATTGGTTTGCAAAAAGCGGTATTGCACGCCATAGCTATATTTATTGTTGCGTTTATTGTTCAAATAAAACTCTGCCAATGGTGTTTTCATATTGCCATAGCCCACTTTTACAAAGCTACTTGGATAATTAAATTCCTCTGTTTTATACAAATCTGCCGCAGGAATATTGCTTACAGTTTTATCTGTTTTTACCTTTTTGGGTTCAATGGTGTAGGTATAATTCGGTGCTACGGCTTTGGGTTTTTCTATAACAGGCACGGTTTCTATTTTACGTGCTTCTATTAAAATAGGTTTATAGGTTTGAATTATTTTTACAGAAGTTGTAGAGTCTGTTCTGCGTTGAGCACTTAAAACAAACACATTGCCTAAAAATAAAAATATGAAAATGATATTGCGCATAGTATTTTACAAATAACGCTAAATTTAAAAAACTATTGTGCAACTATGTTTCCACAATGTATAAATAAGTATGCAACAAAACAAAAAAGCAATAAAAATGAATGAAATATTAGGTTACACGCTATACTTTCTATTACCTTTGAAGTTTTCGTGTACTAAAATATGGCTACCAATCGTGTAAATACTAAAGAACCTTTTTCGCTCGTTTACTCTTTAAATAAGCACCCAAGCTTGGGCTATTTAATAGATGTTAACGCTGTTCAGCTTTTGCCAAATGGTAATTTTAGTTTGCTTTCTCAAAAGGTACATGCCTCTACAGCCAAAGAGTTTAATATTCCTGCGGAAAATATAGAATTGATAAAAGCCATTGATGAGCTTGACCCCGATTTTATTATCAAACGTTTTTATAAAGGGAAAAAAATATTGCGCCAAGCAGATTTTTTTGCAAAATATTACACCCCAGAAATGCACGAACAAGTGCGCCCTTTTATTGAAAGACGCCTGCTTAAAATTATCAATCAAATAGGTACTGCGCCCTTATTTTTAGCTAAAGATAAACACCAAACTTTTCAAAAAATAGATTTACAAACAGAAAAAGCCACCATGCTTTTCCATTTTAGAAGAAATGAAGAAGGTACAAATTATTTTGCTACTATAAAACTAAACGACAAAAAAATAATTTTTAGCGAAAATGGCAGCGAGCTTATTGTATCCGAACCCGCTTGGCTGCTTTCCGATAACAAACTTTTTACCTTTAAGAAAAATACAGATGGCAATAAAATAAAACCATTTTTGAATAAAAAATTTATTGTTATTCCACCAAAAAATGAAGCCGTATATTTTGAAAAATTTGTAACCGGACTTATAGAGCAACACGATGTATTTGCAGAAGGTTTTGAAATTTTGCCCGAGCAATACATAGCCCAACCTATTTTAAAACTCAATACTTTTTTCGACAATAAAATATGTGCCAGCCTTTATTTTAAATATGGTCCTTATGAGTTTCCCTTCCACTCCCTAAAAATGGTATCTGTAAAATTAGAAACCAAAGGCAATAATTATAAATTTCATAGGGTAAGACGCTCAAGACAATGGGAAGATATTAAAAAACAAATATTGGAGCGCATAGGGCTAACATTGTATGAAGGCTCATTGTTTACAAGCCAAACAGGCGAAAGTTATAAATTGGTTGAAACACTTAACGACAATAAAATTTTATTAGAAGAACAAGGTTTTGTTATAGATCAAAGTTTAATAAAAAAGCAATATTTTTTGGGCGAATCTTATATCAATTTTGATGTTAAAAAACAAGGTGATTGGTTCGATTTACAGGCAACAGTTAAGTTTGGCGAGTTTGAAATTCCATTTTTAAAATTAAAGCCTTATATTCTTTCTGGCAATAGAGAATTTGTATTACCCAATGGCAACTTGGCTATTATTCCACAAGAATGGCTAACGCGCTATTCTAATATCTTTGAATTTGCCACCATAGAAAAAAATACAATTAAGCTAAAACGCCACCATGTAGGGCTTTTAGATGGCATGTTGGAAGAAAACCAAATGGCAAATACAGCCAATATTGTGTTTAATGAGAATGCAGATTATGCCTTGCCTAAAAATATAAATGCCACTTTAAGACCCTACCAAATTATAGGCTATAAATGGTTGCGCTATATGTATGAAATAGGCTTTGGGGCTTGCCTTGCAGATGATATGGGCTTGGGTAAAACCCTTCAAATATTGGCATACCTGCAATTTATTGCCGAAACAGAAAGCAATAAACCCAAACTTGAAAAAGCAAAAACAGATAAACGAACATCAGCCAAACAAGCGGAGATAAAACAATTAGATGTTTTTGAACCTTCGGTTGAAAATATTATCCAACCAACCTCCCCTTCTCCAGTGGAGAAGGGGCTGGGGGATGAGGCAAAAGGGGGAGAGGCTCCTCCCCACACAGCCTCTTTGGTTATTGTACCCACATCTTTAATTTACAATTGGCAAAACGAAGCACAAAAATTTACAGATTTAAAAGTATATGTACATTTGGGTTTCAATAGAAAAAAGAATTTAAAAGATGTATTGCCTTTTTATGATTTAATAGTAACAAGCTATGGCACTGTGCGAAACGATATTGATATTTTTAGTGCCTTGCATTTTCATACCATTATATTAGATGAAAGCCAAGCCATTAAAAACCCAAACTCAAGTACTGCCCAAAATATATTAAAACTGAGCAGTAAACAACGTTTTGTAATTACAGGCACACCAGTAGAAAATACCATTACCGACCTTTGGAGTCAAATTAATTTTTTAAACCCTGGCTTGCTTGGTAATTATCATTTTTTTAACAAACGCTATGTAGCCGCTATTGAAAAAGATAAAAACGAAAAAGACATTAAAGCATTGCGCAATATTGTAAAACCTTTTATTTTAAGACGCACAAAGCAGCAAGTAGCTTCCGATTTGCCCCCCAAAACCGAGCAAATACACTTTTGTAATATGACAGAAGAACAGGCTACAGAGTATGATACCATTAAATCTTTATTTAGAAATGAATTGTTATCTGCCATAAATAACCAAGGGCTAAACAAATCGCAATTGATGATATTGCAAGGGCTTACCAAATTAAGGCAAATTGCTAACCATCCTGTATTGGCTAATCCTAATTATTTGGAAGGCTCGGGCAAATTTAATGAGGTTATAGAAATGGTAAATAAAGCTTTGGAAAACAACCATAAAATATTGTTATTCTCTCAATTTGTGCAAAATTTAGCTTTGTTTAAAGAGTATTTTGATACCACAGGGCAAAATTATTTATACTTAGATGGCAACACAAGTAGTGCTGAAAGAACAAAATTGGTAGATGAATTTCAAGATAAAAAAGGCAATAGTGCGCCTATTTTCTTAATCTCTTTGCGTGCAGGTGGAGTGGGCTTAAACCTAACAGCTGCCGATTATGTATTTATACTCGACCCATGGTGGAACCCAGCAGTAGAGCGCCAAGCTATGGATAGAACCCATAGAATAGGACAGCAAAAACCCGTTTTTGTATATAAATTTATAACAAAAGAAACCGTAGAAGAAAAAATATTGGCATTGCAAAACCGCAAAAAGAAAGTATCGGACGATATATTGGAAGTAGATGAAAAAATGGTAAGCACCCTAGCCCAATCTGATTTAGAAGATTTGTTGGGATAAATTTTCGATAAAAAGTTTTTTATTTAAAAAAGTATTTGTTTACCTTTGCTAAACTTAAATAAATAAAAAATGAAAAAAATATTACTAACTTCTATTATAGCATTAAGTTCTGCCTTTGCAGTAAATGCTCAAAGTGTTCCTAATGGCAATTTTGAAACGCCTGTTTCAAATGGAATTTTACCAGGATGGCAAGCATTGGCTGGAACAGTTCAACAAACAACAACTGTAACTGTTAACCAACAGCCATACGTTTCTGCCAGTGGTCCACGCTTTTTATTGTTACAAAATACAACCACAATAGCATCTGTAAGAACAAACAAATTCGCCCTTTCATCAAGACCAAAAACATTAAGATTTTTATGTACATACTTACCAGTCACAACAGCTACAGAAAGACTTGGTGTTTATATATTAATGACTAAAAAAAATGGTGCAGCCATAGATACAATTTTTAATAGTTTATATCAATCTAGTGCTGGTCAAATATATCCATGGGCAAATTTTACAGTAGATTTAACAGCCAATTATAAATCAACAGAAACGCCAGATAGCGCAGTTGTACAATTTATAACTTCACTTACAACTCCAACCCAAGGGAGTGCTTTAATGGTTGATGATGTTGTTTTCAGAGATTGGGGTTTAGCTATAACAGGTGTTGAAAATCAATTTTCTAAAGGCGTAAATGTTTACCCTAATCCAGTAGCAAACCAATCTTCTGTGAATGTAAATTTCGAATTAAATTCTACCTCGGATATTAAAATAGATTTATACGATATGCAAGGCAGAATAGTAAAATCTTTACCAAAAGAATCTTTAACTAATGGCGCATACAACAAAGAATTGAATATTGAAGGTTTAACCTCTGGTATTTATATTTGTAAAGTAACCGCAAATAATCAAGTACAAACAACAAAAATTGTAGTAGGTAACTAAACTACTGAATATTTTCTAAAAAAAGCCGTTTCGAAAATTCGGGACGGCTTTTTTTTGTTTCTAAACATACAATCACTTAATTTGCAATCTATTTTAAAAAGCAACAAAATGAGTGTAACCGCACAACCCAATATGGATAAAAGAACATTACTAGACAACAAACGCCAAGAAAGCCTTTTGGGCGGTGGCGAAGAGCGCATAAAAGCGCAGCATAAAAAAGGCAAATTAACTGCAAGAGAACGTATTCATTTTTTAATAGATGATGGCACTTTTAATGAAATTGGGGCATTTGTTACCCACCGTAGCAAAGATTTTGGCATGGAGGAACAACAATTTTTAGGCGATGGCGTTGTTACAGGCTATGGCAAAATAAATGGCAGATTAACATACATTTTCTCTCAAGATTTTACTGTATTTGGGGGCAGCCTTAGCGAAACCCATGCCGAAAAAATATGCAAAATAATGGATTTAGCCTTGCAAAATGGCGCACCCATTATAGGGCTAAACGATAGCGGAGGCGCACGTATTCAAGAGGGCGTGGTATCGCTTGGTGGTTATGCAGATATTTTTTATAGAAACACTATTGCAAGTGGTGTTATTCCTCAACTTTCTGCTATAATGGGTCCTTGTGCTGGTGGTGCAGTTTACTCGCCTGCCATTACCGATTTTATTGGTATGGTAGAAAATACAAGCTATATGTTTGTAACGGGGCCTAATGTGGTAAAAACTGTAACCAACGAAGATGTAACAAGCGAGCAATTAGGCGGTGCATCTGTTCACTCCTCAAAAAGTGGTGTAGCTCATTTTAGTTTTGCCAACGAGGTAGAGTGTTTGAATAGTTACAAAAAACTTTTGAGCTATATGCCCCAAAATTGCGAAGAGAAAGCGCCCTCTTTGCCTTATACCATTCAGAATGAAACAAGAGAAGTACTTAAAACCATTGTGCCAGAAAATGCCAACCAACCTTATGCCATGGGCGAGGTAATAGAGGGTATTGTAGATGAATATAGTTTTTTTGAAGTACACAAAAATTTTGCAGAAAATATAATTGTTGGTTTTGCCCGCTTGGCAGGAAAAAGTATAGGCATAGTTGCTAATAATCCTGCAAGTTTAGCAGGGGTTTTAGATGTACATTCATCTACCAAAGCTGCCCGTTTTGTGCGCTTTTGCGATGCGTTTAATATTCCACTTTTGGTATTGGAAGATGTACCAGGTTTTTTGCCAGGCACCGACCAAGAATGGAATGCCATTATAACCAATGGCGCTAAATTATTGTATGCATTTAGCGAAGCCACTGTGCCACGTATTACAGTTATTACTCGCAAGGCTTATGGCGGTGCTTACGATGTAATGAACAGCAAACACATAGGAGCTGATATGAATTTTGCTTGGCCCAATGCAGAAATAGCCGTAATGGGTGCTAAAGGTGCTGCTGAAATTATATTTAAAAAAGAAATAACAACAGCCACAAACCCTGAGCAGGCTTGGAAAGAAAAAGAAGCAGAGTATGCCGAAATATTTGCCAACCCTTACCGTGCAGCCGAACGTGGTTTTATAGATGAGGTAATATACCCAGAAGAAACCAGAGAAAAATTAATTACAGCCTTTGCTATGCTTGAAAACAAAGTAAAAAACCTGCCAAGAAAAAAGCATGGGAATATACCATTATAGGATTTTAGGAATTTTGAATTTATTATATTGGTTTGCAATAAAATTAAATATAAATTTGTATAATTAAAGTTTAAAGTAAATGCCTGAAATTTTTCGCTTTTTTGGAATTCGCTTTTTTTATTTTAGCAATGAACATTTGCCAATACATATTCATATAAAAAATGCTGATGGAACTGCTAAATTTTCAATTTCTCCTGTTATGCTCATTGAAAATAAAGGCATTAAGAAAAAAGACATATTAATTGCAGAAAGTGTAATAGAAGAAAATCAAGAACTTATAGCAGCGCATTGGAACGACTACTTTAATACAAAATAATAACTATGAAAGCAGAAAAAATATGGTTTGACAATGACAATATATTTGTTAAAACCAACGAAAATAAAGTAGGTAAAATGCCTTTAAAATGGTTTCCAAGATTGAATAAAGCTACAATAGAGCAAAGAGAAAACTACGAACTTTGGGCAGATAATACTTGGATACATTGGGAGTTTTTAAAAGAAGATTTATCTATTGAGGGTTTTTTTGAGTATAAAAAATAAATTAATTCTATTTAGGGATTAAAAAATTAACAAGAATTTCCAAAATAGCTCATTATTAAAACAACACACAGAATTCATTTATAAATAATTATGAAATTTTACATTTTAATTATATTCTGTGTCATGAATATAAATTACACCAAGGCTAATTCAATAAAAGATACTATTTACTATTTAGAACCTGGACAATTGAATATGGAATTTCGTAATATTAGAAGCTTTGACTCGACAAGCAATATTATCCAGACTATAAATCAATATAAATTTAATTTTAAAAATAGTGTGAGATGGATAAATAAAATAAATCAATTTTATGAATACAATGCTAATAAACTAAAAGCCTATGAACTATATCAAGAATGGGACTTAGTTAAAAAAAATTGGCTCAATGTATTTAAAAAAAAATATTTTTATGATACTTTCAATAATGTTATAAAAGAGGATTATTACGAATGGAAAAAAAATATTAAAAAATGGCAACTTATTAATCAAAGAACTAATATTTATAATTTATCAAATAACTGCTTATCAACTTTATTAAACCCAAATTCAGCAATAGAATTGCTGAATCGAATAACAAATTGTAAATCATGTTTTTACAAAACATAATTACAATTTTTAAATCGGGGTTAATCCCAACTAAATCAAATAGTTCGATTTTTCAAATCTCCTATTGATTAATTTGGGTTAAAAGAATGGTCTATAAAATCAAAAAAATTAACTCCCCACTTATATTGGATAAATAATTTTGATAGTTTGAATCATTGCAATGAAAGAATTACCTATAAATGGGATAATAATCAAAATAAATGGCTACCATACAATAGAACTACTTATGCTTTCAATAATCAAGAATACCATTTGGAGAAAATTGAACAAAACTGGGATAGTGAAAAAAATGTATGGCAGAATTTAAGAAAATGTTTTTACACAGATTGGACACAAAAATATAATTTAGGAGGTTGTTTTACATGGATAAATAATGAGTGGGATATAGGAAGAGAAAACGAAACCCAAAAAAAAGAATATTAGATTTCTCTACCAACCCCACACCAACATAAAATCCTCCACCTCTGTAAATGCTAATTGATGCTTGCTGTTATATTCATTTTTATGAATAAACCCTTTGCCATTTTGTTCTTTAAATTCAACTCGCATGTGGTCTTTAAAATCCAATTGCTTTAATGAATAAATTTTATATAACACTTCTTTTGCGCCCCATACAATATGAAAATGCTTAGTGCTTTCAAAGCCTGTAATATCCTTTGGTGTTACAAACTTTGGTGCAATCAATTTTATTCTATCTCTAATTTGCTCTATATCTATGCCAATGGGTTTTCCTACTATATCTACCATACAGGCAACCATATTTTTAGAATGGCTAAAGGTAATAGAGGCATTATGATTGGGTAAAAAAGGTTTGCCGTTTTCGTCTTTTGTAAAATGGGTTTTAATACCCAATAAATAATGTAGCAAAAGCCTTGAAACTACTATTTCTAAATTACGCTTATGTGTAAGTTGTGGGTTAGAAACATATTCACAAAGGGCATAAAGTTCTTCAACTTGTTCGGTAATATGCCAAACAGCAAGTTTCTTTGTAGCATCAATTTGTTTTTCAAAAATTACAGGCATGGCAATACAAGTGGCAAAGGTACAAGAATTTACAGGGCATATTCAAGCTATTTATTGTATGTGTTTGGGCGCAAATACCAATGAATTTTACAGTGCTGCTGCTGATGGCTATATCATACAATGGCAAATAGGTGCTGGCAATGGCAATGTTTTTGCCAAACTGCCCTCTCCTATTTATAGTATTTTTTATGCTAAAAACCTTTTGTATGCAGGCACAAGCAAAGGCGAGTTTTTTATTTTAAATATACAAGAAAAAAAACTTTTACAACAATTGAACTTAAATTGTGGCGGCATTTTTAGCATTGAAGAACAAGAAGAAAAAATATTGATAGGTGCAGAAAATGGTTGTTTATTTATTTTAGAAGACAATAAATTTATTTCAGAAAAAATTTCAGATAAATCTATCCGCAAAATTGTGGTAGATAACGACAAAATAATACTCGGCTGTAGCGATAGCAATATTTACCATTACAATATTTACACAAAGCAAAAAACAATATTTGCAGGACATAGAAATACTGTATTTGCGTTGGCAAAAAATGGCAACACACTATTTTCTGGCGGAAGAGATGCCCAACTTTTTATTTGGCAAAACAATGAACTAAAACAACAAATAGCTGCCCATTTATTGCATATAAATGATATTTCCGTTAATACAGAAAGCCAACTTTTAGCCACTTGCAGTATGGATAAAACCATAAAAATTTGGCATTTTCAAACTTACGAATTGTTAAAAGTAATCAACTTTGAAAAAAATGCTGCACATACCTCAAGCATTAATAAAATTTTGTGGATTGATAAAAACAAACTTATTTCGTGCAGTGATGATAGAAAAATCATACAATTTAATATAACCCAATAATAACATGATACTTACCGATTACCAAATACTTGAAGAAATAGAAAAAGGAACAATAATGATAGAACCTTATCGCCCAGAATGCCTTGGCACCAATAGTTACGATGTGCATTTGGGTAGATACTTGGCTACTTATAAAGATAGAATTTTAGATGCCAAAAGCCACAATAAAATCGAGCATTTTGAAATTCCTCAAGAGGGTATAGTGCTTATGCCTGGTGTATTATACTTGGGTGTTACAGAAGAATATACCGAAACCCATGCCCATGTGCCTTTTTTAGAAGGCAAAAGCAGCACAGGCAGATTGGGTATAGATATACACGCTACGGCTGGCAAAGGCGATGTAGGCTTTTGTAATACTTGGACATTGGAAATAAGTGTATCTCAACCAGTAAGAGTATATTACGGAATGCCTATTGGGCAGTTGATATACTTTGTAGTAAATGGCGAAGTAAAAACTATGTACAACAAAAAGAAAAATGCTAAATACAATACCCGCACTATTAAGCCTGTAGAAAGTATGATGTGGAAAAATAAATTTTAAATTTATTGTTTATACAAACTCAAATCTTACATACTTAATTGCAATATTTTCTGCTCGCCATTTACGCTCATAGTAAGTTGTTATTTTAAGTTCTTCCTGAAGTTCTTCTTTATCATCAATATTAAACAATAGCTCTTTAATTTGGGCATTGATAGGGGTAATGGTATCTAATGTATATTTAAAAAAACTATCGCTATCTGTTTTTAAATTGATAGGTCTATTTGTTCCTAACAATTCAAAATATTGTCCTAAAAATTTAGGACTTGTAAGCCTTTGTTTTTCTCTTGTTTTTTGGGGTTGAGGGTCGGGAAAAGTAATCCAAATTTCTGCTATTTCATTTGGGGCAAAATATTCTTTTAAAAAATCTATTTGAATGCGAATAAATGCCACATTGGGCAAATTATTTTCTATAGCATATTTCGCACCTTCCCACATTCTTGCAGCTTTTACATCTACCCCTATAAAATTTCTTTCAGGATATAATTTAGCCAATCCTATTACATACTCGCCCCTGCCACAAGCCAATTCCACCGTTATAGGCTTATTATTTTTAAACACCTCTTCGTGCCATTTGCCTTTCAATAAATTGCGGGCATCGTAAGTGTTAGCAAAAGTTTCGTATTGGTTAAATTTTTTAAGTTTGTTTTTGGGCATTTATTGGAGAAAGGATATAGGGGTTAGGATATAGGAGTAGGGGAATTTTGGGGCAAAAATAAGTTAAAGAATAAGTTTGAAAAAATAAATAAAACATAAAAAATCATTCTAAACAAAATATTCAAATTAGAAAAAAATTTTAATTGTTTGGCTAAAATCAAAAAATACTATCTTCGCAGTTTATTTTTAAATGCAACTATCCGCCACAGAAATAGCCCAACTTATAGGAGGCACAATAGAAAACGAAACCCATAAAACTATTGCCTCTGTTGGAAAAATTGAAACTGCCACTGCTGGCGATATAGCCTTTTTAGCCAATCCTAAATACCTCAATTTTTTATATACTACCCAAGCATCTGTTGTAATAGTTAGCAATGAGTTGGTAATAGATAAGCCCGTAAGCTGCACAATTATTCGCCACCATCTGCCCTATTATGGCTTTTGTATGGTGCTTAATCAATATTTTAATCCACACCAAGATAGGCAAGGCATAGACAGTACAGCCATTATTAGCCCAACAGCTAAAATAGGCGAAAATGTGTATATTGGTGCTTATGTTGTTATAGAAGATAATGCTGTAATTGCAGATTGGGCGCAATTATACCCCCATGTTTTTATAGGCAAAAATGCCAAAGTGGGGGTAAAAACTTTGTTTTATTCAGGCGTAAAATTATATGCAGAATGTATAGTGGGCAACAATTGTATTATACATGCAGGCACAGCCATAGGTAGCGATGGGTTTGGATTTGCCCCTACGCCCGATGGCAGCTATGCTAAAATTCCTCAAATAGGTAATGTTATAATAGAAGACAATGTAGAAACAGGCGCAAACTGTTGTATAGATAGGGCTACCATGGGAAGCACCATATTAAGAAAAGGGGTAAAATTAGACAACATGGTGCAAATAGCACACAATGCAGAAGTGGGCGAAAACACTGTAATAGCTGGACTTAGCGGAGTAGCAGGAAGTACCAAAGTAGGCAAGCAATGCGTTATAGGAGCACAAGTAGGCATTGTTGGGCATATTACCATAGCCGATGGAACACAAATAGGCGGACAAACAGGTGTACCAAAAAGCATAAAAGAACCCAACGGACAATACATTGGCTCGCCAGCTATGCCCCTAAAAGATGCTTTTAAAAGCCAAGTATTGCAGCGCAATTTACCAGCGTTAGAACAAAGAGTTAGAGAATTAGAACAATATATTAAGAATTTAAAAAATAATGAAACAAACCACGCTTAAACAAGCAGTAACCATTTCTGGTGTTGGCTTACACACAGGCGCAATAGTAAATTTAACCTTTTGCCCTGCGCCCGAAAATTATGGCTATAAATTTCAACGCATAGATTTACCAAACCAGCCAATTATTGAAGCTGATTGCGACCTTGTAGTAGATACTAGCAGAGGTACAACTTTAGAAAAAAATGGTGCAAGAATTAGCACTGTAGAGCATACTTTGGCAGCCCTTGTAGGTTTGGAAATAGACAATGTATTACTTCAAATAGATGGTATAGAAATGCCCATTATGGACGGAAGTTCAAAACCATTTGTAGATAAACTTTTGGCAGCAGGAATTGTAGAGCAAGAGGCAGAAAGAGAATACTTTGTTGTGCCCAGCAATATACATTATAACGACCCAGAGAACCATGTAGAAATGGTAGCTATGCCATTAGATGATTACAGAGCAACCGTTATGGTAGATTACAATAGCCCTGTGCTTGGAAGCCAACACGCTATTATTACCAATTTAAGCGAATTTAAAACCCAAATAGCCAGTTGTCGTACATTTTGTTTTTTGCACGAACTTGAAATTATGTTAGCTAATAATTTAATAAAAGGGGGCGACCTTAACAATGCCATTGTAATAGTTGACAGAGTGGTAGAAGACCATGAAATGGAACGTTTGGCAAAAATATTTAACAAGCCAAAAGTAGAGGTGCGCAAAGAAGGTATTTTAAACAATGTAGAATTGCGTTTTCAAAACGAACCAGCAAGACATAAGTTGTTAGATTTATTGGGCGATTTAGCCCTAATTGGTATGCCTATAAAAGCACAAATAATGGCTGCACGCCCAGGGCATGCAAGCAATGTGGCTTTTGCTAAAAAAATAAAAGCCATTATTAAAAAAACAAAAAAGAAAGCTGCAAGCGAAGCCCCCACATACAACCCTAACGAAAAAGCCTTGTATGAACACAAAGATATATCAAATTTTTTACCTCATAAACATCCTTTTTTATTAGTAGATAAAGTAATTTCTAAAACAAAAACTCAAATAATAGCCATTAAAAATATTACTGGCGACCAATACTTTTTTAACGGACATTTTCCTGGCGACCCTATTTTTCCTGGCGTATTGCAGCTTGAGGCTATGGCACAAGCGGGTGGTATTTTAGTATTAAGCGAAGTGCCCGACCCAGAGAATTATGCTACCTATTTTTTAAAAATAGAAAATGCCAAATTTAAAGACAAAGTAGTGCCTGGCGATACCTTGGTAATGAAAATGGAATTATTAGAACCCATAAGAAGAGGTATTTGTTTAATGCGTGGACGCTGCTTTGTGGGCGATAAATTAGTGAGCGAAGCAGAAATGATGGCTCAAATAGTAAAAATAAAATAAATTCTTTTGGGGGGTAATACCTTAAAAATTGTATTCATATAAAAATTATACTTAAAAAACTACATGATTCAACCATTAGCTTATGTTCATCCGAGTGCTAAAATAGCCGACAATGTGGTTATTGACCCTTTTGTTACCATACATAAAAATGTAGAAATAGAAGAAGGCTGCTGGATAGGCTCTGGCGTTACTATTTTTGAAGGTGCTCGTATTGGTAAAAATGTACGCATTTTTCCAGGAGCTATAATTTCCGCAATTCCGCAAGATTTAAAATTTGATGGAGAAGATTCTTTAACCGTAATAGGCGATAATACTACAATAAGAGAATGTGTAACCTTAAATAGAGGTACAAAAGACAGAGGTAAAACTGAAATTGGGGCTAATGTATTGATAATGGCATATAGCCATGTGGCACACGATTGCATAATAGGCGACCATGTAATATTAGCCAATAGCACACAAGTGGCGGGGCATGTGGTAATAGGCGAATTTGCTATTTTAGGCGGTGCTACTCTTGTTCATCAGTTTGTACATATTGGCAGGCATGCAATGGTAAGCGGAGGCAGTTTGGTGCGCAAAGATGTGCCGCCTTATACCAAAGCAGGAAGAGAACCATTAAGCTACGAAGGTGTAAATTCTATAGGCTTAAGAAGAAGAGAATTTTCTACCGAAAAAATATCTGAAATACAAGAAATATATAGAACCCTATATGTGCGTGGTTTAAATAACTCTAAAGCATTGGCTCAAATAGAAGCCAATATGCCGCCAACGCAAGAAAGAGATGAAATACTCCAATTTATAAAAGAGAGCGATAGAGGCGTAATGAAAGGCTATAGTTCTAAATAGTTTTTTATTCAAAAAAACATTGAAATTAAGTGTTCAAAATATAGGTAAACATTACCATAAAAAATGGTTGTTTAAAGCTATTAATTTTGAACTAAATACAGGCGAAAGTATTGCTATTACAGGCAGAAATGGTAGCGGCAAATCTACGCTAATGCAAATAATATATGGCTTGATAACTCAAAATGAAGGCAATATTTTAATTGACAATATGGTTTTATACAACCCCTCTGAATATTTTTCCTTTTCAGCACCATATTTAGAATTACCTACAGAATTTACTTTGTCAGAAATTGTAGATTTTAATAAACAATTAGGAAAATTAAACACCTCAATTGAAGAATTTGCGCAAACAGCAGAATTTACCCAAGCGCAAACAAAGCAAGTAATTAAATATTTTTCTTCAGGCATGCAGCAACGCTTAAAAACAGCACTTTGCCTGTGCAGCACACATCCTATAAAATTATTAGACGAACCCCTTACAAATATGGATACCCATGGCGAAAAATGGTACCATGCTTTATTACAAAATATTAATAAAAAAACCATTGTTATAATAGCTGGCAATAATGAAAATGAAAGAATAGAGGGTATGATAGAAATTTCTATCTAAAAAACTAAGTATCGGGGAAATAATATGTTACATTTCCATTTGATAATTTACAATACCATATCAAGAATATATTTTCAAAATTTGTTTTTTATAAATAAATAATCGTAATTGCCTGTTCAACAATTTAAAAAAAATAAAATATTATGAAATTATTCAACAATTTAAACTGGCTTGCCGTTATTGCATCGGCTGTTGTTTCCACAATTTTAGGATTTATTTGGTATGGTTTTTTATTTATTGAGCCTTGGATGGCTGCCAATAATTATACTTGGAAAGACGACAAAAAAGAAGAAATGCTAAAAAACGGAATGGCAACAGATATGTCATTTACCCCTATGATTATGAATTTCCTATCAATGTTTGTTTATGCAATTTTAATTAATTGGATTATTAATAAAACCAATGAGCAAACGTTTAAAGGTGGTTTATCAATTGGCTTAGTTATAGGTATAATTGTTTGTTCGGGCGTTTTTATTGGCAATATGTTTGCAGCTAATTCTGTTAATCTTTCTTATTGTGATGGTTTTTATTCGCTTATACTGTTTGCTTTAATAGGAGCTATTATGGGGGCTTGGCGCAAAAAAGCATAAAATTCACTTTTATAAAAATTAATTTAAAGACATCTTAATTCTGAAAATAAAGATGTCTTTTTTTTGAAATTCCGTAAAATAAATTTCATTTTTTTGCGTTATTGAAACAAAAGCCTTACTTTCGTAGTTAGGTTTACTAAAAAAATGAAATATTTCTATTCAGTAATAATCTTATTGGCTTTAAATTTACAAAGCTATGCACAGGGTCAAAAAAAATCTAGTTCATTGGATTTTGGCTTGTATTTAGGCGGCTCTAACTATTGGGGCGACCTTACCAAAGACTACCAACCACTATGGGAAAAAACAAAATTGGCTGGCGGTTTAATATGTCGCTACAATGTAGGTCCATACCTTAGTTTTAAAGGCACAGCCATTTATGGTAGAATAGAAGGCTCTGATAAAAATTTTAACAGCGACCCATACAGAAAAAGACGAAATTTAAGTTTCCGTTCGGATATTATAGAGTTTTCTATACAAGGCGAATGGAATATTATTGGATATGAAAATACCAGAAATAGTTATGGTTGGTCGCCATATTTATTTTCAGGAATTTCCGTATTCAGATTCAATCCAAAAGCAAAATTTAATTACATAGCAGGAGTACACGATGCAAGTTTAGAACCCCAAAATGGCGATTGGATAGAACTTCAACCATTGGGAACAGAAGGACAAGAAACTACAAAATTTAACGATAAACGCAGATACGCACTAACACAATTAAGTATTCCATTGGGCGTAGGTGCAAAATGGCAACTTGACGACCATTGGGCATTTGGTGTAGAATTTGGCGTTCGCAAAACATTTACCGATTATTTAGACGATGTATCCTCTATTTATGTAGATGATATTATTGTAGTTGGAGCAAGCGGTCCTATGGCTGCTGCCCTTAAAGATAGAAGCGTAGAAATAGGCGAAGTAAAATTTGACAACAACGACTCCCGAGGCAATGCAAAGGTTAAAGATTGGTATATGATAGGAGGTATTACTCTTACTTACAGAATTTTAGGCGGGCGCACACCATGTTTTAATTTTTAATTTTAAAAAAAGAAAGATTTGGTTACAGCCCATACTAAGTGTTAAATTATAGATATTTATTTTTTTTTATTGCTTGTTGTTGTTCAACACGCCAAATGCTTAACGCCCAAAAATACAGAAATGGCAAACAAGAATATGGCATTTTTATTGGCGGTAGCAATTATTTTGGCGATATAGCACCAGAAATTGTTTTAAAAGAAACGAATTTAGCATTAGGGGGTTTTATCATTAAAAACCATTCAAGCTATTTTAGTAGCAGATACCAGTTTACCTATGCACGTATAAGTGGAAGCGATAAAAACTTTAAATCTAACGCCTACCGCAATATTTCATTTTTTAGCGATATTTATGAACTTGGCTACAATTTGGAATTCAATTTCAAGCCGTTTGGCATGAATGTGAACGACAAATATGCTACAACTTATGTATTTACAGGTCCAAGTATTTTTATGTTCAACCCTAAAACTACACTGCCAAGTGGCGATAAAGTTAGCTTACAACGCTTTGGCACAGAGGGGCAAATTTTAAACGATAAAAAAAGATATTCATTAATTCAACCAGCACTTAATTTAGGTATTGGCTACAAATTTAATGTAGGAAAAAAATGGGACATAGGCTTTGAAGTAGGTTTTAGAAAAACATTTACAGATTATTTAGACGATACAAAAAATACTTACACCGATTATAATGCCATGAATGCAAAGCAAGGTGGCACCGCTGTAGATTTATCGCAACCGCATACTACACAAGGTAATCCCCCAGTAGATAAGGGCACAATGCGAGGCGACCCACACCTAAAAGATTGGTATTTTACCGTTGGAATAACTATTTGTTTTAGAAATGTAACAACTTTTTGCCATCGTCCGTTTTAAGCATACCAAATTTTATGTTACTTTTGTATGCTTACAGCAAAAATGTATATGGCTAAAAAAAGCCTTTTAGAAGAATTAAATATAGAAAAAATGCCCCAACACATTGCTATTATTATGGATGGCAATGGCAGATGGGCAAAAAAAAGAGCATTACCACGCATAGTTGGTCATGAATATGGCGTAAAGGCTGTGCGCAATGTTACAGAGGCTGCGGCAGAAATTGGAGTAAAATATTTAACCCTTTATACCTTTAGTACCGAAAATTGGAACCGTCCAAAGTTTGAAGTAAATGCCATAATGACCTTATTGGTGCGTACCATTAGAAAAGAAGTAGCCACTTTACAAAAAAACAATATTCGCTTGCAAACCATTGGCGATATAAAAGCCTTGCCAATAGAAGCCTACAACGAACTTTTAGAAGCCATAGAGCTTACTAAAAACAATACCCGAATGGATTTAATTTTAGCCCTTAATTATAGCGCACGTTGGGATATTGTACAAGCTACAAAAAAAATAGCAGAAAAAATAGAAAAGGGCGAAATGAAGGTAGAAGATATTAATGAAAATTCTATTTCGCAAACTTTAGATACAGGCAAATTTCCTGAACCGGAGCTGCTAATACGCACAAGTGGCGAATACCGTTTAAGCAATTTTATGCTTTGGGAAATGGCCTATGGCGAATTTTATTTTACAAATGCCTATTGGCCCGAGTTTGATAAAGAAAGCCTATTTGCAGCCATTATAGATTATCAAAAAAGAGAAAGAAGATTTGGAAAAACAAGCGAGCAAATTCAAGAAAAATAAAATGTTTAAATTAACAAAAACTTTACTGTTTATAGTATTTATGGGTGCTTCTTTTTTGAATGCTCAAATAGATAAAGATAGCAATAGAATATACCTACCTTTGGATTACAACAAGCCCGAAGAATATACCATTGCAAGTATAGAAACCGAAGGCAACAAATATGTAGACAGAATGGCTATTGTTTTCAATTCCAATTTATCTATCAATCAAAAAATAAAAATACCAGGCACAGAAATATCGCAAGCCATAGAAAACCTATGGAAACAAGATTACTTTAGCAGTGTAATTGTATATGCTAAAAAAATAGAAGACGGTAAAATTTACTTGGTAATATCTGTTACAGAGCGCCCTCGATTATCTAAATTTAAAATAATAGGCTTGGGCAATAGCGAAAAAAAGAATTTAAGAGACGAATTAAGCCTTAAAGCGGGTATTATTATCAACGAAAATTTATTGAACAATACCCGTTCCGAAATAAGAAAATATTATTTTTCGAAAGGTTTTTACGATGTAAATATTGGTATAAAACAATATAAAGATACAATACCAAACAGAGAATTTTTGATAATTGATGTAAACAAAGGCAAAAAAGTAAAAGTATATGATATTGAGTTTGTAGGTAATGAATTGCTAACGGATAAAGAACTTCGCCAAACATTGAAAAAAACAAAACGCTTGCGTCATAAAATAAATATTTTTCAATCGAGCAAATTTATACAAGAAACCTACAAGGAGGAAAAAGAAGGCATTTTAAAAAAATACAATAGCAAAGGCTTTAGAGATGCTACTATTACTTTCGACTCGGTTGTAAAAATTAACCCTAAAAGAGTAGCCATAAAAATAGGCGTAAACGAGGGCAAAAAATACTATTTTAGAAATATAGAATTTACCGGAAACAACAAATACAGCAGCAAAGATTTGAGCAAAATATTGAACATAAAGAAAGGAGATGTTTATGACCAAACAGTATTGAACGATAGATTGTATATGAGCCAAAATGGAGCCGATATTTCGAGTTTGTATATGGACGATGGCTATTTATTTTTTAATGTTACCCCTGTAGAAACAAAGGTAGAAAACGACAGTATAGATTTTGAAATACGCATTGTTGAACGAACGCAAGCCATTGTAAACAAAGTAACTGTAATAGGCAATACCAAAACCAGCGACCATGTAATAATGCGCGAATTGAGAACCCGCCCAGGACAGTTTTTTTCAAGAAGCGATATTCAACGTTCTATAAGAGAATTATCGCAATTGGGTTATTTCGACCCACAAGCTATGGGTGTTACCCCTTTTCCTAATCCTGCAAATGGCACAGTAGATATAGAATATAAAGTGGCTGAAAAAGCTAACGACCAAATAGAACTTTCTGGCGGCTGGGGCGGAAGAAATAACCAAGCAGCTCAAAATGGCTTAAATACTGGCTTTGGCGGATTAGTAGGCACATTAGGCTTAACGCTTAACAATTTTTCTTCACGCAAATTATTCAAACCTGGGCAATGGACTCCTCTACCCTCTGGCGATGGACAAAGGTTGAGCATTAGAGCCCAATCTAACGGTTTATTTTACCAATCATATAATTTTTCTTTTACAGAACCTTGGCTTGGAGGCAAAAAACCGAATGCACTTACAACAAGTATTTACCGAACCAATCAATCTTTCGACTCTCGGAAAAGAAGCGACCCAAATAAAGCTTTTATAAAAATTACTGGTGCATCATTATCGTTAGGCAAACGCTTGCGTTGGCCCGATGATTTCTTTTCTGCTTTTTACTCTTTAAGCTACCAACAATACGATTTGCAAAATGCAAATGGCGCATTTGGCTTGCAAATAAATACTGGAAAAAGCAACAATATAGAGTTTAAATATGCGCTTACAAGAAGCTCGGTTAGCGAACCTATATTTGCCACTTCTGGCTCTACTTATACTTTTAGTTTAGCCCTTACTCCTCCTTTTTCTGCATTTTCAAATAGAGATTATAGTACAATATCGGCAGCCGAAAAATTCAAATTTATAGAATACCATAAATGGAAATTTGATGTAGAAAATTATACCCCATTGTTTGGCAAATTTGTATTGGCTACGAAATTACGTTTTGGGTATTTAGGCTTTTACAATAAAATATTAGGGCTTTCGCCTTTCGAGCGGTTTATGGTGGGTGGTAGTGGATTGAATAGCTTTGGTCAAATAGGTTCAGAAATTATTTCTATGCGTGGTTATCCTGATAGAAGTATAACGCAAAATGCTGTTGGCACGGCAAGCAATGCAGGAGCGTCTATTTTTAATAAATTTACTTGCGAGCTAAGGTATCCTGTAACAAATTCTCCAACAGCTTCTATTTATTTGCTAACTTTTGCAGAGGCGGGCAATGCTTGGGCAGATGCTAAAACTTTTAATCCTTACGATTTGAAACGTAGCGCAGGTGCAGGTATTCGCTTATTCTTGCCCATGTTTGGCTTATTGGGTTTAGATTACGCTTATGGCTTTGATTGGCGAACACTAAGAAATGGTTTAACACAAAAACCCACACAGTTTCACTTTTTTATTGGACAACAATTTTAAATATCAAATATAACAAAAATCAAATAATATCAATTTATGAAAAAACAAACAATTATTATCGCTTCTACCTTATTAGGTATGTTTTCTTTACTTTCTATTATGGCTTTTTCTAACCAAAAAACTGCTGCAAAAAAATATATGCAATTTACAACTATAGAATCTGTTGTGCCAGGTGGTATGGGACGTTCGCGATTAATTACAACGGATGAAACAGGAAGTAAAATAGAAGAAGTAGAATTAGAAAATTTTTACAGTTTTGTAGGTGTTAACTTTGGAAACATTAGAAACAACGATGAACAAATTACAAAAAAAATTACTGATTTAACAGCTAAAGGTTGGAAATTAGACCATATTACAACAGGTGTAGAAAGCGGTGTAAATAAAACAGGTTTATTTATTACTCGATACTTATTATCTAAAGAAGAATAAATAAAATTTTTATTGCTTTTTTTAAGAAAATACATTCTACTCTTTATAGCTTTCCTATTGCTTTTTCAATGCAGTAGATTGTATTTTATTGTATATAATTTATCGTATTTTGAAAATGCTTTTTTTACTTCTTTTTGGCAAACCGCTTACAATGGTTTTTGGCTTGATATTTCTGCCATAGCTTATTGTTTAATGCCCTTTCTAATTTTAGATTTAATATCTATTTTTAAGAGCAAACAAAGCCCAAAATGGGTGGTCAATATTTTTTTATATTTAGAAATTGCTATCATCTTTTTAATTACCATTGCCGATGCTGAATTATTTATTCAATGGGGCAATAAATTTAACAGCCAAGTGTTGGTATATATTACCCATCCTATAGAAATGGCGCTTTCGGCAGGAGCGGTAAATATCCCTAAAACAATAGGTTTTTCGTTGGGTTTGCTTATATTGTTCTGTTTTTTAATTAAATTGATTTTAAAGCTATTAAAACCTATTGAAAGTAAATTTAAAATAAAAAATTTAATACATATTTTAATACTTATAGGTTTAAATTTTATAGGTATAAGAGGTGGCACAGGTGTTGCAACTATTAGCCAAAGCAGTGCTATTTATTCCAATAAAAACATAGTGAATGCTGCAGCTATCAATAGCCTTTGGAATGCTTTGTATTACATATTTACCAATACAGAAAATATATATGGCGATAAATTGAATTATTTATCAGAAAATGAAGCAGAAACATTGATGCAAAAGCAACTGTTACAAACAAAAGACTCAACAAAATTATTTACTATTTCAAAACCAAATGTGATGGTTATAATGCTTGAGAGTTTTACCGCCAATGCAAGCCAATATTTTACAGACAACAACAATTGTACCCCTTATTTAGATAGTATTGCCAAACAAAATTTAAGTTTTATGCAATGCTATGCCAGTGGCGATAGAACAGAAAAGGGCTTGGTTACAGTATTAAGCGGTTATCCTGCGCAACCTTCTTCCAGTATTATTGTTTTTCCAGATAAAATGGCAAAACTGCCAAGCATAAGTAAATCCCTTAAAAAACAAGGCTATACCAATTTATTTTTATATGGTGGCGATTGCAATTTTGCATCAATGAAATCGTATTTAAAAGTTCAAAACTTTGATAAAATAATAGACAAAGCCCATTTTGAAAAAAAAGAACAAAACAGCAAATGGGGTGCACACGATGGTTTTTTATTTAGTAAGGCTCTAAAGGCAATAAATGAAATAAAAACGCCTTTTTTTACTACTATAATGACACTTAGTAGCCACGAGCCTTTTGAAGTGCCTTTTGCTGCTACAAATTTACCAAAAAACGAATGGTATGGCTTTAAAAACAGCATTCAATATGCAGATAAAATGCTGTTTGAATTTTTAGAAAAATGTAAAACAATGCCATGGTACAACAATACCATTATTGTATTAGTTGCCGACCACGGGCACGATATTGGCTTGCAAAATATTGATTATTTTGGCAAAGAAAAATACCATATTCCTATGGTAATATTAGGTGGTGCATTAAAATCAGAATACAAAGGCAAGCAAATAAATACCATTGTTTCGCAAACCATTATCCCGCAATTGTTGTTAAACAATATGCAATTGGAAACAACAAATTTTAACTGGCAAACCAATGTTAGCAACTTTACCCCATTTGCACAATACCATTTCAACAATGGCTTTGGTAGAGTATGGCAAGGTGGCAATTTATTGTTTGATAACGAGGCAAAAGTTAGTTATGGATTTAAAGGCGATACTTTACAAATAAAAGATGAACTGAACAATGGCAAGGCTTTTCAACAACAATTAATCAAAGATTTTTTAGCTAAATAATGAACTATACAGAAGCAGATATTTGGCAACTTTTAGAGCAAGTAAGCGACCCCGAAGTACCTGTATTGAGTGTGGTAGATTTAGGTGTTGTTAGAAAAATAGCCATAGAAAACGGCACAGTAAATATTGACATAACCCCTACCTACACAGGCTGCCCAGCCATGAGCGCTATTGAAATGGGCATCAAATTTTTGATGATTGAAAAAAATATACCTTGTAGAATTAACATGGTATTAAGCCCAGCTTGGACAACCGAATGGATGAGCGAAAAAGGGAAAGCCAAACTAAAAGCTTATGGCATAGCCCCACCCCAATATGAGGTAGAAGAAAGTACTGCCTTATTTAGCAGCCCAAAAGGTATAATTTGCCCCCATTGCGAAAGTAAAAACACTGCATTGATAAGCCAATTTGGAAGCACAGCCTGCAAATCGCTCTACAAATGCAACGATTGTTTAGAGCCTTTTGATTATTTTAAGTGTCATAGGTAATTTTTAGTTTTCTAAAATTTCATTTAGTTCTTTATTCAAACACTTTATTTTTTTTGCTAAATTTAATTAAAGAAACTTACTTTTGTAACAGAATAAAAATATTAAATGATAGATTCTATAAGGATAAGAAATTATAAATCGGTGGTAGATTTACAATTAGATTTAGGTAGTTTTAATGTATTGATAGGCGAAAATGGCTGCGGAAAATCTAATATATTAGAAGCCATAGGCTTTGCTGGTGCTGCAAGTGCAGATAAGTTAGATTTTGGGTCTTTAGGTAGAATAGGCATAAGAGTTACAAATCCAAGATTTATGACTTCGGCTTTTAAAAACACTTCGATAAATAAAAGTATTGAAATACTTATTGAATCAAATTCAAAAATAAATACCTTTAATATAGTTAAAGATGAAAATTCTACTCAAAGTTGGATTGATACAAATAGATTAAAAATTTCGAATTTAATTAAAATAAACGAAGACTTAAGAAAAGAAAGCAAAAAATTTATTGATATAACTGAAAAAGTTGAATTAAAATTAGACCCTAATGATAGAATTGATTTTATAAAAAGAAATTTGTCAGAAAAATTACATGATTATAGTAAAACTATGGACGAATTATATGAAAAATTAAAATCATCAATTAATAATCCAACATTATCTAATTATATTATATATTCCCCAGAAGAAACAAAATTAAGACGTTTTGATGATACTACCCAAATAAAACCTTTGGGCATAAAAGGCGAAGGCTTGTTTCAATATTTAAAAGAATTGAGTTTTGATGCTAAAAATAAAGCCATAATTACTGAAATAAAAAACAATTTAGAATTGTTAGATTGGTATGAAACATTTGAATTGCCTAATAATTTAATGAGCAATGAGTTTGCTTTAAATATAAAAGATAGGTTTGTAAAATCTGATACACTTCAATATTTTGACCAACGTAGTGCCAATGAGGGATTTTTATATTTGTTGTTTTATTTCACTTTGTTTATTTCTAAAACTACACCATCTTTTTTTGCAATTGATAATATAGATTCTGCATTTAACCCAAAACTATGTATGGCACTTACAGAAAATTTAGCCAAATTGGCGAAAAAACATAAAAAACAAGCCATAGTTACCACCCATAGCCCTGCCATATTAGATGGTTTAGATTTGAAAGACGACAGTCAACGTTTATTTGTAATAAGCCGCAATAGCAAGGGGCATACGGTAGCTAAAAGAATTGAATACAACAAAGATAGAAAAATGAAACTATCTGAAATATGGACAAAAGGATATATTGGCGGTTTACCAAATAATTTTTAACTAATTGTTATGAAAATTAAAACAGTAGCATTAGTAACCGAAGGTATTTCTGAACAATGGGTTTTAAAAAAGATAGTAGAAAAATTTCATAAAGATATTGAAATAGATTTTCCTATAATTCAACCTCAAAATTTTAACAATAAACAAAAAGGTGCTGGAGGTTGGTTAGAAGTTTTAAAATTTATTAGTGATGAAGAAGAACTAACTGCGGCATTGGTAGAAAGTGATTTTCTAATTGTTCAAATAGATACAGACCAATCTGAAAATATAAACTTTGGGATTCCTCATTTAGATATCAACAATAAAACAAAAACTACTGAATTGCTTTTTAATGATATTTTAGAAAAACTTCAATCTTTAATTTCAGAAAAAATAAAAAAAGAATTCGGTCATAAAATAATTTTTGCTATTTGTATTCATACAATTGAATGCTGGCTTTTGCCATTATTTGTTGCAGAAAATCACAAATCAAAAATTACAAATTGTACCGACACTCTAAATGCAGCATTAGGAAAAAAAGATATAACTCAAATTGCCCCAAAAGGCAATGGAAACATTAGAAGAATAACTTATAACAATGTGTTAAGTAATATCAAAAACAAAAAAGATGTTGAGACTTGCGCCAAATACAATTATGGATTTGAGCAATTTGTAAATTCAATTAATAGCTTCGTTATTCAATAAATTTACATTTTTGTATAATAATTATCTACTAAATTACTATTTATATTTTAGATAGTATAAAATAATTTCCCCATTCTTAATTTTTCATTATTAATTCTTAATTCTTATCTTCGCCCCATGCCTTACGAGCCCGTTATAGGATTAGAAATTCACGTTCAATTGTTAACCAAAAGCAAAGCGTATTGCAGCGATAATGCTGAATATGGCGGTGCACCCAATACCCAAGTAAGCCCCATAAGTTTAGGACATCCTGGCACTTTGCCTTTTCATAACAAAGAGGTTGTAGAAAAAGCCATTACCATGGGTTTGGCTCTAAATTGCAACATAGAACGCTACAATCAATTTGATAGAAAAAATTATTTTTATGCCGATTTACCCAAAGGCTACCAAATTACGCAAGATAAAACCCCAATTTGCAAAGGTGGCTTTGTAACTATTAAAGATGCCAATGGAATAGAAAAACACATAGGTGTTACCCGCATACACATGGAGGAAGATAGTGGCAAAAGTATGCACGACCAAGATTTAACCGATACTTTGGTGGATTATAATCGAGCAGGTGTGCCTTTGGTAGAACTTGTAAGCGAGCCAGATTTAAGAAGTGCAGATGAAGCCTATCAGTATATTACAGAAATTAGAAAACTGGTGCGTTATTTGGGCATTTGCGATGGCAACATGGAAGAAGGCTCATTGCGTTGCGATGCCAATGTATCGATAAGAAAAACAGGAACTACAGCATACGGCACCAAAGTAGAAATTAAAAACATGAACTCTATTAGCAATGTAAAACGAGCTATAGAAAGTGAAATAGAAAGACAAATAAACATGGTAGAAAAAGGCGAAAGTTTTTCATCTGAAACCAGAGGTTTTAATGCCTTGAAAGGAACTACTTTTAGCTTAAGAAGCAAAGAAGCCGCCAATGATTACCGCTATTTTCCTGAGCCAGATTTACCGCCTTTTATTGTTACAGATACCTATTTAGAAACCATAAAACACAATATGCCTGCCTTGCCTAAGCAATTGTTCAATAAATTAAAAATAGATTTAAACCTATCGGAATATGATGCAGCAACTATTACCGATGATAAGCATTTGGCAGATTATTTTCTTAAAATAACAGAACATACCCCAAACTATAAAGCAGCTGCAAACTGGACATTAGGGGCTGTAAAATCGCACCTTAATGAGCGAGCAATGGAAATTTTAGACTTTACGCTTCCGCCCATTAAAATAGCAGAAATTATACAATTGATAGACGAAGGAAAGTTGAGCAATAGTGCTGCCAATCAAGTAGTTTTTGCCGAATTGGTAAACAATCCTACAAAAACGGCAATACAAATAGCCGAAGAAAAAAACATCATTCAAACCAATGATGCCAATTTTATCAATGATATTATAGATTCTGTTTTAAAACAATATCCTGAAAAAGTGGTTGAATACAAAGAAGGTAAAAAAGGTTTATTGGGTTTATTTGTAGGCGAGGTAATGAAAGCAAGTAAAGGCAAAGCCGACCCAAAGGTAGTAAATTTAGAAGTGATGAAAGCTTTGGAGGGAGGGAGATAGGAATTAGGGGTTAGGATTTAGGAGAAAGGGATAAGTTGGCAAAAAAATAATTGGCAGTTGGCAAAAAGAAAATAAAAAAATAGCATATCCCAAAAGTCCCCTCTCTTGTGGAGAGGGGATTTAGGGGTGAGGCAATTAGTAGGAGGCAAATAAACAATTAGCAAACAACAAAAAACCTTTGCGTTTTTATTCCTTATCGGTAATTAGAATAGATGCGTAATAAATATAAACAAAAAAATAGCATATCCCAAAAGTCCCCTCACTTGTAGAGAGGGGATTTAGGGGTGAGGCAAAATAAAAAACAATGTCGGAGTTAAATTTTAACAATACAGAAACAGCATTTGCACATAAAACAGATGGCGAATTAAAGAAAGCCCATTGGTTATTTTCTTCATTCAAATACCCTGCTTTGGTAAATTGGGGTCCTAAACTTGCTGGTTGGGCTTTGAATATCCATTTTCCAATAAAAGGCATTATTAAAAATACCATTTTTGCACAATTTTGCGGTGGCGAAAATATTGAAGAATGTACCAAAGCCATTGCCCAACTCAACAAATCGAACATTGGTACTATTTTAGATTATAGCGTGGAGGGCGAGGAGCAAGAAACCGTTTTTGATGCCACTTGTCAAGAAATTTTAGATACCATTCAAAAAGCGAAAGGCAATGCTGCCATACCATTTTCAGTATTTAAAACCACTGGTATTGGACGTTTTGCATTATTAGCAAAAATAAATGCTAAACAAACTTTAAACGAAAGCGAAATTGCTGAGTTTGAAAAAGTAAAACAACGGTTTGAAAATATTTGCCAAGCTGCCCACCAAGCCAATGTACGCATATTTGTAGATGCAGAAGAAACATGGATACAAGATACTATTGATACCTTAACATACAATATGATGGAAAAATACAATACTGAAAATGCCATAGTTTACAATACCATACAATGTTATAGAACAGATAGAGTTCAGCACGTAAATACTATGGTTAAAGATTTAAACTGCAAAATAGGTTTTAAAATAGTGCGTGGTGCATATATGGAAAAAGAGCGTGCAAGAGCTTTAGAAATGAATTACCCAAGCCCTATTCAGCCAAATAAACAAGCCACAGATAAGGAATACAATGAGGTGTTAGAAATTTGTGTTCAACATGCAGAAAAGGTAAGTATATGTGCAGGCACACACAATGAAGACAGCAGCAAACTATTAGCAAAACTAATGGCTAATAAAAATTTTAAACAAAATGATAACCGCTTTTATTTTGCTCAACTATTAGGCATGAGCGACCACATAAGTTACAACCTTGCCAAAGCAGGCTATTGTGTAGCCAAATATGTACCTTATGGTCCAGTAAAAGCTGTATTGCCATATTTAGGGCGCAGAGCCAAAGAAAATAGCAGTGTAAAAGGGCAAGTGGGTAGAGAATTGAATTTGATTGAAAGCGAATTGAAAAGACGCAGAAAGTAAAAACACTTTAATTTACAAAACTTACAACTTATTATATCCTCAATTACCTTATTTTACGAATTAATAAACAACTATAAAATCATACACATGAAAACCAAAATTTTATTTGCCTTCATTATCTTAAATATTTTAAACCTTTGCCAATTGCAAGCTCAAGGCTGCAGCGATGCTGGAATATGCACAGCAGGCGGCATGTCTCAAAGTGAAGATGAATTAAAAAAAGGCAGCATTGCGCTAAATACCCAATTGGGCATTGGCGAGCAAAATGTACAAATTATAACACCACAATTAGAAACTATGGTGCGCATTACAAAACACTCATTTATTCAACTAAAAGTGCCTTATGTATTTGTAAATGGCAATTTGGGCAAAGGCAGTGCACTTGGCGATATTATAGCTGTGGCGGGTTATAGTATTATAAATAAAGAAAAATACAAATTGGCTTTAAATGCTGGTATGCGCATTGGTGTAAATTCTGCCGATTTTGAATCGAGTAGATTTGCTCCTGCAATTTCTTCAATTCCACTGCCAATGCCCTATCAAACAAGCCTTGGCACCCACGATTTTTTAATTGGCATTGATTTTAAAACACATAAAAATTGGCTATTTGCGCTTGGCTTACAATTGCCTTTTGGGCAATGGAATCAAAATGGATTTGATACTTCATTGGTAGATGTTCCTGAAGCTAAAAAATATTTTTCATCGGAAGAGTTAAGACGCAAACCAGATATGGTTTTAAGAATAGATAAAAGTTATAAACTGAAAGAAAAATTTACCATGAATGGCGGTTTTTTAGGTATTTACCATTTAGGGCTCGATAGGGCTTTGAACGCAATGGGCGATTATGAGGCAATAGCTGGCAGTAAAGGTTTAACATTAAATGTGAATATGGGCGCTACATACAAAATGAGTAAGCATTTTAGCCTTATTGGACGATTTGCTACTCCTTTAATTGTGCGCAAAGTACGCCCCGATGGGCTTACAAGAAAATTTGTTGCAGGATTAGAATTAAGAATTAGTTTTTAGTTCAGAATTTCAACCAATTATTTTATTTTATCTTTGCAAAAAAATTCAATTTTATGAACGAAAAACCAAACAGCAATTTGTTTAAAATCATTTCTGGTATTACCATTTTGGTTTTAATTATTATTTTTGCTTTGCAAAACAATACCAATACACAAGTAAAACTTTTGTTTTGGACACCCAATGCACCGCTTATTCTATTGTTTTTAATGTGTTTTGTGGCAGGTTTAATTTTTGCTTTATTGGCTATTTTGCCTATTTATAAACACTCAAAACGCAAATCTAAACTAATAAAAGAACTACAAGAACGCATAGAATATTTAGAAAAAAAATAATGTACAATGTAACCATAGTTGGTGCTGGCATAGTGGGCTTGGCTACTGCACTTCAATTAAAAAAATTAAAACCTACACTAAATATTTTAGTATTAGAAAAAGAGAGCAAAGTGGCTGCCCACCAAACAGGCAATAACAGCGGGGTAATTCATAGCGGTATTTATTATAAACCTGGCAGCTTAAAAGCTAAAAATTGTATTGATGGCTACCACATGCTGATAGATTTTTGCAAAGAACAAAATATTCCTTTTGATTTGTGTGGCAAAATAATAGTAGCCACAAGCCAAGAAGAGCTTATAGCATTGGATAATATTTACCAAAGAGGAGTTGAAAATGGTTTGCAAGGTTTAAAGTATATAAATGCCGATGAAATAAAAAGCATAGAACCACATACCGCAGGTATAAAAGGCATTGTTGTACCCCAAACAGGTATTGTAGATTACAAAGTAGTGGCTCAAAAATATGCTGAAGTATTTACCGCTTTGGGTGGCATAATTCAACTAAATACTAAAGTGGAAAATGTAAAAACTGAAGATAAAGCTATCAATATTATTACAAATAAAGGTGCAATAGAATCTCAATTATTGATAAACTGTGCAGGTTTATATAGCGATAAAGTGGCTGCTTATTCTATTCCAAATTTAGATGTAAAAATAGTGCCATTTAGAGGCGAATATTATGCTTTAAAAAAAGAAAAACGCAGTTTGGTTAAAAATTTAATTTATCCTGTGCCAGATCCTAATTTTCCTTTTCTTGGCGTACACTTTACCCGCAGAATAGATGGCGAAATAGAAGCAGGCCCAAATGCGGTATTGGCATATAGTCGTGAAGGTTATACCAAATCTAAAATCAATTTAAAAGAGTTATTTGAAACTTTGCTATGGAAGGGCTTTAGAAAAGTAGCAGCCAAATATTGGCGCACTGGCTTTGGCGAGATAAAACGCTCGTATAGCAAAACCGCATTTACTGTAGCATTACAAAAACTTTTGCCTGAAATACAAAAAGAAGACCTAATAAAAGGTGGTGCTGGTGTACGTGCGCAAGCCTGCGATAGAGAAGGCGGCTTAATAGATGACTTTTGCATTAGAGAAACCCAAGGACAAATACATGTACTAAATGCCCCAAGCCCTGCCGCTACAAGCTCTTTAGCCATAGGCAAAACATTAGCAGAAATGGCTTTGAAACAACTTTAGAGAAAAGGAAATAGGATAAAGGGGATAGGATTTAGGGAATTTTGATTAAAAAATAGTATGTTTGAAAAGTGAAACAAGCAATCATAATTTTATTTTCAGCTATTTTTATATTTGGCTGTGCAAAAAAAGCCACTCAAGTAGTTGCTACGCCCAAACCTATTGTTGTTGCTCCAGTGCCAGTTGTAGAAAACAAAACCCAAGACACAAGCATAACTTACACTGTCCAAATAAAACCTATAATAGATAAATATTGTACAAATTGTCATAATGGAAAAAATTATAACATTCCGCTTAATAATTACCAAAGTACAAAAATGTATGTAGATAATGGTGAAATTTACAAGCATGTATTTGTAGTAAAAAATATGCCCCCCAGAAGCGAACCTCAATTAACAACAGATGAATTGAAAATACTTTTGGCTTGGTTAAATACTGGTGCTAAAGAATAAAAATCGTATTACAATATACTACTTTTCTAAAATCTTAATTATCTTATTAAAATATTCGATTTGTTCTTTTGCTTTCAAGCAATCACATTTTCTTTCTTTAACTTCTATATTACCAAATGAAAGCAATTCTATAATTGATAAATTGTAATAATCTGCAATTTTTTGTAATCTTGAAAAATTTATATCTGTTTCCCCTCTTTCTATTTTTGAATAGCCTGTTAGCGACATATTCAAATCAATAGCCAAATTCTCTTGTGTAAGATTTTTTTCTTGTCTTATTCGTCTTAATATTTCTGTTAAAGCTAACACGCATACAAAAATTGATTTATATAGAATATATATACAACAACCAAAAGTATGTATTTTTACTCTAAAAGTTGTTTTTATGAAATATTATTTTTAAGTTTGTTTTCAATAATTAAAGAAAGGAGGATAAAAAAACAGGAGAATTACAAATTTTACAATCAAAAAACTTTAACTAAAAACACTAAAATTTTAAAAAATAAATTTAAATCATTATGAACAAAACAATTAAATTATTCCTTTTAGGAATAGCCGTTTCAATGTCTCAAGGGTTATTTTCTCAAACGCAAATGTTACTAAATCCAAGTAATTCATTTGTAATCTCAAAATCGTTTCAAGTAGATACTTTAGGTATTATTTATTGGAAATGCGATTCTTTACAACCAGGTTCCCTATTTACAACATTTAAGCCTGCTACAGGTTTAGGTATAAACGATAATATGCAAGTAGTAAGAACTTGGCAAGACTCTCAAGCGTATAAGTATCATACCCTTTAACATCAGTATTATAAGGGCTTATTGGTGGAAGGTGTTCAATTTAGAGAGCATTACGACAACCATGGTGTAATGGCTACAAATGGCAAGTTAGCAGAAAATCTAAATTTAACGAATGTACCAGCAATTACAGAAGCAGTAGCTTTAGAAAGTGCCTTAACGCATATTAATGCAACTAAATATGCTTGGAATGATACCATGTTTACAGATTCTGTTTTATTACTTTATCCCAAAGGACAATTGGTATATTACAATCCTTACAACGATTATAACCCAAGCCATTATAAATTGGCATGGAAATTTGGAGTAGTTGTTAGCGAACCTCGAAATTCTTACAATATCTATATTGATGCCATTACAGGATTGTATATAGATAAAATATCAACACTATGCAATGGGGATGCTAATACACATTATTAAGGGTATAAATACATAGATACAAAATGGTATGGTGGAGTGAAAAATAAGCATTTTTTATGGGCGAATGATGATAATAGAGCCATTAAAACAAGACAACATAGGACTGGAGATAATTTAAAAAACAGTACATGGACGTATGATAATTTACCAAAAGACCCTGATGGCAATTTTCACACAGATAGCAGAGATGAAACATCAAGCCATCATGCAATTACAGAAGCATGGCAATCTTATAAAACATTATTTGGAAGAAGCGGATTAAATAATTTCAACAAAGAATTAAGGGTAATTGTCAAGTCTTCTGGGTTATTAGGGGCTTATTACGATGGTAATTTGTCAAAATCATATGCAGATTTTATTCAAATCGAAAAGGTTATGAGTGGGGGAACTTTAACATCAACCCATGATATGGCAGCGCATGAATTTGCGCACGGTATAGACCATTATGAAGGCAATATGGTTTACCGAAATGAAAGTGGAGCCATAGAAGAGTCATTTGCCGATATTTTTGGATTTATGGCTGAAAGAAGAAGCGAACCCAATAACTGGGATTGGTTAATAGGAGAAGATGCAACTTCTGTTTTTAGTAGAAATATGAGCAATCCAAGTAGTCAAACTTTTCCAAAGTCAATAATTGACCCTTCTAATTTAGAGAATTATCCAAACACCTATCCAACTGTATATAAAGGAAACAATTGGTACTCGGGCAGTGGAAATGCAGGTGGTGTTCATATAAATTCTTCTGTTCAAAATTACTGGTTCTACTTATTAAGTATGGGAGGAACGCAATTAGGACAAACTGTAATTGGTATAGGTATAGATAAAGCTGCAAAAATTTCTTATTATAGTTTTACAAATTTTGTATACGGTAATGAAACTTTTCAAGAAGCAAGAGCGCATTCTATATTAGCAGCAGAAATACTATATGGAAAATGCTCTTTTGAGGTAAAAGAAGTTTGCAAAGCTTGGAAAGCTGTAGGTGTAGGTCCATTGTGTTGTCAATTCATTGCAGCAGATTATTGGGAATTATGCAGAATTCCAGAGCCTGTTGGCGATGGGTATCAAGTAAAGGTAGAAGCACTTAATGTAGAGCAGTTGGTTAAAATTTATCCTAATCCCGCTACCAACAATCTTACTATTTCTTTTAAAGAAATACCAAACCATTTAAAAGAAAATGGTAAAATTGCAGTTTATAGCCTTGATGGTAAAGAAATATTAAACCAAACATATACTAGTACTACCGATATTGTAAACTTTAATGTTACAAATATGAATAGCGGTGTATATTTTGTAAAAATAAATAGCGATAGTAAAGTATTTACCTATAAATTTGTAAAACAATAGTCATTTTATGAAATCATTTAAATTTATTTTAATTATCTTATTATTGTTTATTGTTTTAGATATAAAAGCAGATAGTACTCTACAAGTATTAAAGCCATTAAGAAAAAAACATAATATTATAGAATATAGCCTTAATAGTTTAAATTTATTTGATGGACAAGGTTATAAATTAACAGAACCTCGGTTTAATGTTTCTTATACCCGTTTTATCTATAAACAATATTTTGTTAAAATTGAATATTTTGAATATGCCAGAATTAACCAAATAAATGACAATAAAACAAGTTTTGATTCAAAAAGAGGAGATGTTGATTTTACTAATTTTGAA
Organism: uncultured Chitinophaga sp.; assembly: GCA_964505065.1. GTDB lineage: Bacteria > Bacteroidota > Bacteroidia > NS11-12g > UBA955 > JABMMZ01. The sequence goes on from CAZDGF010000035.1 coordinate 35,687, forward strand.
TTTGTGAGAATGAATATAGGCAAACAATTTAGGTGTAAAAATTTTGTTATTCAGCCTTCTATATCAGCTAATTATAGGTGGGGATTTGGCGAGCATTATTTTTGGGATATACGACAGGGAGGTTGGGGTGGACCTATTTTTAATTCAAATAAGATGAAAAGTCTTGGTATAGGAACTGGTGTCAATATCGGCTATCATATTAATCAATATTTTATTGTGAGTATAGAAGGTAATTATGCTTATAATTTTGAAAAATATAATTTTGAATTTAAAGGAGAAGTTACTAAAGAAGATTCAGATGCTTTCAATTTTAAACCCAATAGAAAATATAGTACTTTACAATTTAAATTAGGTTATAAATTTTAAATCTATAATTTTTTACTTTTATAAAATAGCCCAAGTTTAAAAACTTGGGCTATTTTATTTATTTTCTTCAATTTCTAAAAATCAATAAATTCATAAATCTAAAAATAATTCCTACTTTTGCACCACTTAAAATTTTAAAACAAATAATAAATATGATTATTGGCGTTCCAAAAGAAATTAAAAACAATGAAAACCGTGTAGCCGTTACCCCTGCTGGTGTTAGCGAGTTTGTAAAACATGGGCATACAGTATATGTACAAGCTAGTGCGGGCAATGGCAGTGGTTTTAGCGATGAAGAATACAAAGAAGCAGGCGCTAGCCTTTTGCCTACTATAGAAGAAGTGTATGCCATTGCAGAAATGATAATTAAAGTAAAAGAGCCAATAGAAAGCGAATATAAATTGATAAAAAAAGACCAATTGTTATTTACCTATTTCCACTTTGCAAGCTACGAGCCTTTAACCAATGCTATGATAGCAAGCGGTGCTGTTTGCTTGGCTTATGAAACTGTAGAAAAAGCCGACCGCTCTTTGCCTCTTCTTGTGCCTATGAGCGAAGTAGCAGGCAGAATGAGTATTCAAGAAGGGGCTAAATATTTAGAAAAACCTATGGGCGGCAGAGGTATATTGTTGGGCGGTGTACCAGGTGTAAAACCAGCCAATGTAGTGGTATTAGGTGGTGGTATTGTAGGTACTCAAGCAGCTAAAATGGCTGCTGGCTTAGGCGCAAGAGTTACCATTATGGATATTTCTATACCTCGCCTGCGCCAGTTAGATGATATTATGCCAGCCAATGTAGATACCATGTATAGCAATGGTTACAATATTAAAGCTGCTATAAAAACTGCCGATTTAGTAATTGGTGGTGTACTGATACCAGGTGCAAAAGCACCACATTTAATTACACGCGACATGTTGAAATTAATGAAACCAGGGGCAGTATTGGTAGATGTAGCGGTTGACCAAGGCGGTTGTTTTGAAACCACCAAAGCCACAACCCATGCCGAGCCTACTTATGTTATAGACGAAGTAATACACTACTGCGTAGCCAATATGCCAGGTGCTGTGCCTTATACCTCTACTTTGGCATTAACCAATGCCACCTTGCCTTATGCCCTACAATTGGCAAACAAAGGCTGGAAAGATGCTTGTAGCAACAATGCTGAATTGCTATTAGGTTTAAATGTTGTAAATGGTAAAGTTGTTTACAAAGGTGTTTCAGATGCCTTTAACTTACCTTATACACCTGTAGAAGATGTATTGTAAAAGTGTATTTTTATACTAATTACAAGTATATTTTTATTATTTAAAGCGAAAGTAAAGTAATTTAGTCTTCATTAGATTGTATTTTCTATAATTTCTTTTTTTCTGCTTCGCTTAAATTTTTTGATGTTTTTAAATAGCCTTTCATGGTGTTATAAAAAGCATGGGTTGGTTTTATATTGGCTAATATATAGGTTTTATCTGCTTGTATATGGCTAGTAAAGGATACTACCGAAGGCAGGTTTTCTTCTACCGAAAATCTTAAAAAACGCATTTCTACATCGGCTGCATTGGCTGTTATGGCTTGGTTCAATAGCTCTAAACCTTTGTTTACAAATTCTAATTTTTTATATGGGTTCCAATGGTGCTTTGCCATCATGGCATAAGATACGCCATTGTAGGCTTTAAAAATTGGTTTGTCTAATTTTGTTTCTGTAAAAGTTTTTAAGTTTTCGGCAGCAGTATTGTTATCCTTGCCTTGCTGGTAATAAGTTCGTGCTGTTTGTAATTCTTCGGAAAAAGTATGCGTTATCAAACTACTGTTAAAAAACTGAACCATCAATAAAAGAAAAAAATATTTATATTGCATTGAGTTTAAATTTTAAATATGATTTTAATAACAATATAATTTTATTTGGATTGCTTACTCTTATTCTTGCTTGCATTATTAGTTGGGCATCTGTATGCTCTATTTTTCTTAATAGTTTTTTATAATAAACAAAAGCCACATATACACCAAGTCTGCATTGCAACGGAAGTTTTTTTATTCCAATATATGCCATTGCAAAATCTTTGCCAATGTCATTTATTAATGCTGTTTTTGTTAGATTATCAAACTGCGTAAGATTTAATTGCGGAAAATATACTCTGCCCCTTTCTTCAATATCGCTTTTTATATCGCGTATAAAATTTACTTTTTGAAAAGCCGCCCCCAATGCTTTGGCATAAGGTTTTAGCTCTTTGTATTGTTGGCTATTGCCTTTGCAAAATACTTTCAAACACATTAAGCCAACCACCTCTGCACTGCCATAAATGTATTCTGAATATTGAGATTGGCTATAGCTTGTTTTATCCAAATCTTTAGCCATACTATCAAAAAAAGGCTCTATTAAATCTTTGCCAATATAGTATTTGTTTACAACTTTTTGAAAGGAATATAGTATTGGGTTTAAGCTTATTTTTTTTTCTATAGCATTATATGTGTCTTGTTTAAAGTTGGCTAATAATTCGGCTTTATCTGTTCTTTCAAAAGTATCTACTATTTCATCAGCTAAGCGAACAAAACCATAAATACCATAAATAGGCTCTCTTACTTCTTTATTCAAAGTTTTTATACCTAATGAAAAAGAGGTGCTATAAATATTTGTTGTTATTTTACTGCATTGGGCAGCTGTTTTTTCGAAAAGCGAAAACATAGTATTAAAAACCAATTTGTTGAATAAAAGTTTTACAATTTTTCTTTGGCAATTAATTTTCTTATTTCTTTAGCTACAATTTGCCCACTAATTATAGCCGGAGGCACACCTGGTCCAGGAACTGTAAGCTGCCCTGTGTAGAATAAGTTTTTTATTTTTTTAGATTTTATTTTGGGTTTTAAAAAAGCTGTTTGCATAAGTGTATTTGCCAATCCGTATGCATTGCCTTTGTAAGAATGATAATCGGTTTCAAAATCTTTCATTGCATAGCTTCTTTTTACAACAATATTATCTCTAATATCTATGCCTATTTTAGCTTTTAGCCTTTGGCACATGGTATTAAAATAGTTTTCTCTCAACTCCTCGCTATCTTTTAAATTGGGTGCTAATGGAATTAAAAAAAAGAGGTTTTCGCTATTTTCTGGTGCTACATTTTTATCTGTTTTGCTCACCATACTTAAATAAAACAATGGTTTAGAGGGCCATTGCGGCTTATTGTATATTTCATTTGCATGGGTTTCAAAGTCTTCATCAAAAAATAAATTATGGTGCAGAAGCTCAGGCAATTTTATATTTAGCCCAATATAATACAATAAGCTACTTGGCGACATTGTACGGCTGTTCCAGTATTTTTCGGAATATACCCTGTCTTTTTTTTCTAATAAATATTGCTCGGTATACTGATAATCGCTGCCTGCAACAACAATATCTGCTTCAAAAAATTGATTATTTGCCTCTACTCCTATTGCTTTTCCATTTTCTGTTACAATTTTTGTTACTTCATGGTTCAATAAAATTTTAACTCCCTGCTGCTCTGCTATTTGGGTAAATGCTTTGCTTATTTGCACCATACCACCTTTGGGATACCATGTGCCTTTTACCAAATCGGCATAGTTCATCATACTATAAAGCGATGGGGTATTTTGGGGTGTTGAACCAAGGAATAATACAGGAAACTCAAGTAAACTAACTAATAAGGGATTTTTAAATTTTACTCTTACGGTTTTTCTTAACGAGGTAAATAATTTTAATTGAAACGATTTAATGATTAATTGTGGTGTTAAAAACTCTGTAAACGAATTCGAGAGTTTATTAACATAATTGCCCATAGCAGTATGGTATTTGTACTCAGCATCTTTTAAAAATATTTCCAATTTTTTGCCACTGCCTTTTTCTCTTTTTTCAAATTCATTTTTTAATGCCTCTAACGATGCTGGAATATCTATAGTTTCATTGTTTGTAAAATAAATACGATAAGCTGGGTCTAATCTTTCCAATACATAAAAATCGCTTACTTTTTTACCAAAAAGTGCATAATAATTTTCAAATACTTCGGGCATCCAATACCAACTGGGTCCCATATCAAATTTAAAACCATTGCTTTGCCACTCTCTTGCTCTGCCGCCTGTTTGTTCATTTTTTTCTAATAGGGTAACTGTGTGACCTTGTTGTGCTAATAATGCAGCTGCACTTAAACCTGCAAAGCCACTGCCTACAACTACAATTTTTTTTACACTCATTGTTTTTTATTGCGGTATTTGGCTAAATATTTTTTGCTTACATATAAAAAGCCAAAAGCTTCTGCACCATGTTTGGTATGTACTTTATGGTGAATTTTATGGGCAAAGCGCATAGCTTGAAAGTATGGTGTATTAGATTTTTTTAGCAATGGCAGCCTTTGGTGCACAAATACATCGTGCACTAAAAAATAGGCAATGCCATACAATAATATACCTATGCCCAAATAAAATCGCCAATCTATTCCATTTAATGAACCAAAAATAATTAAAGCAGCAGAAACAATTGCAAACACAATTCCAAATAAATCATTTTTTTCAAATGTGCCTTCCCTTGGTTCGTGGTGGCTTTTATGCCATCGCCACATAAAACCATGCATAATATATTTGTGCGTAAACCATGCTGTGGCTTCCATAAATATAAATCCACCCAAAATAATAAGTACGTTGATTACTATTGCCATATTTTACTATACAATAATAACATAAAAATGTTTAATTTCAATTAATAATAATGGCTTTAATCTAAAATAAAAGCGTATATTTGTAACATGATAAAAAAGGAATT
>CAZDGF010000036.1:0-38915 GCA_964505065.1 uncultured Chitinophaga sp.
AATCGCCAAATAGTTATATATTTGAAGTTGCATTTTAAACTTGAATCCGCCAAATGTTATTGAAATAAAAAAAAAGTTGGTTTTATTTCTGTGGCTTTTTTTAAATTAAAATTCTATAGTTAAAAATTCTGATATAGTTATTATACGCGTTCTTTTAATTTTATTTTGCATAACGTTTGCTTCTTACCAGTTCCACTTCTTTGGTAATTTCCTGCAATGTAGGGGCAGCTTTAGCTTTTGAACGCAATTTTTTCAATACTTTTATAAAACCATTTTTAGAAGTATCTTCAATAGAAATTAAATTTAAGTCGGCTAAATTTTTTAAAAGTTTAGAGGCTTTAGGATTTAAAATATTTATTTGTATGGTATTCATAATGTAAATTTAATTTAAAATGATGAAATTTTTACTTGTATTTTGGTTTTACTATATCAAAACGCTCATTAAGGGGCAAAATATCCTTTTAGCAATAATACAAATCCTTTTTTACCTCAATAAATGAAAACTACCACTCAAGTTATAAGTTTTATTATCAGCCCCCATAGCTTCCAAGTGGTATAAATATACTTCTTGTGGGCATTCTTCGTTTTTATATTTACCGTTCCATTGCTCCATACAATTGGTGGTTTCAAATAGTTTTTCGCCCCATCGGTTGTATATTTCTAAATGATAGCGGTGTATATATTGCCCATTTGGTCCAAAGTTTTCATTTATGTTATTTTTATTTGGGCTAAAGGCATTAGGCATAAATAGGGTAGAAGTAGGAAATACTTTAGCCTCGTTAGAAAGACTAAAAGTGGCTCTATTTAAAAGCATATTTGTATTGCTTATGGCTTTTACTCTATAAATATAATGCGGATTGCAATTGCTTTGGGCATTGTAATCTATAAAACTACTATCTGTAGCAGCTACTTTGCCAATATTAATAAAGCTACCGTCCAATTGTTTTTGTTCTATATCATAATACGCTATATTTTGACTCCATTTTTGATAATGGTTCCAACGCAGGGCTGGTTTTTGGCTGTTTACATCAAAATAGCTTTCTAACAAAATGGTTTTTGCCACATTGCTTGCTGGTGTGGTATCGTTGCACATATCTATACCTTTAATGGTATAAATATAGCTATGGTCTTGCACTTTGGTATTGTAATCGTTGTAAATGGTGTCTAATAAGTTAAAATATTTATCTTTAAAAATAGTTGTACCTGTGTTATTTTGTTTGGTTAGCAAATAGGCTTTCATGCCGTTTCTGCTCCAAGCATTGTTTAGCCATTCTATGTGGGCATAATCGTTATCTTCCGCAGTGGCTTGCCAAGCATAGTTGGGTGTAGTTGTATTAATTGTATTGGGTTTTGCAGAGGCAGTATCACTATGGCTTTTTTCGTTAAAACCTAAATATTGTTGGGCTATTATTTTGTAGTTTTGGCGGGTAAAGCAGTTTATAAGAGTATCGGTATAAGTGTTTAAATTGCCCTGCACTTTGCTAATGTATTCAAAGTTTGTAGGGTTATTAAAATCTTGTCGCCATATTTCATAATGCTGAATGCTATCGAACCCAACGTAGGGCGACCAAGTAATTGTATTTTCTTCAAATTTGCCAAAAGCCTTTGTTTCTATGGTGCAATGCTGGGGCGTTAGCATTTCGTTAGAGGTTTTTAAGCAAAGGTTTTGTGTAGCTATTTTATAGCAATAAGATTGATTGAGTGTATTACAATATCTATCTAAAAATAGGGTGTCGTTTACATTGTTTATTTCGGCTGTTTTTAAATATTTGCCATTTACATTTTTATAAATAAAATATCTATTAAAATCGAAAGTAGGAAATTTGCTATACATTAATTCTACAGTTCTGTTATTTAAAACAGATGCCCTTCTTATAGGCACTAAAGGCGGAGTAGCTGTATCGCCCACATTGGCAATGGAAATTTTATAGCTTGTGTCTGTACAATTTAATTCATCGGTAACAATTAGCTTAACATTGTATTGCCCAGCTTTTAGGTAAGTATGAGTTGGGTTTTTAAGGGTAGATGTGTTATTATCACCCAATTGCCAATCAAAAGATTTAATAAAAGTATCGCTACTACTTTGGTTAATAAATTGTAAGGGAAAGCCCAAACAAACTAATGGAGCAGAGGGTTTATAATTAGCAATAGGTGCAAAAATTCGTATTTGCGTTGTTGCTGTATCTTTACAAGTGCCTTTATTTTCTACAATTATTTTTAGCTCGTTCCAGCCTCTTTTTTCTGGTTTGTAAAATCTATCTTGCAAAGGGTTTACATTTCTTTGGTTGTAATACCAAGTGGTTTTTACAGTTGTATCTTCGTGGTTGCTAATGGTATTGTTTTTTACTTTTATTATATCATTAAAACACAAACCTTCTGTTTTAAAAATAGCTTTAGGATAATCAAAAATTTCAATTGTATCTATGGGTGGCAGAATATATTTACAGCCCAATTTATCGGATAAAATCATAGCAGGGATATAACGCCCACGCTTATTGTAAACATGCTTAATATTATTGCCTTGATGCACATTGCCATCTCCAAAATCCCACTCCATAGTTGCACTATCATATGCAGTTCCTTTGAACTCAACTTTATGTGGTAAGCAGGCATTTCCTCTTTCAAAATTGAAATCTCCACGAGGACCATTAACTACAATGTACATTGGTTTTTTTAAAATAGCCGTACAACCAGATTTACTTGTTACTTTAAGTGTAACATCAAATTTGCCAGGCACTAAATATAGTTTTTCTGGAAACTGTAAACGAGAGCTTGTACCATCGCCAAAATCCCATTCCCATTTTACAATTTGGCTACTAAAGGTTTTAGATTGGTCGAAAAATTTGCAACGCAAAGGTGGGCAAGAGCTACCAAGAGGATTGCTATAAAACAAGGGTTGTAGCATATTGGGCGAAACCTCAACGCTATCTATATATTTTGTTTCACAATTGTAGGCATCTTTTACAGAAAGGGTAAAATAATTCATGCCTACATTGCCTATAGGTGCTCTTATTTTTGAGGTATTGAAAGTATTGCCATTGTCAAATTTCCATTCGTAAGATAATGGAAAACGGGTAGTTGTGCTATCTATAATTTTTGTATTAAAATAATGTACAGTGGTATCGCAACTAAAATATCTTAACAAAGAATAACTTAATTTAGGACCTGCAAAAGGCAAGGCATAGTTTTTAGTGCTTATACAACCATTGTTTGAGGTTATTATATGGCTAATATTAATGGCACTATCATTGCCAGCAGGTATGCTATTTACGGTATAATTGGTTAATAGTTGGGTGGTAAATATTTCTTCGCCATTTATTATCCATTTGTGTTCGTTGTTATCTGTTCCAGCTGTAGAATCGTAAAGCGATAAGGCAATAGGCATACATTTGCCGTTGGCTTTTACATTGCTTTTATTTTGCACACCATCTATATTAAAATACAAGTATGATGAATCTATGGTAATGGTGTCATCACAATCATCTTTGGTAAAATTACCTGTAAATAATATTTTTATTTTACCAGGTTGATTTGCAGTAAAAGTTTCTTTTAATTTTTTAGAACTTGTGCCATCTGGAAAATGCCATTTAGTATTTTTTAAGTAACCTTTATAACTCAAAGACAACACAGCAGGTGCACATGTTTGGTTTTGTGTGCCTTTTAATTCAGATGAGGGAGGTAATGTAATTTCTGGTTTTAATTCTTTAAATCTAAAACAACCAAATTTATCGTTCCATGCTTTATATTTAAAGCCTAAATAATTGTAATCTTTACTTTGGTAAATAAAAGAATCGGGTTTATCAATAATTTTACCATTGTAATAAAAACTATCTCTATTGCCATCTCTGTATGATTTGTGTAATTTAAATTTTGTTTTTCGGCAATCTAACCACTCGTGGTAAAAGGTTATTGCAGGACCTCTAATAATCACATAATCTGTATTTTTTGAATATGTTTCACAACCAAAATGAGTTAGCCTTAAAAGAAAATCTATTTTACCTATTCTTTTTGCTTTTATTATTAATATTGAATCTTTTATGTCTTTAATTTCTTCAATAGCTCCTTTATCTGTTGGCACGAGGTCAAATTTAATGTTTTCTAATTTTTTTATACTATCTGGTGTTAAATTCCTGAAAATTATTTCTCGCCAGTTACAAATTTCTTTTTTTAGCAACATAAATTCAGGATAAAGCACATTGCCAACCGAAACAATAGTCGAATCTTTAAGAATACAACCACTTTTTGTTTTTACAGTTAAATACACTTTCCAATTGCCAGGGTTTAAGTATTTTTTACTCGCCTTTTTGCTTTTTATGGTATCTAATTTATAATCATCAATTTCTTCTAAAATGTTTTCATTAATTTCTGATGTATCTCCATTTTCTTCTTCAATATCGTCCGATGTTTCGCCTGTTTCTCCATTTTCAAATTCAGAATTATCAGTAGTGTCAGAATTATCTGTTGTATCTGTATTTTCCGTATAGCTTGAATCAGTGTAACTATTGGTGTCGTTATCAAATACATTTTCTTTTTTATCAGCTAAATACCAAAAAACACTGTCTTCACTTTCGGGCGAGTATAGGTTGTAATTAAAATTTTGTGTTAAGGAAATACAGCCTTTTGTTGCTTTAGGTTCTATTCTTACATAAGCTGTGTTTACAAATATTCTTTCAGGCGATAAAGTATCTGTTTTGCAACCAAATTTATTTGTAACCACAAATTTTGAAGTATATATACCAGCTCTTCTATACATGTGTTTTATCTTTTCATTTTTATAAAAAGTAAAGTAAGTATAGTTGTCTTCTCCAAAGTTCCATTCGGTTGTGGTGTAATCTTTACAATTAAGTATAAACTCTACGTTAAATGGGCTTTCGCAGCTTATTGAATCTAAAATAGTAATTGAAACCTCTGGTTTGGGATTAACTACTATGTTCCCTTTTATTTTTTCGGTGCAGCCTCCTCCAGTCATAGTTAATGTAACATCATATGTGCCATCATTATCGTAGATATGTTTAGGGTTTTTATCTGTACTTGTGTTGTCATCGCCAAAATTCCAAAAGTAAGAAATATTGCTGTTGTCGGGTTTGCTTGTATTTAAAAATTTAGTAGAAGCGCCTTCGCAAATAGAGCTATTCAATTGGTTAAAATCTGGTTTTAACTTTTCTACAGTTATTGCATTTCGGGTAATGGTAGATGAACAACCATTGTATGTAGCAGATAATGTAATGCTATAATTTCCTAAATTATTTAAAGTTATGTAGAAATCTTTAGCACTACTTGTTGCACCATTGCTACAGCTCCAATTAAAATTTGTAGCCCCTGTGCTTTTATTCAATACAAATACTCTATGTGGTGCAGAGCAGCTGTAGGGTTTATCTACACTAAAATCTAATACAGGAGAGGGTTTTATACGAATATAGTTTGCCTTTGTAACAGAGCTTTTGCAACCATAACCATCTGTTATTGTTAGCCCAATTGAATATTTTCCTGCATTGTCGTAAGCATGTTGTGGATTTTTTGCTCCGCTAATGTTGCCATCGCCATAATCCCAACTCCATTGTGTAATAGCAGTATCTCCTTTGGTAGATAAATCGTTAAAATTTAAAATTTGCCCTGTACATCCAACCGTGTCTGCATTAAAATTTGCAATTGGATTAGCATAAACTTTTACAGGATTAAATGTTTTTGATGATTTATTGCCATTGGCATCCCATACTGTAAGGGTAACAGAAAAATTTCCTGATGCATAATATATGGCTGAAGGGTGTTGCAGGGTGGAGCGGTTGCCATTGCCAAATGTCCATTCAAAACGAGTGGGAGAGCCCGTACTAGTATTTGTAAATTTAATTGTAAGCGGTAGGCAACCTTGGGAAGTAGATAATGTAAAATTGGCAACAGGATTGCACCATCCAAGCTTTTGAATTAAAAAAATAAACAATAAAATGGGTAATTTTATTTTCAAATTTTTAAAGTGTTTAATTAGTTCAAGATGTATGGTTAAATCAAAAGCTATTCAGTTATTTTATCCTTCAATATTCAAAAATAAGATATTTTTATCAGTTTGACAAATTTTTTATTTAAAAAAAATATTCTGTTTTCAAGTTTTAAAAATACAAGTTTTTAAAAATTAAATTTTACACCTTCTCATACACCACCGCCAAGCCTTGCCCTACACCAATACACATAGTAGCCAAGCCGTACTTTAGGTTGTTTCTTTTTTGCATTTCGTGCAGTAGGGTAGTAGATATACGTGCACCGCTACAACCCAAAGGATGCCCAATAGCAATAGCACCACCATTTACATTTACTATTTCAGGATTTATACCTAATTCATTAATACAAGCAATACTTTGGCTTGCAAATGCCTCGTTCAATTCTGCTAAATGAATATCATTAATGGTTAAACCTGCTCTTTTCAAAGCTTTGCGAGTTGCCTCCACAGGACCAATACCCATAATGCGAGGCTCAACACCACTGGCCGCTGTAGATACAATTCTTGCTATAGGTGTAATATTATGTTGTTTTATAAACTCCTCCGAAGCCAAAGCCAATACACTTGCGCCATCGTTTACACTGCTGCTGTTGCCTGCTGTAACAGTTCCCCCTTTTTTAAACGCAGGTTTAAGGCTTGCCATAATATCCATTGGGCTAAGGCGAGGTTGCTCATCTTGGTTAAATATTAAAGATTCACCTTTTTTTTGTGCAATAGCATAATCAAAAATTTCGTTTTTAAATTTACCTTGATTATTTGCTTCTGCCCATTTTTTTTGAGAATTGATAGCAAATTCATCTTGCAGCTGGCGGCTAATATTAAATTGTTCGGCAACATTTTCGGCAGTTTCGCCCATAGTAAAAGGATGGTATAAAGCTGATAAAGCAGGATTTGTAAAACGCCAACCAATAGTAGTATCGTGTATTTCAGGCGCTCTGCCAAAGGCTGTTTCCGATTTTGCCATAACAAAAGGCGCACGGCTCATACTTTCAACACCACCAGCAATGTATAAATGCCCATTGCCAAAGGCTATTTCCATTGCAGAATTAGCAATAGCTTGTAAGCCACTTGCACAAAGCCTATTAACGGTATAGCCTGCTACAGTAATTGGCAATCCAGCCAATAAACTTGCCATACGGGCTACATTTCTATTGTCTTCTCCAGCTTGGTTTGCAGCGCCTAATATTACTTCTTCTGTTAAGCCAAAATCAATATTACTATTTCTTTTTACCAATGCTTTTATTGCCTCAGCAGCCATATCATCAGGGCGAGTATTAGCAAGCGTTCCAGCATATTTGCCTATGGCACTACGCACAGCATCTATCACATAAACAGGTTTTGTCATAAGGGTATTTTTTTATGGGGTCAAAACTACAATAAATAATAGGTTTAAAAAATTTCTAAATACCATACAATATTCTACAATTACTTTACGTTATATAAATATGAAAACTTATAAATTATATATCGTTTTGGTTATTGCTATTGTGTTTTTAAGTACACAAGCTTGTGGTAGCCGCAGCTATGTAAGTGGTAAAGGAAGAAGTTGCAGTAGGTTTTAAAAATTGCCATAGTAAACTTGAAAGCAAGGCAATTCAAGTTCATTTCGCCACATATCTACTACTTGGTTTCTATCATCTAAAATAAATTCTATGTAATATTTAGCTGCTATTTCATTAATAAAAATTTGTTTTTTTATTATTGAATCTTTTCGTGTGTCGTCTGTTTTTCGCATGTGCAAGGCATTGTATGGAATATTATGGTTTTTTAAAAATCGCAATGTTGCATCTTTGTATTTATCCTCTCTGCCAGAAAGCAAAATTATTTGATAATTATTGGCATAAAATAATTTTAAAACTTTAGCTACAGGCTCGTTTAGTAAATCTTTATCGCATGCAGATGCATCATAAGGATTTCTACCATTCAATAATGAAAGCGTTCCATCTAAATCGCAAATTATGGCTTTTGGTAGCTCATTGTTTTGCTGCTTAATTGCTTGAATTTTTTCTGTTTTATAAATTGTTTTAAAGTCAAAAATATCTTTAAGTATAGCCAGTTCGTTATAATATTTTTCAATTACTCTGATAGGTATATGTTTGCCATTATCTTCCCTTTTTTTACATCTTTCTTTAAGTTCATTTATTGCTAAGTCAAAAACTTTAAATTGAATATCGGCTAAGTTACTAAATTTAAGTATGTAATGGTTGATATAATCAAGTTTACAATGTGTAGCATCAACTATAACATTATAATTCCTCATAAGCAGGGCTTCAATACTGCCATCTATCATTGTTGTTATCATGCTTTCTTCGATTTCAGACATATTGGTTTGGCTAAAATGCATGCTTCTAAAATCATCTCTGTTTACACGCATCCAATTTTCTTCTGTTCTTAAAAAATATTTTGCAAAAGTTGTTTTACCAGCACCAGGGGCACCTATTAGTATTAATATTTTAGGGTTCTTGTTTTTCATAATTTTACAATCTTGTATCTAATGTATTTTCTTCTGTTTCGCCATAAATTCTATCTAAAACTAAGTTTTTTAAATGGTAATTTTCTCTATTTATATCTTGATAATTTACTTTTAACAATTGCCAATTCAACATCCAATCGTTAATAGAACATTCTAACTTTTTATTTATTTTCCTTTTTTCTATGTTGCTTTCTAATTCATAAATAAAATTTACGCCATATATCATTGTTAAATAATTATTGTTTCTAACTTTAAAAGCAGGGGCTATTCCTTTTATAAAAGATTTTAAAGGCTTTATCATAATACCTTCTTCATTTGAATTTGTAAGTGTTTCAAACCAGTTATAAACAGGGTTAATTTTTGCATCTATCTCTTCAATTGAATTAATTTTGACTGTTAAAAATTCATCGCTATTTACTTTTTTATAACTTAAATTATCATTTACAATCTCTTCAATTCCATTGTTATAAATTATTTTTAAAATGTTAAATGGTTTAAAGTAAACATCTTCATTTTTACCAAAATGTTCAATTTGATTTTTATAAATTTCTATTCCTTTTTTATATGTTTCTAACTCTATTATTTTAAATTCTTCCAATGAATTAAACTGCCTAATAATATGCGAAGGATATTGTTTTTTAAGTGCTTTTTCATCATTTTTGACTTTAAATTGAATGTATTTTTTGTAATCTTCGCTATCTTTTACTTTTTCTATTTTTGAGTATAAATTACTATTTTGCAAATATTCAAAATGATTTTGATGTGCATTTAAATATCCCTCAAACTCGTTTTCTATTAAGCCTTTGCCCAATACTCCCCAAGGCATAAGTTCAGATTGTATAATATACATTGAAATATTTTCCCAATTCATTTGATTGTGTAAATTTTTGCAAGCTTCAATAGCTTTTTCAGTTTCTATATGGTTAATTTTAAAGCCATTTCTACTAACAAAATAAGTTTCTTCCAAGTTTTTTGATAGATAAATATCGCAATACGAACCCATATATTTTTTTTGAAAAATAAGTTCATTTATTCCATTTTTTACATAATATTTTACACCTTCGTAAATACTTTCTATTTCTTTTCTTTCTACATTTTTTGGCGCAGGCGAAATTGTTGGAGAAAATGCATTTATTTTATTGTCGCAAAACCAATCTATTCTATTTTTTATTCTTTTAATATCTTCCATAATTTACATTTTTTTAATAATACAAGCTTGTGTTGGTTGAACGTTGTTTAAAGTATCTCCAATATAATAATAGCTTACTTTATAGGTATTTTTTGGAATAGTACTTTCAATAAAATTTTTAAATTCATTCTCTGTAAATTCAAAATGATGGTCATGGTGTCTCATTTCTTCATTATGTTCAAAATAAAATTGATTAAAATTTTTATTTGGTGTAGTTATAATCAGTTGTTCAACATTTAATTCAAGCGTTTTCAAAATTAATTTTTGCGAATCTTCTATTGAATTGTGTTCAATAACTTCTGTCATAATTACACTAAGATTTTTATCTGTATTTACTTTTTCTATTGTATTATAAAATACCAATTTATCTGTTAAATATCTTTCGCTTATTATTTTTGCTAAAGTTTCAAATTTTGCTTCAATATCTACAGCATGGTAAGTATTTTTGAATTCTAATGCCATTATTTTTTTAAAATAAATAAATTCGCCACAGCCTACATCTAATACATCATTTTCTAGGTTTATATGTGAGCATATAAATCTAATTCTATCTTGGTGTGTATCATAAAAAGTTAGGTTTGCTTTTAAACCTTGTTTAGCTAAATATTCCTCCAATATCGGTTTTAAACCTTCAAATTGTCTTTCAGATTTTATGGCTCTTTTTATAAATAAATAAAACACAAAGTAAGGAACATTTTCCAAATTAGTTAAAATTCTAACATATTTTAAAGCAAATGAATCGTCAATATATGTATATACTCCATATTCATTTGTAATATGGGTAAATAATGCTACCAAATTTAGCAAATTCATAGCTTCAAATACATTTTTACCAACTATTTTTAATCTAAAATTACGACCCGTACTTTGAGTTACCTCTATTCCTTCAAAATATTTTGCAAGTAAAAATTTATTGTTTCTATACCAGCCAGAGTGTATATAAAACGTTGGAATTTCTATACTACATTCAATAGTATCTAAATTTCCTTGAGTAGTTTTAAGCCAAGATATTTCAGCATTTAAATAGCTTTCTTTATCTTTTAAAATATGGCTAAATAGTTCATTGCAAATATGTAAAACAACATAAGGATTACAGTAACTTTGAAAATCTATTTGATTACTATCTTCTGGAAGATAGCTATATTTTGTATCTTGAAATACAATTTCATAATTATTTTTATCAATAGCATTACCCACTATCTGCCCATTTTTTAAGGGTTTAAAATACAAACCCTCGTCCGTATTTGGATTTTTGAATAACAAATCTAATAAATTATTATTTTCACTTTTTATTTTTAATATCATTTTTTTCTTTTTTTTAAATAAAAAAGCCAATCATTTTTAACAGATTGGCTTTAGTTTACTGTTATTTATTTATTTCTACTTCAAAAACCTAAAACTCTTACCACCAAAAACAGCATTTGCGCCCAATTCTTCTTCAATGCGCAATAGTTGGTTGTATTTTGCCATTCTATCGCTTCTTGAGGCGGAGCCTGTTTTTATTTGTCCGCTATTCATTGCTACTGCTATATCGGCTATTGTATAATCTTCAGTTTCGCCACTGCGGTGGCTTATTATATTTGTATAGCTATTGCGTGTAGCAAGGTTTATAGCATTTATAGTTTCTGTTAATGTGCCTATTTGGTTTACTTTTACCAATATACTATTGGCTATTCCCTCTGTAATGCCTTTTTGCAAGCGATTTACATTGGTTACAAATAAATCATCGCCTACCAATTGCACTTTGCTACCTATGGCTTGGGTTAATTTTTTCCAACTCGCCCAATCATCTTCTGCACAACCATCCTCAATTGAAATAATGGGATATTTATTTACCCAAGTTTTCCAATAGTCCACCATTTCATCGCCTGTTAATTGGCGTTTATCACTTTTTTTGAAAACATACAAGCCTTTTTCGGCATCCCAAAGCTCGCTTACTGCTGCATCCATAGCTATATAAACATCTTCTCCTGGCTTAAAACCTGCTTTTTCTATGGCGGTTAATACGGTTTCTATTGCTTCTTCATTACTTTGAATATTAGGCGCAAAACCGCCCTCATCGCCCACATTGGTGCTATAACCTTTGCTTTTAAGTACTGCTTTAAGCTCATGGAAAATTTGAACGCCCATTCGCAAACTTTCGTTAAAAGTATCTGCTTTTACAGGCATTACCATAAATTCTTGAAAATCTATAGCATTATCTGCATGTGCGCCACCGTTCAAAATATTCATCATAGGCAGGGGCAAAGTATTTGCATTTACACCACCTAAATAACGGTACAAACTTTGTCCACTTTCTTGTGCCGCAGCTTTAGCCACAGCAAGCGATACAGCCAATATAGCATTTGCACCTAAATTGCTTTTATTGGCAGTGCCATCTAATTCTAACATTAGGTTATCAATGGCATTTTGCTCAAACACATCGCAACCAATAAGTTCGGGTAATATTATTTCATTTACATTGGCTACTGCTTTTAAAACACCTTTACCATGGTAGGTTTTCTTATCTTCATCTCTAAGCTCTGCTGCTTCGTGTATGCCTGTACTTGCACCACTTGGCACAGCTGCTCTACCTAAAAATCCATTTTCAGTAATTATATCAACCTCTACAGTAGGATTTCCTCTGCTATCTAATATTTGGCGTGCTTTAATGTCTGCTATTAAACTCATTTTTTATGTAAAATTTGAGTGCAAAAGTATAAATTATTAAGGAAAATTTAAAGAAGATGCTTAAACTTAATTTTTTAATTCAAATATAAATGATATTTTTGCATCCCTTTTATAAATAAAGTTCTTGCAAAAATTTGCGGATGTGGCGTAATTGGTAGCCGTGCCAGACTTAGGATCTGGTGCCGAAAGGCGTGGGGGTTCGAGTCCCTTCATCCGCACTTATTAAATACTTATTTCTATTTTTTATGAAATAGTTTTATATTTGTTCAAAAATTTAATAGTAAGTGAAAAAAAATAATTTAGTTTATGTTTTTTAAATTTAAAAACATTTTTTTTCTAACTTTAGCATTTGTCTTAGCCATTCAAATAGGCAATTTTATTACAGAATTTACAAAAATCAAATATGCTAAAAGTATTGGTTACAAATATGAATATGTAAAAGGTTTTGGCAGAACTATTTTTATGGATGATGGTATAGTTAGCAATCAATTTGATACATTGTTGGAAAAGTATAATGGTAATTATAAACAACTAAAAGCATCAAAAGACTAAATAGTTTGGAAAAAAATATCCTATAAAAACCATTTGAGAATAGATTTAGCAGGCAAAATTTGTGTTTGGCTAATAAGTTTAATAGGTATTGCTTTTTTAATTTATTATAAGCGTAATCATTTAGAATTTAATTACAAAAGTTGGGCTGCTGTTTTATTGAGCTTATTTTATATGCGAGATGTTGTGATATATTTATTTTTTTTAGTTTTTAAATGGTTGCCTTGTGGCGAGGCAAAACCCTTTTTTTATTTGGGGTTATCGCTTAACTTTTCTTTAATAATTTTTACAATAATTGGTTTCTTATTGTTATTAACCAATACATTATTTATACCCAAAAAACATTGGCTTTTATTTGCTATTAGTGGTTTTTTAGGTAGTATATTAGGGTTTATTATTTGGTATAAATTTACCCATTTAATTTTATTGCTTTAAAATAGCAATTTATTACTGAAATTTGCCCTGCTTTTGAAAACAACTAATTCTAATTATAAATTGTATCCTGTCAATATTGAAGAAAAATTGGGTATGGATAAAATTAAGCAACTCCTGCTTGCCGATAGCTATACCGATATGGGCAAAGCAGCTATTGAAAAACTTTCTTTTAATACCGATAAAAACCTTATTCATACCAAAATACAGCAAGTATTAGAAATGAATATTTTGCTGCAAAGTGGGCATATTTTAAATCTTTCCGAAAATCTATCCGAATTGCTCAATTACCTTAAAAAATTGGATAAAGAAGGTATTATGCTTTATGAAGATGAATTACAAGCCTTGTATATTGGTATTTCTGCTTTTCAACATAATTTTAATGCTATAAATACGCAGCAAGAACTATTGCCACAATTGGCAAAAACTCAAGCAGCATTAATTTCTCTTCTACCTTGCGTTTCGCTATTAGAAAAAGTAATAGACAAAGAAGGAAAACTAAAGCCAGATGCCTCGCCAACACTGTGGGCAATTCATAAAAAAATAAGTACCAAAGAAAAAGAAGTGCGTAAAGTTTTACTGTCGAAATTTGAATATGCAAAAAAGAATGGTTGGGCTGGAGATACCGAAATAACGATTAGAAACGAGCGATTAGTTATACCAATTATTGCTGAATTTAAAAAGAAAATCCAAGGTTTTGTGCACGATGATTCGCAAAGTGGTAAATATTTATACATTGAACCAATAGAATGTTTTGAAGAAAACAATGCTTTAAAAGAATTAGCATTTGAGCGCAAAAAAGAAATTGAAAATATTTTAAAACAAGTAACAGCGCAGCTTGCACCCTACAAGCAACCCATTTGGCAACATATACAGCAAGCTGTTTTTTTAGATACCACAAGAGCAAAAGCAAATTTAAGCAGCAAGCTAAATGCTATAGAGCCTTTAATAGCCAATAAGCAAGATGAAATACATTTGGTAAATGCTCGCCATCCATTGTTGTATTTGTATTTACAAAAAGACAATAAAAAATTAGTGCCGCTTAACTTTTGGGTAGATGAAAATTGTAGAATGGTGCTTATTTCTGGTCCTAATGCAGGCGGAAAAAGTATAGCTTTAAAAACAGTAGGGCTTATTCAACTCATGTACCAATATGGCTTACCTGTGCCAGTAGATGTAAATACTAAAATGGGTATTTATAACCAATTGTTTATAGATATTGGCGATAACCAATCTATTGAAAACAACCTAAGTTCGTATAGCAGCCATTTAATGAATATGCGTTTTTTTATGGAAAATGCAAATGCTGAAACCTTGTATTTAATAGATGAATTAGGCAACGGCACCGACCCCAATATAGGAAGTGCTATGGCACAATCTATTTTAGAAAAATTGTTTGAAACCCAAGCATTGGGCATTATTACCACCCATTTTGGCAATTTAAAAGCTTGGGCAAACCATACCAAAGATGTGCAAAATGCCCGTATGCAATACGATGTAGCAAAATTAGAACCTTTGTTTACACTTGAATTAGGCAAACAAGGCAGCTCATTTGCTTTAGAAGTGGCAGGTAAAGCAGGTGTTGCTAAAAGCATTATTGAAAGAGCAAAAAACATTAGTAAAAACAAACAAGAAATAGATTTAGATGAAATAATTGCAGAAAACGAACGCAATAAAAATGCACTAACAGATGCCAATAAACGGATAGCAGATAAGGAAAAAACCTTGCAAAAATTAATAGACGAATATGAGCAATTAAAACATAATTTATCGGCAAATAAGCTTCAAATACTGAATGAAGCAAAGCTAAAAGCATCAGAAATAGTTACCAATGCCAATAAAGAAATAGAAACCGCTATTAAGGTAATTCAAGAAACAAAAGCAGATAAAGCTAAAACTCAAAAAGCCCGTAAAGGACTTTCAGACCTTAAAGAAAAACTAAACAAAGAGGTAGCCCAAACGCCAGAAATAAACTCGGCTTTGCACCGCAATAACAATGCAAGGAAAAAAGAAAAAGAACTTGAAACTGAATTAATCGAAATTTTAGAAAGACCTGTAAGCATAGGCGATAGAGTGAAACAATTGGATAACGATGTGGCTGGCGAAGTATTGGCTATTAAACAAAACAAAGCCCATGTTTTGTTTGGGTTTGTAAAAATGTGGTTAGATATTTCAGAATTAAGAGTTACCAAAGCCATACAGCCAAAAGCAAAGGTAAAAATGGCAACATTTAATGCCCAATTATTTGAAAAACAAAGCACTTTTCAACCAGAAATAGATGTGCGAGGTAGGAGAGGGGAAGAGGCTATAAGTGCTATAGAAGCATGGCTTGAAGATGCCCATTTATTAGGTTTTAGCAGCTTAAAAATTATACATGGCAGAGGTTTTGGCATATTGCGAAAATTGATATATGAAAGGTTGAAACAAATAAGCTTTGTTAAACATTTTGAACACGAAAACGAACAACTTGGAGGCAATGGCGTAACTTTGGTTTATTTAAAATAAAATTTTTGATTTTAGATAACTTCATTATACTTTCTCTGTTTTTTAGTTTATAATTGCCATACCAAAATGCGTGAGAGTAAATTTGTAGAGCAGAATGAAGAAAAATGGGCTAATTTTGAAAAAGAATTAGCCTTATCTGCAAAAGACCCAGAAAAACTTAGAGCGCAACTTATTCAGGTAACAGACGATTTATCGTATGCCAAAACATTTTATAAAAACCGTTCGGTAAGGGTATATTTGAATGGTTTGGCACAAAAAATTTACATCAATATTTATAAGAATAAGAAAAATTTTGGAAAATCTGTTGTTCAGTTTTTTAAAGATGAAATTCCTCAAATAGCGTGGTATAGCCGTAAAAACATATTGGTAGCCTTTTTGGTATTAATATTGGTTACAGCCATTGGTGCACTTTCTGCGGCTAAAGATGAGCAGTTTGCCCGTTCCATTCTTGGCGATGGTTATATTGATATGACCATAAAAAACATTAAAGAGGGCAACCCTATGGGTGTATATAAAGATGCCGATGCCTTTAGCATGTTTATAGCAATAGCAAAGAACAATTTAATCGTATCTTTTTTTGTATTTATCTTTGGCATATTTGCAGGTTATGGTTCTATTGTTTATTTAATTAGAAATGGCATAATGTTGGGTGTATTTATGCACCTTTTTTATTCAAGAGGGCAAATAGCCCAATTTAACTATACCGTATGGATGCATGGCACAGTAGAAATTTTAACCATTGTAATATGCACCGCAGCAGGTATGCTTTTAGGCAAGGGGCTAATACAGCCAGGCACACTTTCCAGGTACAAAGCCTTTAGTATATGGGGTAGGCGAGGGGCTATGCTTTATCTTTCTACTGTTCCTTTTATTGTATTTGCAGCTTTTGTAGAATCGTATCTTACACGCCATACAGATATGCCCAATATGTTGCGATTGCTTTTTATACTGCTCTGTTTGGCTTTAATGGTAGGTTATTTTGTGGTGTATCCTTATTTTAAATTCAGACATCAAAAAGACGAACTATTGGGAATGCCCGAGCTTAATGTTGAAAATGAGTGGCAATTTGAAAAATTAGCAGTTTACAACAATGGTCAAATATTTTTAAAAACCATTCAAATTATTACCCAAAATTTTTCTAAAATAGTACGCTATATTTTTATTTTAGTAGCAATATATATGCTTGTATTGGCTACAGTTAGCTTAAAACAAAGCATATTAAAATTTGAAATTACAAGCTATGATATTTTAAGTTCATCGTACAATTTGGCAAGAGGCAATTTGGGTTATTTTTTTACTATTTATGGCAATGTGAGTTTGTTTTTCAATCAAGATGAAACTTTAATAATGTACTTGTTTTCATCTATTTGGATAGCTTTGGTGTGTTTTATAGCCCTTAAAATAGCAGCTAAATATTTTACCGCCAATAGTATTCATTGGTTAAAAAGCTTATGGTATTGTAGCGTATTTTCGTTTTTTATCAATTTGTTTATGTTATCCAATAGCGAAATGATGGTGCTGCTATACATTGCTGTTTCACCTTTGTTATTAGGTGTATTAGCGCATAGGCATTTCAATATTATGGGTACAAATAGTAATGAAACTTTAAAATATTTATTGTCTAATTATTTTCGCTTATTGGGTACTTTATTATTATTTTTACTCATTTCTTTTTTAGCCTTTATTTTTATATTATCGAGTTTTTCGTTTTTAGTTATTTATTTTATGGAAATAAATGTAGCTATGGCAAATCAAACTTATACATTGGTACTTAAAAGCTTGTTGTTTTTTGGTTTTGCATTTGTATTGTCGTTTTGCATTGTGTTTTATATTTTTCAAATAATAATGGTAACATTTTCAATTAAAGAAATAGCAACTGCAGAGGGCTTAATGAATGGCATAGAGGAAATAGGCAAGGTAAATAAATCGTATGGTATTGAAACAGAATAAATACCTGCTTTGCTTTATATTGTTTTTGTGTTTTGTGTTTCAAGCAAAGGCACAATATGGAGGCGATACTATATATTCTGATGAAGTTACACCAGTAGAAGAAGAAACTATTTACCAAGAACAAAACAGCAATACCAACTATGCGCCCTATTATCATTTTAGCGATAGCGAGGTGGTAAACCAAACGCTATACGACACCAAACAAAAATTTGACAAAAACTATTGGCAAAAAGAAACCGAAAATTTAACCTTTGAAGAAGATAGTATTAAATCTAAAATTGCCAAACCAAAACCTAAACAATCTAGCTCTTTTAACCCCGCTTCTTTAAAATACC
This sequence comes from uncultured Chitinophaga sp., assembly GCA_964505065.1. Taxonomy (GTDB): domain Bacteria; phylum Bacteroidota; class Bacteroidia; order NS11-12g; family UBA955; genus JABMMZ01. The sequence goes on from CAZDGF010000036.1 coordinate 18,096, forward strand.
TTTGGCTTATTTTAGCAGCTATAGTATTGATAGTTGTATTGGTAAATTTATTCAATCAAGCCCAATTAAAAAACAGCAAAGTAAAGCCTACTAATATTGTTAATTTTGATGAACTTGATGAAGAATCGCTTAAAGATTTAGAATTGGAAACACCACTACAAGCTGCATTAAAAGCCAAAGATTATAAAACAGCCTACAGATTAAAATACTTGAACGTATTAAAGCAATTGATAGCTAAGAATTTGATTTTTTATAAAAAAGAAAAAACAAATTATGAGTATTTAATGCAATTGAATGGCAAATTGGTATATGAGCCTTTTAGATTGTTAACCTTTAATTTTGATGGTATTTGGTATGGCGAAATGCCTATAAACGAGGAGATTTATAACCAATTAGATATTCATTTTTCAGATTTTAACCTTAAATTAAAAAATAATTGAAAAATAAAAATACCATCATAATTGTTATTGTTTCAATCATTGGGTTAATAGGCTTGCTTTGGTATTTTATGGCTTATAAACCCATTAAACATAAATATAATTGGCAAAAAACCTATACTGACAGTAAAATACAGCCTTACGATTTCGGCTTATTCAAAAAAATATTAACACACCATGCCAATGGAAATTTTGCGGAGGTAACAAGCAACTTAAATACAAAATTAGGTGCTATTGAACCACAAGATTCTACTACCTATTTGTACATTGGAGAGCAATGCTACTTGCGTCATGCAGAAGTAGATAGCCTTTTGGCGTATGCTGAAAAAGGCAATGATGTGGTATTTATTGCCGAGGCATTGCCCGATACTTTGATGCAGGCATTAAATTATTATGGCAATCCACTTTTATTGCAAAACACTACTGAAAATACTGTAACCGTAAATTTTGATAATTTATATTTGGATAGTTTTACCTTTCAGTTTCGCTCTTTCAATAAAAAAATGGACGAGGTGGTTTCGTGGGTGTATTTAGATAATGCCAATAGCCTTGATATTTTTGGCAAAAATTATTATGCCTCACGTTATATTGTATTAAGCAAACTAAATAAAAAACCAAATTTTGTTAAGTTTAAAGTAGGCAAAGGCTATGTTTATTTGCATACCAATCCCATATTATTTACCAATTATTTTTTGAATGATAGCATAGGTTTTAAGCATTTGGGCAATGTGTTTTCTGAAATTAAAACAACATCAATTTTATATGATATTGAAAGTAGAAATTACAAAGATGATGCAGAAAATTTAATTCGCCAGTCAGATACACCATTGAGTTTTATTTTAAAACAACCTGCCTTAAAAATGGCTTGGTACTTAATTATTTTAGCTGTGTTGCTTTTCTTTTTATTCAAAGCCAAGCGCAATCAAAGAGTAATTCCTGTGTTGGAACAAAAAAGAAATACATCGCTACAATTTACAGAAACCATCAGTCGCTTGTTTTATTATACAGCCAACCATAAAAAAGTAGCTGATATTAAAATGAATAATTTTACAGCATTTATTCGCTCAAGACTTGGTATAGCTACCCATACTATAGGCGAAGAAACCTATAAAGCAATAGCCATTAAAGCCAAAGTAAACCAAAAAGATGTTCAAAATATTTTTGATTATTACAATACCCTCATTGCAAGTAATTTGAATATTGAAAGTAAAGAACTGATAGAATTTCATCAATTAATACAAATTTTTAACCAACAATTTTACCATAAAAATAAATAAACATTATGACAGATATAAACTTAGAACCATTGCCAGAAAACGTTCAACCCAATGTTACACCTGTTCAAAACTCAACATTGAATTTAGAGCCATTGCGCCAAAGTGTAGAAAAAATAAAAGCCGAAATACACAAAGTAGTTGTAGGGCAAGATGCAATGATAGACTTGCTTTTAGCAGGCTTATTTACAGGCGGACATGTGCTAATAGAAGGTGTACCAGGTATTGCAAAAACACTTACAGTAAATTTATTGGCAAAAACCTTGAATTTAGATTTTAAACGCATTCAGTTTACTCCAGATTTAATGCCAGCTGATGTAACAGGCACCAATGTTTTTAACCTTAAAAATGGCGACTTTGAATTTAGAAAAGGTCCTATTTTTAGCCATATTGTATTAATAGACGAAATAAACCGCTCGCCTGCCAAAACCCAAGCATCTCTTTTTGAAGTAATGGAAGAGCAACAGGTAAGTATAGATGGAAACACCTATAAAATGGAGCAGCCTTTTATGGTATTGGCAACCCAAAACCCTATTGAACAAGAAGGAACCTATAAGCTACCAGAGGCGCAACAAGACCGCTTTATCTTTAAAATAAAAATAGATTACCCTAGCCTTGAAGAGGAGATTAAGATTATTCAAAAATTTGAACAAGATTTTAAGCAAACAATTACCAAAGAGGTAAAAGCTGTAATAGGCGCAAAAGAGATAGAAGAATGTCGCCAATTGGTGCAAAAAATTTACATCAAAGATGAATTAATATCTTACGTTGCCCAAATTATAAACCATACACGCACCACCAAAGATTTATTTTTGGGTGCATCTCCTCGTGCTTCGCTTGCTATTGTAAAAACAGCAAAAGCACTGGCTGCTATGCAAGGGCGAGATTTTGTAACCCCAGATGATATAAAATATGCAGCCTATCCTGTGCTTAACCATAGAATAGTATTAGCCCCTGATAAGGAAATGGAAGGATTTGAGGTAAAAGATATTTTAAAAGATATATTCCAAAAAATAGAAGTGCCTAGATAATGCTTAAACTGTTTAATGCTTTATTTTTAACCTCTCGCTTTTTTTATGGTTTAGCTGCATTTGTTGTATTGTTTTGCTGTGCATATTTTTTGCCAGTATTATACAGCCCTTTAATTGTTGCTATTGTTGTATTTGGCGTTATTGTATGTGTAGATTTTATTTGGCTTTTTGCTAAAAAAATATTGATACAAGGCAATAGAAATACCCAGCCATTGTTCTCATTAGCAGATGACAATAAAGTAGAAATTGTTTTAAGAAATTTGAGTAATCGGTTTTGGTATTTGCAAATTATAGATGAACAGCCATTTCAACTACAAGAAAGAAACTTTAGTATCAATACTACTTTAAACCCGTTTGCAAATATTACCTTAAATTATACTATTAAACCACTTACAAGAGGCGAATATCATTTTGGTAATTTAAACATTATGGCAAGTACAAGGTTAAATTTTGTACGAAGAAGAATTATAGTACCTATTGCCCAAATGGTACCTGTGTATCCAAGTATTATTCAAATGAAAAAATTTGAATTGTATACCATGTCTAAAATAGCAAGGCTGCATGGCATAAAAAAAATGAGACGCATTGGTTTGAGTTACGAATTTGAACAAATAAAAGACTATGTGCGGGGCGATGATGTTAGGCATATCAATTGGAAAAGTACTGGTAGAAATCAAAAATTGATGATTAACCAATTTGAAGATGAAAAAAGCCAACCCATATACACCATTATAGATAAAAGCCGTATTATGCTAATGCCTTTTAATGGGCTTAGTTTAATGGATTATGCCATAAATAGTAGTTTGGTAATAAGCAATGTAGCATTAAAAAAACAAGACAAAGTAGGGCTTATAACTTTTTCGGATAAAATAGGAGCAGCCATAAAAGCCGATAGAAAACAAGGGCAATTACAAACTATTTTAAATGCCCTTTACCATCAAAAAGAAAGAGATTTTGAAGCCAATTATGAATTATTATATTTTGGTATTAAAAACCTCATTAAAACAAGAAGTTTACTATTTTTATATGCCAATTTTGAAAGTATATATGGATTAGATAGGGTATTACCCATTTTAAGAAGTATCAATAAACAGCATTTGCTTATTGTGGTTTTTTTTGAAAACACTGAAATAGAAAAAGAAGCCAATAAGACAGTTGATAATTTAAAAGGTATATACCATCAAGCAATAGCCCTACAATCTATAGCAGATAAAAAAGCAATTGCTCAAAAGCTAAATAATATGGGTATTCAAACTATTTTAACAAAGCCAGAAGATTTAACGATGAATAGCGTAAATAAATATTTGGAAATAAAATCGAGAGGGTTGATATAAGAAAATTAATACCGATAGCAGGTAATATCTAATAGTTTAATCTTGAAATTCTTCAAGATTTATATTTTGTCTTTGCAAAAAAAAACAAAAATTATTTAATTTTTATCCCTTCTTAAAAGGTTTTTGATTTCTATTGTTATTGTTCCCATTTTCACCATTTCTATTTGCATTGTTATTTGGGCGGTTGTTGTTGCTTCTGTTATGGTTATTCGAGCGGTTGTTATTTCTATTGTTTCCCTGCGGTTTACGTTTGTTATCCATGCGGTTAATATCTTCGCTTGCCAAATCTACCGCTGCAAAGGTTTCCAAATCGGGTTGGTTTATTTTAGGTTCTATAATTTCAGCTATCAGTTCAGGTGCTTTTTCGCCCTTGGCATTTAGTTTTAAATATTCATTTAGTTTTTCTAAAGGCAAACTTATCCAAGTATGCTTATCTTCATAAGCAAACCAAGTCATACGTTTTAAAATATCTGTTTTTAGCATTATAGCAGTACCAGATACTGTATCTAATTTTACAGTTTTTGCCTTTGGAAACTCATCTAAAGCCTCCATATAGGTATCCAATTCAAAGTTTAAACAACATTTAAGTTTACCACATTGCCCACTTAATTTTAGCATATTTATACTCAAATTTTGGTATCTGGCAGCACCTGTACCCACCATTTTAAAATCTGTAAGCCATGTGCTACAGCACAATTCTCTACCACACGAGCCAATGCCACCAAGCCTTGCTGCTTCTTGTCTATAGCCTATTTGACGCATTTCTATGCGTAATTTAAATTCCTCAGCATAGCGTTTTATGAGTTCTCTAAAGTCAACTCTGCTTTCGGCAGTATAAAAGAAAATTACTTTTTTATTGTCGCCTTGAATTTCAATATCACTCAATTTCATTTCTAACTTAAGCTCTAATGCCAAAGTGCGTGCACGTTCTAATACTTTGGCTTCTCTTGCTTTGGCTTCGTTGTATTTTTCAATATCTTTTTCGGTAGCTAAGCGTTGTATGTTTTTTATTTTATCTGAATTTTCAGTAATACCGCTTTTTTTCATTTGCAGGCGAACAAGCTCGCCACTTACAGATACATGCCCTACATCGTAGCCCATATCCGAGTCTATAACTACGGCATCGCCCGTGTATAATTCTAAATGATTGGTATTTCTAAAAAACTCTTTCCGACTGCCTTTTAGCCTTATTTCAATAATATTAAATGGTTTATAATCTTCTGGCAGCACTACATCTTTAAGCCAATCATATACATTTAATTTATTACAACCACTTGTGCCGCAAGTACCATTACTTTTACATCCTTTAGGCGCACAGCCTCCGCTAGTTCCACAACTTCCACATCCCATTTTCGTTATATTTTTTTAAAAAATTATTTAATATCTTATTTAGTTTTAAATAGCTTTTGCAGTTGGTATTACTTTCATGCTATTTTTAAGTTTCAAAGATAAGGTAATAAACACTAATTTTACATTGGCATATCTTTCTACCTCAAAAATAGCGTGGTTAAAAGCCTCATATATTTCTTTGGTATTGCCCACATGAATAAATTGCGCTAATTTTTTGGCAAAATCATGCTCATTTTGTGTTAATTTATGCGATAAATCTTGATGATTTACCACCAAAGCAGCTCTAACAATGTGTAAACCATAATGTAAAAAATTTTTAATTACATCTTTACTCTCTTTGGTTATATCGTCCATAAATTTCATAACATTGGCAATATTTCCAGTATAGCAATCTAAAAGCCATTGCCTAAAAACATCATACAAAGGATTTTCCATAGCATAAGTTAATTTTATAGCAGCATTCAAATTTCCTTCAGCCATCATAGCAATATTTTTTGCTTTTTCGCCTGTGGCTATTTGGTTTATATTTAAATAATTATCTATTTCAGTATATGTGTAGGTATTTAGCTTTACCAATTGCGTACGAGAAATAATGGTGGTAAGTATTTTTTCTTGTGCCTCTGTTACCAATATAAATATTGTTTTTGGATTGGGTTCTTCTAATAATTTCAATAAAATATTACCTTCTTTACCTAAAAACTCTGGCAACCATAAAATTAAAACTTTATATTCATTTTCATAGGGTTTTAAAGCTAATTTTTTAAAGATATTTCTAACTTCGGCAACATTAATATTCATATTTTTACCCTCGCCTTTTATGGCTTCTTGCCAATCGGTAAGGCTCAATAAATTATTTGCTAAAAATGCTTTTCTAAATTCGGCAATAAAATCATCTGCAATGGTGTTTTTATCGCCAAAAAAAGGAAATGTAAAATGTAAATCGGGGTGGGTAAGAGTATTGTATTTTGTGCAACTACTGCAAGTGCCGCAGCTATCATTTTCAGCTTTATTTAAGCAGTTTACATATTGGGCATAAGCCAAAGCCAAACCAAGGCTACTATTACCCTCCTTGCTAATAAATAGCTGAGCATGCGGTAGTCTGCCATTGTTTACCGCAATTGTTAAATTTTTTATTTGCTCCGTATGAGCATATATTTCTTGAAATTTCAATTGTAGGCAAAGCTAAATAATTAATACTTAAAAATGATAGAATTTAATAATTTGTTGATGTCTTATTTTAGAGAAATTTTTAGCATTTATTAAATCATAGCAACAAAAAAAAGGAACTGATATAATCAATTCCTTTTTTATAAGTTAAACTATTTTAGTTTGGATTAATATCTTTTGTTATATCCACCGCCACCGCCATTGTTTCTGTCTCTGTTAAAACCACCGCCACCATTTCCACCACCATTGTTTTCTCTTGGGCGTGCTTCGTTTACAACTAAATTACGAGTCATAAATTCTTTTTCATGTAATGCCGAAATAGCAGCATTAGCAGCTGTGTCATCGCTCATTTCTACAATAGCGAAACCACGAGAGCGGTTAGTAAATTTGTCTTTAATGATTCTTGCTGAGCTAACTTCACCGTACTGGGTGAAAAGGTTTTCTACATCTTGCTCGCTCGCTTGGAAGCTAAGATTACCTACGTAAATGTTCATTTTTCTGTTAAATTATTTAATACTACTTAAGGGAAACGGATATCGAAAAGGAAAATAATTTAACCAACTCGGGGTAACTGAAACCAATAAATATATCGCAAAGATAAACTTATTATTCAATTTTCCAATTTTTTTTGAAATTCAACCAATATATTTTTTATTCATAACAAAAAAGCGTACATTCTAGTTGTACGCTTTTTAAATAACTCGAAAATTAATATTTATTTAATGTTTACCATTAATGGCAAATCTTCTTTTAATTTAGGTAAACTCAATGTTAGAATACCATTGTTTAATTCAGCATCAATTGCATTCTTGTCTATTTTGCCTAATTTAAAACTACGTTCAAATTTACCAGCGCTTATTTCATTTATAAGCAATTTTTCGCCTTCTTGAATTGTTTGCTTATTATTTTCGCCACTAATTACAAGCTTTTCGCCATCTATTTTTATTTGAATATTTTCTTTTGCTGTGCCTGGCAAAGCCATTTTTAGTTCAAAACTCTGCGTTTTTTCTACTACGGTAGCTTTTGGGTAATAATTAAATTCCGGGTTTTGTTCTTGTTGGGCAAATAACTCATTAATTAATGAATTAAATGTTGTTGGAATTAATTTTTCGTTCATCATAAAGTTTGGGTTTGTTCTTAAATGTATCATATTATTATTTGTTAAATTTATTTGAAAGGTATATTTCAAATGTAATTCCAATTGAAAAATTAAGACAAAATGACATTTTTTTAATTCTTTTTAGTTCAAAATAAAGACAAAAAGTCTTATTTTCTTGTAAAGCAGTCTGCAATATGGTCGTTTACCATGCCTATACTTTGCATTTTTGCATAACAAACTGTGCTACCCATAAATTTAAACCCTCGTTTTTTCATGTCTTTTGCCATTGCATCGCTTTGGGCTGAAGTAGCAGCTATATCTTGGTGTTTTAGCGGTTTGTTATCTATAATTTTATGGTTTGAAAATTGCCAAATATAGTTAGAAAAGCTACCAAATTCTTTATGTAACTCAATAAAAAGCTGTGCATTGCTTATAGCTGCTAATATTTTTAGTTTATTTCTAATAATGCCTGCATTTTGCATAAGTTCATCTATTTTTTCTTGCTTATAGTTTGCTACTTTTTTGACGTTAAATTTATCAAAAGCCAATCTAAAGTTTTCTCGTTTACTTAAAATAGTGTACCAGCTTAAGCCTGCTTGAAACGATTCTAAAATCATCATTTCAAATAAATGTTGGTCATCGTAGCTTGGTTTCCCCCATTCATTATCGTGGTAGGCTTTATAAAGGTCGTCTTTTAAACACCATACACATCTAATTTTTTCACTCATAAATTTTTTTTTAAAACTTATTTGCAAACTTAAAGTAAAACATTACTTTTGCAACCTCTAAAAATTAGAGCGGATCCTTAGCTCATTCGGTTAGAGCGTCTGACTCATAATCAGAGGGTGGCTGGTTCGATTCCAGCAGGATCCACCAAATCGGAATATTTGAAATCAACCTCATTTATTCCGATTTTTTTTTCTTCTAAAACCCTTTTCAGATGGGCAATGTAGGAAAAAAGCGGATTAATTTCTACGGTTCGACATTGTTGATTTTCTTTGTTATACCTTATTCCTTTGGGAAACACTAATTTTTGTAATTTTAGTTTGTCTGTGTATGTGCTTGAAGTCCATAAAGACGGTAGGTTTGAGGAAAAAGACATTAAATTTTCAACTGATTTTTCAAGGTTCGACACTTTTACAGCGCATTTTTCTAATTGCTTATTTATTTCTAATCTTTCTTGTTTAAATTTATCGCTAAACTTCAAAAATTGTTCTTTGGTAATTTCTTCTAAAATAAAGCGTTCCTCTAATCTATCTATTTTATTGTTTACAGCTATTAGTTGAGATTTATAATTTAAAGATTCTTGTTGTCTTTGCTGCGAAAATTTAGAAAGATTAAAAAGAATTTCTTTTTTAATCAATACGCTTGCATTGTTTGATAAAGATATTTGAAAAGGTTTTAATAACTCAATAAAATCATTGTGCATTTTATTAGCACTTCTATTATTGTAGCAGCCTATTGTTCTACATTTGTAATACCAAAGGTTTTTGTTTTTTACAATATAACCTGGCATAGAATCGCCACAATGGTCGCATTTAACAAAGTTTTTTAATGGAATATCGTTGTTTTCGTGTTTTACAATATAGCCTTGACTATTCGCCATTAATAAATCATTTACTTTTAAAAATATTTCTTTTGATACCATAGGCTCGTGTTTACCCTCAATAATTTTACCCTCTAATGTTGTATGAGCAATTAAACCACAATAGAAAGGATTTCTAAACATTGTAGAAATTTTTTGATGGTAAATTTTCAAACCCATTGCATTAAGTCTTTGGCAAATTTCTTGAATAGATAAATTTTCATTGGCTTTCCAATAAAACGCTTGTTTTAAATTATTGCCCAATTCATTTAAAACAATTTCTCTTTTTCCGTCCTTTCTTATGGTTTGATAACCCATAGGCACTGAATGACACCATTCGCCCCTCAAAATAGCTTCTTTAACGCCCGACATACATTTTTCACGCCTTAACTGGTTGTCGTATTCAGAAAATATATATTGAATGTTTTGCTGCAAACTACCACTTGGGGTACTTGCATCGGTTGGTTGGGTAACAGAAATAACAATTACACCCTGCTTTTTTAGTTGTTCGGTAATATAAATAGCATTGCCCCCACTTCTCGAAAATCTATCAACTGAATAAACAATAATGAATGATACTTTTTCTTTGCTTTTTTTAACAAAGGCTAACATTCTGTTAAATTCCTTGCGCTCGTCTGTTTTTGCACTTTCATAAGTGCCACCAAAACTACCAATAATATTATAAGTGTGTTTTAAAGCGTATAATTCGCAAGACTTCATTTGAGTAGATAAACTCATATTATTATCAGCTTGTTCTTTGGTAGATACCCTTGTATAAATAACACAATTATTGGTGCTAATTTTATGGTTTATATTGCCTTTAGAAAATGATTTGAAAACATCTGAAAGGGCAGTATTATTATTTGATTGTTGGTTAAGTATCATAAGTTAAAAGCGGTTAGTTTTGGGTTTAAAATATTAATTAGTTTCAAAAACATCATTTTCTAATTGATTTAATTCATTCGCTGCTATAATTTTTGAAAATTCTATAATTGTATCAAGCATATTTTGTGCCAAATCACTATCCAAATGGGCAAACTCTGGGCATCGCCTTAATTCTTCAATGGTTATATGTTCAGCTACCTTAAAAAACAATTTTAATGTAAAAATTAGATGGTTTTATTTTACCTAGAATGTTAAAATGAATTATAGTACAAAGGTAATTTTAGGAATTTTTGCCAAATGTAAAAAATGCGTTATTTATGTAAAAAGTGGTAAAAAAATGTAATTTATGAAACATAATAAATGTATTTTGTTGTGTTTTTATGTACTTTATTGTGTTAAAATGTATTTTTTTATCAATGTTGAATTTTACTGTTTATTGTATTTAAAATTACTTATTATTATATCCTAATACAAAGAATTGTTATTTATAAAATAAAAAATAGAAAATAATAGAAAAAAGGGTAGATATGATTTCTAATAAGTATTAATCTCAAAATTACTGTTTTCTATTAAAAACTATTCGTATTTAATTGAGAGAATGCTGTAATAATTTCAAAGTTAAATAATAAAAATTTTTTTTTATAATTTCAGTAAAAATTTGAAATAAAAAGTTTATATAACAAAAAAAATACTCAAAAAAATAGCGTTCTTTTTGACGTTCCGAACGTTCGGCAAAAATCGTTCACACCCAGTTCGGAACTGCGTTCGGAACGTTCCGAACGGCTATACAAAGCAAAAAAATAGCCTCCCAAAATGGAGGCTATTTTTTTGTTTCAATTTAATTAATATTTTAGCTTATTTCACAATTACAACCTTTTTGTAAACACTTAATTCAGGCAAATAAATCGTATAAACCCCTGACGGCATTTGTGTAACATCTATTGTTTGCAGTTTGTTGGTGCTGCTTTCAAAGGTGGTTCTTAAAACCTCCTTACCAATGGCATCAAGCAAAATAATTGTGCCTTTATTGGTTTCATTGGCAAGTAGAACATTGATTGTGTTTTCAGTTGGATTTGGAAAAAGCCTCACCCCTAACCCCTCTCCCAAGGAGAGGGGGACTGAAGCGGTGGTTTGTCTATCAAACTCTACTGAATTATCGCATTTAAAGTCTATTCTACAATATTGACAGGTGTTTGACTTATAAACTATGCTGTGGAAATCGTTAATATGCGTAGATGAAGTGTCCCAATGTGGGGGGCAGAATTTGAAGCCTTGTGAGTGGCTACCAATTTGCAAAATAGGTGCAGTAAACAAATATTGTAAATCTGTGTTATAAACTGCAATGTTTTCGTTTATGCTTATGGGTTGGTTGTTGCAATTGATTTCGTTTATTTCTATTGTGCAACAAGTATCTTCTGCCAAATTATAATCTGCTAACATTGTTACAATTGGTGTGGTTGGATAATACATTAAATCTTGCATTTGAATGGTTACTTTATCTACTTTACAAGCACTAATATTGTTGTGTATTTCATAATATGTACCTGCCATACCATTTAATTCATATTGTGTGCCTGTGTATGGCGTTAATTGGGTATAATATTTATCAAATACTGAATAGGTGCTATCTGCACAGCCCCAAGTTACCAATGTATCTTCACAATTAAAATCTAAAGGATTGAGTGTAGCAAGGGTATCTATGCCATTATCTACAACATGAAGATAGGTAATATAATCAACATTGGTATTGCTATCAGTAGCTTTTACAATATACTCGCCCTCTGTTAATGTATATTCGTGGGTAATACTTGGCGATAATATTGTAGTACCATTAGAAATGGTATAAGGCAAGGCATTACTTACTATATAAGTGGCGGTATTGTTTGCGTTGTTATCGTGCGCCCGATAACAAATAGGTAATGTAGTATCGGTTTCAATATATTCTCTGAATGGCTCAACAAAAGGATTGTCTGTAATAATATAAATACATTCGCCTAATAGTTGATTAGCATTGTCCAATTGGCGAACACTAACCTCAAATTTTTCATTTGTAAATCTATTGTCTTTGTTTATATAGCCAAAATGGTAATCAATAGGGGCAACAAAATGAGGGGGTAGTTCTACTGCATTTAAACACGCATTGGTACTTGTAATTTGAAAGAAATTGCCTGTAACGTGGGTTAAGCCTGTAAGTGTATTTGAGGTTGTGAGCCATTGTGTATATAGGCTATTGTGAAGTTCTACATAAGCCGTAGCTTTTGTAAAAAACAAACTATCAGAAGTTTTAATACAAATGTTAGTAGTTGTTGTAACAGTTGTTGGATTGCCAACCATTATACCACCGCCATTGTTGGTTGTATTAAGAATAGGAATGCCGTCAGGGTTTCGTGTACTGATAGTATCAGTTTCATTGCCTGTTGATGGTTTTCCAAAATTACGAGCATAAGTATTGCGGGTAATAATATTGTTATTGTTCTCAACATTCTTAAATACATCTCTAATTTCATTAAATTTCATACCATAAGGCTTTTTATCACAGGTTTGAATACGAGCCAAAAGACATACACTTACTTTTTTTGTATTGTACGTTTTAGTTAAATCGTACCAATCTGTTTTAGGGAAATTTGTAAATGGAATACAAATATTGATGCTTTTGTTCTGTGGTATTTCAGGCAGAACAATAGGGATAAGATTGATTTCGCCACCTTTAGGAAATGAATCGGTAGCCAATAGGGTACGCTTATAATAATTGCTATCTGAATGTTTCCAATTAAGTGTCCATAGTTCGTTTGTACTTCCCCATGTCCAATAGGTATATAATGTTGCACCTTTAATTGGGTTTTTACCTTTATTTCTAACAGTGACATAAACATAGTTTGTATCGTAATAAGTATTAATTTCTTGATGAACTTTTCTGTCATCTTTTTTATGGCGAATCCAAATATCTTCACTTTTTACAAAAGTGGTAGTGGTAGTATTTGGCTCGTTGCCAATATCTGTTGCATTGTCTTTAAACCAATAATCGAAAGGCGGATTTGTATTTGGCGAAACAGATAGTTTTGCTTGATTAGAACGCTTATTACCACAAGGGTGTGTAATATTTACACGCAAATAGCGAAGTGTATTATTGCAAGTGCCTGTTGAAACCAAAAGACTATCATTGTTTGAATTGGGTATATTTGCCCAAACACCTCCAATGGTTGAATCTTGCCATTGGTAAGTGCTATATTGTGGGGTATTGACACCGACTATAAACAAGCCTTGTTCTCCTTGCAATATGTTTTTATTGCTTGGCTGCGATACAATGCGCAAGGTATCTATATGTTCTAATACAATTGCATTGCCATATTTTATATAACTAATATTTCCGCAATTAAATGAATATATAAAGCGAACGCTATCGCCTATTTCTAAATTAAAGTTCGTATTTGGAAAGGTTAAAACATTGGCTTTTTCCAAAGTTGCATTTGTGCTTGTTGAGTAAATTACATTAAAGGTATTCCAATAGCTTGAGGTATCTGTTTTATACTGCCAATACAAATTAAAAGGTGTATTTTTAGGGTTAGTGAATTTATAATTTACACCTATTGGAAACTCGCTTCCTTTACAAGCTGTTATCTGTTTTAATGGTGTAGATAAATACAATGATTGATTGGTTAATACATTGCTAATAGAATTACAAGCACCTGAAATGGCTATTCTTCTATAAAAACGCAAAGTGCTTTCTATATAAAAGTAATCATAATTTTGAGCCACAGCATAAGGAATATTTAGCCAAGTAGCATTAGTATCGGTAGTGGTTTGCCATTGGTATGTAATATTAGAAATAAAGGGTTTGATATTACTGCCTGTTAGCATTGTTGTACAAGAATCTCTGCCTTGTGGTATTTTGGCAATGGTATTAATTTTATTCACATCTATTGATTTTACAATATTACTATATGTAATACAACCGCCTGAATTTACGGCACGGGTATATTCTAATATTATATTGCTTGAATTTGGCGAAAGGTTTTTGCCTGTATCTGCCAATGTTATCCAACTACCACCAATACTGCGCATAAACCACATATATTTATAATTGTTACTATTGCCCCCTGTGGGTATTGTGCCTATTACTTGCGCTCCATTGCAATAGCCAGTAAATGAAATATTATTGTTACTAATGGCATTGCCATATTTAAAATTTAGCGAATCTTTAAATATGCAGCCTGTTGTTTTATCTACTATGGTTAATTTGATTTTACCTATACTATCCATTTTGGTTTCAAATGTTTCATTGTAAGCAGTAGAACTATTACAGCCTGTACAACTCCAATTATACACCATATCTGCACCTAATTTTGTGCGGTATTCTAATAATTTATCGCCATAACAAGATATGCTATCGCCTATTATTTGGTAGTCGGATTTAGGTAATGTTATTTTAACCCTTTTTATAATGGTATCTTTTCCTACTATCAATTTAATGGTATCTATTTCTTTATTGGTATATGTTATTGTTGGTTCTTCTAAATGAGAACTATCATTGTTTTTATAAAACCAACGGTGTAATTGATTGCAACTTTTATTGCTTTGCAACTTTATTACTCCACAACTGATATTTACTGCCATAAAATCTAATTTTATATCTTTTTCGATATTTGAAATTGGGAAATTGGGTAAATCTAAATAGCCAGTTCCACCAATACCATTTTCTGCTAATGGTGTACCTACCTCATTGAAGTCGCAAGTATTTTGATTGCCTAAATTGACATTGTTTGTTTGATTAATTTCAGATACATAAGGCATTCCTGTAGCAGATAAAAAAATACGTCCATCAGGGGTATTTTGTAAACTTCTTACATCATAATTATTGGCATTGATATTTTTTCTACTTAAAAAACTATCGCTACTTTCTATATTGTATT
Source organism: uncultured Chitinophaga sp. (assembly GCA_964505065.1). Lineage (GTDB taxonomy): Bacteria > Bacteroidota > Bacteroidia > NS11-12g > UBA955 > JABMMZ01. The sequence goes on from CAZDGF010000036.1 coordinate 33,168, forward strand.
GATAAATTGGGGTAAAATGTGGTGGAGCATTGTTCATGTGTAAATACGACCGATACAATACTTTACTATTTTGACTAAATGCTGAACCATATACTCCATTTCCGTTAAATAAGTTATCCAATGTATTGTCAAAATGCAGCAGATTAATTAAACCATTACTTCTATTAAAACTATATAAATATCTACCGATATTAATATATTTGCCATTAGGAGAGAATACAATAGGTGTTTGTATTGTTGTTTCTTTACATAAATAATAGCCTTTGTACAACACTTGTCTATTGGTGGTAACTAAAAGGCGATAAAGGGTATCTAATTTACCTTTACAAAGCACCCAATAATCTCTGCCATTGCAATGCCTAACGGCAGCAATACCCTCTCCTGCATCTATAAAATTACCTATACTATCTTTAATGTTTCTGTTTTTTATGTACGATACAGAATCATTGGCTCTATTACTTGGGTCTATTTTAATAATAGAATATACAAAGCCACTTTGTGCAACATCTGTAAGGTTATGTTTTGTGCTTTTTCCTTGAGCAATAGTAAACAAAAAATATTCATTGTTAATATTGGGGGCTTTAAATGCTATACCACATTGCACCGCCCCACTATAACCTATTACTGCATCATATCTTACACTTCCAATAATGGCTTTATCTTGCCCTTTTAGTTTTGTGTAATTTTTACCATATACCTCAAACTCTTCGCTACCGTATATTGCTGCGCCATAAAACAACAAATCTCCTGTGGCACTATCGCTTAAGGCTAAACTGCCTTCTTCTACATCAATGTTGGGTTGTGTAGGTGAATTAAATGCACCTAAATCTTTAGCTATATAATTATTGTTGTAAAAGCCAAGCCCTGCATACGTTCCAAATAACCACGAAGCTCTATCACTTGCTAATTTACTACCACAACTACTTACGGTTAAGGCTTTTGCAATCGTATCTGTTGTGGTGTTCAAACTATTGCTTACAATTAATACAACTTTGTAATCTCCTGCGGTACTATTATCAATTGTTAGCGTATGGGTGCTGCTTGTTATACTCGTTAAACTACCATTGCGCCATACTTTCCAAGTATAGGCTGCTGCGCTTTGCTCATAAGCCGTAAATATTGCATCTTCGGACACACCTGTACACATAAAGTTTTTATTGCGTGTAAAATTGGCACTTAATACACATACATTGCTATTCATTGTATTGATATGGGTAGGCTGCCAAAGGGCTTGACGAAATTGTTGTAAAGTAATGTGCATAATACTTGTTTGGTCGGCTGTAAAAGTATTTTTACAACTTTGTAAGGTATAATCCATATAGTTTTCCTTTTGGTCGGGCGGATTGCTATTATAAGTTTCTGCACAAGTATTGTATGTGCCACAATTTTGGTTTTGCCCGTTTACGGCAGGTACATCGCAACACAAATCGCCTGTGGTACTGCAATCATTAGCATTTATACCACTGCAACCAAAATCGAATGGGTGGTATAAGCCAAGATAATGCCCTACTTCATGCCCTAATGTGCTGCCTTTTGAATTGGTATCAATAGGCGACCCATATACTGGGTATGAACCCAACCAATCGTAAGCTATTACTACCCCCTCTTTGCCATTAAAATAACTATTGGGACGAGTAGCATAAGCCTTTACACCTATATTTGTGCCACTTGCATCTAATATTTGGTTAACAACCCATATATGTAAGTATTTATCCATTGGCAAATTGGCAATACCAAATAGCATAAGGCTATCGGTTTTAGTTATTTTTTTATGATTGGTAAGGTGGCTATTATGCCTTGTAATGCCTGTAATGGTGTTATTATTTACATCTTTATTGGCTAAAATAAACTGAATGCCTGTATTTACGGCTTTTGAACCTGCAAGGCTATAATTGGCAAATTGCTTATTGAGTTCTTCTAATTGGTGTTGAATTTGTGCATCGGCTATATTAGAACTACCACCATTGTGTACAATATGGAATACCACAGGAATAATGTATTTGATTTTAGGGCAATTGCTACCGCTAACTATTAAATTAAACACATTGCTATCGCTTATACTTATACCCACTTGCCTATTGGGTAAGCTAAAGTTGTTATTTTGCTTTTTTCTAAAATAATTGATAGTTGCTCTAAAGTTTTGCTGAAAGGCATCGTAACGCATACTATCTTTTGCCCTAATAGTACTTTCCAAATCTGTATGCCCACAAAATTCAGATTGTGAATAGCCTACAATACTTGAGGCTAAAATTGTAATAAGTAGTAAATATTTACTCATTTTTAATTTGTTACTTGAATGGCATTCGTGAAAATTGTTATTCATATTGTTAATTGGGTTTGTTTAGCTAATTAAATGCAAATTTGAAAATGGTAGATTATTTTAATATTTGTTGTATTTTATTAAAACACATTATTTATCTATTCCGTTGCCTTATAAAACAAAATGGGCATACTACCATTTTGTTTCAACAAAGAGAGGCTCGGCAGAACCTTTACGATTGAAAGCAAAAGGAGTATGCCGTGCGGCACACCCTCTAATACTATTCCTCGTAAAATTTTGCCGATTTTGCTCTTTAGGAATATTTAGAATGTGTTAAATATTTTTTTTCAAAAGTAAAAAAATTAAACTAATTTAAAAATTAAATTTTATATTTGTGTAAATGAAACAATCAATACTTGTATTTTTTTCAGTATTTATAAATATTGTATTTGCTCAAAACAATAAAATTCAAAATTGGCATTTTGGCAAAAATTCAAAGATTGTATTTAAGAATAACAATATTATTGATACCTTTACAAATCAAGCAATGTTTGGCACAGAAAGTACATCAACTATTAATATTAATGACACCTCCTATTTTTATTCTGAAGGAATTAATATCTATAATAGAAATAACAATATTATAATACAAGGATTAAAATCAGAAGTTAGTTCAACACAAGGCTCAATTATGCTTATGCACCCTGATAATGATTCTATTGTTTTTATGTTTACAAACTCGGCAGTAAGTAATTCAGATTGTAAAACCTACTATTATGAGTTATTAATTTTAAATGACACTTTATTAAAAATTAAAACTGAAAAATTACTTAATTTTTACGGAAGTGAAAAAATATCTGCTGTTAATCATCAAAATGGTAAAGATTTTTGGCTTATTACTCACGATTATCTAACAAATAAGTTTATTAAATATTTATTAAAAAAGAATGGATTAAATACTTGTACAGAAATACAAGAAATAGGTACTAATTATAATGAATTAAATTTAGCTGGTGCAGGTCAAATTAAATTTAATTCAAATGGAACAATATTAGCCTCTCCAACTTGGTATCTAAATAAAATAGATTTATTTAAATTTGACAATCTAACTGGTATTATATCAAATGAAATTAATTTAGATATATTATATAATTATGGCGTAGAATTTTCTCAAAATGGAAAGAAACTTTATATAACGAACAGATTTGGTCAATTATATCAATATGATTTAACAATTTGGAATAAAGATAGTATTATATTATCTGAAAAAATAATTACAAATAAAGGAGTAAAAAAATTATCTGCTTTGCAATTAGCCACTAATGGCAAGATTTATTGGAGTAATTACGACTCATTATATATAGCTGCAATTGAAGAGCCTAATAAAAAAGGCGATAGCTGTAAATTAAGTTTTAGGAGTATAAATTTAAGTAACAATAAATTAAAAACGGGCTTCCCAACATTAAACCAATCCTACTTTTACACCCCTGCCATAAACTATAACTACGAAATGGAATGTATTAACAATAAAGTAAAATTTTGGGGTAAAGATACCTTTGGGGCGAATGGGTTTAAATGGCAAACTAAAAAATTGTATTCAGTTAATAATTATTTGTTAATTGGCTCAACTAAAGACATAAGCTACACTTTTACTGATACAGGAAAATATGAAGTGCGTTATATTGCAGATAATGGCACAAGAAAAGACACCATTACAAAAACAATAACCATTTACCCAAAAATAAATAAACAATTTTTAGGCAAAGACACTACTTATATTCAGGGTAGTACAATTAATAAAACCTTACAAGCACCTTATGGTATGTACTGCCAAATATGGCAAGATACAAGCGGATTAAGTACATTTACTGCTATAAAAAAAGGCATATACACTTGTAAAGTAAATAACCAAGCCTTTTGTGAAGTAACAGATACCATAGAAATAAAAGAATGTTTGAGTTTAGCTATTCCAAGTATATATAAAAGGCTAACAGATAGTATTTTTTGCACCCACCAAGAAGCTGATACATTTATTTGGTATAGAAACAATTTACCTTATAAAACAACTTATACTAATGGTGGAGATATTAGCAGCCTTAAACTTACTGATACAGGCACTTATAGGGCAGAAGCAGTAAAATATGGGCATTGCAATAGGACGAGTTCTACTTTTAATATTAATAAATTGGGAATAAAAGGAATAAGGATAGAGGATTTAGGAATTAGGGTGTTTCCTAATCCGAGTAATGGGATTGTAAATATTCAAAGTGATAAAAGTTATAAATTAGAAGTAACAGATATTACAGGTAGAACAATATTACAAACTGAAAATATCAAACAAATAGAATTACCAAAAGGGGTTTATTTTTTGCAGTTTGAGGTGGGAGAATATTATGTAATAGAAAAAGTAGTGGTGTTATAAATTTATATTTGTTTTACTTTGCAACTTTATTATGAAGAAAATAACAATATTTTTTTTCGCACTTAATTTTTTATTATTAAGTTCTCAAAATCCAAAAAATGCAAATCATTGGTTTTGGGGAAAAGGCAATAAAATAAGTTTTAACATCAATAGTATTAATTATGAAAATAATCCTATAGAAGATTATACTGAAAGTACAACAAGCTATTCAGATTCGCAAGGAAATTTAATTGTATATTATAATAATACAAGTGTATATAATAAATTTCATAATGTTATTATAAATGGCAATAATATAAAAGGATATTTTTCATCTTCACAATCTTCTTTAATACTAAAACATAATCAAAACGACTCAATGTTATTTTTAATTACAAATATTCCATGTAATGTAAATTTAGAAGAGGGTATTTATTTAACTAAAATAAAATATAAAAACAATATTTTAACTGTGGTAGATAAAAATATTAAATTAAATAATTCTGCGACAGAGAGTTTAAATGCTGTTATGCACAAAAATGGCAATGATATATGGATTATTTCTCATCAATGTGATAATAATATATTTGATATGCGATTATTGACTAAAAATAGTATTTTAGAATGTAGTAACAATCAAACTATCGGTTCGGTTATAGATATATTATCTGTTGGAGCTTCATATTTAAAATTTTCTCCAAGTGGAAAATTCCTTGTGCATAGTACGGGTAGAAAAGGAACATTAGAATTATACAAATTCAATAATGAGAGAGGTATTTTATCTGACGCTATTGTTCTGTCCCAAAGTTATTCTTCAGGAATTGAATTTTCAAGTAATGAAAAATACTTATATACTCATCAAGCATTTAACAATTACTATTCACAGCTTACAATTAATAAATACATTAAAGATTCTATTTTAAATTCAAAAAAAATATTATATTCTAACAATACCCCAATGTTCGGTAATTCTTTGCAAATGGGTTCAGATAAAAGAATTTATTTTTCTATGAGAGATTCAGTTTATTTAGGTTCAATAGCGTCCTAAATAAATAAAAAAAGAAGAAGGAAGTAAAGTAACTCAAAG
>CAZDGF010000037.1:0-35910 GCA_964505065.1 uncultured Chitinophaga sp.
AGGCTTGTTATTGCTAATATTACTGGAATATGATTAATTACGGATATACAGATTAAAAAATATACATGTCAAAAAAGCTCAAATTTATTTGAGCTTTTTTGTTTTTACTAAAATTTTCCTCCCCTTATTTACCCCTAATATTTAAGGTTGGATAACAATACATAGCTTTTTATAAAATATTTTTGCATCAAAATAAATTATATAATCATGCAAAAATATTTTATAATTCTTGTTTTCTGCTTTATTTTCAATACTACAAATGCAGGATATTTCAGATGGTCGGCTACTGCCAGCTCTTCCGATTGGAATACAGCCTCTAATTGGGTAAGCAATGCGGTGCCAGATATTTCTTTAGGTTCGGATGATACAGTGGAAATTAGTGGATTTACTACAAACACCCCTAAATACCCTTCGAGTTCTGGTTATTCAAATCGTTTAAAGGGCTTATATATCAACAATGCAACACTCGATTTGAATGGGGGAATATTAATAATAAATAGTTATTGTATTATTGATAGTGCTTTAATTATTAATTCAAGTAGCGTAGTTGCCACTTTTCAGCCATATGACGGTTTTGTAACATTGATTAATGAAAGCACATTTGGCAATGGCGTTAGATTAGATATTAATCAAGTTAGTATAACCAATCAATTTAATGTATATGGTCAGTTAAGATTAAATTTATTTTATTCTAATCATCAATTAAAAATGAGCAATAATTGTTATGGCACTATAGATACATTTAGTCATTATAGTTTTCATACTCAAACCAACGATACTTTTAATGGAAGATTTAATTTTACGGGTAGTTTTTATTTAACTTCCCCAGAAAACACTAATTACCATTTTGTAGTTAATGGAGTGGGTGCAGGCAATGTGTTTGATTGCAAGTTTTTTATTAATAATGGTTTTTCAGAAGGCGATGTAAAAGTATTGGGTAATAACTTGTACAAAAAAGGTATACTAATACTTTCACAATTTCCTAATGCTTCAATCCAACCTCAAAGTAATTTAATAGAATTACAAGGAACGCTTGAAACAAACCAGACCATTGATATAGATTCTATGTTTGCTAATTTAACGCTTACTAAATTTAAGCAAAAAGGCAATACCCCTATCATGCTTAATCCTCCAATATACCCCATACGCAATTATAGTGTGCGTTTAGGAGGTTCAACTTCTTCTTCTGATACTTGTGTGTTTGAAGGTAAAGTACATTTAGTAGCCAGCAGGGTAAGAATAGATAATTGCAAATTTTACGATACTACTTATATAGAAAAGGTAGGAGGTTTTATAGATGAAAGCTCTGGCACCAATCCTGGTAACAATAAATTTTTTAAACCTGTAAGCATAGTAAATTCAAGTAGTAGTAGTACCGCCTCACTTATTTTCAATTCTACCAATTTATCTCTATCCGATTATTATTACGACTCGCTAACACTTATTGCTAACAATGCTGCTAAAATTATTTTAGCAGATGTAAGAAATGCTTATTTTTATGGCTCAATTGGTATTCAAGCCTCCGATTCCTCTAAAGTATTATTGAGTGGTAGCGGGGGTATAGCTTATTTTACAGGAAATAAAAATAGATACATTACAAGTAATCACACTATTTTAATAGATGAATTAACGCTTGATTTGGCAAATAGTAATGCATATGTAATGGTAAATAATAATGTAAGAGTAAAATCAGTTGGCGCAAGCGGAGCATTAAAAATTATAAAAGGCAAATTAAGAATACCTGCAAGTAATCATCTTTTAATGCCTACCAATACTATTTGCAGTTCTCCAGGTAGCGTGAATGATTTTGTAGATGGAGAAATCTGGTATGAAATAGCTGGTACAGGTCAAAGAAATGTGTTTATACCTATAGGTAAGGATAATATATGGGGTGGATTATTTTTTAGAGCTCAAAATTTAGTAGCTACACCCTATATTTATAAATTTAATGTGGCAAAAGCTTCTGCAGAAGCACTTGGGTTTAGTAAACCAATGGGTATTGATACAGTTTCGAAAGTTAGATATACTTCAATTAAGAGATATTTAGCTTCAACTATGACAGAAGATAATAGCAATATACTTTCAAATATGGTAAGAATGTATTTTAACACAACGCAAGATTATGTACAAACACCCTCGCAGATTCAGTTGTTAAAAAATGCACCTTGGGCACCTACAACTTGGATAAATGAAACAAGAAACGTAAATAGTAATGCATTTGGAATATATGTAGAGTCTGATACTTTTAATGCCTTTAGCGTATTTACATTGGCAGGAAATAATAGCTTTAACCCACTGCCAGTAAACCTCATTAAATTATCTGGAGAGTCTATTGAAAAAGGAGTTCAACTTAACTGGAACATTAATTTTGATACAAAAAAATTTATTATCCAAGCATATAAAAACGGTGTTTTTGAAGATTTATTGCACATAGTAAATGAATCAAATTCAGTTTTTGAATATGAAAGAAAAATTGAAACCAATACTGGAGCATCTAAAATATTCAGAATAAAAGCCATAGATGAAAATGGAAATGAAATATTTTCAAATCTCTTAAAAATTAATATTAGTCAATCAGTAATAATATTGTATCCTAACCCAAGCACAGCAGATAAAGTTGTAGCTATAGAGGGTTTGCTACCAAAAGAGGAGTTTACGCTTTATTATTATAATATAATAGGTAAATTAGTATTTAATGAAAATGTAGAAACCGATGCCCAAGGGCAAATAATACTGAATAATAGCCAGTTTAATAATGAAACTTTAATCATAATAACTATAGAAAACAAACAACAAATAATAAAACAAATAATATGGAACAGAATAAAATAATTATCAATACCCACCAAGCTACATACTTCATTAATCATGAGGATATAATAATGATAAAAGCAATAGGAGCCTACTCTGAAATAATATGCAAAGATACATCTATAAAAGCCTCTAAATCTATCAAACATTTTGAATCGATACTAAAAGATTTAGATTTTTTTCAACGCATAGAGCGTTCGTTAATACTCAACAAACGCTACATTACCAATATTATAAAAGATAAAACATCTACAGATAATTCGGTAACCTTTAGCAACGGATTATCTATACTGCTAAGTAAAAAATTTACAAAAAGAATAATATTCTAAATCAATATATAAATTTCAAAAAATGAAAAAAACAATATCAATTTTAACAATCATACTTGCATTTTCAATCAAAATGAAAGCACAAGTATCTTTAACCGCTACCGCAGGCACAGCATCTGCCACTTATGCCAATTTACGATTAGCTTTTGCCGCTATTAACAACGCCACCCATCAAGGTATTATTAATATTACAATTACTGCAAATACTACAGAAACTACTTCTGCAAAATTAGATTCATCAGGAAATCCTAGTGGTAGTAACTGGAATAAAGTAACTGTAACACCCAGTGGACATAGAAGTATTAATGGTTCTGATGGTCAATTTTTAGAATTTGTGGGTTCAGACAATGTGGTGATAGATGGCTTAAATGATGGCACAAACTCACTAACGCTCAACCACCGCAGCAGAGCTGGTTCTGGCGGGGCAATATACTGCCGCTATGGTATGCTTAATTGTAAATTTACCAATTTAATAATTAATACTGCTGTTAGAAATGCAGGAGGAGCGGCAGCATTTTACTTTTTACCTTCTAGTTCTGCAAATTTAAGGGGTAAAATGCAATACGATACCATTAGCAATAATGTAATTAAGAGCTGGAATATTACAGACTCTGCTTGTAATACAGCCATAAGAATAGATGGTATTGGTTTTAATGTAGGTTCGGTTAGAGATTTTATTATTACGGGCAATAAAATAGAAAATATAACCCATGCTACTGCTGGTTCGCTAAATAGCAATATTTATATTATTCATATTGGCGATTATTCTTATAATTTTAAAATTACCGATAATCACATTTATTTTCCAGCAGGCACTCAGCAATTATTTAACACTTCTGTTTCGGTGGCAATTACAGGTATTAATTTAATTATTTCTACCGACCATGGAGAAGAGGGCACTATTATAGAAAGAAATTATATAGGTGGCACACAGCCTTTTGCCAAAGGAGGGTATTGGAAAATATTACCCAATATGGGTTTTAATGCTGAAAATAAATTTAAAGGTATAGTTTTGGCAGGCACAAATGATACTCTTAAAACTTGGCTTATATGTAGAAATAATGTAATAAGAAAAATAGATTTTGCAACCAATCATTCTGGCACAGCAAGCTACACTACCTTTAGAACAGATATGTTTAGTGGCATTTATTTTAATAGTGTGTGGGCTACAGCAACCCAAGATACTATAGGCAGCATAACAGATACAGCCAGTATAATTATTCGCAATGTATCTAACTCCACAACAGCTTATACCAATTTTACTGCTGCGGGCATCAATATGGATAATGCCACTCGTAAATGTACAATTTATAGCGAATCTGTAGGTGGAATTAGCTTGTATAACTATCCCTCTGCACAACCTGGACACGCTATTTTTACCGCTATAGAATTAGATGGTAATACAGGCTCCAGACGTTTTGCAAAACACAATATAGTAGGAGGCAATGTTGCTCATAGTATTCAGCTAACTTACAATACAGGTAATTCTTACGCAACCCTATATGGCATTTATGGCAAAAATGCAGTACATCAATTTATTGATTCTAATTTGGTTCGCAATATTTCTATTTTATCAGGAAATGATGATTCTAAAATTTATGGTATCGCATCGCGCAACAATAATACTGATAGTAGGCATAACTATACGGTAAATACAGTTAAAAATTTAATTTCATATAGCGGAGGTCAAATTTATGGTATAAATGCAGGCATTGCATCATCTGTAGGTGGTCAGGTAGTAAATTTTTTAAAAAATACAATCGATTCGTTGATAGATTATTCTTATGGCTCAAATTCAAGAATTACTGGCTTAGGTATGGGGGTTGCAGAACTTTATTCAGGACTTGCCGCAAATCCTCAAGGCAGAGCCGATTCAAATAGAATATCGAATATATTAACACCCAATAGAAATAGCGGCAGCAATCTAATTTATGGTATATACAACCTCTATAATCCAGCTACAAAAAACATGTATATGCAAAACAATATTGTAGAAAATATTAGTGTAAAACATGCTTCAGTGTATGGTGCTTATACTGAAGGGTATGATTTTAGCAATAATATTATACGCAATATAAGAGTTAATAGGTCTAGAGTGGGTATAATTCATGGAATTAATGCGGCAACAGTTACAAATCATATTTATAAAAATAAAATTTACAATTTAGCGGTAGATTCAATTGGGCAAACAATTTATGGTATTATAGGAACAGGCACTAACTTAAACGATAGCCAAATAATAAGCAATAACATGATAACTCTTGGTAATGATTGCCATCAAGATGCAATTATTTATGGGTTGTTTATTTATAGTATTGGCTCAGATACTGTAGATTTCCATCATAACACAGTATTAATATGTGGTAATACCAGTTCTGGAGTTAATAATACTTATGCCTTAAGAACTAATAACTCAGGGGGAATTTTGCGTGCACATTCAAATATACTTTATAATACCCGAAGCGGTGGTACGGGTAATCATTTGGCAATAAATGGGTCAAATACTACCGTAGGAACAAGTGGCGGAAGAAGCACTACCGACAGAAATTTGCTATATACCACAGATACAAGTAAAATAGCCGAGTGGATTCCTGGTGGACCATCAATATTGGGTTTTAGTGCTTGGAAATCTACCTCAGGCGTTGATGCCTTGTCACGTTGTGGTGCAGTTGTATTTATAGATACTGCTAATGGCAATTTAACAACCAATAGCAATATAATACTCAATGGAGCGGTAAAAATGACTAATAGATTTAATTCAGATTTAGTAAGAGATGATTATACGGGAGTAGTAAGAACCCGTTGCAGAGATATTGGTGCAACAGAAGGTTTTGGTGGCTTTGCAGCCTCTGGCAGCAATAGTACCTATAAATGGATTGGTGGATTTAACAATAGTTGGTGTCAGCCTTGTAATTGGGATACAGAAATAATACCTCCTGCAGATTACTCAAAAAGCGTAATAATAACCGATAGTTGTGCTACTTATCCTGCTAATGCATGTGGTAATATTAAAGTTAATAACTATACAATGGAAGGTGGCAGTAATATTGAATCATCTTCAAAATTTCATACAGATAGTTTAACCTTAGTTACAGGCAATGGTATTCATGTAAAAGGTAATATTAATATTCAAGGTAGCTCAAAATACCAAACATTTGTATTAGATAGTGGCAATACACAACAAATAAATATTAAATCGGCTACCAATACATATCCAGGTCAAATAGGTAAGCTATTTATAAATAAAACGCCTGCAAGCATGGCATACTTACATGGTGATTTAAATTGTTATAATGGCGCTTCATTTATTGGAGGCAGAGTGGTATCAATGGGAGCGGATAGTTTTAGTCAGGAAGATGCTTCAAGCTATAAAATGATATATAATAATGGAACAATTCCTGGTTTTGCAGGCAATATGGTTAACGATTCAGATGCATTTTTTCAAGGCGTATTGCGCACTAATATTCCAGTAGCTTATACTGGCAGTATATGGTTTCCATTGGGCTTTATGCAAATGAAAGCAGTAAAAGTATATGCCACTCCGTTGTCTTCATTCAAAACCTATGCACATACTCAGTTTACAACTGGTAGCTCAGGCGCAGGTACATTAACTGCCACCTATTATGACAAAGACCCTGACCCCACACCTTTGAGTTTAGATGGAGATAATAGTGGAATATTTACACTAACTGATGCAGACCCCTCTTATGCAGATGGATTAGATGTAAAATCAGACAATATTTGGCATTTAGAAAACTCTGGGTTATCTGGCTTTACTTATAATCAAGAGTTGTATTTTAAAGGATTAACTGCCACCGATTTTACAAGAGATGAACTGGCTGTAAATCCAAAATTGCGTTTAATAAAGCGTTCTACATTCAATTCTGGTGCTTGGGGGTCGCAATCATTACACGATACCTCAACAATATTAAGCTACAGAAACCATTCCGTAAAACGCAATGGACTTACAACATTTAGTGGCTTTAGCTTTGCAGGTAATGGTATTCCAGGCTTAGGTCCTTTAGTGCCTTTAAGTATTAAATGGTTGAATGCTTATATTCAAAAAATAAATGATAAATCGGCTGCTATTCATTGGCAAATTGAAATAGACGAACCAATTATCTATATTGAAATAGAAAGGTCTGTTGATGGCAAGAGTTTTTATGCCATAGGCAAAATAAAAGCGGATAATATAGAAAATGGTTTACACTCTATGAAATACAATGATAATAATACTTTAACAGGTTTATCATTTTATAGAATAAAAGTGGTAAGTATTCATCACATTGAATATTCAAAAATTATGAGTTATAGAAGTGATATGGCTATTATTCCTATCACTATGTTTCCTAATCCAAGTGCAAGTAATACTTATTTAAATATTGCTTACAATTTAGATTCTGAAGAAAATCAAATAGAAATTATCAATAGCATTGGGCAAATAGTATATGCCCAAAATATTAATTCATCAAATGGTATACTTACCATTGACAAAAATTTATTACCTAAAGGAGTGTTAATATTAAGAGTTCATAATCAAACCCAAAGTATTAGCCAAAAATTAATTTTAGAATGATAATTAGAAAAAATAATTCAAGTTGTAATTTTTATAAGGATAATTTTTTTTATTTTGATTTTCTTCAGAATCAATAAAGGGAATTAACTATAAAGTTGTACATTGGTTTTTAAAATAAGTCTTCAGTTAGTAAAACTGAAGACTTATTTTTTAACTATACACTAAAAAACTAACAGTATATTAATGCTTACTTGGTTTTAAATTAATATTAGTAAAGGTATTTTACATATTCTATGAAAATAATTTTAAACCTATTTTTAACCACCATTCTTATAGTAATATTAATAGCCTGCAATAATTCTAATACAAATAAGATAGAGGTATCCAATGGCGAAAAATTAGCCGCTGTATATTGCCAAAGTTGTCATCAATTGCCAAACCCAAATGTATTAACCAAAGATCTATGGCAAAACCATGTATTGCCCAAAATGGGACATTTTATGGGTATATACCAAAACGATACTATTCGCCAAAGTTTAATAGAAAGTGGCGAAGGAGGTAAAAAAGTAATGGCTGCTAATATTTTTCCTGAAAAGCCAATGCTAACAAACAATGAGTGGCATGCTATTCAAGCGTATTATATTCAAAATGCGCCCGATAGTTTTAGTATTCCACTTAAAAAAATAAATGCGCAAACACCTTTGTTTACAGCCATTTTTCCACCCAATAAGTTTAGCCCACCTTCAACTACATTGTTAAAATTTAACGCTGAAGGTGGTTTGTATTTTGGCGATGCCAATACCATGCAATTTTTAAAACTAAAAAAAGATTTTAGCATACAAACAGGTGCAGAAATAGAGCAAGGAGCTGTATGTGTAAATGAGAATGAAAGCAATATGTGGGTTACAGTAATGGGTAGTTTTTCGCCTACGGATAATCCTTTGGGGCTATTGGTAAAATTGCCTAAAAATGGAAAAACAGGTGCTAAAATAGAAATAGAAAACTTGCAACGCCCCGTAAATACAAGTATGCAGGATATGAATGCAGACGGATTAGATGATTTTATTATATCAGAATTTGGAAAATTTACAGGGGCTTTAAGTCTTTTTACACAACAAAAAAATGGCACATACACCAAACAAATATTATGGGCAAAACCTGGGGCTACCAAAACCCAAATAATAGATATGAACAAAGATGGCAAGCCAGATATTGTAGCCCTTTTTGCCCAAGCAGATGAGGGAATAGATGTGTATTATAACAAAGGCAATAATCAGTATGAAAGAAAGCGTTTAATTAGCTTTTCGCCAAGCAATGGTTCTACCAATTTTAATTTAATAGATTTGAACAACGATAAGCATTTAGATATTGTATATACCTGTGGCGATAATGCAGATTTTAGTATGCTGCTGCGCCCTTACCATGGCATTTATTATTTTTTAAACAATGGCAAAAATGAGTTTAAGCAATCGTTTTTTTATCAATTGAATGGGGCATACAATGCCATAGTTGCCGATTATGATAAAGATGGCGATATGGATATTGCTACTATTTCTTTTTTTCCAGATTGGGTAAATGTACCGCAAGAAAGTTTTGTGTATTTAGAAAATAAAGGTAGCAATAAATTTGAAGCCAGCAGTTTTACGCAAGTTAATAAAGGACGTTGGATACTTTTAGATGCCTTTGATTATGATAAAGATGGCGATATAGATTTGGCATTAGGCAGCTTGGTAATGGAGGTAGTACCCAATATTGGTATTGAAAAACAATGGATAAAAGAGGCTATTCCTTTTATTATTTTACAAAACAATAAAAATCAATAGTTAAAAATCTACGTTAATGTTTTCTTAATGTTTTTGGTATTTTATTTTAACGTAAAGTTTCAAAAAAGATAATACCTAATTGTAAGTATCATAATTTAACGTATCGTTTTTTGTAGCGTTAAATATAAAATACAACAAATGAAAAAGAATTTACTAACCGCAATCGTAGCTTTAGCCTCTGTTTTTCAAGCCAAAGCTCAACTACCTTTCCCTATTCAAATAGATACCGCTTGGAGCGTTAAAACTGTTTGGATGCCAAAATCGCCTTTAAAGCAACAAGTAATATTTGTTGGCGGGCAAGATACAGTACAAACAACTGCCACTTATGGCAACCCAGCTGGCAAAGCACCTGCCAAACAATGGCACGATTTTATAGCTTTTGTAAAAGAAACCAATACCTCATCTGCCGATTTGGGCTATGTTGTAGTAAACCACGAAATGACTATAAAAGACAATAAAATTGGCGATGGTGGTGGTATGACAATGTTTAAATTGAAACGCAAAGCTGGCGATGTTTTAGAAGTTGTGGACCAAACTTTGGCAGACGGCAGAAAAGGAAAATATTTTAATATTGATTTTGTAAATACAGTTGGTGAAACCGGAATGAACTGCGGAGGCATTAGAACATCTCAAAGAGTATGGACAGCTGAAGAATGGATGCAAACAAGTAACCCTGGTATTTATGCTAGTGGCAATGGTTTTACAGATACAAGCAATTTTACAATTGGAACTACAACGCCAGCAGGATTTCCAGGTTTTAATGGCAAAGTACTAAAGCGTTTTGAAAACCTAAATTGGATGGTAGAAATAGACCATAAAAATGCAAAAGCAATAAGAAAACAATACAATTGGGGCAGAGCGGGTTGGGAAGGTGGAGCTATAATGGCTGATAATAAAACTGTATATTTATTTGAAGACGCTTCTCCAGGTATATTAGCAAAGTTTATTGCAACAACAGCTGGCGATTTTACAACAGGACAATTATATGTTTACAAACATGATGCACCTACAAAATGGATAACCATAGAAAATAATTTAGATACTTTAAAAATTTTAAATACAATAGCAATACGCAGAGGTGCAAGTATGTTTAACAGATTAGAATGGGGAAATGTGTTCAATGGTAAAATTTATATTACAGAAACAGGTAGAGATGCTTTTAATTATAATAGCGGATTAGCAAGATATGGCGTTGTTGGACAATCTTTGATTGACGGTTATAAAGCACGTTTCAGAGTATTAAAAGGAATTAATTTTACAGGTACTGATGCCCAAGCAGCAGATTCTGTAAGACAAGGAAAATTTGCAGATTATTATGGAAGAGTAATTGAATTCGACCCAGCAACAGATTTAGTTCGTTCTTACATAGAAGGAGGTCCTTTGTCTCCAGCATCAACATCTCAAAATAGATTTGCTTACCCTCAAATACATTTTTCAAACCCAGATGGATTAGATTTTGCAAAAATTGGCGGCAAAGATTACATGATAATTCAAGAAGATTTGAATGGAACAAATTGGAATAGAATGCCTGCAGGTATAACACAAACAAATTGTGAAACTTTTCTTTTAGATATGAGTATTCCAAATCCTAATTTTAGCCATTTGGTGCGTATTACAGCTTGTGCTCCAGGAGCCGAAATTACTGGTGCTGTAATGATGGATGAAAATACAATGTTGATAAATAGCCAACACCCAAGTACAGCAAATACACCGCCATATAACAATTCTTTAACGTATGCTATCAGTGGTTTTAAAGTAAATAGCAGTTCAATTATCAATCAATCTCAATTTGATGGGTCGGCTTTTTCAATTTACCCTAATCCTGCTAACAGAGAGTTGAATTTTAATATAACGACAGATGTAGCTATATATAATACTAATGGACAAAGAATAAAAGTGGCTCGCCAAGTTAATTTTATAAACATTGAAGACCTAAATTCAGGTATATATTTTATTCAAAATGCAGAAGGCAAAACCTTGAAATTTATTGTAGAATAACAATTTTAAATAACTAAAAAAATTAAAGAGCCGATGATGAAAATTCATCGGTTCTTTTTTGATGTATAAATCAATTATACTAAATATAAATAATTACTCAAAATATTATAACTTTAATAAAAAAAATTTCGTCTTGGCGTGATTTTTTTTATTAATTATCTATTATCCAATGAAAACAAAAATTACAACTATTGTTATATTATTAATCAGCATTATAATATTTTCTTTTAAAAAAGATGAAAAAACGGCTATTCAAAAAATTAAAAATAATTACCAACAAAGGATAGCCGAATTTAAGACAGAAATAGCTCAAATTATTCAATTATTAGAAAAAAATAATTCAGATGATAAAAGTTTAAAGCAAAGCTATCTTAAAGTAAGATTTGGTTTTAAGAAAGTACAATATTTACTGGAATATGCAGAACCTATTTTGGTTAAAGAAAATATTAATGGAGCACCTTTACCTAAAATAGAAAATAATAGTTTTGGTATAAATGTATTAAATCCCAAAGGCTTACAATTGATTGATGATTTAATGTATCAAGATACTTTAAATAGAGTACTTTTAATAACAGAATTTAAGTATTTACAAAAAATATTGAATGATATGGGTGCGCAATATTTTTATGATAGAGATATATTTATAGCCTCAAGAATAGAACTGATAAGAATAGCTACAATGGGTGTTGTGGGTTTTGATGTTCCAGGTTCTGGAAATGCATTAAAAGATGTAGCCACAAGTATGCAAACAATGGAAAACGATTTTTTATTGTATAAAAATGTTTTTGAAAAGCATAATAAATTACTTTCAGATTCTTTGTTTTTAATGTTTAAAAATGCCAATATTTATCTTGAAAATAATCAAAATTTTGAAAGTTTCAACCGTTTTTATTTTACCCAAGCTTTTATCAACCCTTTGTATAAAAATTTGCTTAAACTACATTTAGCATTAGGTTATGAAATGCCAAATGAAATAAGCAACAATCCTAAAGCTGTAAACTATATGAGCGAAAATATTTTTGACGCTAATTTTTTAAACGCTTCATATTTTTTAAATATTCCTCAAAAATTTAATACCACAGAAAATATAGCATTAGGTAAATTGTTGTTTTTCGACCCAATTTTATCGCTCAACAATGAAAGAGCATGCGCCAGTTGCCATAACCCAAGTAAGGGTTTTACAGATAATATACCCAAAAGCATTGGTTATAATTTTAATGGCACAGTAAAACGCAACTCGCCAACATTGTTAAATTGTGTTTACAGCGATAGATATTTTCATGATTTGCGCGCTCAAGGGCTTACAGACCAAATGGAGCATGTTGTTACAAGTAAAGCGGAGTTTAATTCGGATTGGTTAAGTATTTTAGAAAAATTAAAAAATAGCAACGAGTATTTAAAATTATTTAACACCACTTATGGTACCGAAGATTTATCAATTCAACAAGTACAATTCTCTATAGCTGCTTATGTTGGCAGCTTGAATGGTTTTAATTCTACTTTTGATAAATTGATAAAGAATGCAAATTTTGAAATAAAAAATAAACAAAATATTATCAAAGGTTATAATCTTTTTATGGGCAAAGCGGCTTGTGGTACTTGCCATTTTGCACCAGTTTTTAATGGGACAGTGCCTCCATATTATACCGAGTCGGAAAGTGAAGTATTAGGAGTTGCTGAAAATCCTGATAGTAAAAAACAATATTTGAGTGAGGATAAAGGCAGGGGAACAGCATTGCTTAAAGAGCAAGTGCCTTTTTATGAGTATTCTTTTAAAACGCCAACAGTTAGAAACATAGAACTTACTTTTCCATATATGCACAATGGTGCTTATAAAGATTTAAATGCTGTAATGACATTTTATAACAATGGAGGAGGAGAGGGGGTAGGTATTCATTTGCCTTATCAAACATTGGCTACAGATAAGTTGAATCTTTCAAAAAAAGAAATAGCCAATATTATTGCTTTTATGAATGCCTTAACGGATAATCAATTTAAGCAAGATATGCCCAAATTTTTACCCTCTTTCAAGGATAGTATACAATGGAACAATAGAAAAATAGGAGGGGTATACTAATAAAGCAAATGGATTCTTTTATTTTAATACTATAAAAACCAAATTATTAAAAAAGTGTTATATATAATAATTCAAATTTTATTAAATTTGCAATCTAAATATAACTATGCCACAAGTAAGTTTTGCCAACAATAACCGTCAGTTTCATATAGAACTAAACGAGCGTATAAAACAATATTTTAAAGAAAAAGGTATTAGCCAAAGGGGCAATGCCAAATTATTTTTTAAAGCATTTTTTATGTATGCTGTAGTTATAGTCTTGTATTGTACCTTGGTGTTTTCTAATGCTTGGTTCAATATAGAAATACCTGCTTTTGTTTCTATGCTGCTATTAGCTGTATTGGGTACATTTATGGCTTTAATTGGATTTAATGTTATGCACGATTCGTGCCATGGCGCTTTTTCTAACAATAGCAATGTGAATGAGTTTTTTGGTTATAGTCTTAATTTTTTGGGTGCCGATTGTAATTATTGGAAAATAAAACACAATGTATTGCACCATACCTACACCAATATAGATGGGGTAGATGACGATATTTTTAAACCACCTTTTTTGCGTATGTCGCCCAATCAGCCGTATAATAAAATGCACAAAAACCAGCATTTTTATATGCTGTTTTTATACGGTATAGCTACTTTATTTTGGATATTTTTTATGGATTTCAATAAGTATTTTACCAATAAAATACATACCACTACAATGGCTAAAAAGAAACTTAAAGACCATATTATATTTTGGACAACTAAAGTTTATTTTGTTGCCGTTTGGATAGCTATTCCTATTATTTATGTTGGTTTTACCAAGTTTATTATTGGGTTCTTGTTTTATAATTTTGTAATGGGTGTGGTTATGTCTTTGGTATTTCAGTTGGCACATGTTGTGGAGGGTGCAGCTTATGCCGATGCGCAAAACGAAGGCAATATTGCTAAAATTGAAGAAGATTGGGCAGTTTTTCAAATGAAAACTACTTTTGATTTTAGCACAGATAATAAATTTTTAACATGGGCATTAGGCGGCTTAAATTTTCAGGTGGAGCATCATTTATTTCCAAAAGTTAGCCATGTACATTATCCTGCAATACGCCCAATTGTTAAGGAATTATGCGAAAAACACAATGTGCCTTACAATGAGTTTAAGGGTTTTTGGGAAGCTGTGCGCTCGCATTTTTCAGCTATGGAAAAATTGGGTTACAAACCCGAATTAAATTTAGCTTAAAAAACTTTTAAGTTTGAAATAGTTTAAAGCCTATTTTTGCATTTTAAAAATATGTTGAACATACCAAACTTAAAACATACGGCAACAAACAATTTTTTTATACTTGCTGGTCCTTGTGCTATAGAAAGCGAGGAAATAGCTTTTGAAATAGCCGAAAAACTGAATGATATAAGCAATAGGTTGCAAATTCCGTGGATATTTAAAGGCTCATACAGAAAAGCAAACCGCAGCCGTGTAGATTCGTTTACAGGCATAGGCGATATAAAAGCATTGGAAATATTACAAAAAGTAGGCAAACACTTCAATGTGCCTACGGTAACAGATATTCACGAAAGCCACGAGGCAGCAATGGCAGCCCAATATGTAGATGTACTGCAAATTCCTGCTTTTCTTTTTAGGCAAACAGAACTATTGGTAGCAGCAGCCAAAACAGGTAAAGTTGTAAACATAAAAAAAGGACAATTTGCAGCAGCCAATGCTATGCAACATGCAGCCCAAAAGGTAATTGATAGCGGCAACAACAATATTATTTTAACTGATAGAGGCAATATGTTTGGCTATGGCGATATGATAGTTGACTTTAGAAACATTACTTGGCTAAAAGCTATGGAGCACCCTGTAGTAATGGATATTACCCATAGCTTACAACAGCCAAACCAAAGCAGTGGTGTTACAGGCGGTTTGCCGCAAATGATAGAAACTATAGCCAAGGCAGCCATAGCCACAGGTGCCGATGGTTTATTTATAGAAACTCATCCACGCCCAAGCGCGGCTTTGAGCGATGGCGCAAATATGCTACAAATAGATTTACTTGAACCTTTGTTGGAAAAACTATTGAAAATTAGAAAAGCTATTGCTGAATAATAAAGTAAAAATTATATGGTTTAGTGCCATTTTTATTCATCTGTTGGCAGCATGGTTTAGCACAGGTTATTTTCATGTAGATGAGCATTCTCAGTTGATAGAGTATGCCAATTATTATTTAGGCAATATTCAAGCTAATGATTTGGCTTGGGAGTTTAAAGCCACAATGCGCCCAAGCTTACAAGTATTTGTATTTGTTGGTTTGGTTAAGTTTTTTGCTTTTTTGGGCATAAATAATCCGTTTGTATTGGCTGCTTTTTCAAGGGTTTTAAGCGCAATGTTGGGTTTATTGGCTATTCATTTTTTAGGTAAAATTGTATTTAAAGCAAGCAAGCAACATTATTTATTATTTGTGCTTATTTCTTGTTTTTTATGGTTTATGCCTTATCAACATGTACGTTTTAGTAGCGAAAATTGGTGTGCCATAGCTATGGTATTTAGTTTTGCATTTTTGTTAAACCCAAATTCAGCAATAGAATTGCTGAATCGAATAACAAATTGCAAATCATGTTTTTACAAAACATAATTGCAATTTTTAAATCGGGGTTAATCCCAACTAAATCAAATAGTTCAATTTTTCAAATTTCCTATTGATTAATTTGGGATTAATCTATTTTGTGCCTATATTTTTGGTTTGGTTTTATATAGAATTTAAGCAAAAAATTAAAACTACAATGGCTTTAAATTATTTGTTGATAGCATTAATTATTCTTAATTTTATCGCTCTGCCTATATCTTCTTTTAAATCTTCAAACCCAAGAATAGATGTGTTTCAATGGCTTTATACTAAAAATAATGTGCCTATAGTTTGCTTAAAACAAAATCCCTATTTAGATAATTTATGGTATCATTTTTATATGAAAGATACTACTTGTAAGCATTGGCAAATAGTAGAAAATACAGATAGTATTGTAAGTGGAACTTTAGTTATTGTGCCAAATTATAAATTAGAAAATAAAAAAGGATTTACCAAAATATACTTCCAAGTGCCTATCATTTTAGAGGCTACAAACCAAACACATTGGCTTGAAAGAAGTAATTTTTGGAGTGTTTATAGAAAGGATTAATTTCTAAAATAAATTAACAAGCAAAAGAGTAACTTTGCCCCTGTGAATCTTTCTGCTGAAATACATAAACGAAAAACCTTTGCCATTATCTCTCACCCCGATGCGGGAAAAACAACTTTAACTGAAAAGTTTTTACTATTTGGAGGAGCAATACAAACAGCGGGTGCTGTAAAAAGCAACAAAATTAAAAAAGCTGCTACCAGCGATTTTATGGAAATAGAAAAACAACGTGGTATATCTGTAGCCACCAGTGTTATGACGTTTGAGTATAATGGCAAATTGGTAAATATTCTGGATACCCCTGGTCATAAAGATTTTGCGGAAGATACTTACCGAACCCTTACAGCTGTAGATAGTGTAATATTGGTAATAGATTGCGTAAAAGGGGTAGAGGAACAAACAGAAAGGCTAATGGAAGTGTGCCGAATGCGCAATACGCCTGTTATTGTTTTTATCAATAAAGTGGATAGAGATGGCAGAGACCCATTTGATTTACTTGATGAACTGGAACAAAAACTGAATATCAAAGTACGTCCAATGAGCTGGCCTATAAATGGCGGAAAAAGCTTTAAAGGCGTTTATAAAATTTACGATAAAAGTCTTAATTTATTTGAAGCCAATAAAACCAAAATAAGCAAAGATGTGGTAAGAATTGATGACCTAAGCGACCCACTACTGGACGAAATATTAGAAAAAGATGCTACGCAATTAAGGGCAGATGTAGAATTAATTGATGGTGTTTATGGCGAGTTTAAGGTAGAAAAATATTTGGCAGGAGAGGAGGCGCCCGTATTTTTTGGTAGCGCATTAAATAATTTTGGTATAAAAGAATTATTAGAAAAATTTTTAGAAATAGCACCCTTCCCACAGCCACGGCAAAGCAGCGATAGAGAAGTAAAACCAGATGAAAACAAGTTTTCAGGGTTTATATTTAAAATACATGCCAACCTCGACCCAAGACATAGAGATAGAATTGCTTTTTTAAGAGTTTGTTCAGGTAAATTTGAGCGCAATAAATTTTTTAAACATGTGCGTTTAGATAAAAATATGAAATTTGCCAGTCCGTTTACTTTTATGGCAGATAGCAAGGAACTTTTAGAAGATGCCTTTGCTGGCGATGTGGTAGGTTTATATGACACTGGTAATTTTAAAATTGGCGATACTTTAACGGAAGGCGAAGGCTTTATGTTTAAAGGTGTTCCTTCGTTTTCGCCCGAAATATTTAAAGAACTGATAAACCTTGACCCAATGAAAAGCAAGCAACTAGAAAAAGGTATTGACCAGCTAACAGACGAGGGCGTAGCGCAATTATTTAGGCAAGAACCAGGCAATAGAAAATTTATAGGAACAGTTGGAGAGCTGCAATTTGAGGTTATACAATATAGATTAGAAAACGAATACAATGCCAAATGTAGATTTGAACCACGCTCGTTTTACAAAGCTTGCTGGATGACAGGCGAAGCAGCCGAAATAGCAGAATTTTGTAAATTCAGACAAAAAAATATAGTAAAAGACAAAGACGATAACATAGTATTTTTAGCAGAAACAAGTTGGATATTGAACACAGCTATTCAGCAAAATCCTAAAATAGAGTTTCATACTACCAGTGAGTTTAAGGTGTAGAAAAAAACAATAAAATGACTGTAGATAATAACCATCTTTTTTATTCCGTAAAAGAAATTATTTTAGCAGCTAGGCAAAGGGTTTACAGAATAGCAAACTCTTCGCTTTTGGAAACTTATTGGCAAATTGGGAAGCTAATAATAGAAGATGAACAACACGGAAATGCTAAAGCCCAATATGGTAAAGCTACGCTAAAAAACTTGTCTCTATCACTTACATTAGAATTTGGCAAGGGATATGATGAAAGTAATCTTAGAAATATTAGAAGTTTTTATAAGGCATTTCCAATTCGTGACGCACTGCGTCACGAATTGAGTTGGACACATTATCGCTTGCTTTCAAGATTAGATAATGATACCAAACGCAACTATTATTTGCAAGAATCAGTTGCTTCAAAATGGAATAGTAGAGAATTACAACGACAAATTAATTCATTGACATTCGAAAGAGTAGTGAAACATTTGCCTGAAAAAACAACAAAACCTACTATCGAAAATTTATTAAAAGACCCATATATTTTTGAGTTTTTAGGGCTTTCATCTGATGAGAAAAACACAGAGAGAAGTATTGAAACAGCAATTATAGACCATTTACAAAAATTTTTATTAGAGTTTGGCAAAGGCTTTGCATTTGTGGCTCGCCAGCAACATATTATTACCGATACTTCTGATTTTTATATTGATTTGGTATTTTATAATTATATACTCAAGTGTTTCATTATAATAGAATTAAAAACGAGTACTATGACACATCAAGATATTGGTCAATTAGATATGTATGTGCGAATGTATGATGATTTAAAACGAGGAAATGATGATAACCCAACTATTGGGCTATTGTTATGTTCAGAAAAAGACGAAACCATTGTTAAATATTCAGTATTAAATGATAAAAGTAATCTTTTTGCCAATAAATATTTATTGTATTTACCCAAAGAGGAAGATTTAAAAAAATTAGTAGAAGAAGACAGATTGAAATTTGAATTAGATATTGAACAGAATAATTTTGAAAATCTAAAATAAAAATATCATATTATTTTTCACCCATAAAATCAAAACTCTAAAATTCCAAAAAATAAAAAAAATAAAATAGTGCAACCAAACATTCCCCAAACAGATAAAAAACGTGTAGTAATTATAGGCGGTGGCTTTGCTGGTTTAAAACTGGCTACATCGCTTCGCAAATCTAATTTTCAAGTGGTGCTATTAGATAAAAATAATTACCATCAGTTTCAACCCTTATTTTACCAAGTGGCTACAGCAGGGCTTGAGCCAAGTGCTATTTCATTTCCTTTTAGAAAAGTATTTCAAAATTTAAAAAACTTTCATTTTAGAGAAACTACTGTTTTGAAAATCAATGCAGAAAAAAATGAAATTGAAACCACTATTGGCAATATTCAATACGATTATTTGGTAATAGCCACAGGTGCAGATACCAATTATTATGGCATAGAAAGTATTGCAGAAAATGGCTTACCTATGAAATCGGTATCGGAAGCATTAAAATTGCGCAATATTATTTTAGAAAATTTTGAGTATGCGTTAGTTGCCAATAATGATGAAGAAAGAGCAGCTAATTTAAATATTGTAATTGTAGGTGGTGGACCTACAGGTGTAGAGTTGGCAGGTGCTTTGGCAGATATGCGCAATCATATTTTACCAAAAGATTACCCCGAAATAGATTTTGCAAAAATGCAAATTCACTTGGTAGAAAACAGCCCCAAAGTGCTTGGCGCAATGAGTGAAAAAAGCAGCCGATTGGCTCAAAAATATTTAGAAAAACTGAATGTGAAATTACATTTGGGTGTAAGTGTAAAAGGGTATGAAAACTATGAAGCGCAAATATCTAACGGAGAAGTAATTAAAACCCGAACCTTAATTTGGGCAGCAGGCATTACAGCCAATAAAATTAATGGCTTGCCAACGGAAAATTATTTGCCCAATGGCAGAGTTTTGGTAAATGAAAACAATGTAATTGTTAATCAAAAAAATATATTTGCCATAGGCGATAATGCCCTTCAAACGGAAGAAAAATATCCCAAAGGGCACCCACAAGTGGCACAAGTAGCTATTCAGCAAGCAGCATTGTTGAGCAAAAATTTACAAAGAATAGAAAAAAAAGAAGCGCTAAAACCTTTTAAATACAGCAACAAAGGCAATATGGCTACCATAGGAAGAAATCTAGCAGTGGTAGATTTGCCCAAATTTACCTTTGGTGGTATTATGGCTTGGTTGGCTTGGATGTTTGTACACCTAATGGCAATAGTTGGGGTAAAAAACCGCTTTTTTATATTCATTAATTGGACAATTGCTTATTTTACCAAAGACCAATCTTTGCGCTTAATTATTCGTCCAAAAAAGAAACAAAGTTTTAATTCATAATTGGCATAATACTTGAATTTATAAAAATAAAATTAATTTTATTTTGAAATACAAAATAATTCCGCTTAAATTTGAAGTACAAATGAAAACCATTAGAAATAGTTTGTTGGGTACTTGTGTTTTTGCTTATTCGGCAATAGTAGCACAGACAGACAACTATTTTGATTTTAAAACCAATTGGAAAAAAGGCGATAAATTTGTGTATCAATTAGCAGAAACAAGGTTTCAGCAAAACCCAAATGGACAATATTTGTATTTGCAATATGATACCACTTATATGTTATTCAATGTTGCAGAAAAAAATGATAGCAATACTATTATTAATATGAACTATGCCGATGCGTATTACAATGGTATTCCAAGTAATGATGTAATGACAGCGCAAAGTATATTACAAACGGGCACTTATCAGTTGGTATTTGCCGCTAATGGGGAGTTTCTTGAATTGCAAAATTGGGAATTATTTGCACAAGTATTAATCAATAACATTAAAATTTCTTACGTCAATAAAGAAATAGATTCTAATACCTTGAAATATTATTATGTATATTACCATAGCCAAGAGAATGTAGAAAAGGCTGTTATACCTCGTGTTATAGAGCTTATGGATATTTATGGCGAAAGCTATATAATGAATACCAATTATTATTTGGCAAGAGAAGTTGTAAACCCATTTGGAGGCGAAAATTTATTAAAATCTGGCGGTTTTAAAGCTATTGTTCATGATGAAATTAAAAATTCCGTGTTTTTTACAGGCAAAATTGTTACAGATAATGAAGATAATAATGTGCTGCAAGAAGATTATTATAATTTTATAAACGAAAAAAAACCAGAAGTATTTACAGAGGCATCGCCCTATATTTATATTGTAGATACTTACAGATACCAATATGGGAAAATAAATGATAGAATAATTCAATATACTACAACCCATACAGTATTTTTGGGTAACGAAAACAAGCAAGGGCTTGATAGAACATTTACCCTTTTAAATAAATAAGTTCAATTTTTTATTTCATTCCTTTATTTTTGAGGCATATTTTAAATGCTAAAAAATAAACCAATACTCATTTCGTTTTTAGGTTGCTTATTGCTTTATGGCTTTGCTTATTTTCAAGCTCAAAGTTTAGAAGGCGGGCAAGATACTTGGCATCATTTTTTAATATCCAAATATGCTATAAAGTACCCCAATTTATTGATAGACCAATGGAATAAGCCTGTGTTTACATGGTGTACAACATTGTTTTGCAATATTGGTTTGTGGGCAATGGTGTGGTTCAATCTGTTTTGTGCATTAATAAGTGGCGTTTTAATAGCTTTAAGTTTAAAAAAAGAAAACATTGCCAATGAGTGGTTAGCTATTCCATTGCTTTGTTTTTGCCCTATTGTATTTGGAAATACTATTTCTTGCCTTACAGAGCCATTGAATATTTTAATGCTCTGTATGGTTATTTATTTATGGCAAATTGAAAGTAAAAAAACTGCCATTGCATTAGCCTCTTTTTTACCTTATTTAAGAACTGAGGGTTTTGTAATATGCGGTGCTATATTCGTTTTTTTAATATTTAAAAAAGAATTTCGTTTGTTGTTATGGTTGCTTTTGGGTAGTATAATTTTAAATTTTGTAGGCTTTGCCATTACAGGGCATTTATTTTGGATAATTACAGAAAATCCTTATTTAAAAGCAGAATTGGAAAGCACCTTCGACCCAGGCAAAGGAAGCCTACTGCATTACATTCGTGCAGCAAGGCAAATATTTGGATTACCATTGTTGTTGTTATTTATTTTAGGTAATATATTGTTTATTTATGAATGGATAAAACACAAAAAAAATGATTTAATTTTATTGTCTTTGCTTATTTTTTGGAGCTATTTTGCTGCCCATACTGTTATATATTATTTGGGTATATTGGGTAGCCATGGGCTAACAAGGGTAATGGCTGTAATTGCGCCTTGTATGGTAGTTGTGGTTTTGTACTTTCTGTCATTTATTATTAAAGTATTTAAGATTGAAAACAAGTATTATAAAATAGAATTTTCAATATTATTTACATTCATTGTTATTTGGGTAGGCTATAAAGAAACAGGCTATGCCAAGCCACATAGATACAAAGAGCCTACTGTGAAAATTGATAAACTGAACAGCAATATAGAAAAAGCGGGCAATTGGCTTTTAGCAAATAATTTAATGCAACGAACCATTATCCATCAGTCGCCATACTTTAATGTAAAATTTAACAAAGATGAATACGATGTAAAATCTTCGTATTATATATGGAGTATCAATAAAGAGGGCGATTGGGCAGAAAAAGGTGTAATTGTAATTTGGGAGCCATACTATTGCACGCGCGAAGGAAACATGCCTTTAGCATGGTTGCAAAATAATGCCAATTATAAATTGTTAAAATACATAGAAGGCAAAGATGAAAACGAGCAGTTAGACAAGCAATTGGATATTTATATTTTTGAAAAAATTAAATTCTAAATTTCTGATAAACCTTTTTTATATACCTCTAAGCATCTATTGCGTGCAAAGGTGTGTTCAACAATAGGAGCAGGGTATTTTGGGGTGTTGTATTCTGGTATCCATTGTTTGATATATTTTAACTCAGGGTCAAATTTATCTGTTTGCAAATAAGGATTAAACACTCTAAAATATGGGGCAGCATCTACACCGCTACCTGCTGCCCATTGCCAGCCGCCATTGTTACTTGCCAATTCAAAATCTAATAATTTTTCTGCAAAATAAGCCTCGCCCCAACGCCAATCTATCAATAAATGTTTGGTTAAAAAACTTGCAACAATCATACGCACTCTATTGTGCATAAAGCCCGTAGTATTTAGCTCTCGCATACCTGCATCTACAATTGGGTAACCAGTTTGCCCATTGCACCATGCAGCAAATTCTGTTTCATTGTTGCGCCATTCTATTTTATCGTATTGGGGTTTAAATGCACCTTTTACAACATGCGGAAAATGAGCCAAAATTTGCATGTAAAAATCTCGCCAAATTAATTCATTCAACCATTTTTCGCTTAAATCCAAAGCATTTGCAGCTTTTTGTCTTATTGAAATAGTGCCAAACCTAAAATGTAAACTTAGGCGGCTTGTGCCGTTTACGCTTGGTATATCTCTGTTTTTTTCATAATTTTTAATAATACCCTGTGTGGTATTTGTATTTGGAAAAATAAAATTTGAAACAATAAATCCCATACTTTCTAAACTCAACAAAGGTTCGGAATCCATTGGTTTAAAATTAGAAAAATATTTTTCGGTAGGGTAGGGTTTTAGGTAAAATGCGTTTAGTTTGGCTTTCCATTTTCGGCTGTATGGTGTAAAAACAGTGTAGGGCAAGCCATCGTCTTTTAGCACCTCGTTGTATTCAAAAACACATTGGTCTTTACAGGTTTTAAATTCAGCATTATTTTTTTGCGCTAATAATTTTATTTTTTCATCTCTGTTTATTGCATTTGGCTCATAATCGTGGTTGGTGTAAATATTTTTAACATTCAGAGTTTTAAAAATTTCAGAAAAAACATTTTCTGTTTCTCCATAAAATACTTTCAAATCGCTACCCATTGCTTTAAGTTCTTGCTTTAGTTTTGCAATAGTTTCGTATATAAATAATACACGTTTATCCGTTTTATCTGTTAAATGTTGTAGTATTTCAGTATCAAAAATAAATATTGGAATTACAGCATTATTGTTCTTCAAGGCATGGTATAAACCCGCATTATCATTCAATCTTAAATCTCTTCTAAACCAAAATATAGTATTCATTTTTGTAATAAATTATTAATAGCTACTTGTGCTTTTTCAAATTCAAATTTAAAACCTGTATTTAACATTTTAGCATTGCTAACAAGTTGGCTGCTAAGCAATAAAGGCGCACGTTTGCCAAAAATTATTTTTAGCATAAAAGCAGGAATATTAGGCAACCATAATGGTCGTTTAAGCGTTTTAGCCGTAAGTTGTGTTAGTGTTTTTAATGTTTCTGGAGTATTGGCTACACCATTGTATATGCCATTCAAATTGTTTTCTATAGCATAAACCATAAAATTTGTTAGGTCATCAATATGTATCCAACTTGTAATTTGTTTGCCGCTGCCTGGAATAGCACCCACGAAATATTTTATTGGCATTGCCAATTGTTTTAAAAACCCACCTTTTTCGGATAATACAATACCTATTCTAATTAAGGCAACATTGCTACTTATAGGATTAAAACTTTCGTGCGCTATTTCCCAATCTGCAACCAATTGGCTCAAAAACCAATTGCCTTGTTCGCTTTCTTCTGTTAATATTTCTGTTGTTATATTTTCGTAATAGCCAATTGCCGAAGCTCCTATATATGATTTTAAAGCAATGCTATTTTGTTTAAATGAATTGAACAATACTTTAGCAGAAATAATGCGGCTATCGTATAGTTCTTGTTTTCTTTTTTCTGTAAAATCTTGTTCAAAAATACCTGCGCCACACAAGTTTATACAAACACTAACATTGCTTAAAGCTTCTTTGGGTAGTATGTTATTGTATGGTTGCCAATAAAATATATCTGTATTATTGGCTTTGCTCTGTTGGGTGGTTAACAAAACAATTTCGTATTTTTTTTGTTTAAGTTTTTCAATTAAATTTGAACCAATTAAACCCGTACCACCTGCTATTAATACTTTTTGCATTTATAATATTAAACCAAATAAAGTATGAATAGTTTTAAAACCATAAGATGTTAAAAAGTAAAAAAGACTACCGAAACAAGTTATTTATCAAAGATTTAGAAAATATAACAGGCATAAAAGCCCATACCATTAGAATATGGGAACAGCGTTATAAAATTTTTGAACCCCATAGAACAGATACTGGCATTCGCTATTACGATGAACAGCAGTTGCGCCTTATTCTAAATATTTCTATACTGAATAATAATGGCTTTAAAATTTCTAAAATTGCCGAAATGAGTTTGGAGGAAATATATGCCAAATGTCAGGAGTTTTCAGAAAATAAATCGCAGTACAATGGGCAAATACAATCGCTAATAAGCACCATGATGCTTTTTGACGAAAAGGAATTTAACAAAATTTTGTCTATCAATATTTTAAAAATTGGATTAGAAGATACCATGCTGCAAATTGTATTTCCATTTATGGAACAGGTAGGTTTGCTATGGCTTTCGGGCACAATACATCCTGCCCACGAGCATTTTATTTCTAACCTTATTAGGCAGCGTTTGTTTGTGGCTATAGATGGGCTAACAGTAAGTTTGAACAAGGAATCAAGAAAATTTTTAGTGTTTGTGCCTTCGGGAGAGTCGCACGATTTGAGTATTTTATTCTCTAATTATATTTTAAGAAGCAGAGGACACGAGGTTATTTATTTGGGTTCTCAAATGCCAATTGAAGATTTATACCATATTTTTGAAATGCGCAAGCCCGATTATATTTTTAGTATTATTACCTCGCTTACAAGCAATGTAAGTGTGCAAACATTTATCAATAACTTGGGTAAACAATGGAAAGATACTGAAGTTTTACTATCGGGTACACAAGTAATAAATAAAAAGGAATTAAAAATACCTTCAAATTTTACCATATTAAATAATCCTGCGGGCTTATTTAAGTTTTTAGAAAATATTAAAGAAAAATCTAAATACAAAGATTCAATTAAAAATTTCTCACAAAAATTAAATCCTTTTTTAAAAAAATAGTTTAGGCTTTAATCATCACTACCAAATAGCCTATTGAAAAAGCCTTGTCGTTTTAGTTCGCCATCGTTATATTTCTCTTTGGTGTCAAAAGTGCCATCGGTTTTGTAATATTTCCAAGTACCTTCTTTTTTACCTTTATTGTATTTTCCTTTGGTTTTTATTATGCCATTTTCATAATATTCGGCATAAATACCATCAGGCAAATTGGTTTTTTTATCTATTTCTGTTACTGTTTGCGCTTGTCCGTTTTCATAATACGTGGTATTCATATTGTTTTGAAAATAGGTGATTAAAAATATATCCATTGCCGTAAGTGTATCTGTTTCGCTATTCGATGAAGTATCTATAATTATTGGTTTTTCTATATATGGTGTATATTGTGTTCCCATTACCGTGCGCATTTTATTGCCATCGCCACTTAGGCTTAAACCCACATGCGAAAAACAACGTACAAACTGCGGATTACGTTTAGTACTATCCCAACTTTCTGCATTCAATAAGCCTTTTAAATTGGCAAAATGCCTATTAGGACTAATATATGCCAAAACACTGGTTTCGCTTGGAAATTTATCTCTAAAATCTCTGTAATCTTGCCTATTGCTTATAGTGTTTTGCGCTATATAATCGTCTATGGTTACAAGCAGTGTTTTTGGGTCATCACTCATTATAACATAGTCGCCAATAATGGTGTAATACGGCTTATCTATTTTAGAAAATAATTTACCCAAAAAGGCTTTAAATAATCCTTTTACTTCTAAATATTTTATATCGTAACCATTGTAATTTACGGTTTTAAATTTAAGCGGTGTACGCTTTCTAATTTTGGTTTCTATAATATCGAGGTTTTCTTTGGCATCGTCTATATCATTGGCTTTTATTGCCATTATATTGTGTAGCTTATTGCCTATAAGCACATCTGTTTCGTATTGGGCTATGGCTATTTCAGAGCCTATCCAACTGAACATATTTTTTTGTAAATTAATGTTCAGTAGTTTTTCTATTTTTTTAATATTGGCTTGCTGTGCGGTGTATGCTATGGCATCTTTTTGCCAAATAGTGGTTAGGTTGTTATAAAAAGAATTAAAATCTTTAAAACCCATGCTTAAATAAAACGAAGATTTATTGGAAAATACTTTTTCGGAATTGGTACTTGCCTTGCCCGATATTGCCAATGCTTGCAAATAAGAACTTATGCTATCATTTACCATTGTATAGCCATCTGCCAATAGTTTATCGTTGTCTATAGCGCAATCCATGCCAGAGAAATGTAGACTGCTAAATAGGTCTTTCATATCTGCCACATCATCCATATATACGCCAAGGTATTGATGAAAGGTTTGGTAATTGATAAAAATTCTACACAAACCACCAGCCGAAGTTAGCTGATTGGCTTCGGTAAAATGGGTATTTGCTCCCAATTGTTTTGTAGGCGTTTGAGCGGCTGTTACCACGCTTTCTATCAAGGCTTTACTATAGCTTGTAACCATATAATTGTTAATAAAACCAATGTTGAGTGTTTCTCTTGTTGCAGGGTCGAAAAACTCATTGATTTCTGTGCCAAAAAAATCTCTAACCGTGTGTTTATAGCCAAATTGTTTAATCACAGTAATTAAAGAGCCTTTAATAATGTTCGATTTTGAGGCTTCTTTCATATCGGCATAATACACAAAATCGTAATCTTTGGCTTTTGTCATGTGTACAGAAATAAGCAAATGCCGTTGCCCTAAAAGCGAAAATACTTGCTGGTTTTCCTTTATTACACCATCTAAAACATCAGCATTTTTGGTAATTTCTGCAAACTTAGGAAAAGCTTTTAAGCCTTGCCATAAAGCACTGCTGCTAAAGGTTTGCCAATTTTTTACAGGGTCTTCGGTTTCTATTACCATAACGGCATCTTGCGGCACAAGGTAAAAGCCATCTAAAAATTTATTAGGGCTAAATTTTAGCCAAGCCAAATAGCCAACAATGGCTAATAAAATAATGGCGAGTATAATGAGTATTTTTTTCATTGGTTTTTAAGGTGTTTTTTCAATTTTGCAAGTGGTGCTTGCAAAATTGGCTCTATCTTTTTATTTGCGGGCTTTTTAAGCGTTTTTTCATGGTTTAAATTTGTAATAAAAAAAGGATAAGCAGCCGCAAAATCTTTTATGTATTTTAGGTTTCTTTCAGATAAGCCAGACATATCAGGAAATTCTAATTTTAAATCGCGTGCTAAATTTACAATTACTTTTTTACCCCAGCCTTCTGTAGCTTCTTGCTTAATAATAGCATTGCCAATTTCCCAATATACAATAAGCAATTGTGTATTTACAGATTGTATAGCTGTTTGTTTTGCTAATGTTATTCTATTTTTAATATCAGCCAGTAAATGATGATATACTTTTGCTATGTTGGGTTCGCTCTTTTTCATTGTGTATTTTGTTGTCTTTTTCCTCAATTTTGCAAGCACCACTTGCAAAATTATAACTACTTGATTTTCTTTTTTTTGCGCGTTTTTTTATTTCTTCAAAGCCTCCAACTCCTGCCAAACAAAAGCAAATAATTCGCCAACATATTCAGGTGTAAAATCAAATTTTATGCCACCTGCTTGGTACAATTCAGGAATAGTTACGGTATAGCCTTTGCTCAACATGTTTTTATAGCCATCTAATCCTGTTTTTTTATTTAATAAAACATTGCGCCACATGGCAATTGCACCCAATTGGGCAAAACCATATTCTATATAATAAAAAGGCACTTCATATAAATGCAATTGTTTTTGCCAGCTATTGGCTAAATAATGCTCGTAGCCAGTCATATTGGTTAAGCCTGTATCAAAGCGTTTAGCCACTTGTAGCCAAGCTGCTGTTCGTTCTTCTACTGTATGCGTTGGGTTGGTGTATAGCCAATGTTGAAAAGCATCTATAGTGGCTATCCAAGGCAGAGTGGCTATCACGCCTTCAAGTTGTTCTATTTTGGCTCTTTTCAGTTCTTCTTCATTTTCAAAAAAAGCTGTCCAACCTTCCATACTTATCAGTTCCATAGCCATACTTGCCACTTCTGCCACCTCCATTGGTGCATTTTTAAAGGCATTTAAAGGTAATTGCTCGCTTAAAAAAGAGTGCATGGCATGTCCGCCCTCGTGCACCATGGTTTCCACATCGCGTAAGCTACCTGCGGCATTCATAAATATAAAAGGTATGCCACTTTCTGCCAATGGATAATTATAACCTCCAGGTGCTTTGCCTATTCTGCTTTCTAAATCTAAAAAGCCTTTTTCTGCCATTATTTCTAAATTTTGAGCAAAAGCAGGTTCTACAGTGTTAAAACAGGCAATGCTTTTTGCCAATAAATCTTTGCCATCTGTAAAAGGTTTTAGCGGCTCTCTATTTAGAGAATCAACCGCTAAATCGTAAGGTTTTAAAGCCTCTAAACCCAAATTGTGTTGGCGTTCTTCTTCTATTTTTTTATTAAGTGGCACTACCACTTTTTCAATCGCATCATGAAAATTAAAACAATCTTGCACACTGTAATCAAACCTGCCCATGGCTTGGTGCATATAATCTCTAAAATTACTAAAGCCAGTGTTTAAAGCCACTTGATGACGTTTTGCGATTAACTCATTAAATAATTCATCAAGTTCTGTTTTATTTTCTAAACGCTTGTTGTTTATGGTTTCGTACGCGTGTTTTCTAATGGCTCTATCTGTGTCTTTTAGTTTGTTAGAGGCTTGTTGCAATGTTAAAGTTTCGCCATCTATTTCTACAGCCATAGCACCTGTAATACTGCCATATTTTTGAGCCAATGTTTGCAACTCGGCTTGTAGCGGAATGTTTTCTTCTCTAAATAAATCAATTGCATTTTGCAAAGCTCTAAAATAAATATGGTAAGCCGATTGGTTTTCTAAAGCAGATTTAAACGTGCATTGCACAATTTTTTGATTCGTTTTATCTTCGTAAGGGGCAATATTGGGTTGAATATTGGTAACAAAATCTATGTAATGTTTTTCTAAGGCTTCATTGCTACTATCGCATGTCATTTTAATGTATCGCCAAGCCAAATCTTCGCTTACAATGCTATCCAACTCGCTTATGTTTTTTAAAAATATTTCATAATGCGCTAAAGTATCTAAAGGTGTATTAAGCAATAAATCGTAATAAGGTTTTAGCTTTTCCCAAGTGGTAATTTCAAAATTTTGGGGTAGAAAATGGCGATTGTTTTTCATGGGTATTTTTAAAATGAATAATGTTCCAAAAATAACAAAATGAAAGTAAATAAAACTTAATTTAGATGAAATTTCGTTAAATAATTACATAGCTTAACTATAAATTCCCCAAGCTTTTATCTTTTGTTTGCTAAATTCTAAAGTTGGCAAAGGCATTTTTATACCATTCAATATATAGAAAATAGTTTTAAGCGTTTTGCTGTTTGTTTTTATTTGGGTAAAATCTATATCAAGCGAAAGGTAGTATTGGCGGTATCTTTTGATATAGCTATAATCTTTGGTAATATTGTTTTTATCTTGCCAAATATTATCATCGCCACCCAGCATACCGCTTGCGCCATAGCCTAAAGCCAAGCCAAGCCATTTGTGTTTTTTAATTGGAGAGTAGGTTAGCCAATAAGTTTGTCCGTTATAGTCTTTAAGTAAGCGTTCATTCCAAGTTTTGCCCAATGTATTGGGGCGTATTGCTGCATATCCTGTTGGATGAAAACTAATTTTCATTTTTATTTTTTGCTCTTGCCAAAGTGCTTGTTGCCCTGCACTTAATATTGTACCAAAACTATTGGCAGCAATATCGCCAACGCTTGCACCCCAACCAGCAGAAAAGCCATCAAATATCTCAATAGGTGTTTGAAAAATTGTGCCAAACAATGCCCATTGCCATTGTTTTTTTTCTGGAATTCCAGCCCATTTAGCAGCCTCTATACCTGCCACACCCAAATAATAGGAAGAAAATGCGTGCCCCCATTTATCAATTTGCAACCACGTTTTATTGTCGTTAAAAAAATGAAATTTTGATGAGGGATAATCTTTATACCATACTTGATATAAAGCCGCATGTGCCAATGCTGTACCACCCAATCCTACTGCATAACAAAGGTTTTTTCTTTTTTTGTAATTGATAGAATCTGATAAAGTATGAGCAAAAATAGCATTTGAAAAAATACAGTTTAATACAATAAAATAGACTGTTTTTTTTATCTTATTTTTCAATTATAAAATAGCAGTCTTGCAAGCATCTAAAATAGCAAAGGCTTTTTCTGAAGTCGTACTTTCGGCATATACACGCAATACTGGCTCGGTGCCGCTTGGTCTTATCATTACCCATTCTTCGTTTCCTAAATGGTATTTATAGCCATCTAAATCTTCTGTTCTTTCTATGTTATAATTGCCAAAAGCTTTGTAATTATTGGCTTTGCAATTGGCAATAATGGCTTGTTTTTGTTCTTCTTTTATGTGTAAATCGTAACGCTCTACAGCAAATTGTCCTACAATGGCATACGTTTCTTCTATCAGTTCTTCAATGCTTTTGCCTGTTACAGCCATGTATTCTAATATCAATAAGCCCATCCAAATACCATCTCTTTCTGGAATATGTCCTTTTACCGCAATGCCACCACTTTCTTCTGCACCTATTAGCACATCATCGGTTATCATATATTCACAAATATATTTAAAGCCTATTTTAGTGGTAATGGTTTGTAAACCCAAGTGTTGCGCCAATTTATCTATTTTATTGCTAACGCTAAAACTTTTTACAATTTTTCCATTCAAGCCTTTATGCTGTGTTAAATATTGCATTAACAAAAGAATTAAATGATGTGAATCTACAAACTGCCCATTTTTGCCAAAAAAACCTATTCTATCGGCATCGCCATCGGTAGCTAATCCACATAATATTTCAGCATTATTTTTAATTAAATTTGAAAATTCTTGTAGGTTTTTTAATATAGGCTCTGGTGCTGTACCATTAAAACTTGGGTTTATTTCACAATGTAATTTTATAGCATTTGGTAGCAATGATTTGATAATATTTTGTCCTGCTCCAAACATGGCATCGTAGCCAAAATGTGGTGCATATTGCTTTAGTTTTTCTACATTAAATTTGGCTTCTATTTGCTTTAAATACAAGGCTTCAAAATTAGAATATTCTATTAAGCCATTGGCAATATAATGTTCTAAATTATTTAACTCTGGCAATTCATTGTATTCAATCAATGCTTCTATTTTTTCTATTTCGGCTGGCACGGCTGGTCCGCCATAACTTGCTTTAATTTTATAACCATTGTAACTTGCAGGGTTATGACTTGCAGTAATAATTACCCCTGCAAAAGTATTCAATTCTACATTGGCAAGCGATATCATGGGTGTACTACAAAAGCCTTCGGAAAGATAAACTTTTATGCCATTTTGAGCCAATACTTTGGCTGTGGTTTCTGCAAATAATTTGCCACCAAATCTACAATCGTATCCCACAGTACAGCTTTTATTTTCTGTTGATTGGTTTATCCATTTTGCAGTAGCTTGTGCCACACGGGTAACATTTTCTACGGTATAATTATCGGCTATAATTTCTCGCCAGCCATCGGTTCCAAATTTAATGTTGTACATCGGTTTAATTGTTTCTTGAGTATTTAACATAATTGCTCACTTGTGTCCATTTGTATTCTTTCAAAGCCTTTAAATACAATGCACTTTCATCGGGTGGAATTAAAGTATTGTTGAATTTAAATATAGAAAATAAATAGTTTTTTTCAGCTATAATATCATAAATAGATTTGAATTGAATCA
Organism: uncultured Chitinophaga sp.; assembly: GCA_964505065.1. Lineage (GTDB taxonomy): Bacteria > Bacteroidota > Bacteroidia > NS11-12g > UBA955 > JABMMZ01. The sequence continues at coordinate 33,185 of CAZDGF010000037.1, forward strand.
ATAAATTCCATTTTTCTATTTCTTCAAAAGTTAAAGTATTTAAAGGCTTATTATTGGTATAAATTTTAATACTTTTAGGTAAATAACTGTAAGTATTGCCATTTTTTTGCCATTGTTCTACAATTTCTATTCTTGTTATAGAAAGTTCGTTTTTAAACGTTTGAAAATCGTAATATTTACTGCCTCCTATTTCAAAAAATATTTCTTTGTTAGCATTTAAAAAATTCTCTAATCCTTTGATTAATGCTATGCCTGCATCATTTTTATCAGCTACATTTTTATCTACCACATAGCTTAGCATTTTGCTTGTTGGCAATTGGTATAAGCCGTTTACTTTTTTCTTTGAATAAAAGGCATCGTTCTTTATTTTTTGCGCTAAAGCTATATTTTTACTAAAATCTGTATTGCCAAATTGAATTAAAGCAAAATCATATTTTCTGCTGTATAAAGCATTGATAAAACTTAGTTCAGCTGGTCCATTTACATTGGTAGAAATTGTATTATTAGCCAATATTTTAATGGCTTCCAAAGCATCTATATAGCCAAAAGAAACTCTGCCTTTATCGGTTTCTGCAAGGAAAGAAAAACCAGCTATAAAAAACTCGGTTTTACGTCTGTTGCTTGTCCAAAGTTCGTTTATAAAAAGGCTTTCTACATTGCTAAAACTGGCATTGTTGCTGTTTTCTATATTTCTTAAAGCATTGGGCGAAATTGCTACTTGTTTTTTGGGCGAATCCCAAAGGGTAATATTTCCATCTATAATTTGTTTATAAAGTAGTTTAGGCATTTCTTCTACCAAGTTAAAACCATTGGTATCGCTTTGGTTAGCAGCATATAAATGGATAAGCGCAGGCACTTCTGTATATACCTTTCGCTTGGCATTTGCCGAATTAAAAATTAAAAAAAACGATATGCAAAAGAATAGTTTATACAAATGCGTTTTCTCCTGTTACCTCCATACCCAATATCAATAAATGTACATCGTGTGTACCCTCGTAAGTTATTACACTTTCCAAGTTCATCATGTGGCGCATAAGTGGATATTCGCCTGTAATACCCATTCCGCCATGTATTTGACGTGCCTCGCTTGCTATTTCTTTTGCTATTTGCACATTGTTTCTTTTAGCCATACTTATTTGTGCAGGTGTAGCTTTGCCAGCATCCATTAAATTGCCTAAACGCCATACCAATAATTGCCCTTTGGTAATTTCGGTTATCATTTCGGCTAATTTTTTTTGTTGCAATTGAAAGCCGCCAATTGGTCTTCCAAATTGTATGCGTTCTTTTGAGTATCTTAAAGCAGCATCGTAGCAATCCATAGCAGCACCTAAAGCACCCCAACTAATGCCATAACGGGCAGAATTTAGGCAGGTTAATGGTCCTTTTAAGCCTTCTACTTCTGGAAATAAATTTTCTTTGGGCACTTTTACGTTGTCAAAAACCAATTCGCCTGTAGCACTGGCTCTTAAGCTCCATTTACCATGTGTTTCTGGAGTTGTAAAACCTTCGTATCCACGTTCTACAATAATACCTCTTATTTTTCCTTCTTCGTTTTTTGCCCATACCACAGCTATATCTGCAAATGGGGCATTGCTAATCCACATTTTAGCACCATTTAAAAGATAATGGTCGCCCATATCTTTAATGTTAGTAGTCATACCCGCAGGATTGCTGCCATGGTCGGGTTCTGTTAAACCAAAACAACCCATTAGCTCGCCTTTGGCAAGTTTGGGTAGGTATTTCATTTTTTGCTCCTCGCTACCGAATTTATAAATAGGATACATTACCAAGCTGCCTTGTACACTGGCTGTAGAACGAATACCGCTATCGCAACGCTCTAATTCTTGCATAATTAAACCATACGTTATATAATCCATACCACCGCAGCCATACTTGGCGGGCAATTGCGCCCCAAAAGCACCTATTTCGCCCAAGCCTTTAATTATATGGTGTGGAAATTCTCCTTTTTGTGCATACTCTTCAATAATGGGTGAAAGCTCACGTTTTACATACTCTCGCACAGAGTTGCGCACCAATTTATGTTCTTCTGTCAATAAATCGTCAATACCATAAAAATCTGGTTGTATGTATTTGTCTTTACCTTGGTTACGGTCTTTTAGTTCTTCAAAATTTATAGCACTCATATTTTTTTTTAATGGTGCAAAAATAATGAAATTATCAAATAAAATTAGCCTTATTTTTGCCTTGTGCAACAAGCTATTGTAACCATAAAAGTACAAGATTTAAAAGTATTAGCAGCAAAGGGCTTATACAAAGAAGAATTATTGTTGGAAAACCATTTTAACCTTTCAGTAGCTGTAAAATACCATAAAGATAAACTGCCCAAAGGCGAATATTTAAACTATGAAACCCTTACAAAAATATTGCAACAAGCTATGCTAACTAATGAAAATTTATTGGAAAACATAGCCGAAAGTATATTAGATACAGTTTATACTAATTGGAATTATATACATTATTGCAATGTTAAAATAGAGAAACTAAACCCTGCTTTTGAGGGGCATAGGGTAGGGGCAGTGGTGGTGGAAATTGAGAGGTAGTAATTTTTTTCTTTTGCATTAAATTACACCTCGTAAAATATTTTTTTATCTTATCAATGTTATAACTCCACTTATTGTTTTTTTATCCTCTGGCTTTATTTTCATGGTATAATTAACCCCTTGTGCGATTAAAAAAATAGTTAAAAAAAGATGTTGTGCAGGTGC
>CAZDGF010000038.1:0-35827 GCA_964505065.1 uncultured Chitinophaga sp.
AACATGATTTGCAATTTGTTATTCGATTCAGCAATGCTATTGCTGAATTTGGGTTCAACGCTCGTTGCGCAAACTTTATTTGGTATATTTTCCTCTTAAAATATTCCATTTCTATTTACGCATTGTATTTTGTAGCTTTGCAGCACAAATTTCCAAAATATGGCAATAGAAATTAAAGTGCCCAGCCCAGGCGAAAGTATTAGCGAGGTAACCGTTAGCAAATGGCTTAAACAAGTTGGCGATTACGTTAAGCTTGACGAACCCCTTGTAGAACTTGAAAGCGAAAAAGCTACCTTTGAGGTAAATGCAGAAGTAGCTGGCGTAATAACCCAACAACTTGCCAAAGAGGGCGAAGAAATAAAAGTAGGTAATGTAATAGTGGCTATAGACAATACAGTTGCTGCTCCTGCCGAAAGCCCAAAAGCCGAAACTCCAAAACAAGATACTAAAAAAGCAGAAGATACCAAGCCTACGGCAAAAGATGCTGTCCCTAAAGCTGCCGAAACAAAAGCAACTCCTGCTGCCATAGAAAGCGATGTACACATAGCCCCACTTGCCAAAGAACTAATGCAAGAGCATGGCTTAAAAGCAGCACAAGTAAAAGGCACAGGACCCAATGGTAGAATAACCCGTACAGATGTATTGGAAGCCATTGTCGCCAATGGCGGAAGCAAAACAGCAGCCAATAAATACAGCAATACTTCAGGCGAACGCAATACCAGAGTTGAAAAAATGACGAACTTGCGCAAAACTGTAGCCAAACGCCTTGTAGCAGCCAAAAATGAAACAGCCATGCTTACAACATTTAATGAGGTAAACATGAAACCCATTATGGATTTGCGTAACAAATACAAAACAGCATTTTTAGAAAAACACGAAATAGGCTTAGGCTTTATGAGTTTTTTTACCCGTGCTTGTTGCATAGCCCTGCAAGATTGGCCTGCGGTAAATGCCTTTATAGATGGCGAAAATATTCAGTTTAACGATTATTGCGATATATCCATAGCTGTATCGGGTCCCAGAGGTTTGGTAGTACCTGTTATTCGCAGTGCGGAAACATTGAGTTTGGCTGATATAGAAAAAGAAGTAAAACGCTTGGCTTTAAAAGCACGTGATAATAAATTGAGCATGGAAGAAATGAGCGGTGGCACTTTTACCATCACCAATGGCGGTGTATTTGGCAGTATGATGAGTACACCAATTATTAACCCACCACAAAGTGCCATATTGGGTATGCACAATATTGTAGAACGCCCAATTGCTGAAAATGGACAAGTGGTAATTCGCCCTATGATGTATGTTGCCCTTAGCTACGACCACCGCATTATTGATGGTAAAGAAAGCGTAAGCTTTTTGGTACGTGTAAAAACCTTGTTAGAAAACCCAGAAATGTTGTTTGATGGCAAATTGCCAAGCGAAAAAGTGTTGGGATTGTAATATTGTTGTCTTTTCGAGTAATCCCGCACGTGCGGGATATAGAGAAACGAAGTTCAGCGAAGCTAAATTATGCCTTTGTTGGAGTTATCACCAACAAAATCAAAATCATAGAATAATATAAAATGAAAAATATACTGCTTATACATGGCGCAAACCTAAACTTATTGGGCAGTAGAGAGCCTGAAAAGTATGGCAGTCTAACATCTAAAGAGCTATTTTCAAACCTTAAAACCGAATTTAATGACACCAATATTAGCTATTTTCAAAGCAATATTGAGGGCGATATTGTAAATAAAATACAAGCTGTAAATAATTACGATGGTATATTAATCAATGCAGGTGCTTTTTCGCATACCTCTGTAGCCATTGCCGATGCACTAAAAAGTGTAAACAAACCTTGTATAAGCATTCATATTACCAATATTTACCAAAGAGAAATCTATAGACATTTGGATATAGTAGGCAATGCTTGTAATGGTACTATTGTAGGTTTAGGTATAGAAGGCTACAGCTTAGCTTTAGAATGCTTATTAGAAAAAATTAAATAATTTGAGTTAGGGTTAAGGTTAAATTCTTGCCGAAGTTGTCATCCTGAACTTTTTTGCCCTGAAAAAAAATTCAGAACAAAATCACTAAACAAAGTTTACTAATCTCTATTTACTTCAGATTCTGAATAATTTTGCGAAGCCAAAATTTTCAGAATGACAACGTTTTTTCTGTTGAATTTCAATTAAGTAACTCTATTTATTACAAATATTAAAATACTTTGGGCATAAAATGTGTTTAAATATCATACTGGGTTTACTTTAAGTTTAAGTAATAAGCTCAAATTTGAAAAAAACATAAATAATATGGCATGGCGCAAACTTGATGGTACAGAAATTTTAATTCCTATTGAAGATGAATTAAAACAAATTATTACAAAAGAATTAGCTTTTGGCAATAAACTAAAAGTATGTATTGGCACAGATAGCCAAGTAAAACAAAACAATGTAGAGTTTGCCACAGCATTAGTTTTTATAAGAGAAAAACAAGGAGGTTTTATGTATTACAATCGGTTTATAGAAATACACAATTGCACGCTTAAGGAGCGTATGATAAAAGAAGTAGCCAAAAGTATAGAAATAGCCTACGCACTTTGCCCCATTTTTGATGAATATAAACTGGCATTAGAGGTGCATGCAGATATTAATACCGACCCACAATTTAAAAGCAATGCCTCGCTCAAAGAAGCTATGGGCTATATTATGGGCATGGGCTATACCTTTAAAGCCAAGCCCGAAGCCTTTGCCAGTAGCAGTTGTGCCAATAAGGTGGTGCATTAAACTACAGTTACCAAGCAATAATCCTTCCTGCCTTTTTGGGCTAAAATATATTTGCCATTGATTAAATGGTCAGTATTTATTAAAGCATCTATAGCCGTTATTTTGTCTTTATTAATACTTATGCCATTAGCTTGCAACATTTTACGAGCTTCGGTTTTGCTTGGCAATAGGTTTATTTTTTCACTTAAAAAATCTATAATAGGTATGCCAGCTTCTATTTCTGCTAATGTTAAAGTAGCTTGAGGCACACCTTCCATAGCGCTTAATAATGTTTCCTCATCAATAGTAGCTAATTCTTCCGCTGTGCCTTTGCCAAACAGTATTTCGCTGGCTTGGGTGGCTTTATTGTATGCCTCTTGGCTATGCACACGTATGGTTATTTCTTTGGCAAGGGTTTTTTGCAATAAACGTGCGCTGGGATTTAATAAATGTTCTGCCTCCAAAGCCTCTATTTCTAACTTACCCATAAGGCTAAAAATACGGATATAGTTTACAACATCTGCATCGGCAGCATTCAGCCAAAATTGGTAAAACGCATAAGGGCTGGTTCTTTTAGCATCGAGCCAAATATTACCTTTTTCGCTTTTGCCAAACTTGGTGCCATCGGCTTTTTTTATCAAAGGTGTAGTAAGTGCATAGGCTTCGCCTGCGGATTTTCTTCTTATCAATTCTGTACCTGTAACAATATTGCCCCATTGGTCGCTGCCGCCCATTTGCAGCTGCACATTTTGGTTTTTCCAAAGATGATAAAAATCGTAGCCTTGCACCAATTGGTAGCTAAACTCGGTAAAAGACATGCCATTTTCCAATCTATTTTTTACACTATCCTTTGCCATCATATAATTTACAGTTATATGTTTGCCTGTATCTCTTATAAAATCAAGGAAATTAATGTTTTTAAACCAATCATAATTGTTTACAATTTCGGCACTATTTTCACCACAATTAAAATCTAAAAATTTTTCTAACTGTGCTTTTTGGCAAGCCAAATTATGGTTTAAAGTTTCTTCATCTAAAAGGTTTCTTTCAGTATTTTTGCCACTTGGGTCGCCCACCATACCAGTAGCCCCACCAACAAGGGCCATGGGCTTATGCCCTGCTTTTTGAAAGTGCATAAGGGTCATTATTTGCACCATATTGCCTACGCCCAGTGAGTCTGCAGTGGGGTCGAAACCAATATAACCTTTTACCATTTTGCTGTTTAAAAGCTGTTCTGTTTCGGGCATAATATCTTGCAGCATATTGCGCCATTTTAGTTCTTCTACAAAGTTTTGTTTAATACTCATTGCTAATACAATGGGCAAAGATATAGCCAAAATGTACATTTATATAAAATTGGTTTAAGAAAATTTGCATGCTTTTGGGTAATCTTTATAAAAATACATTTTCAACTATTTTTTTGAATCTTTTCTTAAACTAACATTCATTTATTTTATATTTTCATAAATTAAAAGTATTATTCTGTATATTTTTTTTCATATTTAATTCAATATTAGTTTATTGGCATAGAAATTGTTTATTATAAGTACAAAATAAATTTATAAAACAATGAAATATTTTTACAAAACCTTATTTTTATTTGTAATACTTTATTTTTCTAACCAAAAAATAAATGCAGTTACAGTAACAGATAGTGCAGCAGCAGCCAATGTACAGGTATGCTTAAAAAAAGAAATTGTCCGTTTAGCCTTTAGTGTAGGTAGCAGTGGTACAACAGGTAGCTATTTGGAAATAAAATTACCAGATGGATTCACTTGGGAAGGCTTAGCTTATGGACCAATAGTGCAAGGCGGTAGTGGGAGTAATACCATAACTTATGCTGGATTGCAGCCAAATGGAAGGCACCGTTTAAATTTTGGCAGTAGTACCAATATTCAAACTATAAGATTAGGATTTTGGCAAAAAGCAAGTTGCAGTGCAGGCACTAGTAGTTTTACTGCCCAGGATAGTTTGTTTTTTTATGAAGGAACAGGGACAATAAATTTAAGTGCTACCAATTTATTTAATGGTGTAGTGCCAGATTTATCTATAACCAATATAACCCACACACCAGGAACAGCCACCGTAGGCACTGTTGTAACGCGTAAATTTACAGTTACAAATGGCGGTTTTGGTAGTACATCTAATTTTTTAATTGCTGATGTAATAGCCAATGCAGGAGAATATACGTTGGATAATAGTTCATTCGTAATTAATCCTTCTGGCGTAAATTACGCTATTCCGATATCTGAAGTTTCCACTAGTGGCGATTCTATTATTGTTCGTTTTGATGCCAATACAATATTACAAATAGCAAATAACGATACTTTATTTGCCAATGGGGAAAGTTTTGATTTAGAATATACTTTTACAGTAAATACTTGTGCTGTACCAACAATCATTTCTAGATTATTAACCACATGGCGCTGCCAAAACAATGCGCGTTGCACCTATTATGGTGTAAATGTTGGTTTTAGCACCTTTGGCCCTGCTATACCAAACATTGTGCACGCAGGCAATAAATTAAGAAAAACAGATTGCTATGATGGAGTTACTGTAAATAGAGATACCATATTATTACGCAATATTGGCGGACTCGCCACCTCATTGATTTTTCAAACAACCGCAACTTCTTATGGTGCTTCATCAAGAATAGATTTAGACAGTTATATGGATACAGCAAGTTTTAAGGTAAAAATAGGCAAAAATGGCACTTGGTATAAGCCAAGTTATACTGTTATACAAACTGTAGGGGCAAACAGAAGTTCTATTGGATGTAATTTTTTAGGCAAATCAAATACAATACACTATTCCAAGTTTAGCAGCAGGCGATACGCTTTATACCATTATTGGACAAGTACATTGCAATTACCAATTTGCTTGTAAAACAGGAGTTTCTATTACAAATGCAACCTACCCTGGTGGCACAGGGTTTGCTTTTAATTATAGAAATGCTTGCGGAAATGCTCTATATCCTGGAAATTTTACAACTGCAACACCTTTTAGATACAATGAAACAGGTGCAAATTATACAGGACCTGGTTCTATTGGCGATACTGAAACTAAAGATTTAAGTTTCGATTTTAATGCTTTTACAACATCTATTGGCTATCAAAATTTATTAGATAGAAACAAAGGCAATGTTCAGCTAACGCTTACATTACCCAATGTTATCGTATTAGATACAGCCGTTACCCATGCTATATATTTTAGGTACAACAATATAAACTACTATCCGCATACTGTTAGTGGTAGTACGGTTACCTTTTCGGCTACTCAACCATGGGGACAACCAGGAACAGAATTGCATATAAAAGTGAGAGGAAAATGTGATGGGGTTACCTGTGCTACTCTTTTTCAATTCAATGTGCAAACTACAATAAACCATGATACTACAAGCTGTGTAAATAGAAATACAAATTTTTGTGCGCAATATCCCATAGCTTGGACAACAAGTTGCACACCAATATGCTGCCCAAAGGGTATGGTAAATTTAGGTTATAGTTTAAATAGAATTAATTATGGCTTGGCAGATGATAACAACGATGGTATTCCTTCTGGTATATTGGATAAAAATGCTATTCGTTTAAAAAGAACCATACCTGGCGACACAATTGAAATTTACCATAAATTTTACATTAAAACAGAAAATCCAAGTTTTAGTCAGTTTGAATACGTTCGCTCCCTAATGGATGTAAGCAATACAGGATATTATGCCGTAGTTTCAGATTCTGTTTTTGTAAATAGAGCTACAGGACCTGATTCTGTTTTTGCGCATACACCCTCAACCTTGTCAAGCAGATACTTTAATACAAATTTGAGTTTTATGGCACCATTTCAAAACAATGATACAGTAATTATTAAATTAAAATTAAGAGTAATAAGCAACCCTGCAGGTAGCACAATATCTTACAATTCCGAATTGGCTGGGGGCGCATCGCGCAATAATTTTGCCACCAATTTTGCCTGCGGACCTTTTATAGATAATCAAACCATTTTGGGTATTGATAATTTTGCTTATGGCGACCAAAGTTATACAAATAATGGATGTAGCAAATTACAAATGAATATTCAAAATTATTTTAGAATTGCTGGTGATAATGATAGGTATGGTAATTTTAAATTTCCGAATGAGGTAAGACGTTTTGCAGAAGTAAAACAAATGCGCTTAACCATACCTGATGGTTGGTTAGTGGATAGTGTTGAGCTATATACAAAAACGCATAATACTGTTAGTAATTATCCGCTTGGTAAAAATATTCCACATACAATGATAAATCCAAATCTTTTATCATTTCGTCCAGGCATATTAATGCAATCGGAAGGTGGTTTACTTAGTGTAGGAGATGAGGGGCATGTATTTTATTACACAGTACATTTAACACCAACTTGCCAAACCAATAATGGTGCACCATTTACCTATAGAGTTAGCGATAGTATTGTGAAAATTCAAGGCTTACATCAGCAAACCTATCCTTTTTCAAGCCCTATGGTAGGAGGTAGTGTATTACATTATCAGCCAAATTTAATTTTATCTAGTGCTCTGCCAGTAGCTACTGCATACACTAAAACAGTAAACTGGCCTATATCAATCAGTAATCTTTCACAATTTGCAGCAGAGGGCAATTGGTTTGCGCTTAAAAGTAATTCTGGCAATGTAATAATTGATAGCTTAAAAGAAGGTGCTACCACCATAACACCAGATGCCAATGGCTTATACAGAATAGGCACAGTAAATAGCGGCAGTTCAAGAAATTTTACGGCTTTTTCTAAATCTACAGCTTGTAATTATGACAGTGTTTTTGTGCTTTCAAGTTGGACATGTAATAACCAATACCCTACAGATGTATTTGCACCTATTGATAGTGTTATATATGCAGGGCAAACAAACTTAACCGTAAATGGCAGATTAGTTATTCCTGCAAATGCTACAGTGCCTGCCAATGCTACTATAAAAGCAGTGGGTAAAATTACTATTATGCCCAATGTAAGCATAGGCTCTGGTACTAACATTACCTCACAAGTGAGTATAGATGTAAGAAGTCCGAATTTATTTTGGCCAGGTGTTAGTTTAAATATTGGCAATGCTGGCATTTGTTATAAAAATGTACAATTATATATTCAACCACAACCAGCCGCTATTCAAACGCAAGTAACCGCATTAACTGCTACACCAAGCGACCCAAGTAATACGGCAAGCGCTGCTTATGGTAGCAGTACTATTTATATGTGTCAAGGTTTTCCATTTGAAATGGAATTACAAAGCACACAACCTGGCACTATTTACAATGTAAAAGAAGTGCTTACCCTACCTTTTAATGGCGGTAGTGGTTTAAACTACGTTACCGATAGCGGATATATAGAATACCCAATAGGTACAACACCACGTAGATTCAGTGCCGCAGCCAATACTGCTATATTGGGGCAAGTGCCACTTGGCACTATGACATTAGATTTAGCACAAATAGACCCAACCAATTTTGGAGCTGATAAAGGCTTACCGGGTACAGGCTTAGGAAACAATGATACCAGAAGAGTAAAACTACGATGGAAAATGAGAAGCAATTGTAACCTTGTAAGTGGAGAGCAATGGCAACCTACCCAACAAGCCATTTCGCCATGTGGCGCACCTGCTGCTGGTAATAATGGTATTACATCTGGTTTTTCTCTCGATTTATTTGGTGTTAGCAAGCCATACGTAGCCACAGTAAAAGTTGCTACTGGTTTAGATGGCTGCGGAAGCCAAACTACACAAATACGCATTGAAAAAATAGGAGCTGGTGCTCCGCAACCAACAGATAGCATTACAGTGCGCCTGCCAAAAACAGTAGCAGCAGGTAGTGTTACTTGTAGCGGTGTAGCCTGTCCTGTAGGTGCAATAACTTATACTACACGTACGGATGTATTATACCAATATATTACATTTGCATATCCAAGCACGGCAAGTACAAATGGCGATACATTGTTGTACAGTTTTCCAATGCGCAGTAGAGATAAAGCTACTTGTGCCAACAATCAAAATGTAAAAGCTGATGTTTTCCAACAATTAACCATTTATTGCGGCAGCCCAATACCCGCCAATCTTTGCCCTAATTCTAAAAGCAGTTTAGGTTCAGAAACCAAAAACTTTGATATACGCAAAGCCATATTAGGTTTTACTGGCTATAGCAGTACTTATGTATATCCAAGTATGTATAAATACCGTTTTAGTGGCAATGTAAGCAATACAAGCACAGCTGTGGCTGCGCCTACAGGTATTACGCTTAAAACCTTTATGGATATAAACAACAATTTGGCTTACGAAAAAGGTATAGATAGCTTGGTAAAAACCACAGTTATAAGTTCTGCAATTGCTTCAAATGGTTCAGTTGGGTTTATAGATAGTTTTGAAAACTACCGCTATTCGCCAAGCCCAAATTTACCAATGTACACTGTTATAGATACAGGCGATGCTACTGCCAACTGCTTTTGTGGTGGCGTAGTGCAAAGTGGATTTAACCAAGCCCTGCCTATAGAGTTTTTAAGTGTAAAAGCTGTAAACTTAAATAATCTTACAGGTAAAGTTGTATGGCGCACCAATACAGATATGGCAACTACAAAGTTTAATGTGTACCGCAAAACAGAGAATGAAACAGCATTTAGCTTTATAGGCTCTGTACCAAATAGGGGAGGAGCAAATGGTATCAATGAATTTGTATATTATAACCCAATAAGCAGCCTACCAACAGGTAAAATATACTACCAAATAGAGGCTGTAGAGCAAGGCGGCATAAGCAAGCGCAGTAGTATTGTAAATATACTAAAAACCAATGCCATACAAAGTGCAGGTTTGTTTAACCTAATACCAAACCCAGCAAATGCTCAAGTAAGCATACAATTAAGCGAGGGCTTGGCAGATGGCAATGTAAAAATTATGGATATAAATGGGAAGGTGGTATTTACTCAAAGTTTTGCAGGCTTAACTACAACCATAAATACAAGCCAATTGGCAGCTGGTATATACAGCGTACAAGTTTCTAGCAACGATGGAATTGAAACCCAAAAATTAAGTGTGGTTAGATAAACATGTTTATTTAGTTTAATTATAAATAACAAAAAAAGGAAGTGTTTAACCCAAATTCAGCAATAAAATTGCTGAATCGAATAACAAATTGCAAATCATGTTTTTACAAAACATAATTGCAATTTCTAAATCGGGGTTAACCCAACTAAATCAAGTAGTTCGATTTTTCAAATCTCCTATTGATTAATTTGGGTTTAATTTAACACTTCCTTTTTTTATAAAAATAGTTTATATATTTGAAAAGTAGAATTGTTAAAATATTTAATTTTATATAGTTTTTTGTATATTGTGCATTTGGGCGCCCAAACCCTTAATGTAACTCATTATACCGGCAATGAACAATTACTTAATTCGGGTATTTCATCTATTGCTTTTGAGGATAAAAGCAATCAATTATGGACAAGTACTCGGCAACAAGGCATTTATTCTTATAAAAACAATGAGTTTAAAAATTATTCATTAAACCATTTAACCCCTAATATTTATGGTTATAGAGTTTTAAATGATGAAAAAGGAAAACTCTGGATAATCAATCCAAATTCGGGTTTGCAAGTAGGTCAGATTGTAAATGGCAAAATAAATATGGATACCGTTCATCAGTTAAAACTTGGTATTCAATTAATAGCCGAACGCTTTTTTTTTAATATATTCTATGTAAATGATACCCCACATTTGTTCTCTGTAAATGCCAATACCATAGGTATTAGCAATATATATTCTGGTGCATTTAAAGCCATAGAAGTTGACGAAAATATTAATTTTCACTTTGCTTTGGTGCATCAAAAATCCCTATTTTTAGCTTCAAATAATGGCTTATATTGTATTGATTCCAGTTTAGTTATTAAACATATTTATAAGCAAAAAATAGAATCCGTAGGTAAAAGTATTAAAGAAAATAAACTATGGCTAATAAGCAGCAAACAACTAATGCTTTTTGATTATAAATCAAATAAAATAGAAGAAACAATACCATTGCCTCAACAATACAATCAATTTAGTTCGCAAATTAAAACTTGCCTTTTTGAGCAGCAACTTATTTTTTATAATAACACTATGGTGGTTATATTTAACACCATAACACATACTTTCACAACATTATCTAAAAAAAATGGTTTGCTAAGCGATGGAGCTCGTACAATTAGTATAGATAGGGAAAATAATATTTGGATAGGTCATCATTCAGGATTAAGTAAAATTAACCATTTATTTTTTAGGTCGTTTACCCATCAACAATTTAATTTGTTGGAAGAAGAAATATCAGTTATAAAACGCTTAAAAAATGGTAATTTTTTAATAGGAGGAAACAATGCTTTTGCTATAACAGATAGGCAATTAAAACCGTTAAAAACCTATAATATATCAAATATAGAAAATAAAATAAACAATAGAGTATTAGATGCTTGCGAAATTGAAAATACCATTTATTTAAGCTATTTTAATGGTTTAGCAATATTAAAAAATAGAAAACTTAAGGTATTGGAAAATTTAAAATGTTGCCTTGCAACCCACCAATTTAAAAATCAATTAATATTTAGCAATAATTCTCAAATTTTTGTTGTAGATAAGAATCAAAAATTAACATTGATAAATACGCCAACTAATATTACCAATATTCGTAAAATATTTAGTAAAAATGATTCTACAATAATACTTTGTGCCAGCAATGGAGCAATAGAAATAAACATTTCTAAAACTATCAGTACTAAAGAAATATTGAATAAAAGTAGCTATGCTTATTGTACCAATAAATTAAAAACTATAAGTTATTATGGCACTAATGAAGGTTTATTTGCAGCTAATAAAAATGGCATAAAACCTTTGCCTATTTCAAATGAAAAAAACATACAAGTATATGCCTTGCAAACAGATTGCAACGATAACTTATGGATAGGTACAAATAAAGGAATATATAGATATACAGAAAACAATAACACTTTTGTAAAAGTAAATCATTTGTTTAATGTCAATGGTATTGAGGTAAACAGAAGTGCTATGTGCATAGACAGCCAATATGCCTATATAGGTACAAATGCTGGTTTAAATAAAATACCTATCAATTTTAATTTATCCAATTATGTACCCAATGTAAGTATTACCAAATTAAGTCCTGTAGAATTAACTACCAATAATATTTATAATTACAAACAAAATACATTTACATTTTCCTATTGTTTAAATTCTTATATCAATGAAAAAGAAAATAGATATGCTTATAAACTTATTGGCTATGATACAGGATGGAGCAAAGAAAATGCACAATCGGAAGTGCGTTATACCAACTTGCCGCCTGGTAATTATAATTTTAAAGTAAAAGCTTGGAATGTATTTGGAAATCAAACCAAAACATCAGAATACTCATTTACAATAAAACCACCATTTTGGCAAACAATTTGGTTTTATTTAATAGCATTAGTTTTATTTGTATTGTTACTTTGGCTATTGTATAAATGGCGATTTAAAGCACTTAAAGAAAAATATAAACGCATACTTAAACTTAAAAATAGCGAGTTAAAAGTGTTGAAAGCACAAATAAATCCACATTTAATAAGTAATATCATGGGTTCTATTCAAAATCATATCAACCAAAATAGAATGGATAAAGCTGGAGAACTAACATCTAAATACAGCAAATTTGTACGCTATAGCATACAATACACAGGTTTAGAATATATATCTTTAGATGATGAATTAAATTATTTATACGATTATGCCAATATAGAAACTCAAACATTTACAGATAATTTTACCTTAGAAATAGATACTACAAATATTACTAACTTAAATAAAATAATAATTCCTACAATGATATTGCAACCTATTGTTGAAAATAGTATTAAACATGGATTAGAGCCAAAAAAAATGGAACAATGCACACTCAATATAACTTTAGCCCAACATGGAAAAGATATATTATGTACTATACAAGACAATGGTATAGGTAGAAGATACGCACAAAATAAACCAATTTCCTATGGCACATCTATTACCAAAAATAGATTACGCATATACAAAGAACTTTTAGAGTCAAAGTTTTTATTTGAAGTAGAAGACCTAAAAGACAGCAATAACATACCATTAGGCACTATAACAACACTAATAATTCCTGTTAAAAAATAACCCATGATAAAAATAGCCATTATAGACGACCAAAAACCACAAATAGAATTATTTGAAGCCCTTGTTAATGATTTTTTTTCTAACGAAATAGAAATACTATGCACCTATACAAGCCCCAAAGATGCCTTCAAAACAATAAAAAATTATCCCATAGATATTCTTTTTTGCGATATAGATATGCCAGAAATAAATGGCTTAGAACTATTGGATTTACTAAGCCCATATAAATTTAAAGTTATTATGCTAACAGGGCATGATACCTATGCCCTAAGTGCCATTAAGCACCATGTATTCGATTATTTACTAAAACCTATCAATGTATTAGCTATTTCAGATAGCATAAAAAAATACAACGAAACCATTAACAATATACCCAAATATAACCCCATACAAGATGCCTTTGAAGATAAAATGATTGTAAACGGACACGAAAAAGTAGTAGTAATGGCAATAAAAGATATTGTAAGATTAGAGGCAAGCGGCACATATACCAGCATATTTTACGAAGTAGATAAATCTGTTATTACCTCCAAGCCCATTGGTTTTTACGAGCAACAATTAGAAACAAAAGGATTTTATAAAATACACCGTAGCCATTTGGTAAATATAGCCCATATTAAAGAACTGGTAAAAGATGAAGGCGAAGGCGTTTTAATACTATCAAACAATGAAAAACTTAATGTTTCTAAATTGAAAAAAAACGAATTGGTAAATCTATTAACAAGTAGATAGTAAATTTTTTACTTTTGTAAAAATTATATGATAGCCTACAATCCCAAAGAGTGGTTTTCCTTCATCACCAAATTCAACAATGCAGATACCCTAAAACGCCTATTTACACCTATGCTATGCGTAGCCATCTATGCTGCTATTATAGCATATTTAGAAATCAATGTTTTCAAGCTCAATGAAAACAATAAACTTAAAAATATTACCAACCTACATACCCTGCTTGGCTTTGTGCTCTCCATGCTGCTTGTGTTTAGAACAAATACCGCCTACGATAGATGGTGGGAAGGGCGCAAACTATGGGGAAGCCTTGTAAATAGTAGTCGCAATTTTGCACTTAAACTAAATGCCATTTTACCCATAGAAGACAAAACAAACAGAGATTTTTTTGCCAAAGGCATAAGCATTTATGCAATGGTATTAAATAAAACTTTAGCCCAAGAAAGCACACGCTTATTGTTAGACGAAATAGAACACCCCGAACTTAAAAGCAGCAATGATATTTCGCACCACCCCAATAGAGTAGCCAGTATTATTTACAATAAAATATATGCACTCAAAAAACAAAATATCATAAGCAACGAAGAACTCCTTTTTTTAAATTCTGAACTACAGACGTTTACCGATGTATGTGGCGGTTGCGAGCGTATAAAAAATACACCAATTCCATATTCTTATGCTGTTTTTATTAAAAAATTCATCTTCTTTTATGTCTTTACAATTCCCTTTGGCTATTCCTTTACATTAGGCTATTGGATGGTGCCATTTGTTACCTTTGTGTTTTATGTATTGGTAAGTTTAGAGCTAATAGCCGAAGAGATAGAAGACCCCTTTAACAATGATACAAACGATATTCCTACACAAAAAATATCAGAAAACATTAAAAAAAATGTAAGCGAAATTTTAATAAAATAACCATTAAAATGCACTTATTTTGCAGTTTATGATACAAACAAGTATTGAAAACAGAATAGGTTACATTACTCTTAATAGACCCGAAAAACGCAATGCCCTAAACGATGAAATGGCACAAGCATTTCATACAGCATTGAAAGAATTAAAAAACAATGACAACTGTAAAATAGTAGTAATAAAAGCTATTGGCGAAGCCTTTTGCGCAGGTGCAGATTTGGGTTATCTACAAAAATTACAAGGCTATACTTACGCCCAAAATTTAGAAGATTCTACCAAACTTATGGAAATGTTTAGTGCACTTCATCATTTTCCAAAAATAACCATAGCCCAAGTACAAGGTGCTGCCTTGGCAGGCGGTTGTGGTTTGGCAGGTTTAGCCGATTTTTGTTTTGCTACGCCTCAAAGCTCGTTTGGCTATACCGAAGTTAAAATAGGCTTTATTCCAGCCATTGTATCTGTTTTTCTTACACAAAAAATTGGCGAAAATGCAGCTAAAAAACTATTACTTACTGGCAATATCATATCTGCACAAGAAGCATTAAATCTTCAACTAATAACTGAAATAGTTGAAGATAATTTAATAGAAGAAACAGTCAATAATTTTGCTACAAAGCTTGTTCATTCTGTATCTGCCCAATCTATAGCCCTTACCAAACAATTGCTAACCCAAATGAGCGGCAAAACCTTACAAGAACAATTATCAATAGCAGCCCAAGCCAATGCAAAAGCTAGAGGAACAGAAGATTGCAAAAAAGGTATTTCATCTTTTTTAAACAAAGAAAAAATAAGCTGGTAAAATGTACTTTATAGATACCCATGCCCATTTGTATGCAGAGGAATTTGATGCCGATAGAACAGAAATGCTCCAAA
Organism: uncultured Chitinophaga sp.; assembly: GCA_964505065.1. Lineage (GTDB taxonomy): Bacteria > Bacteroidota > Bacteroidia > NS11-12g > UBA955 > JABMMZ01. The sequence goes on from CAZDGF010000038.1 coordinate 15,436, forward strand.
GGGCAATAAAAGCCAATGTAAAAAAAATACTATTGCCCAATGTAGATATAGAAACCATTGCAGGCTTAAAAGCATTAACAACCAATTATCCAGAAAACTGCTTTGGTATGATGGGGCTACACCCTTGCTCAGTAAATGAAAACTATCTCCAAGAATTAGCAACTATTAAAAATGAATTATTTACCAATACTGCGCTATACAAAGCCGTTGGCGAAATAGGCATTGATTTATATTGGGATAAAACTATGCAAGAAATTCAGCAAAAAGCCTTTATAGAACAATGCAATTGGGCTTTAGAGCTTAACCTACCAATAGCCATACATACCAGAAGTGCTACTTACGAAACCATAAAATGTTTAAAAACATTGCCTAAACAACCGCTCGGTGTTTTTCATTGTTTTAGCGGCTCTTTAGAAGAGGCGCAAGAGATAACAAAACTTGGCTATGCTTTAGGAATTGGCGGTGTTTTAACTTATAAAAATAGCAATTTGCCTCAAATACTACAATCTATAAGTATAGAAAGCATTATATTAGAAACCGATGCACCCTATTTACCCCCTGTACCATACAGAGGTAAAAGAAACGAAAGCAGCTATATACCCTATATTGCAGAAAAACTAATGGATGTTTACAATGTTTCATTGCAGAAAATAGCAGAGATAACAACAGCAAATGCAGAAAAAATATTTAAAATATAGCTATTTTTAAGATATAAACGTACTTTTGAAACCGAAATTGGAAAGTTGTCCGAGTGGTTTAAGGAGCACGCTTGGAAAGCGTGTATATAGCAATGTATCGAGGGTTCGAATCCCTCACTTTCCGCCAATAAAAATATTTTGCCAATAGGCAAAACATTGTATGAATGATAATTTGCAAAAGCAAGCTTTTAGCAAATTAATATGAATAGAATGATTGCGTAGCAATTTTTTTATTGAAGCCACCCACCCAATGGGATATTTAATCCCTCACTTTCCGCCAATAAAATTCAGTTCTTTTTTTAATAAAAAAATTTGTAGGTTTGAACTTTCGTAAAAAACAATGTTTGAACAATTAAAAAACGCCCGTGTTTTGGTTACAGGAGGTGCAGGATTTATAGGTAATAATTTGGTTAGAAAACTTTTGCAATGCGAGGTTTTGCAAATAGTAATTATGGATAATCAAAGCTCGGGTATGCAAGTATTTTTACCAAACGATGCCCGCATTACCTTTGTAGGTATGGATATAGATAAAATGGATAAACTCAATTTTGTAATCAATCAGCATACTTTTGATTATGTTTTTCATTTGGCTGCCCATTTTGCAAATCAAAATTCTGTCGACCATCCTTTTAGCGATATTCAAACCAATATTGTAGGTACTGTAGGACTTTTAGAAATTCTAAAATTTCATAAAAGCCTTAAAAAATTTGTATATGCTAGCAGCAGTTGTGTATATGGTACATCTGAAAATATGAACGAAGAAACCTATATTTACCCTTCTGAAACACCTTATAGTATTAATAAATATACTGCCGAACTATACACCCAATATTATGCTCATTTATTCCATGTGCCTACTTTAAGTATTCGTATTTTTAATACTTATGGTCCTTATGAAATGGCAGGAAAATACCGCAATGTAATACCTAATTTTATAGAAAAAGCCATAAATGGAGAAGAACTAACCATAACAGGAACAGGCAAAGAAACAAGAGATTTTACATATGTAGAAGACCTTGTAGATTTAATGCTTTTGGGCGCTTGCAGCGAGCATAAAGAAGGCGAAATATTTAATGGAGGCACAGGGGCAAAAACAGAAATTTTGAAAATGGCTGAAATTATAACTGCTGAAACCAATTCTACCTCGCAAATTACCTTTAAACCAGCCAGAAATTGGGACAAAGTAAAAGATAGAATGAGCGATACAAGCAAAAGTGCAAGTGCGTTAAATTATGCACCCAAAACCAGCATTGAAGAGGGTTTGAAAAAAACCATTAAATGGTATCAAGACAATTATGACAAGGTAAAATCTTTAAAAAATTATTTTGAATAATGGCTAATAATAACCGAAAAGTTTTAGTCGTATTACCTGCTTATAACGAGGAGGAAAACATTGGCGAATTGCTTGACCAAATACAATTTGCGCTTGAGGAAGATAGCAAAACAGAATACAAAGTATTTGTGGTAAACGATGGCAGTAGAGACAATACAGCCGCAATTGTAGAAGAAAAAGCCAAAACAATGCCCATAGATTTATTTACACATCCTGTAAATTTGGGCTTGGGTGCTACTATTCGTGATGGACTTTATAGAGCAGTACAAGCCAGCAATCCTAAAGATATTGTTATAACTATGGATGCAGATGCAACGCACAATCCAGGCTTAATATTGCGTTTATTCCGTATGATAGTAGAGGGACACGATGTAGTTATAGCCTCTCGTTTTCAGCCAGGGGCAAGGGTTATAGGCTTGGCTTGGTATAGAAGATTATTGAGCTTTTTGGCTTCTACAACTTTTAGAATTATGTATCCTATACGTGGTGTTAAAGATTATACCTGTGGCTACCGTGCATTTAGAGCCGATGTATTAAAAAATGCAATGGATGATTTTGGAGATAAATTTGTGGATCAAGATGGCTTTCAATGTTTAGTAGATATTTTAATAAAATTAAGAAGTAGAAAATTGATGTTTGGCGAAACTCCTTTCATTTTAAGATATGATAATAAAGGAGGAGAAAGTAAAATGAGAATAGCCAAAACTATCAAAAATACATTGATATTAATGGTAAAAAGAAAATTTGTGAAGTTGAAACCATGAAATACAAATATACTGTTCATATTGATATTGATTCGCCAATAACATTGGCAAATTTTTATAATGTTCAGTTATATAATTACACGCAAGCCAATTTAGAAAAATTTTATTTAACAATATTCGAAAGAATGTTGGGCGTATTTGAAAAATTTAATATTAGGGCTACTTTTTTTTGCGTTGCTTCTGAAATTGAAAATTCAGAAATTATTTCAAATGTTCTAAAAGATGCAATTAAAAAGGGGCATTTTATAGGACATCATACTTATTCTCATCCTTTTGGATTGAATGAATTAAGCAACGACCAAATAAACGAAGAAATAAAAAATGCAAATACAATATTCAAATCTTGTTTAGGCATTAAGCCTATAGGTTTTCGCTCTCCTGGTTATGCTGTAGATACAAATTTAATCAATATTTTAGAACAAAATGAATTGAAATACGACTCATCTGCTGGTTGGCCTTTATTTCATATCATTTTTAAATTATTAAGGAAATTAGGCTCTAAAAAAATGAAAGTAGGGTATGGCGAGACCAATGCTTTTTTTAAATCAAAGAATTATATACCAAATGTCAATAATTGGCAGAGAAAAGGTAATAGAAACAATAGGTTTATAGAGTACCCATTACCTTCAAGTTTCATATTTTTGCCTTGCTATTCTAATTTACATTTAACATTTCCTTTGTGGTTTGTAAAAATATTATTATACTTTACTAAACGAAATGAACTATTAATTTATTTGATGCATGGTATAGAATTTTCAAGTATTGAAGACGAATTTATTCCTAATGAAATACTTGCGCATCCTCATGTAAAAAAAGCATATTATATTAAAGAAATAAAATTAGAAAATATATTACGTTATATCAATTCAAAAAGAGAATATTATAGTATAGAAGAAAATGAAAGAAGAAATTAAATCAAAAAGTAATTACCAACGAGAGGCATTTGAAAGAATGTTAGAAGGCAAGGGGTTTACAATACCTCAATTATTAAAATTATCTGTTGCAGCCTTAAAAGAACCATTTTTAACTATACTTAGCCATTCTAATGGCCCTGCTGGAATGGCTTTAAGAAGATTATACTATAAAAGTGTTATGAAATCTGTTGGCAAAAATTGTATTTTTGATGTTGGTTTGAAAATTTTATCACCCGAGAATATTTCCATTGGCGAATACACTTGGATAGATAGATATGCTGCTTTGTACGGCACATTTGGAGAGATAAAAATTGGCAAAAGAATACACATTTCGCCTAATTGTATAATAAGCCCTGGAGAAATGGGTTTAGAATTAGAAGATTATGTAGGCATTAGTACAGGTTGCCATATTTATGGGCATACCCAAGCACCTGTTAAAAATATGAGAATGAGCGGACCTATGGTTCCAGAAAGATATAAAGCTGTTAAAGAAGGCAAAGTAAGAATGCTGAAAGATTCTTTTTTAGGCACTTACACTGTTGTACTTCCGGGTGTTACTATTGGCGAAGGAGCTGTTGTTGGTGCTCATTCTATAGTTACAAAAGATATACCAGATTGGACTATAGCAGCTGGTTGTCCTGCTAAAGTAATAGGAAAAAGAGATAAATTAGATTTACCTGAATTATAAATGAGTTATAACATAGGCGATATTAAGGAAGAAATTTTTTGTTTTACCCAAAAACAAGTAGATATTTTTATTGAATTAACAGGAGATAACAATCCTATTCATTACGACATTAAATACTCAGAAAATACAATATTTAAAAAACCAATTATACACGGTTTTTTATCAGCAAGTATTTTTTCAAAAATTTTAGGTATTTCTATGCCAGGCTATGGCACTATTTATCTTAAACAAGAAATAAATTTTAAACTACCTATGTATGTGGGTATTGAATATAAATGTAAAGTTGAGATATTAGATATTAATGGTTCAAAATATACTTTAAGAACAATAATAACTAATGAAAAAGAAGAAATAACTATTGATGGGTTGGCAGTAGTATTGAACAAAAATTAATTAACCATTATTTTTTTTGTTACTGTTAATTTATTATCTAAATCTGTAAATTTTATACAATACATTCCTTTTGAATAATTACTTAAATCAATATTTGAATGATTATTTGAATTTAAAATATTTTTTCCATTAATATCAAATACTTTGATTTCATAATTGTTAGAAATATTTTGATTGATATGCAATATACCATTTGATGATGGATTAGGGAAAACATTTATAGCATTTGAAAATTCAGACAATGTTAAAATACTTGAAGTAAATTGACTTGGTTTTAAAGCGCATTTATATATCGCCACATTATCTATTGCACCATGAAATCTATAAGAATTTGGATATGCTAATTGTATTGATGGGTCGGAAGCCATTCCAATATGCAATGAAAAATTTGAATTTTGAGGAACTTGAGATTTATATGTATTATCGAGGACTTTATTGATATACAATCGTATAGAATCATCTGCTCCTCTAACTACTGCCAAATGGCTCCAAACGCCTGTATTTACTATTCCATTCGACCATTTATATGTACCGTAGCTTCCTGTATGTGTAAAACCCTCCAACTCTCCATTAGTATGAATACCCATGCCATAAGCTGCAAGACCACTGCCAGCATTGCCCCATTTATCTACTATTGCCACATGGTTGTCTTTAAAATTTCCATATCCAACCTCTGGCTTTACCCATGCCATAATTGTCCATACTTTGTTTAAATCATTTGCTGTATCATCTGCTATTACAATATGGTCATCAATGCCATCAAAAAAATAAGCACTATTTGCTTTGCCATTTCTATCGGTTGTAAGTGTTGCACCTACTACAGTTCCGTGTTTGCCATTTCCGCTTGAATCTTTTGCATTGCCATTAAAAGGTAATAAAATACTTGGTTTGCATTGTCCAAAAGATTTAGAAAATGAAGTTATAAAAATAAATAAAAATAAAAATAATAGATTTGATTTTTTCATAGAACAAAAGTAAATAAAAATTTATAATACTTGTGAAATTATTTTTTCAGCCATTAATTTCCCTTCTCTTACAGCATAATTTGTTCCTCTATCTTCAGGGTATATTTGTGCCATAGTGTTAATGTATACATTGGATAGTGGTGTTTTATGCGAAGGAATTATTTTGCTATAATGCAAAGTTACCAATGGTTGAGAATAAGCATCTCGCCACACATGATAATCTACCACCCAAGATTCTTCAAATAAAGGAAACATCTTTTTAATATATGGAACTGCATATTCAAAAAATTCTTTTTCTGTCATGTTATACAAAGTCTCATCTGTAGGTAAATATTTAGATAAATATACTATATGTCTGCCTTTGTAGCTTTCAATAGGCTCAAAATTAGTATGTTCTATAACCCCAACAAAAGGAAAGCCTGGGTCGTTTACATTCAGCCAATAAATATCGCTCAAACTTTTATTCAATTCTAAAGTTAAACAAACATTGCCTATATATTGTACCTTTAACAAACTATTGATGTACTCAATGGGTGCAATATTTTTAAGCACATTTGCTATAATTGGAAATGGGATAGTTAAAACAGTTTTATCAGCTTTATAAAATGTATTATCTTTTAATTTAACACCTTCATTAGTAGCTTCTACAACTTCAGCATTTAATATAAGTTTGCCATTATTTTCAATAATTTTTTCAACCATTCTATCAGCCAAAGCCCCAAACCCACCTTTATAATAGGCTAAATATTCCTTGCCTTTTTCTCCTCTACTGCCGCCTCTTAATTTTAATTTATTCCAAAACCAAACAGCTGATACTTCTTCTGCATACCTTCCAAATTTACCTTTTAGCAAAGGCTCCCAAACTACTTTATAGCCTTGTTTACCGCATATTTTTACCAACCAATCTTTAGCTGTAATATTTTCTAACTTTATCCAATTTTTAATTATTCTAACATTTAAAACAACAAAACCTAAACGTATGCGATTAATAAAATTTAAGGGTTTAAACTTTAATAAATCTAAAGGAGAACTCAATTTAAAAAAATTGTTGGCAAAATACATCCCATTTTTAATTGGACGAGAAATAATATTTTCTTCACATTTTAAATCTTTAATTAATGAAATAATATCATTATCATTTGTAAACCAATGGTGGTAAAATTTTTCTAAATATTGCCCATTTACCTTATAACTTGCAGCTAATCCGCCCACTTCATTGTCTTTTTCAATTAAATTTACAATCCACCCATTTTTTGAAAGATAATATGCCATAGTTAAACCCGTAAAACCTGCACCAACTATATTAATTGTCTTATTCATAAATTAAATGCAATATTAATACTTTAATTTAATACTTTATTTAATTGGTATTTTGTAATATTGCCTATTCAATTGTCAATATGTCGAAAAAAGATAAGAATATTAGTAATACTATACTAAACAAAAAAGCAAACAAAGTATCTACTTTAGAAAAATATGGATTAAAAATAGCTATAACTTTGTTAGTAATAGCCATAATTTTAAGATGTTATAATATTGGCTATTTAGCCTTATGGGTAGATGAATATATGCATGCTTTTGCCGCAATGAAAGGCAAATTTACGCATGGCGAAAATAATGGTATTTTACTTACTTGGATTAATACAAGTTTAGCTTTTATTTTTGGATTTTCTGAAACAGCATTACGCACCCCTGTTGCTATTATTGGCTCTTTTATAGTTTTAATTGTATATAAGTTAGGCAAAGAAATGGTAAACACCAAAGTAGGTTTAATATCTGCAATTTTTACTTTATTTTCTATCTATTTAATTTTTTGGAGTAGAGTGGATAGACCCTATGGCATAGTTCCTGCTTTTTATTGTTTAGCTTTACTATATGCTTGGCTTACTTTCGAAAAACCCAATTTAACATCTAAATTAAGTTTCAATAAAAAATATTTATTCATTGCAATAGGCGCGTTTATACTTGCAATGTTAAGCCAGTTAATTAGTTTTTTACTGGTTTTTAGCATTGGATTTTATGCAACTTTCTTGGCTATTAATAATTTGATTACCAAAAAAGAAAGTTTATTAAAATTTTCATTTATTAAAATTGTATTTTACTTAAATATTGTGCTTATTCTATTTATGTTTACCCCGCTTAGCAGTATAGTAACTAAGCCTATTTTAGAAATTTTTTTGCCAAAAAATATTGCCACTTTTATATTGCCCGATTTTAAGAATATTGCCACAATATGGAATGGCGAGCAATGGGATAAATGTTACAATACCTACAAAGGGGTTTTAAATACTGATTTTAAAAATTTAGCAATATTTGGTTGGTTAGGTTTTATTTTAAGTTTTTTTTACCATAGAAAAGTTTGTTATTTTTTAGTTTCTTCTTTTGTAGTGCCTTTTCTTCTATTAAGTTTTATATTTACTAGTACAAGTCATGCTAAATATTTAATCCAAATATATCCTATATTTTTATTAAGCGCAGCTTATACTTTTTATTTTTTATTTTTTATAGCTTCAAAATATTTAAATAAAAATTTTAATGAAAACAATCAATCATATACTAACATTACAAATGCAATTATCATAATCATTTTAATTGCTTTTATTCCTTTTAAATCTATTTTAGAATTAATTAAATCTGAAAAATATGGCAATTTAGTAGCACCCGAATTATCTGAAATTTCTTATGTTAATTGGAAACAGCCATGTTTATTTTTAAAAGACAATATGAAAAAAAATGATATTGTAATGGCTACTGTTCAAACAGCACCAAAATATTATTTAGAAATGGATTCTGTTGTATGGTTTAGGCAAATGCAGTTGAACCCTAAATGGTCGCTTGCAAATGATAAGGAAGAAAAATATATTCCCAATAAACCCGAGAACAGAAAAAACAGCGCATATACCTACGAGCAATTGGTAAAAACATATGAAAATAACCCAAGAGGTTGGCTACTTGCAGATTATTATTTTGAAAATGCGCTTACCGACCCAAAAGCAAAAGAATTTGTAGAAAAAAACTTTATTTTTCATTTTGAAGCCTGTACAGATGGGGCTGTAAAAGTATTTAGCTGGGATAAAGCAAAACCTAAAACAATGCCAACTGAATTTGTAATTGAATTGGGTAAAAACGAATACCAACAAGCCTCGCAAGAGTTTAGTTACAATATCAATACGCAAGGTTTTCCACCAAAAGTAAGTTTATTTTTTGTAGCCCAAGGTATAGATACCAATAATGAAGCCTATATTTTGATTAATGGAAAGCCTACTGCTATACAAACTAATGGAAAGCCCAATGAATTAGGCACTTGCGGTGCAGTTGTAGATGCTTCATTTTTTAAAAATGGTGAAAATAAAATTCAATTTGCCTATAATCCAGAGGCAGAGGATTCGCCAAAAGGTTTTGTAATTATGAATATGAGTTTTCAGTAGGGAAGGGTCGTGTCGAGTAGCTTTTGGCTTTGCAAAAGCGTATCGAGACATTTGTAAAGTAAGCTCTCACTTCTCGATACAAAATTTCAAAGCTTCCCGCATGTGCGGGATTACTCGAAATGACGCGTTATTTAACACTCAAATACTGCTTACTTACTTCTGCTATTGTATTTTTTGTTGGTGTAAATTCAAAGCCAATTGCCGCTTTTATTTTTGCATTGCTATAATTGTGTTTGCTTAGTGAGGTTCTTACGGTTTCTGGGGTTATTGTACTATTTAGTTTAAATATGTTTATTAATTTTACAATAAAAATATAAAACTTTTCAAACTTCTTTTTTAGTTCAATACTTGTTTTTTTTACACCTAAATTTTCAGCCATACAATCAAATATTTCTTTGTAAGTTTTATTTTCAGAAACCAATAAAAAACGCTCGTTTGTAATATTGCTTTCTGCTAAAGTAACCATTGCTTTTGCCACATCTTTTACATCTACAAAACCATTCGTACCATTGGTGTAAAACTTAAAGCCATTAGCAATATTGGCGAATAATTTACATGAACCCTGCTGCCAATTGCCCGCTCCTAAAATAATTGCAGGGTTTACAATTACAGCATTCAAGCCTTCTTCCATACCCCGCCATACCTCAAGTTCTGCCAAATGTTTGCTTATGGCATATTGTGTATTTTGGTCGTTTTCTTCCCATTGGGTTTCTTCCGTTATTGGTGTATTGTTTTCTGTTCGCCCAATAGCTGCTGTACTGCTTACGTGTATTAGTTTTTTTACCTTATTTTTTAAACAAGCATTTACCACATTTTCTGTTCCTCGCACATTGGTTGCCATCATTTCTTCCTTATTTTTTTTAGAAAATGAAACCATTGCAGCACAATGAAATACATAATCTTGCCCTTCAAAAATTGTATCTAGCGTTAATATGTCTAAAATATCAGCCTCTGTCCAAGTAAATTGTCGAAGGTGTTGCTCAAAATCTTCGTTTAATTCATGTTTTAAAATAGTGTAAAAAGTATCTGTATTGGCTTGTGGTCGTTTAGTTCCTGTTACTTTGTAGCCATTTTTAAGCAAAGCAGCTACTACATAGCTACCCAAAAAACCATTTGCCCCTGTTACTACCATTCTGTTGAAAGATTTGTTGGGCAAAAGTCGGATATTTATACCAATATTGAACCATGCAAATATTAGAAGCTTTTTTTGAACCCGTAAATAAACAATTGCTCAAAGGCATAGCCAAAAAACAATCCATTTTAGGCAATAAAATAGTCATTTTTACACAAAAATTTCCTGATACCAAAAATATAGATATAGCCATTATTGGCTTGGGCGACAATGCAAATATTATGCGCCCCTATTTATACCAATATGCCCATAGATTTAATGGTATAGAAATAGCCGATTTTGGTAATTTAAAACACAATGGCACAGCTAAAAATATAAATGCAGGTATTGCAGAATGTATTATTGCCTTGCGAGAAGAAAATATTATCCCTATTTTTATTGGCGAAAATATGAATTACGGTATTGGTTTGCAAAAAGCATTGCCTTTTAGCAAAATAGATTATGCTTTGGTATCGCCAACTATTGCATACAAAGAGGGCAGTATAGCAAATAATTTAGCTGCCAATAAAAAATTATTTCACGCTTCGTTTATAGGTATTCAAAGTTTTTTGAACACCAATGAAATTGTACAAGAAAGCAGCGATGAATTTATAGAACATTTACGCTTAGGCGATGTAAAAGCAAATATTACATTGGTAGAACCTTTGCTGCGTCAAGCAGATATTTTTGAATTTGACTTATCAGCAATAAAACACCAAGAATTTAGCAGTGCTGCACAGCTGTTACCCAATGGCTTGCAAACCCAAGATGCTTGTGGAATATGCCGTTATGCAGGTATTTCAAATACACTTGGTTGCTATGTGTTGCGCAATTTTACATTAACAAAAAACAATACCATAGATGCCCAACAAATAGCCCAAATGGTATGGTATATTTTAGATGGTATAGACAATCGTTTTAACGATTTTCCGCAATTGAACCATAGGAATTTTACAGTCTATAAATGCCATGCCAATAGTGGCGAAGATATGGTTTTCATAAATAGTAATCTTACTGGCAGATGGTGGCTGCAAATACCACAAAAAGGAAAAAAAACAGCGCCTAAATTTATTGGTTGTTTAGAAACAGATTTTGAAATAGCCCAACAAGGCGATGTACCCGAAAAATGGTATAGAGCATTAGGCAATAATTTTTAATAAATTTTTTTGTAGATGAAAAAATCTGCCATTGTTATAGGTGCGGGTATAGCTGGTATTGCTACATCCATTAGGCTTACAGCCAAAGGTTATAAGGTAAAAGTATTTGAAGCCAATGCCTATGCTGGCGGAAAATTGAGCGAAATAACTATTGATGGCTTTAGGTTTGATGCCGGTCCTTCGTTATTTACAATGCCTCAATATGTTGAAGAATTATTTACACTAATGGGCGAAAAAATTGAAAACCATTTTGAATACATTACTTTAGAAAATGGCTGCAATTATTTTTATGAAGATGGCACACAATTTACAACGCCTACCAGTAAAAATGAGTTGATAAAAGTATTAGCTAAAAATTTGAATGAAGATGAAAAAGCAATAGAAAAATATTTAGCCAAAAGTAAAAAATTATTTAAAATAACAGCCCCTGTTTTTTTGCAAAAATCATTGCATAAGTTAAGCACTTACCTTTGTAAAGATGGGCTATACGGTATAGCCAACATATGGCAATTGGATAATTTTAAAACCATGAATGCAAAAAATAAAACGTGGTTCAAAAATGCCAAAACCGTTCAGTTTTTTAATCGGTTTGCAACATACAATGGCAGCAATCCATACCAAGCGCCTGCCACCTTAAATATTATTCCACATTTGGAGTATGGCTATGGTACATTTTTTCCCAAAAAAGGTATGATAAGTATTACAGATAGCCTTGTAGCATTGGCAAAAAGGCATGGTGTAGAATTTATTTTCAACCAAAAAATTGATGAAATAATTATAGAAAACCAACAAGCCATTGGTATAAGCACAAATAATGAAAAATATTTTGCGAATGTTGTAGTAAGCAATATGGATGTGTTCCCAACCTACTCCAAACTTTTATCCAAACAAAGAATACCCAAGCAAGTAAAAAATGTAGAACCAAGCAGCAGTGCTTTAATTTTTTATTGGGGTATCAATGCCACTTTCGAGGCTTTAGGCTTACATAATATTTTTTTTTCAGAAAATTACGAAACCGAATTTGATACTATTTTTAAACAAAAAACGATACCCAATGATAGTACAATATATATTAACATAACAAGTAAATACAAAACAGACGATGCGCCACAAGGCTGCGAAAACTGGTTTGTAATGGTAAATGTACCAGCCAATAATGGGCAAAATTGGGGCGAGTTAATTCAGCAAAAAAAAACAAATATTATAACTAAAATAAATAGGCTGTTAAATACCGATTTAAGCCAATATATTATTGCCGAAAGTATATTAGACCCTCGAGCTATTGAACAAAAAACAAGCAGCTACAAAGGCGCATTGTATGGCAGCAGCAGCAATAAAGCAATGGCTGCTTTTTTTAGACATGCTAATTTTAGTTCTAAAATTAAAAATCTATATTTTTGTGGCGGTAGCGTGCATCCAGGCGGGGGTATTCCTTTGTGTTTATTGAGTGCTAAAATTACAAGTGATATAGTGGAATGAGCAAAAGAATATCAATTTATAAATACTGCTTAAATTTAGGCAAAAGCTTCATCTAAAATTGCTGCTTGCTCTTTATCGTGCACTTTCTTAAATCCTGTAGCTGGGCTTGCACTGCTTCTTCTACCAATGTATGTAATAGCAAAAGGTAAATCATAACGGCTCAAATGCATCCAAGTGCCCATATTGCGTGGTTCTTCTTGAACCCAATGGTATGTAGCATTTGGGTATTGTGCATACTCTTTGGCAATTTGCTTTTCGGGCAATGGGTACATTTGTTCTATACGAATTATAGCCACATCTGTTCGTTTATCTTCTTGCTGTTTTGCCAATAATTCATAATAAATTTTACCACTACAAAGCAATACTTTTTTCACTTTTTTAGCCTCTACATAAGTATCGCTTATAAGTTCTTGAAAAGTGTCAGATGTAAAATCTTCTACCTTGCTTACACACATTGGGTGGCGCAGCAAACTTTTGGGTGTCATAACAATTAAAGGCACTCTAAAATTACGTTTTACTTGTCTGCGTAGTGCGTGAAAATAATTGGCAGGTGTTGTACAATTTACAACCTGCATATTGTTGTTAGCACATAATTGTAAAAAGCGTTCCAATCTTGCCGAAGAATGTTCTGGCCCTTGCCCCTCGTAGCCATGAGGCAGCAGCATAACCAAGCCGCTATATTGCGCCCATTTAGTGCCTGCACTGGCTATAAATTGGTCAATCATTATTTGCGCACCATTGCCAAAATCGCCAAATTGAGCTTCCCAAAGGGTTAAAGCATTCGGGTTGGCTGCACTATAACCATATTCAAAACCAAGTTCTGCATACTCGCTTAGCAATGAATTATAAACATAAAAACGTGCTTGTTTATCATTGATATTATCCAAAGGCACATATTCTGCTTCCGAATCTTCTTTTTTTAACAAAGCATGGCGGTGGCTAAATGTTCCTCTTTCGCAATCTTGCCCTGCAAGGCGCACAGGGTGGTTTTCGTTTACCAAAGTAGCATACGCCATTAGCTCGCCCATAGCCCAATCGTAGCTATCATCTTTTATCATTTTTAACCTGCCTTCGTATATCTGCTGTACTTTTTTTATAGGCAAATTGCTTTCTGGCAATTGGTTAATTTTTTCTGCCAAAGTAAGCCAAGTTTTTTTATCAACCCCTGTTTTAGGGTTGGTTTCAAAATCTTTAGCCGTTGGGAAAGTAAAATCTTTCCATACATCGTCTATTTTTAATTTTGAAGGTGGTGTTTTTTCTTGTTTTACATCATCTAAAGTGGTTTGCAAAAGTTGCTTAAACTTTTCTTCCATTTCATTAGCTATGGCTGCATCTATATCGCCACGGGCTATTAGTTTTTGTTTGTATATTTCTCTTGGATTGGGGTGTGCAGAAATTATTTTATACAACAACGGTTGGGTAAAACGTGGTTCATCGCCCTCGTTGTGTCCATATTTACGGTAACCCAATAAATCAATAAAAATATCACTGTTAAATTTATTTCTAAAAGCCATTGCCATTTTTATGGTGTGTACTACGGCTTCTACATCATCGCCATTTACATGAAATACAGGACAATTGGTGGTTTTAGCCACATCTGTACAATAAATACTTGTACGAGCATCTGTATAATTGGTGGTAAATCCTATTTGATTATTGGTAACAATATGCATAGTGCCGCCTATTCTATTGGCTTCCAAGCCGCTCATTTGCACTACTTCATATACTATGCCTTGCCCTGCTATTGCTGCATCGCCATGTATCAAAATGGCGCATACTTTGTTAATATCGCCATTGTATTGGCTATCTAATTTAGCCCTTACAATACCTTTTACCACAGGGTTTACAGCCTCTAAATGAGAGGGATTGGGTGCTAATTTTATTTTAACTTCTTTGCCTGCTGGTGTTGGAATTACGGTATTATAACCCAAATGGTATTTAACATCGCCCTCGTGTTGCTCATCTTGAAATACTTTGCCTTCAAATTCGCTAAAAATATCTGAATACGTTTTGTTAAAAATATTAGCCAATACATTTAATCTACCTCTATGTGCCATACCCATTACAAACTCTTGCACACCAAGCTCTGCACCATAATGTACAACGCTATCTAATGCAGGAATTAAACATTCTAAACCTTCTAACGAAAAGCGTTTTTGCCCTATAAATTTAGTATGTAAAAAATTCTCGAAAGCTGTGGCTTGGTTCAGTTTATTAAGGCATTGTTTTTTTTCTTCTATGGAAAGATTAGGCTGGTTTTTGGTAGTTTCCATTAGGTTGCGTAGCCATTCTATTTTTATTGGGTCGCCAATGTGCATATACTCTGCACCTATGCTTTGGCAATAAGTAGTTTCAAGGTGTGCAATAATATCTTTTAATTTAGCCGAACCTAAACCAAGCTCGTGCCCAGCATTATAGGTAGTTTCAAGGTCTTTTTCGGTTAATCCAAAATTGGCAATAGCCAAAGTGGGTGCGTAGTGTCTGCGCTCTCTTACGGGGTTGGTATGGGTAAATAAATGCCCACGGGTTCGGTATGCATTAATCAAATTGAGTACATTTATTTCTTTTAAAGCATCTTCGCTAATGGCTTTATTGCCTGGCATACTTTTGCCGCTTGCCAAATCAAAACCTTCAAAGAATTTTTGCCAACCAAAATCTACAGAGGCATTGTCGCTTTGGTATTGTTTGTATAGGTCGTCAATGTAATTAACATCGGCATTGCTTAAATAAGAATTTTGTAACATACTAAAAAATAGAATGCAAATTTAAGAATTATTTTGCTAATTAAGGAATTTGGGTTTTTGAAGAAATAATTTGCATGTAACTATTTTTATAAACGATAGTTAATGAATACGCAAAGAGGAGTATAAAAATTTAACTAATTTTGCTGGAATGATTAGAAAATTTACTTTCTTTATTTTATGGCATAGTGTGTTATTTTGTGCGAAGGCACAAGTTTTTAAAGCTGGCAATACTTATTTTGGCACCAATAATTATATTGAATACTTTGCTGGCAATGCGCCAATTATTATTTCGGCACCGCACGGTGGCTATTTGCAGCCAAGCTATATGCCCGATAGAAATTGTGACAATTGTGCATACGTTAGCGATGCTTATACACAAGAATTAACACGACTTATTCAACAAAAATTTTATAAAAAAACAGGTTGTTATCTGCATATTATTTATAACCTTGTACACAGAAAAAAGTTGGATATGAACCGAGAGCTGATAATGGCTACAGATTCTAACTCGGCTTTGGATATTTATTGGAATGAATACCATAAATATATTGATTCTGCAAAGGCAAAAATAACCAATACTTACGGCAAAGGTTTGTTTATAGATATGCACGGACATGGGCATACCAAGCAGCGCATAGAATTGGGCTATTTGGTATCTAAAAGCACTTTGCAATTGCCCGATAGTTTAATCAATTTGCCTAAATACACCAATTTTACGTCTATCAGAAATTTAGCGAAAAACAATTTGAATAATTTCAGCCATGTAGCCATGCTAAGGGGCGAAAAAAGCATGGGCAGTATGTTTGCATATAAAGGTTTTCCGAGTGTGCCAAGCAACGTAGATTTATTTCCAGAGGCTAATGATGAATATTTTAATGGGGGCTACAATACCATTAGGCATGGCAGCAATACTGTAGGTAAAATAGATGCTATACAATTAGAGCTATATTCGGCTATAAGATTTGATAGTACACAACGCAAAAAATTTGCAGATAGTTTTGTAAATGTGATGATAAATTACTTGGCTATACATTATTTTATTAATTACAAAATAAATGCTTGCAATGCCACACAATTAGTAAATACGACTTTGCAAAATACCATTCAAATTTTTCCAAACCCTGTAAATGATATGGTAAATATTTTAAGCAATGTGCCTATTCAACAATTAAGAATTTTGAATACTGAAGGTAAAATTGTTTTAATGGAAAATAATTGTAATAACATGAATATATCGTTAAAAAACTTAAATAATGGCTTGTATTTTATCTATTTGTTTACAGAGAATGGTAGTATAGTTAGAAAAATAGTAAAGGAATAAACAATTTTATTTTATAAAGAACTATTTTTTAGGTTAGTAACAAATCCATATACCTTTTATGCAGATACAATTTTTCTCTGCCTATTTTTTTTTCTATTAATATGCCCATGTCTTGCAGGTGGGTAAGGTAGCTGTATGCCGTTTGGCGATGGCAGGGCAATTGGATAATTAGGTTTTTGGCTTTTATGTAAGGGCTTGCAAATAGTATATTTAGCAGCTCGGCACTGGGCAAGGTAAGCTGGTGGTATTTTCTTAATTGTTCAAGGGTAGTTTTTTTTAGTTCGTCTATGGCTATTAGTTGTTTTAATTTTATGCTACAGGCTTTGCTTATTGTTGCTAATAGATACAATGCTAATGGCTGTAGATTATGCCCTTCGTAGCCATCTTTTAGCAAAGTATAAAAGTGTTTGTAATCTTCTTTTAAATAATATGCTATATTTATCAATGGCAATTCAAGTGCTGCGCTTTCGCCCATTTTAGCATTTAGAATATAGATAGCGGCATAATTATTGGCTACTTTTAAGGGTTTAAAATAAAATAAATAAGTGGCTAATAAAATGCCCTGCAATAAGGGTTCTTCATAATTGTTTTCTTCTAAATAGGTATTAAATTGGCGTTTAAACTGGGCGTATAGTGCTGCATTTTCGCCCCTTTGTTTTTCAGAATATTCTAACAATAAAAAAGGCAATATGGATTGAACAGAAAGCAATGGCATAAGCTCAAAATGGGTTAAACAAAGTTGTATGTTTTCTATTGTTTTGTCATTCTGCTTTTTTTCAGTATGCAACAATTCAAATAAGCGCAAGGGGGCTATTGCATTGCTTTCAAATGCCATGCTATGCTTTATTTCTAATACCAATAGATTTTTTAATTCATGCTTTATTATTTTTTGTTTTTTGCCTTTTATATAGCCATTTAGTTCGGCTATGGCTCTATAGCAAGTACCCATACTTTTTAGCAAAGCATAACTTTCGGCAATTTTATATTCTGATAGCTTTTTCAAATATATTAATGCAAATATGATGATTATTTTAAAAATATTCATCTTATTTTACAATAATTTAGTAAAATTTAGATTTTTTTTAACGCTTAAAAATTCTTAATTAAGTAAAACCTATAATTTTGCAGCCATAAAAATAACAACAATATGCCCAATACCAATTATCAAACTAACAGCAACGCTAAAATTAAACAAATTTCGGAATACTATGGCGAAAATATATTTGGACCACAAGCCATGACAGAGTATGTAAGTAAAGATGCTATAAAAGCGGTAAACGAAGCCCGCAATACAGGCAAAAGTATGGATAGAAAAATGGCTGACCAAATAGCCGAGGGTATGAAAAATTGGGCAATTAGCAAAGGTGCAACACATTACACCCATTGGTTTCAACCATTGCGTGGGGCTACTGCCGAAAAGCACGATGCTTTTTTCGACCCAACAGGTATTGATACAGGTGTAGAATCTTTTAGCGGCAAGGCTTTGGTACAACAAGAGCCAGATGCCAGCAGTTTTCCAAATGGTGGTATTCGTAATACATTTGAGGCAAGAGGTTACAGTGCATGGGACCCATCTTCTCCTGCATTTATAATGGAAAAAGCAAGTGGTAAAACTCTGTGTATTCCTACTATTTTTGTGGCTTACACAGGCGAGGCTTTAGATTATAAAGCACCATTAATTAAATCTACTAATTTTTTAACTAAAACAACTACGGAGGTTTGCCAACTTTTTGACCCAAAAGTAAAAAATGCTAAAGTAAGTTTGGGTATTGAACAAGAGTATTTTTTAGTAGATGCAGAATTGTATAACCAACGTCCAGATTTGGTATTTGCAGGTAGAACATTGGTAGGTAATATGCCAGCCAAAGGGCAACAGTTGGAAGACCATTATTTTGGCAGCATTCCGGATAGAGTATATAATTATATGACCGATTTTGAACAAGAGGCTTTAAAATTGGGTATTCCTTTAAAAACCCGCCATAACGAGGTAGCGCCTGGGCAATTTGAATGCGCACCTATGTTTGAAGAAGCTGATGTAGCTATAGACCATAACTCATTGCTTATGGATGTAATGCAAAATGTAGCCAACAGACATAATTTAAAAGTAATATGGCATGAAAAACCTTTTAAAGGTGTAAATGGCAGTGGCAAACACAATAATTGGAGTATTTTAACTGATACAGGTGTTAATTTATTTTCGCCAGGGCAAAGTCCACAAGATAATTTACAGTTTTTAACCTTTTTTATCAATACCATTAAAGCGGTATATGACAATGCAGATTTGTTAAGAGCAAGTATTGCCACTGCTGCAAACGACCACCGCTTGGGAGCTAATGAAGCACCACCAGCCATTATGAGTGTATTTATTGGTAGTACATTATCGGAAGTATTGAACCAGTTTGAAGCTGATAAAGTAAGTAAAAAACCAAGCAGAGTAAGCGAAAAAACAATTAATGTTTACCGTATTCCAGAAATATTATTAGATAATACAGATAGAAACCGTACTTCGCCATTTGCTTTTACAGGCAATAAATTTGAATTTAGAGCCGTAGGCAGTAGCGACCATTGTGCCAATGCTATTATTGTTTTAAATACCATTATGGCTAACCAATTGGCTAATTTTAAAAAAGAAGTAGATGAATTGACAAAGAAAAAAGTAACTAAAACAGAGGCAATAGAGCAAATATTGAGAGGCTATATAAAAAGCAGTAAAAAAATAATATTTGAAGGCAATGGCTATGGCGATGAGTGGGTGAAAGAAGCTGCTAAAAGAGGATTAAACAATATAAAAACTACACCTTATGCTTTAGATGCTTACAATACAAAAAAAACGCACGATTTATTTGTTAATAACAATATATTTACACCAAAAGAATTAGAGGCAAGAACCGAAATTAAGTTTGAAAATTATTTATTAAAAGTACAAATTGAGGGTAGAATATTGGGCGAATTGGTAAAAAATTATGTTATTCCATCGGCTGTAAATTATCAAAAACAATTGGTGGATAGTATTGAAGGATTGCAACGCATTGGGCAAGCAAAATCTGCTACAAAAGCATTGAATGAAATAGCCAAAGAGATAAGCGAAAACGTAAATGCAATATGGGAAAACAATGCTAAAATGACTGAAGAACGCAGAAAAGCCAATAATTTAGCCCATGCAGATAAACGTGCCAAAGCATACTGCGATAAAGTGAAACCATATTTTGAAAAAATACGCGAAAGTGCAGATAAATTAGAAGAACTAATAGATAACGATGCCTGGAAATTACCAAAGTACAGAGATTTATTGTTTTTTAAATAAAGCAATAAGAAATATAATTCATTCAAAAACCTAAATAATATTAAACCCAAATTAATCAATAGGAGATTTGAAAAATTGAACTATTTGATTTAG
>CAZDGF010000039.1:0-35787 GCA_964505065.1 uncultured Chitinophaga sp.
CAAATAGTTCAATTTTTCAAATCTCCTATTGATTAATTTGGGTTTAATTTTTTTATTGCTGTAAATCATGGTATTAAATTTAAATAAAATCATATCTTACTATTTTTTAGGTGCTACAGTTTAAAAAACAGTTATTAAGCATATTAAAAAAATAGCTTAAATAATTCAATGATGCTTACTTATTCTTTCCACCTAATAGTTTCTATCATTTTCATAACATCTTGTCTTAAAAATTGAAACACAGGGGCTATACTATCTGTTTGTGTTTTATTGTTAAAATATAAAGCACCACGCAGAAAATGCTTTTTGCCATCTGATACATAAAAATTCAAATTTGTAGC
The DNA here is from genome assembly GCA_964505065.1 of uncultured Chitinophaga sp. Lineage (GTDB taxonomy): Bacteria > Bacteroidota > Bacteroidia > NS11-12g > UBA955 > JABMMZ01. The sequence continues at coordinate 342 of CAZDGF010000039.1, forward strand.
TGTATTGCCTTTCAAATCAAAAATAATACCCGTTGTTTGGCTTATAGGGTTCATAATGTCTATTTCTTCAATTTCATCAGCTTTTATGGTATGTTTATATGCTAATTTCCTGGTATCATCATACATCGAATCAAATTCAGCTCGATTTTTAAAAGATTTATAACTTAAATGCAGTGTGGCATTAAAAGGCTTATAATAAATATTATACCAATAAGGCTGCCAGCCTTGTTCTTCTTCTTTTAGGCTTAATACTTGGGCATAGCTTGGGTATTGGAAACTATAAGGGCAGGAGGTATCAAAAGTTTGATAGGTTTTTACTGGATAATACACTCTTGGGTATGCATGTGGTTTAGGCGTTGTATTATTGTTTTTACAAGCAAATACAAAAGGAATTATTAAGAGTATTAATGGGATTATCTTTTTACTCACTAATTTATTTATTTTTTGCAGTTTGTGATAATTCGTGTTCATAAAATTTCTGCTTTTATGCGTTTTATTCTGCGGTTATCTACCGCTTCTATATAAAAACTAAAATTTTCGTATTTTATTGTTTCGCCCTTATTTGGAATTCTACCTGCAAGCTCTAAAAGCATACCTGCTATGGTTTCTGATTCACCTTTTACTTCTTCAAAAAAGCTATTTTCTGTATTGGTTATTTTGCAAAAATCATTAATTAATAGTTTGCCATCAAACACATATTTATTGTCGTCTATTTTGCTATAATTAAGTTGTTCTTCGTCAAATTCGTCATTTATTTCGCCAAATATTTCTTCTAAAATATCCTCCATAGTTACAATGCCAAGCTTTCCACCATATTCATCTACTACTATTGCCATGTGCATTCTTTGCTCCTGAAATTCTTCTAAAAGCAAATCAATACGTTTATTATCTGGAACAAAAAAGGCAGGCTTTAGCAAGCGTTCCCAATTATAATTTTCTTGTTCGTGAATATGCGGCAATACTTCTTTAATAAATAAAATGCCTGTTATATTATCAAAATTTTCTTCATACACAGGTAGGCGGCTATAGCCCATTTCATTCAGTTTTACAAGCATTTCTGCAAAATTTAAACAGTTATCCAATGCTGCTACTTCGCTTCTACTTCGCATTATTTGCCTTACAGTTTTATTGCCAAAATTTACAATGCCTTTCAGTATTTCTTTTTCCTCTATGCGTGTATTTTTATCGCTTGTAATATCTATGGCATGGCTAAGTTCATCAGCAGATACGCTATGTTCGTGCTTTTTTACACGCTTATCTATAAATTTAGAAAAAGCAACCATAGGTACTATAATAAATGAAAATATTTTTTGAATAACCAATAAGGGTAATGCCATTAAATTAGAAATAGAACGGTTATGTTTGGTAGCATATACTTTTGGTACAACCTCGCCAAAAATGAGCAATATAAATGTTACCAATACTATTTCTATTAAAAATTTTACAAATACTTTATTAGGATATAAAGATTCATTTCCCCAATTAAATATGCCTTCCAACATTTGAGAACTAACAATAACAAATGTAACCAATACAAAATTATTGGCTGTAAGGATAGTGGCAAGTAGTTTTTTAGGATTGCCTAAATGTTGTATAATAGCTTTCGATTTTGGTGTTTCTAATTTACTTATTTCCTCTATTTGGCTTTGAGAAAGAGAGAATAAAGCATTTTCGGAAGCTGCCAATAGGCCGCAGCAGATAATTAAACAAAAAAGAAAAATAAGTGTAGGAACAATTGATATAAAATCAATATTAGCCTGCAATAGCCCCGCTGTTTGTAGTATTATGGAGTATATAGGGTAGGGGTCGTCTGCCATTGCTTAAAATTTAAAATGATAAATTATCCGTTGAAGAATCATTAAAATGTTCTGAAATATTGCCATTTTTTTCTCCTCCATTGTTTTCGCCATTACCATTGCTGGCATTAACCACCTGAAACTGTAAAGCTCTAATGCGCATAGTGCTACGTTTGTTACCTTCTTTATCAACCCAAGTATCGTTTTTTATTTTTCCTTCTATAAAAACGGTTCGTCCTTTTTTAAGCACTTTTTCGGCATTTTTTGCCAATGCGTCCCACATTTCTATATTGTGCCAGTCTGTTTGCTCTATTTTACTACCTGTTTTATCCAAGTAAACCTCGTTAGTAGCCAAAGTAAAGTTTGCCACAGCTCTATTGTTTTCAAGATACTTTACTTCAGGGTCTTTACCTAATCTACCCAGTAAAAAAACTTTGTTTACCATATTTAAAAATGTGTTAAAATATTTTTTAACCCTACAAAAGTAATAAATATTTGTCTATCAATTTAGGAATTGAAAAGTTTTTATAAGTTTCCATATCTACTTTTGTATAATTATCTGTTTTAAAATTAGGTTTTTCGCTCAATTTTAAGGTGTAGAATTGCGCCTCTAATATTTGATGAGTCAATAAGTGTTTGATATGTTTATGGTATGTTAAATCTATAATTTTATTGTTTATTAGCTCGCTTAATTTTTTATTAATTTCATTTAATTCAGGTTTTGTTATTGTTTCTATCATTGGCAGTGTGTGTAGGTTTTGCCAAATATCTTTTGTTTGTCTTTTGGTTAAATAAAAGTACCCTTGGTATTCAATAAAAATAAAGTTTAAAAAACGTGTTTTTATTTTCAATGTTTTATTTTTTACTGGCAATTGTTTTATAGCATTTTGTTTAAGTGCATAACATTGAGAATTTACAACACAAATATTACATTGCGGATTATCGGGCTTGCAAATTATAGCCCCCATTTCCATTATGGCATTGTTAAAAGTTTTAGGTTTGGCAAAAGCGATAAACTCATTTAAAATAGTCATAAATTCCTTACGGCTTTTTTGCTCATTTATAGGCAAATAAATACCATAAAACCTGCTTAAAAACCGAAAAACATTGCCATCTAAAACAGGATATGGTTTATTATAAGCAAAAGAAGAAATAGCAGCAGCCGTATATTCGCCAATGCCTGGCAGGGCTATAATTTCAGTATATTCTTTTGGAAAAATGCCATTGTATTCTTCAGCTACTATTCTTGCTGTTTTATGCAAGTTTCTGGCACGGCTATAGTAGCCCAAGCCTTGCCATAGTTTCAATACATTTTCTTCGTTGGCATTTGCTAAATCTATAATTGTAGGAAAATGCGCAATAAATTTTTCGTAATAGGCTGTACCCTGTTTTACTTGTGTTTGTTGTAAAATAATTTCTGATAGCCAAATATAATATGGGTTATTTGTATTGCGCCAAGGCATATCTCTTTTACTTTTTTCATAAAATTTTACAATATCTAAAACAATTTGTTTCATAAGGTGTTAAGTATCTTATTAATAATAAAATACTACACTACAAAACAACATAAAATTATGACAAAATCAGAAGTAATTGCAGAAATTTCAGAAAAAACAGGTATAGATAAAGTAATTGTATCAGAATCTGTAGAAACTTTTTTTAAGGTTTTAAAAGGTAATATGACCAAGGGCGAAAATATATATTTTCGTGGATTTGGTAGCTTTATTTTGAAAAAAAGAGCCAGAAAAACCGCCAGAAATATTACCAAAAATACGGCTTTAATTATTGATGAACATTTTATTCCTAAATTCAAACCTTCAAAAATGTTTGCAGAAAAAATTAAAAAAAGTATTCCTGCCGATTTTATTCCTAAAAAAGACGAGTCAGAAGACTAAATTTGCAGCATGAAATTAAATGTTATTAAAGCAACTTTTTTAGTTGCTTTTCTTGTTTTGTGTATTCCCTTGGTTTATTTGGGCTGGAAAAAAAGCGAAGCTAAAATAGATTTTAAAGCCATTGAAGATAAAAAAAGCGAAGATATAAACCTACAAACAGAGGAGCAATTCAATGATTTTTTAAAAAATATTGGTAATACTGTATCGGAAGTAAAACCAGATGTGCTGCAAAGCCAAGATACCAACAGATTGGCTATGAGTATTCAGCTTTTAGATACCTTGCAACATTATGCCTATGCAGGTGTATTGGCTCAAAAATTGGGAGAAATTCAAAAATCTGCTTTTAGATACAGCCAAAGTGCACGCTTTTTTTTACAACAAACGTATGTAAAACCAGAGCCAACTAAGGATTTTATGTTTTGCAAAAAAGCCAAACAAAATTTTGAACAAAGTTTAATAATTAACCCAAATAACAACGCTACAAAAATAGATTTAGCCCTTTGTATATTAACGATAAATGACATGATGCCGCCTAAAGACCAAGGGGCTATGATGAAGCCTATTCTCATATTAAGAGAAGTAAATTCTAATGATAGTAACAATGTAGATGCGATTTACTATTTAGGAAAATTAAGTATTAGAGGAGGAAAATATGACAATGCTGTAAAAAGATTTAAAAAATTAGTATATTTGCAGCCCAAAAATTTGGAATATAAAGCCGATTTAGCGGAAGCCGAAAAACTATTGGAGGCAAGCAAAAACAAATAAACAAAGGAGCTAAACCTCCTTCAACATTAACAATAACAATAAATAAAAAGACATTATGCCAAGCGGAAAAAAAAGAAAAAGACATAAAATTGCTACACACAAGCGCAAAAAAAGATTGAGAAAAAACCGTCATAAAAAAAGATAGTTTAACTTTTTTTAATTATTTTACATTGTGAATGAGCTTATTATCGATCGCAACGCGAATGGTATTGATATAGCTTTACTTTCTAATAAAATTCTTACTGAGCTTCAGAAAGAAGATACTGTGTCTAACTTTCAGATAGGCGATGTATATTTAGCAAAAGTAAAAAAAACAATGCCAAACTTGAATGCCGCATTTTTAGATGTAGGACATGAAAGAGATGCGTTTTTACATTATACAGATTTAGGGGCTAATTTTAAATCTGTACATAAACTTACCAAAATTTTAACCCAAGGCGGACTCAAAAATGGCAGTTTAGAGCAATTTTCTTTAGAAGAAGAAATTGTTAAAACAGGCAAAATTTCTGATGTTTTAAAAAAGGGCGATGAAATATTGGTGCAAATTTTTAAAGAACCAATAGCCAATAAAGGGCCTCGTATTACTTGCGATATTTCTTTTGCAGGGCGTTTTTCTGTACTTGTTCCTTTTGGAAAAGCTGTGGCAGTATCTAAAAAAATAGCCGACCCCGCAAAACGCAAAAACAGCAAACAAGTAGCAGATAATTTAAAAATTAAAAACTTTGGCATTATTGTTCGCACTGTTGCCGAAGAGGCAGGACTTGAGGAAATAGAAGCCGATTTAAAAAATCTACACGAAAAATGGCTTAAAATGGTAACTGTGTGCAGAAATGCAAAACCACCTTACAAAGTTTTAGGCGAGGTTTCCAGAATTGAAAGCCTATTAAGAGATTTATTAAATGATGATTTTACAGGTATTCATATAAACGATGCTGAATATGCCAATACCATAAAAGAATACATTGGCAATATAGCCCCAGGCAGAGAAAGTATTGTTAAAACATACACAGGCAAAATTCCAATTTATCAGCACTTTGGGGTAGATAAACAAATAAAAGCGGCTTTTGGCAAGCATGTAATGTTCAACAATGGCGCATATTTAATTATTGAACATACAGAGGCTATGCACGTTATAGATGTAAATAGCGGTCGTAAAAGCAATGCCACCGACTCGCAACAAGACAATGCTCATAAAATTAATTTTGAGGCTGTGCCAGAAATTGCACGTCAGTTGCGCTTAAGAGATTTGGGCGGTATTATTGTTATAGATTTTATAGATTTAAAAAATCCAAATGCCCGCAAAGAGCTGCACGATGCTTTGGTAAAAGCCATGAAGGAGGATAGAAGCAGGCATAATATTTTACCTATGAGTAAATTTGGCTTGGTGCAAATTACCCGAGAGCGTGTGCGACCTGAAATGAATATTAATACTACCGAGCTTTGCCCAAGTTGTAATGGCACGGGTACAGTAGTATCGAGTATGTTGCTAAGCGATAATATTGAAGAAAAACTAACTTATATTTGGGAAACTTTAAATACTAAAAATGTAAAGCTAAAAGTAAACCCAATTATTAAAGCTTACTTAACCAAAGGTGGATTTAATAGCCTACGTTGGAAATGGTATGGCAAACACAAGCGTTGGGTAAAAATAGTAGCCGACAACAATATGCACCTTACCAATTTCAATATTGTAAATGAAATGGGAGAGGAGATAGGCTAATTTTTTCGATAATATGAAAAAATTAAAACTCAAAGACCTAATAATATACGAAGATGAATCGGTATTGGCTATCAATAAACCGCCCAATATTTCATCGCTACACGAAAGGTTTGATGCCGAACAGCCTTCAATAGTGCAAATGGCAAAAGATGAAAACGAAAATTACAGCCTTTGCCACCGTATAGATAGAGAAACTTCTGGTATTTTATTGATTGCTAAAAATGCAGAGTCTTACAGGCATATTGCTATGCAATTTGAAAAAAGACGTATTAACAAAACATACCATGCCATTGTTAGTGCCTCTGTAAGTTTAAACAATTTGCACATAGATTTACCTTTATATACCGATAGCAAACGCAGGGTTTTGGTAAATAAAAATAAAGGTAAAGAATCGCTTACCATTATAGATACCTTTAAGCAATACAAGCATTTTACCATATTGGCTTGCAAGCCTGTTACAGGGCGTTTGCACCAAATACGCATACATTGTGCATCTCAAAATTTGCCCTTGGTAGCAGATACTATGTATGGCGGAAAAATACCTATGCTAAATACCATTAAACGCAAATTAAAAAAGGCTGGCGATGAGGAAAAAAGTATTTTAAATAGAATAGCCTTGCATGCTTTTAGCATACAATTTAATAGTTTAGCAAAAGGCGATATTTCAATTCAAACGGAATACCCAAATGATTTGGCAGTATTTGTAAAACTGTTGGAAAAGTATGATATAGAATAGGTTTTATAAATTTATTTTTAACACTATTCTCGAAGAAATTTTAACGCCATTGCTTTCCGCAGGTATATATTTTGGTTGCAAATTTATTACTCTCAATATTTCTTTATCCACCTCTATATTTCCGCTCGAGTTCAATAATTTAGCATTTGTTATATCTCCATTTTCATTTACTATTGCTTCTATTTTAACATTAATGGCGTTTGAATCGTTGTAATTGTTAGGGTAATTAAAATTTTTATTTACGAATGAATCAAAATCAAAAGTGGCTTTAGGTATAGGCAAAGGTTCAGCAATAGTATCTCCCAATAAATGTTCAGTTGGCATAGCAATCTTACCTGTTATAGGCTCTAACGCTACAATACCTGTAAGTGGCGGTATATTTTCCATTATTACTGGTTCTTTTGGTTCTAAAATAACATTGCCAAGTTTTGAATCTAAAGTATCATCATTATTAACTTTTTGGTTAGTAGAATCAACTTTTAAAGTATCAGTTTTTACTTTACCAATGCTTGTATGCTTTACACTATTGCTGCAACTTGCCAATAGCATACTGCCAAAGGATATAAGCATTCCCCAAATATTATTTTTTGTATTGAAATGTTGTTTGTGTTGAATATAAGCGGTGTATAATGGCAGTTCTGCGTTTAATTGCGTATGATTAAACCGCCCACAAGTATTGCTGCCAGTATATTGGGTAAAATATTGCACAATTTCTGTGTCAGATTTTTTGGTAAAATCTACCACATTTTTTTGACAGCTATTGCAAAATTTATAGCCATTACCAGCTTGCATTTTAGCCCAATCTTCGTGGCAGGGTGTATTGATAGAAACTTTCATAAAGGATAATTTTAAAACCTTTATACAATTATGGCAAAGAAGGTAAACGGAAAAAATTATTTTTTATTTTACATTTTACCAACCGTATTTTTTGGTAAAACTTTTTAACTCAACATCAAAAGATTTTTTAGAATGATGCTCTTCTTGATTGTGAATATAATTTCTAACCGATGCTAAATGACTTTCACTTACACCAACAGCCCAGTAATCATCTTGCCATTCAAATTTTTTTTCAGTTAAATTAATCTTATTTATCCAAAAAGAAGATTCTCCTTTTATAAGTTGCGCTACTTTACTTATTGTTTGCTCCCTGCCTAATGAAATAAGGCAATGTGCATGGTCTTGATACCCATTTACACAATCTATCCAAATGCCTTTTTCTTCTGCATTTTTTTTAATGTGTTGAAATACTTGTTTTCTCAATTCCTTTGAATTTAAAAAAGGCTCTCTGTTTTTAGTTGAAAAAACCATGTGAAGATATACACTAACCCAACTCATTTTTATTTTTTTATTATCAGTTCACTAAAGTGAACTCCAATTGATACTGTAAAGTGAACTGCAATAGATATTGTAAAGTGAACTGCAATTGACTATCTCATTATCAATTTCAGTTAGGCTTTAGCCAACTGAGTCATTTTTATTCTTTATTTGGCTCTATTCTCACATTGTATTTTGTGCAAAATTCTTTTTGCGCTATTTCCAATTCTTTGGTTTGTACACTTATTTTTTGGCTTTCTGTATCTATTGCTTCATCATTGGCTCTTATAGCTTCGGGTGTAGCTTTATCAATATCTTTGGCCAATGTTAAATCGTTTTTAAATATTTTATCAAAAATATTATAATAAGATTGTGCTAAAATGATGGCAGATGATTTGAATTTGGTATCGCCATCAAAAGTTTTTGTTTTGGTTAAAACATCTATAGTGTTTTTAGCTATTGCCATTCCTTCTGTCCGTATTTTTTCTAAGGTATCAAAATTCATACTATCCGAATCTACATGGGTGTTGTATTCATTGTATTTCAATATAATGTTTGATACATTGTTTACGCACAAATCGTTGTAATCCAATGCTTTTTGTTGATTGCAACTGCTTAGCAATATTGCAATACTTACGATGCTTATTTTTATTATAGATTTCATGGTTTTAAATTTAAGCAGTTTGCTCTCCCGCTTTTTGTACCATTTGCATTAAATCTGCACTTATGCCTGTATTGCTAAATCCGCCATCATGGTATAAGTTTTGCATAGTTACATAGCGTGTATAATCACTAAATAGGCTAATACAATATTCTGCACAAGCTTCTGCACTGGCATTGCCCAGCGGACTCATTTTATCGGCATAAGTAAAAAAGGCATCAAAGCCACCCACACCGCCACCTGCGGTAGTCATAGTAGGGCTTTGACTTATCGTATTTACACGCACTTTTTTGCTTACACCATAATGGTAGCCAAAACTACGGGCAAAACTTTCAAGCAGCGATTTGCTTTCTGCCATTTCATTGTAATCTGGGAAAACACGTTGAGCAGCAATATAGGTTAAGGCTAAAATACTGCCCCATTCGTTCATAGCATCTTTTTTCATTAAAGTTTGCATCAATCTATGAAAACTTATAGCCGAAATATCAAAGGTTTTGTGCATCATTTCGTAATTCAAATCGGTATAAGGATTTTTTTTGCGAATATTTAAACTCATACCAATGCTGTGCAATACAAAATCAAGTTTACCAAATTTGGCTATGGCTTTATCTATTAGGTTATCCATATCTTCATTTAAAGATACATCGCAACCAATAATTTCAGAGCCTGTTTTTTCGGCTAATTCATTTATAGCGCCCATTCTTAAAGCTATTGGGGCATTGCTCAATATAAATTCAGCACCTTCTGCATGGGCAAGTTCTGCCACTTTCCAAGCTATTGATTTGGTATCTAATGCACCAAAAATAATTCCTTTTTTTCCTTTTAATATCATGTTGTTTTTTTATTGTTTAATTATAGGTAATGTTGTTTCTTGATTTTGCTTGTTGGTTAATCTTAATATATAAATACCGCTTGGCAATGAAGTTAAATCTAAAATATTATTATTTACATTAACAATCATTTCTCTGCCTTGCATATCTATTAAAGCAGCAAAAGTATAATTTTCATCTTTAATTTGTATAAAATCTTTTGTTGGATTTGGATATACTAAAATTTGTGGGTTTGTTATTTTAGAAATAGAATTTGTATGCGATACATTTGCTCTACTTTCGCCACCTACATTGAAGTATGTACCAGAGGCGGTAGTTTCTTTTCTAATTGTTTTTACCACATAGGTATAATTTCCTGTATAAAAATTATTTGAATCGTTGTAAAAAGTATCCGTAATTATTTGATTATTAACCCTAGTGTAAGCATTGTTCAAAGTATCTAATTTGTATATGGCATAGCCATCAAAATTGCCATTTGCCTTTTGCCAATTAAGTTTTACAATTTTATTGTTGCTTATAGCTGTAAGTCCTTTTGTAGGCGGCAAGTGTCGGTTGCATAGGGTAGGGTCGCCCATAAGCGCAATATGTATTTCATTTGCCGAACCATTAAAATTTCCACTGTAATAAAATGTATTATTATTTTGCGATTCTTTAGTGCCAAAGCCAATATGCTTGCCCATAGCCATTGTATGCACATACCATTTTGGTATGCCTCCCCAAAAACTAGCCAATGCGTTTTTACATAGCGGTGCTTTTAAAAATGAATTTTGCACATCCCAATCGCCAAAAAAACTACCTGCAAGCATTGTAAATACATTTTTTAAAGAATCTGTTACAAAGCTATTAGTAGTTCCTATGCCATTGCAAGAAGTATAACTACCAGCACCACTGCCAAAACTCCATAAATAGCTATTTTTACTCATTTCTGTAAAATAATCTTTTGTGTTTATAACGCTATCTATTGGAAAAAAAGCAGAAAAATTATGCCAGCTTACAGCTGAAATACTAAAGCCTGTAAAATTATCATCTATTAAACCTCTCTCTATTGCTGTATATTGTTGGGTGCGCCATAAATGGTTGCGGTTAAAATAATTTTTAGTTAATGTTATTTCATTTTGAGGAAAAGACGTCATATTGAATAAATCTAATCTGCCTACTTCAAGTTCTACAGTATCTGCCAATTTAGTAGGGTCAAATTTGCCATCGCCAGGTATGTTGTGGTTTCTTGTTTCGGCTCCAGTTGTCATTGTTATATCAGTATCTGCCCAATCAAAATTCAAATCGCCATAATAAGCATCGGCAGGCCAAGCGCCTGTATGATTTCCAACGCCTTCAACGTGTCCATCAGGCGGAGGCCAATTGCTGCCATCGCCTGTAAAGCCGCCAGAGTATGGCACAGGAATATGACCAATTAAGAATACCGTTGTTGTTGGTTTTGTTCTGTTATTTACATGGTTTTTTAAGCGTGTTTTTACAGTTGTTGGCTTTTCGTTTCTGCCAGCATATATTTTTGTAACTTGCCAGCCCTCTACTTTCAAATCGTTTTCATATCGGTTAATTTCATTATCTAAAACACCAATAAAAGTGCTATCTACAACCAATACAATACCGCCTTTATAATGCGTTTCTTTTAAATTATTGCCAGCATATATATAGCCATAAGCAAGCGCATTTGTACCATTTGTTTTTACTATTAAATATTCTATAGCTTTGCCCGCAGTAGCACTTACGTCTTTATAACTTGTAGCTGTAGATGGCAATACTGCTAATTGAGTACCCCAATTGTATAGCTGCAAATTGGTGCGTTTAAATACCCTGTAATCGCCACTAAAAGTTTCAGCTTTCCAATTAAGTGTAATGCCATCTGTTGCAGCAGTTGCATTTATCATCAAGGTTTGGGTTTTACCTACTTGGCTATGAATACTAAAAATAAAATTTATCAATAAAAGAAAAAGTAGTATTTTTTTCATCATTTATTTATGTTTTTTATTGTTTTATAAATTGTTCTACCAATAAGTTTTCGTTATCTAAAATAAGTAAGGTATAATTTCCTTTGCTTAATTCCTTACAATTAATTTGTAAAGAGTTGTTTAATTTTTCTTCTAAAATTAATTTACCGCTCATATCAAATATTCTGAATATTTTTCCAATTAAAAGTTCGTTTTTCAAAACCAAATTTTCTACTACAGGGTTAGGATAAATTTCAATGCCATTCGTATTAATTTTTTGAATACTATTTGTATTAGAAATAGTAATCATATTGATAGCTGTGCTATCTCTTGTTCCTGCAAAATTGGTAGCACTTAATTTTACAGTATATACGCCTGTATTTGAAAACACAATACTTGGATTTTGAGAAGCATTTGTAGTTCCATTTACAAATTGTACCCCTGCGCTTGAGGTTATTGTCCAAGTGTAAGTATTACCAAAGTTTGGAGTACTTGTGTTTGTGAATTTAAAAGTATCTACCAATGTTTTACCAGTATTTTTATTTATAGTAAATTTTATTTTTGGTAGGGCTGGGTTTAAAGGCGCAGTTTTGTAATTGTCTCTATAGCGAATAGTTGTTGGTGTAAAAGTATTGCCTATCATAGTGCCCGAAACTTCTAATACTGGAATTTTTTCAGTAGTACTCAACCATTTATATTCTACTCTGCTAACAGGAAAACCAACAGAGATGGCTTGTTGTCCAGGAATTGCTAATTTTAAACTGTCTATTTCGTTTACTACAGATTTTATCTTTAAACAATTGATATTGCCAGCATAAGGTGTCGAAATTTTTCCCCAACCTTCAACTTTGTTCAATCTATAGCCTTTTTGTGTAAAACTGCCCACATTTAAAAAAGAAATTCCCAAAGGAGTAGAAACTTTAAAAGTTGTAGAATCTTTATCATCGTAATTTAATGGAAAAGTATAAATTTCATCTTTATCGCTATATACACCGCCTGTTTTTACAGGTGTGCCAGCTAATGGAATTGTTAGTGCTGTGCCAACACCTCGCCATGAAGCACTATTTTTTTCAAAAAAAGTATAAATATCTTTAAAAGAAAAGCCTCCGCCACCCAAGCTATCTGCTATTTTATAGCCAAAAGCACCAAAAGGCAAGCCACTTAAAGCCAATTGCGCATAAGGGGTTTGTAGCAGCCCTTGAAATTTATAAATATCTTGATTTGTAATGCCAAGGTTGCTATAATTCCAAGTGTAATTTGCACCTTTGGTTGTAAAATCAAAATTGCCAAGTGGTGCATTTGTGTATCTAATAGTGTCGCCATTACTTGGCATATTACTAGATGTAATTGGCGTTTGCGCATTTATTTTATAAAATGCAAAAGCTAAAAAAGGGAGTAAAATTTTTTTCATAAAATTGAATGATAAGGTGTAAAAATAATGCTAATTTTGAATTTTCCAAAAAAGCATGAAAAGTATAAAGTTTATTATTGTCATTTATTTAATCTTTTTAAGTATTAATGCTATGGCTTTGCGTTCCGATTCTGTGAGTATTCAAAATACAGAGATACATTTAGCAATACGAAATTTTAGTGCTAAAAAGATTAATGGTTTTTGTGTTCAAACTATTAAATTTTTAGTGCCAACAAACACTTTAAGTTTAGATTTAAGTGCCTTAAAAGTAGATTCTATTTTAGATGGAAATACAAAATTACTTTATGCGCAAATAGGCGATAAGCTAAAAATTAATTTAAGTTCAACAAAAGCAGTTGGCAGTATTTCAAATTTTAAAATTTACTACCAAGGCACGCCAGCTGCCGACCCAAGCGGTTGGGGTGGCTTTTATTTTTCTGGCGATTATGCATTTAATTTGGGTGTTGGTTTTCAGGTAAATCCGCATAGTTATGGTAGGGCTTGGTTTCCTTGTATAGATGAGTTTGATATAAAAAATAGCTACGATTTTTTTATTGAAACAGATACCAATTATACCGCTGCTTGCAATGGATTATTAATAAGCAATACAAAAATTGGCAATTCAATAATTTGGCATTACAGAGAAGCAAATCCGCTTTCAGCCTATTTGGCTGCGGTTTCTGTTAGTAAATTTACCATTTTAAAATCGCAACACAATGGTATTCAAAGTCAATACCCTGTTTGGCTCAATTGTTTGCCTTCAGATACCAATAAAATAAAAGCGTCTTTTGAAAATTTGCCTTTTGCTATCCAAGCATTCGAAAATGCTTTTGGTCCACAAGAATACAGCAAAGTAGGTTATAATTTTGTGCCTTTTAATAGCGGTGCAATGGAGCATGCAGGCAATATTACCTATCCTAACGATTTTGCCAACGGCTCTAAAACCTATGAAACACTGCTTGCACATGAACTTTCGCACCATTGGTGGGGGAATGCTGTAACCTGCAAAACTGCCGAAGATATGTGGCTAAACGAAGGCTGGGCAAGCTATTGCGAGCATTTTTTTACCGAGCAATTGTATGGTAAGCAAGCGTATAAAAATTCAATATTAGCCAATCATTTATTTGTGCTGCGCTTTGCCCATATTAGAGATGGCAATATTTATAGTATGACCAATATTCCTCATGCCAATACTTATGGTAGCCATGTGTATAAAAAAGGGGCGAGCGTTATTTATAGTTTGCGCAATGTATTGGGCGATAGTGTATTTTTTAAAGCCTGTAAAGCTTATCAAACCCAATACAGATTTACAAATGCAAGTACAAACGATATGCAACAAGTATTTGAAAATAGTGGAGGAAGCACTAAAGCCAATAGTTTTTTTGAAAATTGGGTAAAAGAAAAAGGATTTCCGCATGTAATTATTCAAAAGCAAACCCACTCGGGCAGCGGACCATTTAATTTAGAAATTAAAACCTATCAAAAACCACGTTTTACCAATAAATTGTATAAAAATATGCCTATTGAGGTTTTCTTTTTTAAAAATAGAAAAGAATACGAGGTGAAAACCATTTTTATAAACAATGAAAATGATTCGTTTAATTTTACATTCAATTTTAAACCAGTGTATGTATGTTTAGATTATAACCAAAAATTAGCCGATGCCATTACAGATAAAACCATTGTAAGTAATACTAAAACAAGCTACGATATGCCAGAAACCTTTGCAAAACTGAATATTATAAAAGCAACTGATTCGGCATTGATAAGATTAGAACACCATTGGGTAGGACCAGAAAAATTCATAACAACCCAACCAGCCATGAGCAATTATAGGTATATAACTTTAGATGGTATTTGGCAAACAACAGATACCTTTAATCTTGAACTAAATTACGATGGAAGAGCGCAAGGTACAAATGCTACTTTAGGCTATTTAGACCATACTTTAATTACCAAAACAGAAGACAGTTTAACGGTGCTTTACAGAGGTTTTCCTGGCGATTATTGGCGACCATACCCCAATTTGCAATTTACTACTGGAGGAAAATTAGATAAAACAGGAAAAGTATTGATAAAAAATGCACAAAAAGGCGATTATGTTTTTGCTATGTATAATCAAACAGTAAATATTGAAACACAAGATAATTTAAAAAATGAAAAGCAATTTACTTGCTATCCCAACCCTACAAGCAAAGAAATAAATTTGAATTTTACGCACTCCAATCAAAAGGTAATGATAGAAATATATTCAACAAAAGGAGAGTTAATGTATCAAAATAATGAAACACTAAAACAAGATAAACTCATAATAGATAGCAGCAAATGGGCGAATGGTACTTATGTAATTCAGTACTTTAATGAAACCAAGAATATATATGAAACACAAAAAGTGGTAGTTGTAAATTAATTTGCATTATTTTTGTAATCTATAAAAATACTATGAGTAAAAATTTCTTTTTTCTTCTATTAATTCCAATATTTTGGGCTGGTACAAAGCCTAAATATCCAAAAAATTTAGATTTTGTAATACTTTCGGCCTCAAAACAAGTAATAAATGGCGGTGTTTATGGTAGTCCTAAAGTAAGCAATTATACACTAAAAATAAAAGCAATTAGAAGTTTCACATTTACAGCTGATACAGCTTATGCCGAAGGTAGAAAAAATAAAATTACGATATTAAACGATAGTAATCAAATAGTTAAAAAATGTAAAGTGATTAAAAATAAAACCTATACTGTATTCTTTTCAATAGCTACACCAACCCAAACAGATAGCAATTTTCCTGAAAATAATTTTTTAGGTAGTCCTGAAGGTAAATGTAAAATTAAATCGCCCACGAAAACAGTAGTTTTATACAAAGGTGGTAAATCTAAATACTTATTACCTGCTAAAATTTCTGCTTTAGAGGAGGTTCATGCACCCTAAAAGTAGAAAAAAATAGAGTAAACCTAAATATTTTTAAGAAAGAGTTTGCTTTTATATAAAAAAATAGTACTTTTGCAGTCCAAATTTTTTTAAGCATGTACGCTATAGTAGAAATCGCAGGACAACAATTTAAAGTAGAAAAAGATAAATATATCTACACCCACCGCCTAAGTGGAGAAGAAGGTGCAGCCATAACATTCGATAAAGTAATGTTGGTAGATAATAGTGGTAAAATAGCCGTTGGCGTTCCTACTATCAAGGGTGCATCTGTAACAGGTAAAGTATTAGAGCATTTAAAAGGAGATAAAGTAATTATTTTCCATAAAAAACGCAGAAAAGGATACAAAAAGAAAAACGGACACAGACAATATTTGTCTAAAGTATTAATAGAATCAATAAACGCATAATTTAATAAGAATTAAAAAATGGCACATAAAAAAGGAGCGGGTAGTTCTAAAAACGGACGTGAGTCGCATAGCAAAAGATTAGGTGTAAAAATATATGGCGGTCAAATTATCAGAGCTGGTAATATTATTGTTCGTCAAAGAGGCACAAAACACCACCCATCAGAAAATGTAGGTATTGGCAAAGACCATACTTTATTTGCATTAACAGATGGTATAGTTAAATTTACAAAAGCAAAAAACGACCGTTCGTTTGTATCGGTTGTTGCACAAGCATAATTTTAAAATAAAGATATATAGTATGCACTTATCAACACAAGAGAAAAAAGATATTTTCAAAAAATTTGGTGGTTCTGAAACCAATACTGGTAGCACAGAAGCCCAAATAGCAGTTTTTACAGAAAGAATTAATTTTATAACAGGCCATTTAAAACAAAATCCAAAAGATTTTGCTTCTGAATTAAGCCTTGTAAAATTGGTTGGAAAACGCAGAGCGTTTTTAGATTATCTTGCAAAACAAGATATTTTCAAATACAGAGATTTAATTAAAGCTTTAGGAATTAGAAAATAATTTTTAATCCTTAAAAAACAATATTTTACGACTAAAAAGCCCCCCATTCGGAGGGCTTTTTATGTTTTGTATAATTCAACAATATCCCCCCTGCTAAAGCAGAGGGCAAATAATAAAACAATATGAAATAAAAATGTTAATCCATTTCTCGATATAAAAATTTCAAAGCATCCCTCACGTGCGGGATTACTCGAAATGACAAAACAATTCAACAATAAAAACAATTCAACAATAAAATAATATGTCAAATAAACCACAAGGATTTAGAAGCTCAATACCTATGGGCGAAGGAAAATCAATTGAAATTGAAACAGGCGTAATGGCCAAACAAGCACACGGAAGTGTGGTGCTAAAATATGGCGATACCATGCTTTTAGCCACAGTAGTATCTAACAAAGAGGCTAAAGAAAATATAGATTTCCTGCCCCTTTCTGTAGATTATCAAGAAAAATTTGCTGGAGTAGGTCGTATTCCAGGTAGCTTTCATAGAAGAGAAGCACGCTTAACAGATTATGAAATACTGATAAGCCGAATTGTAGATAGAGCCTTGCGCCCACTATTTCCAAGTGATTACCATTCAGATACGCAAGTAATGATTACCTTAATGAGTAGCGATAAAAACTTTCCCCCAGATTGTTTGGTTGGTTTAGCCGCTTCTGCTTGTTTAATGGTTAGCGATATTCCTTTTTTAGGTCCAATATCGGAAGTTAGAGTAGCAAAAATTAATGGCGAATTGGTTATTAACCCAAGTATAAGCGAGCTTGCAAAAGCCTCTATGGAGCTTATTGTATCTGGTACAGAAAAAGATATAAATATGGTAGAGGGCGAATGTAGCGAAGTAAGTGAAGAAGAAATGTTAGAAGCCTTAAAGTTTGCACACGAAGCCATTAAAATTCAATGTAAAGCACAATGGGCGCTTTGCGAAAGTATGGGCGGACGACCAGCAACACGCGAGTATAACCACGAAACAAATGACGAAGAATTACGCAAAAAAATATGGGAACTTACTTATGATAGAGTTTACCAAGTAGCTAAAAGTGGTGCACCTAAAGAAGAAAGAAGCAAAAACTTTAAAGCCATTATTACCGAATATTTGGATAGCTTAACAGATGAAGAAAAAGCTGCTCAATCTTATTTAGCTAAAAAATACTACCACGATGTAGAAAAAGAAGCTATGCGCAAAATGATTCTTGATGAAAGCATACGTTTAGATGGCAGAAAATTAGATGAAGTGCGCCCTATTTGGAGCGAAGTAAATTATTTACCAGCAGCGCATGGTTCGGCAGTATTTACCCGTGGCGAAACCCAATCTGTAACATCGGTAACACTTGGTGGTAAATTAGATGAGCAATTATTAGATGCCCCTATGAACCATGGCTATAGCCGTTTAATGTTGCATTACAATTTCCCTTCTTTTAGTACAGGCGAAGCCCGCCCAAACAGAGGAACAAGCAGAAGAGAAGTAGGACACGGTAATTTAGCATTAAGAGGTTTGAAAAAAGCATTGCCAAGCGATGATGTAAACCCTTATGTTATCCGTATTGTAAGCGATATTTTAGAAAGCAATGGCAGTAGCAGTATGGCTACAGTATGTGCTGGTAGCTTGGCTTTAATGGATGCAGGTATAAAAATAAAAGGCGGTGTTAGCGGTGTGGCTATGGGCTTAATAAGCGATGAGGCTACAGGTAAATACAGCATTTTAACAGATATATTGGGCGATGAAGACCATTTGGGCGATATGGATTTTAAAGTTGTAGGTACTGCAAATGGTATTACTGCTTGCCAAATGGATATAAAAATAAATGGTTTGCGTTGGGAAATGGTAGCAGAGGCTTTGGCACAAGCTAAAAAAGGAAGAGCGCATATTTTAGGCGAAATGAATAAAACCTTAAGTGCAGCAAATACCGAATACAAACCACATACACCAAGAGTGGAACGCTTGCTGATAGACAAAGACCAAATAGGTGCGGTAATAGGACCAGGCGGTAAAGTTATTCAAGGCATACAAAAAGATACAGGTGCTACAATTTCTATAACAGAAGATGAAAGAAACGGTATTGTAGAAATACTTTCTGCTGATGGCGAGAGTATGGCTGCGGCTTTGCGTATTATAAAAGGCATAGTAGCTGTGCCAGAAGTGGGCGAAATATACGAAGGTAAAGTTAAAAGTATTGTTGAGTTTGGTGCATTTGTAGAAATACTGCCAGGCAAAGATGGTTTATTACATATAAGCGAAATAAGCTGGGATAGAATAGCCAAAATGGACGGCATATTTAAAGAAGGCGAAATTATAAAAGTGAAATTGGTAGAGGTAGATAAAAAAACAGGTAAACTGCGTTTATCTAAAAAAGTATTGATGCCAAAACCAGAATCTGCTGAGCAAAAACCACAGGCTTAAATTTAACCCAAATTAATCAATAGGAGATTTGAAAAATTGAACTATTTGATTTAGTTGGGATTAACCCCGATTTAAAAATTGCAATTATGTTTTGTAAAAACATAATTTGCAATTTGTTATTCGATTCAGCAATTCTATTGCTGAATTTGGGTTTAATATATTATCAGTTAAATTTAGTTTTAACCTATAAAAAAAGCAGAGATTATATTTCTCTGCTTTTTTTATGTTATTTCTTTAATTCTATCTTAACAAAGTTAAAGTGCCTTTATAATAATGCCATCTTTTGCGTGTATCTCTAATTTTTAATTGGTAATAATAAATACCTTCTGGACAGTCTGTTGTTGAATTTGTGTATCGCCCATTCCAACGTGCTGTACCATCTTTATTTTCAAATACTTTTTCGCCCCAACGGTTAAATACCATCAATTCTGCCGATTGGGTACTGGTAAGGCGAGGATACCATACTTTGTTAAAATCATCTTCGTTGGGCGAAAATGCGCCAGGTATAAAAATACGGTAAATATCTTTTACAATTAATTTTTGCGAAATGGTATCTGCACAGCCGTTAGCATTAGTTGCTATAAGTGTTATGGTATATTCGCCTGTATCTTTAAAACGATGGATAGGATTATCTATTTGTTCATATACACCAGCAAAAGTATCATCGTAATGCCAATAATGTATAGTAGAACCTGTAGATTGGTTATCGAAAGTTACATCTGGGTCAACTATATCTATCAATTTTGGCATATAATCAAAATTGGCAATTGCTTGTTTATAAACATCTATTTGTTGGCTGTATATTGGTGTGCATTTTACACCATTGCTTAGCTGCATTTGCACTGTAGCATTATAAATACCTGAGCTTAAATTATTTGCAGGAATTGGTGGAAAGGTTTGCCCTGCAACGGCATTTATATTTTGATTGTTGCCATTAAAGCTCCAAAGCCAAGTAAATGCAGGATTGTATGGTGATTGGGCTTGTGATGTTGGTATAGTAAATTGAGTACTAAACCTCTCGCAGCCTGCTATATTGGTAGCCAATACACTATTGGTAACTATTGGGGCTACCATTATTAAGGCAGAATCTACCAAGGCTTTTGAGCAACCATCGCTAACATCTAAACGCACTTTCATAGAGGTGGTGGGCGAAATAGTAACACTTCTTGCAGCTCCAAAGAAAGTAGTATAGTTTAAATCTTGCCAATTATAGGTTATACTTTGGCTTCTGCCGCCTGAAACGTTTGCTGTGTAATTTATGTTTTCATTTCTACACAATATGCTGTCTCTAATTTTAGCTAAAACCAAAGGGGCTCTTACCATTAAGCGGAATGTAGCCGAATCGTTACGGCTACAATTATCGTTGGCTATTACCAAATAATCTGTAAGCGTAGCTGTAGGTGTTAAGGTAAATAAAGCATTTGTTGGCTGAATAGTAGAATCTATAGCTACATAATTTGCACCATTTTTACGTTTTAATACAAATTTAATTGGCAAACCATCTGCACTTACGCCTGTAAAACCCATCGTATAATTTTGCCCTGTACATATTGTATCTACAGGTAAATTTGATGTTACAGATAAGCCCGTTTTTATTTTAACATTGAAGCGTTTGTTTACTTGCTGAGAGTTGCAGCCTTGTTGCATTATAACCATATATTTGGAGTCGTCTGGAATATTTAAGTTAAATAATTTTGATGTTCCAATTTTTGCACTGTCAATTAATTGATTAAAACCTGTTGTAGTATTGAATAAGTAAAATTTATAAACAATGCTATCTCCACCACTTGCTTTAACATTGGCTATAAAAGAAGCATTTTTACATACAGGATTATTATAAATAACGGTATCTATTTTTATA
The DNA here is from genome assembly GCA_964505065.1 of uncultured Chitinophaga sp. Taxonomy (GTDB): domain Bacteria; phylum Bacteroidota; class Bacteroidia; order NS11-12g; family UBA955; genus JABMMZ01. Next base: position 21,584 of record CAZDGF010000039.1, read on the forward strand.
CTTGGGCGAACAGTTATTGTTACATAGCCAGAATCTTTAGGATTTGTACAACCATCTGTAATTACGGCTTTATATGTTGTAGTATTTAGCATATTAATGGTTTTGCTAAAGCCTGTACCCAGCCCATTATTCCAAGTTAAAACATGTGTACTTGCTCTGCCTCCAGTTATTTTTGGCGTAAGTGTTATATTATTGGTTTCGCATACTATAGTATCATTGGGCATGGTTAGTTTAAGGCTATCCATAACTGTTATGGTTATATAATTGGTATCGGCATATAGGCTATCGTTAGCATCTTTTGTGCAGCCATCGGTAAGTATAACGGTATATGTGGTAGTTACTTTTGGGGCTACTATTTTGCTTAAACCTACGCCTAGCCCATTGCTCCAAGTTATGGTATGGTTGCCAGCCAAGCCGCCTTTGCTGCTGGCTGTTAGCGTTGTGCTTGTGCCTCTGCATATTGTAGTATCATTGCTTGTGGTTAAAAAAATACTGTCTCTTACCTTTACCTTAAAAGTATCTCTGCTTGGTAGGCAGCCTTTTGTAGTAGCTACAACAGTATAGCTTGTATCCATTAGCGGTTTTACAATAGGAAATTGGCATTTTGTGCAGCTAAGCCATGTGGCAGGGGCAAAAGTAAAATTGGTATCGCCATCGGTAGTAGAGGCTATTGTAAATTTATTGCCTCTGCAAATGGTGGTATCGTTCATCAGTTTTATTTTTGGTTTTGCAAATACACGTATTTCTGAACGTATGGTATCATCTACAAAATTATAGCCATTGCATGTGCCATTGGTGGTTCTGCGGGCTATCATATCTACCGTAAAAGTGCCTGGTGTATTAAATGTGCGGGTAAAAGATTTGGTAGTTTTGGTTATGCCATCGCTAAACACCCATTTCCAGCTAGTAGGGGGCGAAGATGCTCCGCCATCAAAAGGAATGGTAGCCCCTTGGCAAAGGCTAAAATAAGCACTATCGGGCTCAAACTCGCTGCTTAATTTGCCATTGGCTACGGTATAAAAACTTAATGCTTTTATAGATGAACCTGCATTGTAGCCATAAGAACCTCTATCGCCATAAGCATATAGCATTGCAGAAAAACCATAAGGAGAATAAATATTATGAATACCTTGGGTTAAATTGGCTTGTTGAATATAAGAGTAGCTCGTATCTTTTGTTATTAAATTCCAAGGTGCTGTAGGCGGGGAGCCATCTAAACGAAATGAATTACGGTATTGGGTTTTAACAATTACATTTAAGAAAAATTTATTAATTGTTTGTGCATTCTCACAACTAAAACTTAAGCTTTTTAATGATTGTTCAATAGGTGGCACCCACATCATCATTGGGTCAGTATCTGAGAATCCTACTGGAAACCAACCAGTTGTAACACCATCACAATTCTCTGAAGTAACATAATGACAAACACCTATTGGTTTGCTTGCATTTAGTATTGCATTTTTAGCTCTGCTTGAATCTAACCAAAAAGTATCTACCATACCAGCTGAACTCAATACTTTTAATCGACCATTAAACCGCACAGTGGTACTATTTTGAGAAGCTATAACTTTAAATAATTCAAATCTTCTTACTTTCTGATTCGCGTAAGTTGTAGGAGCAACTACAAATTTTTTACCCCATAAATTCATTGGCATTAGTTGTTCATAAAGATTATCAGCACTAGTTGCGTTGTTGCAACCAGTTGGAAAAATCAAAATACTTCTATTAGCTCCTCCAAACACTGCAATTTTTTTGCAATCCAATGCTTGTACTAATGTGCCACTTAAATCTAAACGATTGGTATTTGCCTTTACATGATATGTTTCTCCTTTTTGTAAAGTTATTTGAAAAGTAGTATTTGCAGGGTTAGACATAGTTTGACAACTTGGCGTAATATCTATTTTGGTATTATTTTCAGTAGCAACTATTGCAAATGTTGACCTGTAATCTGTATTTCCTCCTCCAGTTTGCTTGCCCATGTGAGAAAAAACCCTGTAATCCACCCCTAAAGCCTCTATTGGGTATATTAACGAGGCATCACAAGAAAATGCTTTTGTATTTTGTGCAGAAACTGCAACTGTATCACTTGCTTGTATTATAAGCCCCTTGTATCTATCAGAGCTTCCTTCCGAACCACTTGTATATCCCATCCATGCAGGGATCAATACTGTATCTAACCCACCTCCACTACCAATTGAAAATGGGCGACTTTGACCAGAAACAAAATTGGTAACTGTTCCTGTAACTGCCCTATTAGAACTTACAACAATTTTTAATTCTACAGGATTATCTGGTGTTCCAATACTTTCCATAAAAGTCATCCAAAAGGTTTTGCCAAGTGTAGAGAGTTCTTGCGCTTTAGCATTGCTGTATATAAATAAAGATACAAAAAGAATAAAATACTTGTAAAATTTTGTCATTTTTAAGTTTAATTTAATTGCGCAATTTAGTTATAAATTGATAATATTGCAATAATGAAGGCAAAAAGTTATAATCAATTCATTTTCAACAATAAAAAAGGCAGCTATTTATATGCTGCCTTTTATTTTTTGTCATAGAATTTGATTCGACATTAACGTTAATTATTTACTACCAATACTTTTATTGTTTTTACAAACTCATTTTTAGCAACCTGAATTTGATAACTACCATCTGCAAAGTTCTCAGCATCTATTGCAAATCCATTGGCTAATTGCATTGCATTGGTATTAAAGTTGGCTACTTCTTTGCCCACCATATCAAAAATTTTAATTTCAATATTGTCTTTTATATTAGAAAAAATTATGGGTGTGCTTATATAAATAGTTTTGTATGCAGGATTGGGGTAAATATTAACATCAAAACCAGTAGTATTATTTCTATTTAATTCCAAAGGTCCAAATATTTTAAAATTGGCATTTAAGTCAATTTGTTTTAAGCGGTAATATACAATGGTAGATTCGTTTATAGGTTTTATATTATTGTCGGTAAATACATAATTCAACAAAGTATTTGAAGTGCCATTTGCAGCAGAAGAAAAAACTTTACCTGCCATTTCCCAATTGCTGCCATCGTAGCTACGTTCTATTATAAAATAATGGTTATTTATTTCTGAAACAGTTTGCCAAGATACATTGGCTATGGTATTTAGTTTATTTGCCCATACGGCTTGTAAGTTTAAAATTTCTATTGGCAATGGGGCTAAAAAACCTGCTTTGGTAAAATATTGGGTATTGCCACTAAAGTTGCTTGTAATATTGGCTCGGCTACTCATTAAGCCATAGTTAGAAGCTGTAGTAATTGTACCGGCTGTATTTGCGTATGAGTTTGAAAAATTTGCATAATCCCAATAAGAGTATAAAGAATTATCTAAATAAGCAGTATTGGCTGCACTGCCCCAATAGCGAGCCACATAATTATTGGTGTTAGAATATTTTGAACCTTCGGAGCCAGTATTGTGTTGCAGGGTTAAGGCTACATCCGAGCCACCATTTGTAGCCTCTTGTATATGCCAAGTGCGTTGCACAGATAATTCGTTGGCTTCAGTATTTGAACCGCTTGTAGCAAATTCATACACATTTGGAAATACTCTTACGCTATAATTATCTGCTGTTCCGCTATTGTTCAATCGGGCAGGTGTATAATTATTGGTAGCTATGCCAACAGGAAAATCTGTATTCGTTGCACCTACATTTTCTCTGATTAAAAAACCTGATGTAGCCGTTTGGTTGTCGTTTGTAACAAAATATTTATTTTCATCATAACCAGTAATAACCCCAGTTGTGCTATTGCCCACAGTAAAATTATTGCCATTCAATGTAAAATGACCAGCTAAAAACCTTACAGAATCTCTTGTTTTAGTATCTGCATTGTATAGGTTTACACCATTAGCATTATTGATATACAATGTAGGAAAAGAAGCCGCATTGCCAGCGGCTACAAGTATTTGAGAGCCAGCAGCTGCATAAGGGGCAGGGCGAGGGCGTAAAAATGTAATATTGCCAATGCCTGCTGTGCGAGCATTGGTGAAATTTTGAAAAGTATCGCCCATAAAAGAAATTTTAGAATTGGCTGTAACCAAACGCAAACTATCTAAATTGCTGTTGTTATAAAAATTGCCATAAATATACATATTGGCAGTATTATGTATATACATATTGCTGTTTGGGTGCATTCTTATTACATCTTGTGCATTCAAATTTAATTGAACAAATACAACACATACTATCATTTTTAGATTGAAAATGGCTTTCATTTTTTGGCTAAATATGATACAATAATACGTTTTTTACACTAATATTTTTATTTTAAATAAATTTTTTAGCCATACTTAAAGTATTTATTTATTTTCGCAACTTAATTAATTGAATAAAAACTATGTTTTTTGATTTTGAAAAACCCATACAAGAGCTTGTAGAGCAGCTTGAAAAAGCCACAGAAACCCATGCCAAAGGCAAGGTAAATATGCAGGATACTATTGCCTCGCTTGAGCAAAAAATTTTAGAAACTAAAAAATCAATTTACAATAATCTAACTGGTTGGCAAAAAGTACAAATCTCTCGCCACCCCGAAAGACCATATACATTGGATTATATACATGCCATAAGTCCAGATTTTGTGGAAATACATGGCGATAGAAATGTAAAAGACGATAAAGCCATGGTTGGCGGTTTTGGTAGTATAGATGGACAAGGCTATTTATTTATTGGGCAACAAAAAGGCAGAAACACCAAAGAGCGTCAGTTTAGAAACTTTGGTATGCCTAATCCAGAAGGGTATAGAAAAGCATTGCGTTTAATGAAATTGGCAGAAAAATTTAACCGTCCTATTGTTACTTTTATAGATACGCCTGGTGCATCGCCAGGCTTAGAGGCAGAAGAGCGAGGACAGGGAGAGGCAATTGCAAAAAATTTGATGGAAATGGCAGTGCTTAAAGTGCCTATTATTTGCATTGTAATAGGCGAGGGGGCAAGTGGTGGCGCATTGGGTATAGGTGTTGGCGATAAAGTATTAATGATGCAAAATACTTGGTATTCTGTAATTTCGCCCGAAAGTTGCTCATCTATCTTATGGCGCACTTGGGAAAATAAGGAAAAAGCAGCTGATGCCCTTAAACTTACAGCCAAAGATATGCTTAAAAATGGTTTGATAGATGGCATTATTGAAGAACCACTTGGAGGTGCGCATATGGATATACCTACTGCCATAGAAACCGTAAAAAAAGAAATCAAAAAGCAGTACAAATCTTTGAAAGATAAAACCCCCGATGAGCTAATAAACGAGCGCATAGCCAAATTTAGCGCAATGGGTGTGGTTGAGGAATTGGAAGGATAAAATTATTTTTGATTTTTGGATTTTAGGTTTTTGATTTTTGATTTTTTCGGACACTGAGCTTGTCGAAGTGTTCGTTCATTGAGCGTGAATATTAAGTTTATCGAAGAATGTAACTGCATTCGTTCTTTGAGCTTGTCGAAATGAACTATAATATTCATTTTAAATCATCTTTTATTTTAAATTCATTAAAGGCTAAAAAAGCCATATAAATGGTAAATAAGGTAATTAAAGCTATAAATAAATAGAAAAAGCGGATAGTAAATTCAAACGTCCAAAAACTATCTTTTGTGGTAGATATTTGATAATTGGTTTTTAAATAATAAACCGTTACTTTTTGCTTTATTTTATATTGGAAAAAGGTTTCTTCTGCTCTGTTTTCAAATATTGAATCTTTTACTTGATAGCTATAATCTATAAATGTGTTATAACGAGAACGAAACTTACTTGAACGAAATCTTGGATAATTTTTTTCAACTTTTACTCTATCCAAAACTTCGCCCTTTGTGGTTTCATTTTTTTAAATTCAATCGCCCTTTCTATAAAATGAAAACCAAAAGATAACACAACACAAATAAAACTGGCTGTTCTGTATATTTTTCGGATACGTTTTAGGGAGTACATTAATTATTTTACACTAAAACTTTAGGCTAATAAAAAGCCTTTATTGTTAAAAAAATTTACGAAGCATTTTATACTTTAATAGTAGTAGTTGAAGCTACCGTAGAATTTACCTCGTAACCTTGAGGAATTTCAGCATCTTTTCCTTTCATTGTTAAAAAAAGAATACAAATAAATATGCCAAGAAGTATTGATTCAGTTTCTTTATCTTGCCCCTCTTGGTAAAAATTGCCACCAGATAAATATATCTCTTGACCATCTACAGAGGTTACAGATTTTATTTTTATTTCAAAAAAACCAGCCTTTCCAAGACCTTTAGCTATTTGAGCTCTCATTACTTGCCCTTTTGCAATAGAACCTGCTTTTATAGCAACTTTATCGCCAACTTTTACATCCATTCTTACCTTAAAATCTATAATTTGACCAACAGAAACCTGGTCGGATCGTAAATAGGTTAATGTTTCTAATGAAACATTGGTTCCTGCATTTAAAATAATTTCCGAACTACCATTGGTAGTAAACGACATAAGCAGCATAGAAGTTGCTAAAATAAAAGCTGTAGGCTTTGTAAAAATTGATTTGTAAATTTTATTTATCATATTATTTTGAAATTTGTTTTATAAATTAGAATTTTGTTTAAGCTTGTTGATTAAATTTCTTTTATACTGCTCATTGTATCTTTTAGCACTTTTAGAAGAACCATAAATATTAGCTAAATAGAAACTTAAGTTAAAAACACCAGTTAAAACACCCATACCATAATTTTCTTTTTTGAAGTTTGAATAGGTAGCATAAGCAAGTAAGCCATTAATAATAAAGGCAGAAATTGCTGTTTGAGAATGTTTTGTATAAACATAACCAAGCCCCGGAATTATTGAAAGCATACCTGCAATTATAGGTTTTTTGTCTTTAAATTCAAAAGCTTTATTGATTACTAAACTATTTGATATTGCTTTATCTTTGTATATACTATAGTTAAAGGAATTATAGGTGTAGTATGCTTTTTCCCATTCAAACAAAGAAGCATAATTTAAGCCTGCAAGCAACATTTTTTTCGCTTCAAAAAAACTATCATTGTTGCTTGTGGTGTTTTTTAAAATTTCATTAGATTTTTTATATTCATATAATTTATGATATGCAAAAGAAACATAATAAATCAATTCAGAATTATATTTATGTACTAAAGGGCATTTGGTTTCATATTCAAAAATTGCATTTTCATAATTTTGAGTAGCATTTAAACAGATAATTTTATTTACAAATAGTTCTATATTAAAATATGAGTTAAATTCTAATCTCATAATTTCTAACAAAGCTTCTTGGTAATAATTATTATTGATTAGCTTTTTTACGAATAATAAACTTGAGTCGTCTTTATAGTTATTCGAATATGAAAAATAGTTAGAATTTATTGTAAGATATAATTCTTTTGGAATATTTTTGTTTTTTGGGAAGTCAATTAATTTAAGTCCGTTTGGGCGAAGCGTTAATGCGTAATTTTTATGGTCGTGTCCACATCTTAATACTCTATCAGATGTAAGCAACATTGCTTTGCTAAAATTAAATTCATTAAATGATTTTAATCCAAAATTGGAACAACTCGGATACATTGGGCATTCTTGACCTCTAATACCACTAATATACTTTTGATAGAAATGAATATAATCATTTGTTGCAATTCCTTTTTTAACTAAAGTATCGTCATTTTTATTATTGGAATTTTTGAATATTATGTATCTATTGTTAATTGCAATACAATTTATACTTAAAAATATAGATAAACATATAAATAATAGTTTTAAATTCATTTATGAAAGTTTCAAAAGTATAAAATTTATTTTATTTTCTACTAAAATTTATTTAAAAACTGAATTATATACTTTTTCTTCTTTTCTTCCTTAATAACATATTGAAAACTCCATTTTTTACCCTCAATCATAAATTGTAAATTTGCAGCCTTATGTCTTTAGCCACTTTAGAACAAGCACAACAATTAGGCTTACGCCCAGAGGAGTTTGAAAAAATAAAAGAAATATTAGGTCGCACGCCTAATTTTACTGAATTAAGTATTTATTCTGTAATGTGGAGCGAGCATTGCTCGTATAAAAATAGCATTACTTGGCTTAAAACCTTACCCAAAGAAGGTCCAGCTATGTTGGCTAAAGCAGGTGAAGAAAACGCAGGATTGGTTGACATTGGCGATGGCTTAGCCGTTTGTTTTAAAATAGAAAGCCATAATCACCCAAGTGCTATTGAGCCTTATCAAGGGGCTGCCACAGGGGTAGGTGGTATTAATAGAGATATATTTAGTATGGGTGCGCGCCCCATAGCGCAATTAAATTCATTGCGTTTTGGCAATATCAATACTGCTCGTACACAATGGTTGTTGAAAGGTGTTGTAAAAGGCATAGGCGATTATGGCAACGCTTTTGGCATTCCTACGGTAGGTGGCGAGGTGTATTTTGACGATTGCTACGAAACCAATATCTTGGTAAATGCTATGAGCGTTGGCATAGCCAAAGTAGGCACTACTATTTCAGCTATTAGCGAAGGCGTGGGTAATCCTGTGTATATATTTGGTGCAGCTACAGGTAAAGATGGCATACACGGAGCAGCTTTTGCCAGTAAAGATATTTCTGAAGATAGTATCAACGATTTGCCAAGTGTGCAAGTGGGCGATCCTTTTTGGGAAAAACTGATATTAGAAGCCAGTATGGAATTGATAGCTACTGGAGCTATAGTGGGTATGCAAGATATGGGTGCTGCGGGTATAACTTGTAGCACAGCTGAAATGGCAGCCAAAAGCGGTACAGGTATGGTGGTTCATTTAGATAAAGTACCTATGCGCCAACCCAATATGAAAGGTTGGGAAGTGTTGCTATCAGAAAGCCAAGAGCGTATGTTGGTTATCCTTAAAAAAGGAACGGAACAACAAGCCGAAGCCATCTTTAAAAAATGGGAACTTACCTACAATCAAATAGGGGAGGTAACCGAAGGCGATAGAGTAAAATACTACATGAATGGCGAATTGGAAGCCGATATTCCTGCGGAGAGTTTGGCTTTGGGCGGTGGCGCACCAGTGTATAAAAGAGAGTGGGAAACCCCTAAATATTTTGCTGAAATAGAAAAGTTTAATATTGATACTATTAAGCAACCAAAAGACTTAAAAGCTGTTGCCGAATTTTTAATGCAACAACCGAATATAGCCAGTAAAAAATGGATATTTAACCAATACGATAGCATGGTGGGTACTGTAAACCAAAGTACCAATATGCCGAGCGATGCAGCCGTAGTGAGAGTAAAAGGCAGCAACAAAAGCCTTGCCCTTACAGTAGATTGCAATAGCCGCTATGTATATGCCAACCCAGAGGTGGGATGCGCCATAGCCGTAGCAGAAGCTGCCCGCAATATTACTTGCACAGGCGGTGTGCCAAGTGCTATTACCAATTGCTTAAACTTTGGTAATCCTTATGATAAAGAGGTGTATTACCAATTTAAACACAGCATAGATGGTATGGGCAAAGCCTGCTTAAAATTTGGAACCCCTGTAACGGGCGGAAACGTAAGTTTTTACAACCAAAGTAGCGATGGCGTGGCTGTTTACCCAACCCCTACAATAGGTATGGTAGGCCTAATAGAAAAGCCAGAACATCAAACCACATCTGCATTTCAAACAGAGGGAGATTTAATCTTTTTAATAGGCAAAGCGCAAAATGATATTGGTTGTAGCCAGTATGTAAGCAAGTACCACAAAGTAGAACACTCGCCTGCACCGTACTTAAACCTAGATGAAGAAAAACAACTACACGAAGCTGTATATGCAGCCATTGTAGGCGGATTGGTACAATCTGCACACGATGTAAGCGAGGGCGGTTTATTTGTAACCCTTGCCGAAAGCGCAATGCAAAGCGGTTTGGGTTTTGATATATGTACCGATGCCAATTTTAGAACCGATGCTTGGTTATTTGGCGAGGCACAAGGTAGAATTATAATATCTATCAAAGCAGAAAACAAAGCCACACTAGAAAATCATTTTAAAACTGCGGGTGTAGAAGCCCTACAAATAGGCAAAGTACATGGCAATGCCATGCTTATTAATATGGAAAACTTTGGAACTATAGCACATTACAAAGGTTTGTATGATGGGGCGATTGAGAGGGTGATAAATCTTTAGTTTGGAAACTAAAGATAGCATAGGGAGAAAAATATTTTATATTTGTATGATAATTTTTTTTTTAAATTAGATATGACTTTTCAATACATTAGTGATTTTAACCGACTTACAAAAGCATCTCTTAAAATAACTTTTTTATTTAGGTGCAAGTCTAAAGGTTGGTGTTATCACCAACAAAAGCAACAACTTTCAAAAATATAGCTTGAAAAATTGTTGGTCATAAGACCAACAATGGCAACAAAATTATTTTTGTTTCAAAGCAAAAAATTAACAAGATAATTCGCATAATAGAAGAATAACCCCAAGCTATCAGTAGAGTTCAGAATCAAGGGGCTATCTTGAGTTTGCAACTCAAGATACTTAAACAAAAACCTTCCGAAACAAAGATGCTGAAAGCATCATAGCTTTTAGCAAACGTTACACACACAAAATACGACCCCTTCGGGGTCGCACAAATCGTTAAATCTTTTTTTCTATAAATCTATCACCCTTTCAGGGTGGGGAGCAGCCGTGTCATGTCGAGTAGTTCCTTTGCTTTGAAAGGAACGTATCGAGACATGGGAGTAGGTGTATTTCCACTTCTCGATACAAAAATTTCAAAGCTAATTTCCTACTCGAAGTGACAGCAAGGGAAAGATACTTCCCCGCATAGGCGGGGCAGGCTATAACCCCTCCATACTTCGATAAACTCAGCAACCAAAGGAGGGGAATAATACACCTTTGCTTTTGTTCCTCTGGTTGGAATGTAGCATAGATATGTGCCCCGTATATACGGGGCTTCCAACCAGCAAAATACCTCAACACAATCTATTCAACAATTTTCCGTTTAAGGTTATAAACGCTTGTTAAAAAGTATTCAGTTTGATTATCAACCTAAAATACTTACTTTGCTTTTTTAAATATTAAAAATAAAATGTTGATGAAAAAGAATATGCTTTTGTTGGTGTTGCTAGGCTTTTTAACTAAAAACTATGCCCAACAAACTGTTGCCAACCAAGATAAAATAAAGCTATACAATACTGCAATAGAACTGTACGACAAGCAATTGTTCAATGCTGCTATTACCAATTTTAACGATTATTTACCTTATGCTACAGATGCTGTAAACATTAGCGATGTGGAATATTACATAGCCAGTTGCAAACTGAAATTGTTGCACAACAATGCCCTTGCCAATATGTTAGATTTTATGGAGCGTTATCCACAAAGCCGCAAGGTAAACAATGCCAATTTGGAAGTGGGCGATTATTATTTTAGCATTTCTAAGTTTAAAGCAGCATTGGGCTATTACAAAAAAGTGCAAACCCTTGGTTTGAGCAGCGAGGAAGAAAACAGATTGAATTACCGAAAAGGCTATTGTTTTTTTAAGGCGGGTAAATACAAAGAAGCTAAAGAATCTTTTGCACCACTAACCAATACCGAAAATGCTTATAAAGACGAGGCTACATACTATTATGGCTATGTATGCTATATGGAAAAAGATTATAAGGCAGCTTTAAGTGCCTTTAAAAAAGTGGAGGACAAGGGCATAGAGGCTGTAAAACTTTACATTGCCGAAATATATTATCTACAAGGCGAAAACCAAAAAGCCATAGACTATGCCAAAGGCAAAAACTTTGGTGTATTGAATACCAATAGAGATTTATTGTTGGGTAAATGCTATTACCAACTCAATAATTTTGAACAAGCACAGCAATATTTTGATGAAAGCAATTACGATGTAAACAAGCTAAACGACCAAGAGATATACGAAATAGGCTACACCGCTTATATGAATAAAAATTGCACTAAAAGTTCGCTTTTATTTGAAAAAGTGGCAAACAAAGGCAATGCCATGGCGCAAAGTGCAAGTTATCATTTAGGCGATTGCTATTTAAAGGTAAATAAAAAACAAAATGCCTTTAATGCTTTTTTTGAGGCTCAACGCACAGAGTTTGATAAAAGCATTCAAGAAGAAGCCATGTTTACTTATGCTAAATTGGCGCACGAGTTGGAGTATAACAGCAAAGCCATTGCTGCATTTCAAAAATTAAATGAGCAATATCCTAAATCTAAATATAACAATGAATCTAAAAAATATTTAGCCACACTATTATATACAAGCAATGATTATAAAACAGCGGTTTCTGTAATGGAAGATATGACTATAGCCGATGAAAATACCAAAGAGCTTTACCAAAAAATATTGTTTTTAAGAGGGCAGGAGCTATACACGCAAAAAGAATTTGCAGAGGCTAAAAAAATGTTCAACACCTCCATAGCCAATAGGGTGGACAATGCCATATATGGCGAAAGCAATTTTTGGCTTGGCGAAATAGAATTTAGAGATAAAAAATATGACAATGCACGCATGTATTACCAAAAATTTATAGATGCAAGCGAATCTAAAAAAGCAAAATATTATCCCGATGCTTTGTACAGTATAGCCTACAGCTATTTTAACCAGCAAAAATACCAAGAGGCTGCCAATTATTTTAGCAAATACAAAAGTAGTATTGGCTATACCCTGCCCGAAAATGTATTTTACGATGCTACATTGCGCTTGGGCGATTGCTATTTTCAAAGCAATAATTACACTGCCGCTTTAGATGCTTATGCGTACATTGTTAGCAATAGAGCAAGCGGAGCAGATTATGCCATGTATCAACAAGGTATGATTTATGGTTTACAAAAAAAACGTGCCAATAAAATAGCCATTCTTAAAAAAATAGGTCAGTCGTTTCCAAATTCGCCAATAGTGCCAGATGCTATTTTTGAAATTGGCAAAGAGTATTTAGCCGATGAAAACATTACTGAAGCCGAGCGTCAGTTTAGATATTTGATAGAAGATTATCCTAACCACCATTCTGTAAAGCTTTCTCATGTAGGCTTAGGAAGTATTTATTATGGCGATGCTAAATATGCACAAGCAATAGCCGAATATAAAATTATAGCAAACAATTATCCAGGCACGCCCGAGGCGCAAAAAGCCATATCTGATGCTGAAGATGCTTACAAAAAACAAAGCGATATTAAAGGCTATATAGATTGGGTAAAAACATTGCCAAACAACAATATTAGCACAAGCAAAGAAGATTCGCTTTATTATGATGCAGCCTACAGAAAGTATATGTTAGATGATTATAGCGGAGCATCAAAAGATTTTGAATCGTATCTTAAAAATTTTAGCAATGGCTTTTTTCAATTGTATGCCCATTATTATGCAGCCATGAGTTTTATAGAATTAAAGGAATTTAACAAAGCTACTGAACACATTAAATTTGTAGCCGATGCGCCAAATTCAGAGTTTAAAGAAGATGCTTTATCGAGAATGTGTTCTATTTATCGCAATGCAAACGATTGCGATAATGGCTTAAAATATTATGAAGAATTAGAGAAATATGCAAGCAATGCTTCTATTAAAAAGGCTTTGTATGGGCAAGTTACTTGTAATAATAAATTGGGCAATAGAGAAAAAGCAAAAACAAAAGCGGAGCAATTGTTAAAACTCGACCAGCTAAACAACGATGAAAAAGGGGAGGCAAACAATACCATTGGGCGTTATTTTTTACACGATAGTCTTTACAAAACAGCTAAAATATATTTTAATAAAACCCTTAAAAACCAGCAAGATGAATATGCCGCAGAAGCCAAGTATTACGAAGCCTATATGCGTTTTATGCAAGATAGTTTAGATAAATGTCGCAAAAGCATTATGGAATTTAACAACCAATATGCCAATTACGATTTTTGGTTGGGTAAAACTTTCATTTTGTTTTCGGATTATTATGTAAAAAAAGGCGATTTATTTCAAGCCAAAGCCACGCTTAATAATGTAATAGAAAGTTTTAAAAACGAAGAAATATTGGCTATTGCACGTCAAAAATTATTGGCAATAGAAAATAAATCGCCTAAAAATGGTTTGATAGAATCGGAAGAATAGATTAATTGTTAAATTGTTGTCATTTCGAGTAATCCCGCACGTGCGGGATGCTTTGAATTTTTGTATCGAGAAATCGTTGAAATGCCATATTGTAGAATTGTCAATTGTTTTTTTATTAGATAGGCTTTAATCTAAAATAAAAGCGTATATTTGTAACATGATAAAAAAGGAATTAGC
>CAZDGF010000040.1:0-33081 GCA_964505065.1 uncultured Chitinophaga sp.
GATTTGCAATTTGTTATTCGATTCAGCAATTCTATTGCTGAATTTGGGTTAAAATAAAAAACAATGAAAAAATCAAACACCATTTTTGTAGCACACAATTTTACGCCTGCCTCTAAAAATGCATTGAATATAGCTACTAAATTTGCCCTTAAAACAAATTCAGAGTTATTTATTTTTAATATTATTTCAAGTGCTATTTTAACAGAAAATGCAGCATTTATAGATACAACACCAACCAAAGAAATAAATAAGCATAAAGGATTATTAAAACGAACTGCCAATGTTTTAAGCAATAAAAATCCTACCTTAAAAGTAAGTTATGCTGTTGAATATGGATTTTTATTACCTACTATGATTGCAAAAACAGAAGAAATAAAACCATGGTTGTTTATTTTAGGAGTAAACAAACGTACAAATTTTGAGAAAATAATATTTGGAGACACTTGCACAACGCTAATAGATAAAGTATTGATACCTACCTTAATTATTCCATTAAATTATAAAACCATAAATACCAATTTAGTAACCTATGCTTGGGATGGTAAAACAACAGAAACCGCTCAACTTAATTCATTGGAAAAAATTACATCTGATGGCAATAAATTGTTAGTATTAAATATTACTCACCATGATGAGGCTGCAATAAAAAATGCCAATGTGCTAAAAAGAGCTTTAACAAACAAATTTTCAACTTTAGATGTTAGCTTACTTCAAATAATGGGATTGGATGAAAAAAATGAATTTAAAAAATCTATAACTAATATACAACCAAATTTATTGGTAGTCTATGCTCATCATTACAGCTTTTGGCAAAGTATTTTTCATCAAAGTTTTACAAAACAAGCCATTGGATTTAGTAAATCGCCAGTGTTGGTGGTTTATTAAATTCAGAAAAAAATGCAGCGTATTAAAATTAAATACGCTGTTGCAAACTTGCTTTTAAGCCTTTGTCCAATTCATCTAAAAACTCTTCAGTATAAAGATAATGTTCGCCATGATTTACTTTATTGCCATGAATACATACGGCTAAATCTTTGGTCATTTTACCGCTTTGTACAACATCTACACATACTTTTTCTAAAGTATTACAGAAATTTATCAACTCATTATTGCCATCTAATTTTCCTCTAAACTCAAGCCCTCTTGTCCAGGCAAAAATACTTGCTATAGGGTTTGTAGAAGTTGGTTTTCCTGCTTGGTGGTCTCTAAAATGACGCGTAACAGTGCCATGCGCTGCCTCTGCTTCCATTGTTTTGCCATCTGGGGTTACCAATACCGAGGTCATTAAGCCTAACGAACCAAAACCTTGCGCTACAGTATCCGATTGCACATCGCCATCATAATTTTTACACGCCCATACAAAATTGCCATGCCATTTTAAAGCACTTGCTACCATATCATCAATTAAACGGTGTTCGTAAACAATACCAGCAGCCTCAAATTTGGCTTTATAATCTGCTTGGTATATCTCCTCAAAAATATCTTTAAATCTACCATCATATTTTTTCAAAATGGTATTTTTTGTAGATAAATAAAGGGGCCAACCTTTGCTTAAAGCCATATTAAAGCACGAATGTGCAAAGCCTTTTATACTCTCATCTGTATTATACATAGTAAGCGCAACGCCATCGCCTTTAAAGTTATATACCTCAAATTCTTGTACTGTGCCGTCTTCGCCTTCAAATTTTACAGTAAGCTTACCTTTACCCTTGGTAACAAAATCGGTAGCTCGGTATTGGTCGCCAAAGGCATGCCTACCTATCATAATAGGAGCTGTCCAATTGGGCACAAGGCGGGGAACATTGCTGCAAACAATGGGCTCTCTAAACACCGTGCCATCTAATATATTACGAATAGTGCCATTGGGGCTTTTCCACATTTGTTTTAAGTTAAATTCTTTAAAACGTTGCTCATCGGGCGTTATTGTAGCGCATTTTATACCTACATTGTATTTTTTAATAGCCTCTGCCGCATCTATGGTTATTTGGTCATTGGTTTCATCGCGGTATTCCATGCCCAAGTCGTAGTATTTTATATCTAAATCAAGGTAAGGTAATATTAGTTTATCTTTAATAAATTTCCAAATAATACGGGTCATTTCATCGCCATCTAATTCCACAACAGGATTGGCTACTTTTATTTTTTGCATACGTTATAAATTTTCTTTTGCGCAAACTTAATTAAAAGTATAGAATAAAAATAGTGCGATTTTTTGTAAGTTTGTTGTAATTATTCTATGCTCAAAAAAATTTTAATATTAATAGTATTGCTTGTTGTTGGAATTGCTGCTTGGCTTTATTTTTTTAAACCAATAAAAGAGCCAGTATTTTTAAATATGAAAATAATAAGCATTGATAAAATAGAAAATAACAATGCACGCATTCAAGTAGTTGCTATTTTTGATAATCCTAACCCAATTGGGGCTACGTTGCTAAACACAGAGTTAAAGGCTTTTAGCAATGGTGTGGCAATAGGCAATGTATCGCAAACGGCTATTTCTACTATCAATGCAAAAAGTAAATTTGAGGTACTGCTAACTTTAAACGTAGATTTGCTAAAAGCAGGTTTAAGTCAAAGTATATCTGGCTTACTTGAAAATGTATTGAAAAAAGAAAAAATAATTCCCATTAAATTTGATGGGTATTGCAGAATAAAAACCTTTAATACTATCCATAAAATTCCAATTGTATTTGAAGATAAATTGAAATTTGAGTAGTTTTTATCTAAAACTCATAAGCTCCAATATCAGGAGTTCCTGTTCTAGTCTTATCTTCAATATCTGTAGTTATTGATGTTGAAACTCCTGCATCTATAGCTGGGGAGCCTGTTTTAAGTTTACAAATACTTGCTCCTGCATTTTCAAATAAAGGATTTCTGTTGAAAATATTACTTGTGCCAAAAGCAGTTTTTTGTTTTAACAAACAATTGGTAAAAGCATTGGCAGGCAAGGCTGCACTTAAATCGGAGCCAAACTCGCTTTCATTATTGCCCCAAATAATATTGTTTCTAAAATTTACACCAAGCGGATAGGTTTGAACAACTACTTTATTATCGTTTCTACGTTGATTGCTAACAACAAAATGGGGGTCTCGGCTACTTGCAGAGGCATTGCTAAAAGTGCAATGAGTAAATAAATATTCGCCTCCCAATACACCATAAAATGTGGCTATTCCGCAATTACTAACAACAATATTTTCAGCTTCTATACTACCCGTTTGACCAACAATACCATAGCTCATATTTTTTAAAATTGTTTTCGTAATTTTTAATTTTGGATTTGAATTTTCACTCAAAGAATCTACACGAATACCTAAAATAGCATTTTTAATAATGGCATGGGTAATTTCATTGTCTTTACTTGTTCTAAAAAAACCAATGCCTTGCCATTGCCCAGGTGTATTTGCAAAATTATTATCAAGTCTATCGCCTTCAAATATTACAGGCTCGGCTTTTGTACCATTTATTTTTAATGTACCCAATACATTTAAAGAGTTTACAGATATTTTCTTTCCTAAAGTATCTAAAAAATAAGAATTTGTAGTAGAATATACATGAATACCCTGCCCAATTGTTAAAGTTTTATTTTCATCTACAATACAAATATTTACAATTACATAAGGTTTGTCTTTCAATACCCAATTTTCGTTGGCATTTGCCAATATGGTATCTTTAAAATAATATGCATCCCAACCATAAGCTGCAAGTTCTACATATTGTTTGTTGCCATTGGTTTCAAATTCTAGTCTATCTCTTACCAATGCTGGGTTTGTAAGGTTATTAGGCTCTAATGTACATTCTACAAATACCCAAGCACTGTCTTTGGGTAGTATTTCTATATCTTTTATTACTGCGCCTGTTTGCCCATCAATATTTATGCGGTATTCCGAGCTTGCACCTTTCATTAATTGGGCATTAATGTTTACAGTTTTACTGTAAGGATTGCGCACCATAAAACGCTTGTTTACCGAACGAGGGTATGGGCTGCCTACCAATCGGGTAAAAACAGTATCAAAATAAATGGTATCTTTACTAAAGCCTAATGTACCTGCCTCTTTTAGTATATCTAAATCTTTTCTACAAGCACCAAAAGAAGCTATAATTAAAACAAAAAATATTGCGTTTTTAAACATATATTGGGTTTTCAAAGGTATGAATTATTGTTGAATTTGTATCACACCTAAATCCCCTCTTTTGCCTCATCCGCCCTTCGGGCACCTTCTCCAAAGGAGAAGGACATTAGCAGATTATTTTTTGGAGAGGGGACTTTTGGGAGATGCTTTTTTATTTTTTTTGCCTGCTGCCAATTGTATATTTTGCCTTTTTATTAAAATAAAACTTAAGCATAATGCTATCATTAAGCAACTGTTTAAAATTCGAAGGTGGTAATATTCTTTCTATTAAAAAATTGCTTTTGCTTTCTGCTAAAGGTGTTTGTTTATGTTTTACCTTTACTGTTTGGCTACAACAAACTATTAGGCTTAAAAAACTGAATTTATACATTGTTAAATGTATGAACGTATTTTTAATTAAAATATTGTGTTTAACCTCTTCTGCCCTTATAAACCTTTGGTCCTGTGTTTTTCTTTACCTTTTTGTAGGGGTTAAATTCTACTTTGGCTATAGGCTCTTTACCTTTTGTTTTTGCGCCTTTAGCTTTTGCGCCAATGGGTTTGCCAGTGTCTTTTTTATCGTAATTGTAAAATTTGCGTTTTGGTTTTTCTTCAATTTGCTTTTTAAATTTAGGCAGTTTGGAGGCTTCTTCGGTTTTGCTCGATGTTGCCAATTTTGTATTTAAACTTTCCATTTCCATAGTGGTAAGTTTGCGCCATTTGCCCAAGGGTAGTTTATCCAATTGAATATTCATTACCCTTACCCTTTGCAGCTGTACAACATCATAATTTAGGTGTTCGCACATTCTGCGTATTTGCCTATTCAAGCCTTGTTTAAGTGTTATTCTAAATTTTTTATTGCTTTCTTGTTTTACCTTGCAGGGCAGCGTTATGGTATCTAAAACAGGTACACCGCTGCTCATTTTGGCAATAAATTCTGGCGTTATGGCTTTATCAACAGTTACAATGTATTCCTTATCGTGGCTATTGCCTACACGCAATATTTTGTTTACAATATCGCCATCGTCTGTTAGCAATATTAAGCCCTCGCTATCCTTATCTAATCGCCCAATAGGGAATATGCGCTTGGGGTAATTAATATAGGAAATTATACTTGTTTTATCATTAGTATCTGTAGTGCTACTAATGCCTTTGGGCTTATTAAAAGCCAAATAAAGGCTTTCTTTTTTATTGCTTTTTATATACTCATCGTCCACGGCTATTTTATCGCCCTCTTTTACTCTGCTTGTAGCCAAGGCTATATTGCCATTAATGGTAACTCGTGCTTGTTCTACAAGTTTATCTGCCTCTCTACGGCTGCAAAAACCGCTATTGCTTATATATTTATTTATTTGAATACCCTCTTGCTGCTTTGCCATGGGGCAAAAATAGGGATTAAAAGCATAAAATAGCCCACGGTTTAAACCGTGGGCTATTAATTGGTTGGCGTTGAAGACCAAGCCAAAGGAAAAAAGCAATTATTACGCCCTAACTACCAATTATTAAATACCAATACCCAATTATTACACCCCAAGCATCAATTATTTTATACTCTCGTTCTTTTTTAATTTCTATTGCTTTTTTAAGTAAAACTATTGATTTGACTCGGTAATTTTTATTCCTTATTTTTATTTAGGACAGTATTGACACGATATGTTTAACCCAAATTCAGCAATAGAATTGCTGAATCGAATAACAAATTGCAAATCATGTTTTTACAAAACATAATTGCAATTTCTAAATCGGGGTTAATCCCAACTAAATCAAGTAGTTCGATTTTTCAAATCTCCTATTGATTAATTTGGGATAAAATAAATAAAATGAATGGCGACAAATATTTGCCTGAAACAAAAATAATTTTAGAAAATGCCAATCAAACATCTTCTACAGCTACAACAAGCCTTTTTGGCGAAGTTACATTAAGGTTTAAAACCATTTATTGATAGTTTGAATACAATAGAAAATATTGAAAAAGAGATAGCATTTAATGTTGATTTAATTAAAAAGCATAACACTGTGAATGCTCAAAAATTAACCATTACAGAAATAGATTTTAAAATTAAAAACAAACACAACAAAATAGTTTTAGAAAACTATTTAAAATTTATTTAGCGAGAGTTAGGGTTAAGGAAAATTTTTTAATCAATGGGTCATTCTGAACTTTTTAGCTCTGAAAAAAGATTCAGAATCTCTATAAATTAAGATTCTTTATAATTTTGCAAAGCCTCCCGCACGTGCGGGATACAGAATGACAACAGACCAAACTTATTTAACTATTTCTATCGTTCTCGTCTTAAATTGGTTCTCATTTCAAATCTTTCTTGGGCGGTGGTAATTAAATTGGTAATTAATTGAGAATAATCTACACCGCTTGCTTCCCATAGCTTGGGGTACATGCTAATATTGGTAAACCCAGGTAGGGTGTTTACCTCATTCAAATAAAATTCATTGTCGGATACATAGAAAAAATCTACTCTACTCATGCCTTCTAATTGCAAACAACGGTAAGCTTTTAATGCTGTTTTTTGAATGAGAGAAATGGTGCTTTCACTTAAATTTTCCGCAGGTATAATTACTTTGGTAGCACCATTTATATATTTATTTTCATAAGTATAAAAGCCAGATTCTACAATTATTTCGCCAACGCCTGTGCCTTTGGGTTCAAGGTTTCCAATTACGGCTGTTTCCACTTCTCTGCCTTTTATGCCTTTTTCTATTATTATTTTTATATCAAATTCAAAAGCTGTGTTTATGGCATTTTCTAATTCCAATCTATTCTCTGCTTTTACCACACCTACACCGCTGCCCATATTGGCTGGTTTTACAAACAAAGGGTAAGGAAGCGTAGATTCTATTTTTTCAAAATTGATTGTATCATTTTTAAAAAAAGTAAGCCAAGGTGTTACCAAAATACCGCTTTGTGCCAATAAACTTTTAGCTACATCTTTATCCATACCTATGGCACTACCCAATACACCTGGTCCAACATAGGCTCTATTGGTATATTCTAATAAGCCTTGCAATATGCCGTCTTCGCCATACGTGCCGTGTGTTATAGGAAAAAATACATCAATAGCAATATGTTTTTCAATATTGTTTTTATAGCGAATGGGTTGTAAATTAAAAGGTAAAATAGCTAAAGGGATATGGTTTTCATTTTGCCCAATTTCAATAGTTTCATCAAACAAGCTTTTTTCAGGTAAATGAAACCATTCGCCATTTCTGCTAATGCCAATTACTTGAATATTGTATTTAGCAGTATCTATGGCATTGTATATATTGCGAGAGGAAATAATGGCTATATCGTGTTCGGGCGATTTGCCGCCTGTAATTATGGCTATGGTTTGCATTGGTTGAATTGTTATATAGTTGAATTGTTAAATTGTTGTCATTTCGAGTAATCCCGCACGTGCGGGAGGCTCTGCATTTTTGTATCGAGAAATTATTTAATTGTTATATTGTTTGCAGACGTAAATATTAATGTATGTTTATTTGTTTTCCAATTTTAGTATTACTATACTTAAGGGGAAAAAATTCTTCATTCTTAAATCTTCATTCTTCGTTAGTATTATTATCTCCCCCAGTAACACCACCCGATACTATCATTTTAAACACATCGGTAGAATTAGCATCAAGAGGTTTTATTTTTTCGTTTTTTACCAAATATAAATCGCCCATAAAGCCATAAGATTTTGGAAAATAAACACCACTCATGCCTTCAAGTTTTAAGTTGCTTAAATCATTTAAGGTTATAAAACCAATTTTGTAAATACCTTCGCCATTCATTTCTACTATTACAGGCGAGTTGAATTTCTTTTTTTCGCCAACAAATGCTTCCATAATATCTTTTACAGATGAGTATAAAAACTTAATGCCAGGAGTTTTTTCAAGCCAATCGTCAAACCAATCTAAAAAAGGTTTTGCAATATAGCTTGAGCCTAACCAACCAATAAACAAAAGAGTAGAAATAATAATTAAAACACCTAATCCAGGGATATGGTCTTTGCCATAATACCAGCAATCTACTACTTTTTCATTCCCTAAAAAACCATCTAAAATATTGAAAACCCATATAATAATACCTATTGTTGCCGCCAATGGAATAGCTATAAGTAGTCCCTTTAAAAAATAATTTAAAAAGCGTTTCCCTAAATTTTTTCTTCTTGTTTGTGCGTTAAATTTGTTCATTTAGTTGGGTTAAATCTTTGCCTATATCTTTTCTGTAATATTTACCCTCGTAGTTTATTTTTTCTGCATTGGTAAACGATGTATTTACTGCTTCTACAATACTATTGCCTATACTTGTAATGGCTATAACTCTGCCACCATTGGTTATAGTTTTATTGTCTTTAATTGTTGTACCTGCATGGTAGCAAAAGCTATTTTCTACTGTGTCTAACCCTGAAATTTCAAAGCCTTTTTCTATAGTTTCAGGATAGCCTTTAGATACTAAAAATACTGTTGCTGCTGTTTGAGGATTGATGTCTAATGCAATGGTATGCAACTGTACTTTACAAGTAGCTGTAAATAATTCTAAACAATCATTTTTTATGCGGGGAAATACTACTTCTGTTTCTGGGTCGCCCATGCGGCAATTGTACTCTATAACATAAGGCTCACCATTGCAATTCATTAAACCAATAAAAATAAAACCACAATAGGGTATATTGTCTTTTTTTAGTCCTTCGATAGTAGGTTTTATTATGGTTTCTTCTACTTTGTTTAACAAAGCAGTATTGGCAAAAGGTACTGGAGAAATAGCACCCATGCCGCCTGTATTTAAGCCTTTATCGCCTTCGCCTATGCGTTTGTAATCTTTGGCTTCAGGTAATATTTTATAGCTTTTGCCATCTGTAAGCACAAAGCAGCTCATTTCTATGCCGTGTAAGTATTCTTCTATTACTACATTGCTACTTGCATTGCCAAATTGCCCATTTAGCATGGTTTCAAGGCTATTTTGCGCTTCTGTTAAATCTTCAATAATCAATACGCCTTTACCAGCAGCCAAGCCATCGGCTTTTAGCACATAAGGATTTTTTAATGTAGAAAGAAAAGCTTTGCCTTGTGCTAATGTTTCTTTGTTAAATGTTTGATAAGCGGCTGTGGGTATGCCATGGCGTTGCATAAAGGCTTTAGAAAAATCTTTGCTACCTTCTAATGTTGAGCCTAATTTAGCAGGACCAAGTATAAGCGTGTGTTTTAGCTTTTCGTTTTGTAAAAAGTAATCAACTATGCCCAATACTAAAGATTCTTCGCCTGCTGGTATTAACATATCAACACTGTTATCGATACAAAATTTAGCAATGCCTTCAAAATTGCTAACGGCTAATTCAATATTTTTACCACATTGGGCAGTGCCAGCGTTTCCTGGGGCAATGTAAAGGTTGGAGCAATGTTTACTTTCTTTTATTTTTTGCGCAAATAAGTGTTCTCGTCCGCCATTGCCAAGTATCAAAATATTCATTGGGGCAAAGGTAGTTAATGAAGTATAAACTTAAATGAAAATTATTTTTTTAAACTATAAAGTAAAAGCTAATTTAAAATCTATACAACTGAAACCTCCAAAAATACCATATTCTAAAACTTTTTTCTTACCATTCATATCCGTTACCTCATACCTATCTTTGAATAAATATTGCTTACCTCCAAAAACATTAAAAGCATTTATTCTGAAAGCTAATTTAGACGAAATTTCAAATGTAGTTTGTAAGCCTATTAAAAAATTAGCTCTGCTGTAAGTAGGTTGGCTTCCTACAAAAGTAAACGTATAATTATTGTCAGCAGTTTTACCTTCTGATAATAATGTTTGGTCAATAAATTGAAATGAATATGTTGCACCAATATTTGCATCTAATTTTATTTTTTTATATTTATAAAATTGGTAATTTACTTTAGGAATTAATACAGGCACTCTTTCGAATGAACCTGTAGTTATTTCATCATATATATTAGGATTGGTGGGATTAATATTGGTTTTATGACTTTTTGCATACCTTATATAAGTAATATCTAAACTCAACTCAAAGGGTATTTTTTTAAGTCTTTGAGCAATAAAAACACCTGGAATAACAGGATAAGATTTATCTACTTCTTCAATACTCAATTCCTCTATTAATACTTTTGTTCTATGGTTTTGAAAATTCATACCAAAACCAAAAGTAAATTGGGCTATACTACTTTTTGCAAAAAATAAAGAAAGCAAGAGAAAAAATATTTTTCTCTTGCTAAAAATGAAGTTTATCATCAATATAATTTTAAAATTTTCACAAATTTAAATGAAATCAAAATATTTTTAATATTATGTTTTTAAGCCGTTGAGGTTATTATCAACCACGAAATTAAGTATTTTGCTCGAAACTTATTAGCATGTTGGAGATAACACCAACACGGGAAAAGGTAGTTAATGAATAATTAAAATTTTACTTTAACAAATTAACAATTTGTTCTACATTTATTTTTTTATAAATAATTTTCTTTTTTTCATCTAGTAAAAACAAATTTGGAACGGCATCAATATTTAATTTTTGAGAAAATGATAGTCCTATATCAACTGTATTAATCCATTCCATACCATAGCTAACAATTAATTGTTCGCATTTATCTTTGGCATTTTCATCTAAAGAAATACCTATAATTTCTACACCTAATTTTTTCAATTCCTCATAATTTGACACCAATTCTTTTATTTGTTTTTCACAATATGGACACTCGTTTTTCCAAAAAAACAATAACGTATATTTTGATTTAACACTTTGTAATTTAAAGTAATTTGAATTGGTTTGCGGCAATAATTTTAGCGATACATCGGATACAATTTCACCACATAAAGAGGGCTTATGTTTAATGCCATATTCGCAAATATCTTTTTTATTTTGAGCACCTACCCAATATCCTCCCCCATATGGTGCATCAGTATTGCAAATGTAGTTTTTAGCCACATGTATTGGAATGGCATCAAAGCATACATATTGAGAATTCAAGAACTTTGCATATAAATAGTTTGTAAATTCTTTATAAGCTATTTTATTATTAGCTGCTTCGCTCATCAAGTTGTCTATTGAGGCTATCATGCCTAAATAATTTTTATCTCTACTTAAATAATTATCTATCAATTTTAAATTGGCAGAATCGGAAACATTTTCTTTAAAATTAATTAAATTAAAAGCAGCTTCATCATTTTTACTCAAAAAGGTTAATGTATTTCTTGGTTTAATGGTTTTAGAAACAGTAATTTCTTGTCCCATAATATCAATTTCAAGTTTTGTATCGTTCAATTTTACTTTTGCTTTTTCTTCATAAAAATTTTCGGCTTCATCGTATTTACAATCAATTATTTCTTTGCCTTTTTCATCAATATAGCCATATTTTGCATTTCTTCTTACTTTAGCTCTATTGCCAAACATTCTAAAAATATTTTCATACTCATTGCTACTTATTGAATATCCTTTACTATTTACTAATATCCATTTGCTATTTTTTTTATAACTTATTATGTTATTAGAAATAGCGAAAATATTATCATATTTCATTTCGAAAATTATTTTATCTGTAGTATCTACTAATCCATACTTTTCATCAATTCTTACTTTAAAATAGCCAAAACCTTTATCATCTATTGAAACATATTTTGGTTTTATAATTTCTTTATATGTATAATTATCTATTACACCATACATTAATGTTGTTTTTCCACTCGAAACCTCAACAGATTTGGCTAAAGAAACAATAGAATATTGCGAAAAAATACTCATATCTACTGGTTCATAATATTTAGGCTCAATAACTAATTTTCCTTCGGTATCTATAACTCCCCATTTTCCATTGAGCTGAATATCAATGGCGGAAGAAAAAAGTTTAATTGGCTTGATAGCATCATAAATTGGTTCAATTATTAATATTCCTTTTGAATTTATAATGCCATATTTACCATCTAATTGGCATGTTGTAACCCCAATTTCAAAATCATCAATATAGTCATATTTTGCCTTTGTTATAATATTTCCTGCACTGTCTTTAATGCCATATTTATCGTTTTTTATAAAAACTGTTTGTGAGTATAAATTAGATATTAAAATACATACGAAGGAAAGTAAAAGTGTTTTTTTCATGGTTTAGTGAGCAAAAGTAATGTTTAATTATACAACTCCTTACATTCGTTTTTAAAGATTTATTATGTTTGAGTTAAAAAAATAAATACAATTACTATTTTTTAGTATTTTGAGCCGTTGAGGGTGTTATTACCCACAAAAGTAAGTAAGATTCTTATTTTCATTTCTATATGTTATTTTTATAAAGAATGTTGCTCGAAACATATTTGCGTGTTGGAGATAAAACCAACACTGGCAAAGTTCCAATTAATTCTTATTTTCATTTCTTTATATTATTTTTAAAACGAATGTTGATAGAAACTTATTAGCGTGTTGGTGATAACACCAACCAGGCAAAATGAATAATGAATAATTGATTTTTAAAACTGATTATTATAATAAAAAAAAATTAAAATTCAAACAAAGTCAGCATTTGGCAGCTTTTTGTAAAAATAAATGTATTACTTTAAAAAGTTTTTAAAACTACATATGTATTGTTGCCCCAAGCCAAACCAGTACTTCTCATTTTACTATCATAAAACAAAATATTATCACGCTTAACTTTATAATCAAATCGTGTCATTTCTATAAAACTATTTTGTATCCAAATTTGAAAACCAAATTTGAATTTACCTATTTTACATTCAAAACCTGAGGATATATAAGGTAACATTGTAAATTTTCTCGATTTTTCAAATATTATATTTCTTTTTACAATTTCATAATTAAAAGGATAAATATCATAAAATTCATTATCTCTATTTAAATTTACTTCAACTAACAATCTTACTCCAAGTTCAATATTTAAATTAAAATTCCTTTTGGTATTACTGCTTTTTTTTAAACCAAGTGAATAAGCAGTGTATCTATTTATAAATGTTTTTCTACTTCTCATACCACTTATTTGTGAAACTTGAGCAGAATCTTTTGGAACATAAAATTGAAATTGCCCAGAAGTGCTTAAAGACATTCCTCCAATATGAGTTGTCAAAAATACTTTTGGTTGTTTTAAAGTTAATAATCTTTGCATTTTTATCCCAATACCTCCGGCATTAAATCTTGGGGGCGATGAAAAACCGTCTTTTTTAACATATAATTTACTGTAAGACAAAGAAAGTGAATGAAAAATAGAAGTTTCAATTGGTTTGTTGTATTTTTTTTGAGAAAAAATAAATATTGGATTAAAAACAAAAATAAGAAACAATGAGTTTCTTATTTTTGAAAAAATTATTTTATTACATTCTACCATGAAATGTGAGGATTTTCTGCTACTTGCATTAATCTAGAATAGATTGTTTTTGGGATATATCCATCCATTCTAGTCATGTAAAAATAGCCTGTACTTTTTAATCTAGTGAGTTTAGAACCTTCTCTATAAATTATTTCTTTAACTTTGGTACTAGAATATGTTCTATTTGGAATACAAGTTGAACTTTTCCCTCCATAGTTATCACAACGCTTTTTCCATTGAGAATTTCCACTAAAGCAAGCTTCCCCGTTAGAAGTTTTCCAACCCCCATTTTCTCCTGTTTTTTTATAGTGTTTTACCTTGTACATCAAAGCATAACTAACACCAGAACTTCTGTATTTTAAATCGTATTCATACTTGTATTGAATAGTGCTATTATTCATATCCGTATAAATATTGTTATCATCATCTGGGTCTGGGTTAATTCCATCTTCTGTACATTTAGTAAATATCTTCTTTAACCATTTTCCTAGTCCTCTTTTATTGTTATTTACTACTTCACTTCCGTTTACCATCTTTAGTTTTCTTGCTTCTTCATAGCCAGCAGGGTGTAAAACTTCATTATTCATAGAATATTTAAAAATATACATAGTATCGTTATTTATTTCATTTTTTTGTTTCAATAAAGCTATAGTAGCTGTATTGACAGGATAAACTTCATAAATAGAATTATCAGAATGGTCTAATAAAAATGCAGTACTATCTATTCTAATTAAACCATCTATGTTTATTGTAGTTCCTACAGATTCGTCATATTCGGGATTTAGTACAATATCTTGATTAAATTGTAAGTTTTCAGCTATTTGATAATGCTTTCTCATAGATGTAAAACCCGCATAGTAGTTTTCCCAAACATTTTGGCAAGAGTCATTAAGTGAATCTAATATAATTAAAGTACTTTCAAATGTTGCTACATTTGGAAATTTTAGATAATCACTTTCTTTTGTAATACTTGGATTATAAGGTATTACTATGCTTTGAGAAAATTTGGAATTTAAAGCGTTATTAATAATAGGATTGTTGCTTACTTTTTTACAAGCAATAATTAGTACAATACTAAAACTAATTATTAAGATAATTTTTTTAAAGTTTTTCATTTTGATTTTTTTTGTTTTTTAAATTGTTTTTTAAATTGTTTTTTTTGTTGTACACAAATCAACAACTAATCAATTTAACCAATGTATTTTTAAAATTATATTTTGATTACTATTGCTTCGGAGTATTAAGCTAAAAATTATATTTTATACTTTACTTGTATTTTATTCTTTACTTTGCCTTCGTTTTATTTTTATTTTGAGAAAGTTATTCATTAAAAATCTATTCATAATTCAGGGGCTTAATATAATAATTAAACCCCTGTGGCTATTGGTGGTGGATAGAATAGCGCAAAATGATTTAGGAACTGCTTATAGTGCCTATAATTTGCAACTTACTACATGCCTTTTGTTTAGCATAGTGTTGGATATTGGTATTCAAAATTTTAACAATACCCAAGTGGCGGCAAATAATGGTTTTTTTAAGCAACATTTTAAGGCTTTTGTAGGTATGAAATGTGGCTTAAGTTTGCTTTATTTTTTAATTATTGTGGCTATTGGTTTCAATAGTGGGCAAGGTTTTACATTGCTTTTAATATTGGCTTTCAACCAAATATTAAATTCTTTTACGCTTTATTTTAGAAGCAATATCAATGGTTTACACCATTTTTTTAAAGACAGTTTCCTTTCCATAAGCGATAAGTTTTTTGCCATTGTTATTTGTTTGGCTTTTTATTTTTTAAAGCAAATTAATATTTTAAATTTTGCATTAGCACAAACATTTGCAAGTATTATTACGGTATTCATTGCTGGTGTTCTGAATATAAAATATTGGAAAAAAATAGAAGTTAACACAACATTAAAACCTGAAAACATTTTACATTTGCTTAAAAAAAGTCTGCCTTATGCTTTGCTTTTTATGTTGATGGGCTTTTATACCCGAGCAGATGTGCAAATGATGGATTGGCTGTTGCCCAAAGCCAAAGCATTGGAAAATTCGGGTATTTATGCCCATAGTTTTAGGTTGTTAGATGCTGCTTGTATGTTTGCTATGCTTTTTTCTGGCTTGCTGCTGCCAATGTTTGCTAAATTAATAGCCGAAAAAAATGACGTAAAACCATTGGCAGAGCTTGGCGCAAAGGTTTTGTTGATTATTTCGATAACTGTGGCAATAGCAGCCAATGGTTTCAAAGATGGCATCATGCAAAGTCTTTATAAGTTTAACGATATTGAGGGTGTAATAGCTTCTGCCAATGTATTTGGCAATATTATGTTGTGTTTTGTGCCTATGTGTATGGTGTATATTTTTGGCACATTGCTTACAGCAAAAGGCGATATAAAGATGATGAACATAGCTGCGATAATATCTTTATCTGTAAATGTTATTTTAAACTTAATTTTAATACCAAAATACGAAAGTTATGGGGCTTCTATTAGCCAATTAGTTACCCAAATTGTATTTTCTGCCATTTGTATTGTCCGTTGTTTTTATCTGTTTCAATTTAAAATATTAGGGGCTACAGTTTTAAAATTTGGTTTATTTATCATTTCATTGTTAGGCATTTTTGTATTGGTAAAAGGTTTTATTTCCGTATGGTTTAGCTTGTTTCTATTTGGTTTGGGTAGTGTTTTATTGGTATTTTTATTGCGTTTCTTTGATGTGCATAAGTTGAAGGAATTTTACCAAAATAAGACACAATAAAATACCTTAAAATTCATTGTAAAGTTGTCTAAAGTTAATTTTATAAAATATATTATTTACTATTTTTGAGCGAAACAAGGCATATTTTGTAGGCATAGTGCAACTATCTCTGACGAAAAATATAACGCAGTTGTAGCCAAAAATAGTTATAAGGATACAATTAAATCGACTTTAGACAACTTATATACTTAAAAGTAATCATTTTTATTATTTTTGCAGCCTTATTGTAAAAACAAAAAATGTCAAAAGATTTTGAAGAAATAGGTTCATCGCACCCCAATGGTTTAATATCGTTCAATGATGTTATATCGCTTTTTATACGTTGGAAAAAACAATTAATTGTACTCGGAATAGCTGCCGTTGTTATATCTTCGGTAGTTTCTTTTTTGCTTACTCCCAAGTATAAATCAACAGTAATATTTTACCCAACAACCAATAATTCTATAAGCAATGCCTTGCTTACCGACCTAAACCAACGCCAAAAAGACGTACTTGAATTTGGTGCTGAAGAGGAGGCTGAAAAGGCTTTGCAGATTTTACAATCGAGTAAATTGACGGAAAAATTGGTGCGCAATTTCGATTTAATGAACCATTATAAAATTGATAAAAACAGCAGCATGAAGTATTATAATCTGCAAAATAAAATCAATTCAAATATTAGTTATAGCCGCACAAGGTATTTATCTATTCGCATAGATGTGTTGGATGAAGACCCTAAAAAAGCCCAAGCAATAGCCAATGGCATTTCTAATTTGTACGATACAGTAAAAAATGAAATTCAACAAGAAGTAGCCGTACCAGCACTTGCCATTATGAAACGTGCTTTAGATGCTAAAGTACAAGAAATAGATAGAATAAAAGAAGAGTTAAGAAAACTGGGTACAGAGGGTATTACAAACTATGAGGAGCAAAGTAGAGCTTTGAGCGAAGAGATATACAAAGTGAGAGCCAAAGGCGATATGAGTAAATTACAAGATTTGCTCGACCAACAAAAAACATTGGTTCAGTTTGGAGGGCAATTTAGCTCTTTAGAAGAAACCAGAATGCTTGAAACCGAGCGTGAATCTATATTGAGAGCTAAATACGAAAAAGCAGAAATAGATGTTAGAGAACGTTTAAACAATAAATTTATAGTGAGTGCTGCCGATGTGCCAGAGGTAAAGGCTTATCCTATAAAAAAACTGGTTGTATTGGGTACTTTAATTGTAACTTTAGTATTGGCTTCTATCTTTTTTGCTATTTACGAAAAAATAAAAGGAACTAAAAAACTTGCAAATAGCTAATTCATATAGCTTAAAAGAAAATAAATTTTTATACGCTTTTGGCATTGCTTTAATGGCATTGGCTTGTACGGCTTTTTGCATGGAAATGTATGAGCTTTTATTAATTCCTTTAGCCATTGGGGTATTATTTTTTTGTTTTTACAAGCCAGAATTTTATGCTTTAACGCTTTGCTTTTTAGTACCTCTATCTGTTTTTGTAGATGATATTGGGGGCGGTTTTGGTATATCTTTACCTACCGAGCCAATGATATGGCTTTTGTATATTTACTATGGCTATTATTTATTGGTAAATGGAAAAATTAACATTGAGTTTATAAAAATTCCTTTGGTAGCGGCTATTTTAATTAATTTAGGTTGGATGTTTGTTACCGTATGCACAAGCACCATGTTTTTTACTTCCCTTAAATATTTTTTAGCCCGCTCTTGGTTTTTGGTTATTTTCTTTTTCTTTTTGTTTAAAATATTTCAAAATCCGCTGTTTATCAGGCGTTTTTTATCTTATATGTTGTATGGTACAACAATAGTTGTACTTTACACTTTGGTAAAACATTATGGCGAAGATTTTGCAAGAGGTTGGGGCTACATGATAATGCGTCCTTTTTTTAGCGACCATACTATATATGCTGCCTATATTGCCTTTTTTGTACCAGTGGCAGTAATGTTTACTTTAAGAGGAAATTTCTTCAATTTTTCAGTTTTTCATCGGTTAGTATTTGCTGCTATTTCTTTGGTGCTTGTAGCTGGTGTTATTTTTTCATACACCCGTGCAGCTTGGATAAGCTTGTTGGCAGCCTTTGCATTTTATGTTTTAATTCAATTAAAAATAAAGTTTAAAACCATTTTAATGGTTTTGGGCATTGTGGCTTTTGGTTTTTTTATTTACCAAGATAAAATTTTATACAGCTTAGAAGCCAATAAAAAAGGCAGTGCCGATGACTTAGAAGCACATGCCCAATCGGTATCTAATATTACTACCGACCCATCGAACCTTGAGCGTATGAACCGTTGGAATTGCGCGATGATGATGTTTAAAGAAAAACCTATTTTCGGCTTCGGTCCAGGCACTTATACTTTTAAATACGCCCCTTATCAAAATTCAAAAGACTTAACTTTAATAAGCACCAATAGTGGCGATTTGGGCAATACCCATAGCGAGTATTTTAATTCATTATCCGAAATGGGTTTGATAGGTTTATTGAGTTGGGTAGCCGTATTTTTATCTTCAATATCATTGGGTTTACAAATAATATATGAAACAAAAAGAGCACCTTGGCAACGTAGCTTGGTTACCGCCCTGCTTTTGGGTTTAATTACTTATTATGTACATGCTTTTTTAAATAATTATAGCGATTTTGATAAAATAGCTGCTCCACTTTGGGGCTTTATGGCAGCTATTGTGGCTATTAAATTTTATTGGAAAGAAGATAATTTAAAGAAAATTGTATTTTATAAGTAAGGTAAAAATTAAAAATTTTTATTCTTATTGAAAACTATTTCACAACCAATTTCCTACCAATTCTTAAAGTAGTAGTAGCTTTTATTTTATTCAGCTTGCATAATTTGGCAACTGTTGTTTTGTTTCTTTTGGCTATTGTGCCCAAATTATCGCCTGTTTTTATGGTATAGTATTTTTTAGCCTTTTTTACTTTGCTGTAATGCGTTTCTGTATGTTCATCGGCTTTACCATTCTTGGTTTTTTTTACCAATTTGTTTTTTTCAAACAATGTGCTATCAATGGTAATTTCATTGTTCAATAAAGAAAACTTATCGAAAGCTATAAACTTTGCGGGATTGATAGGCTTACCCATAAAACGCATTTCAAAATGCAAATGCGAACCAAAACTATGCCCTGTATTGCCACCCAAACCTATAGCCTGTCCAGCTTTTACTTGTTTGCCCACTTCTGCCAAGTTTTTTGATAAATGCCCATACAAGGTTTCTAAACCATTTGGGTGGCGCACTACCACCATATTGCCATAGCCATGATAGTATCTGCTCATTCTTACAACACCGTCAAAAGCACTTACAACTGTATCGCCTGTTTCTAAATCTAAATCTACACCTTGGTGCGCTCTGCCCCAGCGGTGTCCAAATTCAGAAGTTACCATACTGGCAATAGGTATGCAAAAGCCCAACGAATCTGCCGAAAGGCAAAGGTTTACAGGCTGATTAAAGCTACTGAAATCGTATAAATAAGGATTTAAGTTTTCTGTATCCCAAGTGTTAAGGTATAAGCTCCAAGCCGAGTGAAAGGTAGAATCGAAAACCGTTGTAATATTGTCGGCATGTTTGTATGAGTCTGTATCGTGCGAAGGAATAATATTGATAACAGAATGCGCATCTACATAGCCTGTACTTAATAGAAACAAACCTATTAGTGCAAAAAATTTATAGAGTGTTGAATAGTTTAGTTGCATCAATCTTATCTTGCCGCAAAGATAATACCAAACTGTCTAAATTATCGAACTTTTTTTCATCTCTAATTTTATCTAACATTAAAATAGTTATTTCTTTATCGTAAATATCCGCTTCAAAATCAAATATATTAACTTCTATTGTATAGCCTTTACCCTCTATAGTTGGATTATTGCCAATATTCATCATGCCTAAATATTCGTTGTTTTCTATTAAACATTTTACAGCATATACCCCTATGGCAGGTATTAATTTGTGCTTATCTGCTATTTGGATATTGGCAGTGGGGTAGCCAATTGTTCGTCCTAATTTTTTGCCATGCACTACCTTGCCTGTAAAACTATAGTTTCTACCCAAATATTGCGTAGCGGTTTTTATATCGCCAATTTGCAATGAATTTCGTATTTTAGTACTACTTACGGCTATTGTATCAATATCTTCAGCAGGTATTTCTTCTACTTGGTAATTGTGTTTTGTAGCATTTTGTTTCAGCAAAGCAATATCGCCTTCACGGTTTCGTCCAAAGCGGTGGTCGTAGCCAACAATAATGGTATGTACATTCAGTTGGTTTACCAAAAAATCTTGGATATAATCTTGGGGCAGTGTATTGCTAAATGCTTTGGTAAAAGGTAAAACTATTACATTGTGTATGCCACATTTTTCAAGTATTTCTAATTTTTCATCAAGGGTTTGCAATAATTTTAAATCGGTATCATCTGGAAAAAGAAATAGGCGAGGGTGGGGCCAAAAAGTAAGCAAAAGCGATTCTCCATTTATGGCATTTGCTTTAGCTACAAGGGTTTCCAATATTTTTTGATGCCCAATGTGTACACCATCAAAAGTGCCTTGGGTAAATATGGTATTTTTAAATTTTGGTAATTGTTCTAAAGAATGGAAAATGCGCATTATTTATGGCACAAAAATAGGACTAATGTTTTATATTAGTCCTATTAAAATAAGGTTTAAAGTGTAAAAATTAGCTGATTAAATGGTCAGAAATTTCTGTTCCCTCTGCTTTTGGGTCTGGTCCGTATTGGTTGCTTCCTACTTCGCCATTTGTGCAAGCCAAAATTAAATTGTAAATAGGTATTAAACAATACCAACCGCTTTTTCCTACATCATGCATTCTTCTTATGGCTACAGCAATTGAAGGAATTAATAATGCAAAAGAATAAATTGTTGAAAGTAAAGGGAACTTAATAGCAGTGCCAATAAAACCTAATCCCAAAGAAATAATAACGTTAATTAAAAAAAACATCCAATACTCTTTTCTTCTTGCTCTGCCATTAAAATTGGCAAAATTTTTCAAAACATGTAAATACCATTTCATATATAAATTTATTTTTTCTTACTCGTAAGGCTTTTCAGATATCGCCCCGTTTTTTTATGTGGTTTCTAAACTCCACAATTTTTAAATTAATTAAGTGCAAGTATATGGATATCAATTTTAAATACAAGCTATGTAACACATTTTTGTTATTCAAAAGTTACTAACAATTTTTAGTTTACCTGCGCTATCATTTCTGCAAACTCCTCAATACTAAAGGCATTTTCAATGTTAAATTCGCCTATTTGAGTGCGCCTTAAAGCTGATAAATGGCTGCCGCTGTTTAAATATTTACCAAAATCATTCGCCAATGTACGTATGTAGGTGCCTTTGCTGCATTTTACTTCAAATTCTATATTGGGCAGTTCGCCTTTTATATTGAAATAATCAATCGTAATTTCTCGGCTTTTTATTTCAGGTTCTATGCCTTGCCTTGCCATTTTATAAGCCCTTGTTCCATTTATTTTTATAGCAGAAAAAGAGGGTGGGGTTTGAGTAACTATGCCTGTAAAATAATTGGCAGCTTTCTGTAATTCACTTTCTGTAATTTGTTTAAATTCAAAATTACCTTCTAATGGCGATTCTAAGTCGTAGGAGGCTGTGGTAGTGCCAAATGTTATACAGCCAGTATATATTTTGTATTGGTTTTGCACCAATTCTATCATTTTGGTACACTTGCCTGTTGCTATAATTAAAAGCCCTGTTGCCAAGGGGTCTAATGTGCCTGCATGCCCAACTCTGTTGGCTTTGGTTAGGTATTTTATTTTTTTTACCAATTTAAAAGAACTCCAAGCCAAAGGTTTATCCAATAAAATAATACTGCCTTCTTTTATTTTTTCAAGATTAAAATTGCTTTTGTTTAATACAAAATCTTCTAAATTTACAATTGGTTTATTGTTTGCTAAAACTTCCATTTTTTATTGTGGTTTTAGCGTTGATTATGGTGTAAAAATAAATACCAACTGCAAAATTACTTAAATTTATAAATGCTTTTTTATTCCCTGTGGTTTCATATTGTTGAATATGCAATACATTTTTACCGTTGGCATCTATTATATTAATGTCTATTAATTCATTTTCTACAACTGTAAAAGGCAAGGTTATCATATCTATAACAGGATTAGGATATGCTAATTGATTATCTGATATTTTATTGTTTGAAACACTTGTTTTTGGGTCGTCTATATTAATTTTAGAAACCCAAGTAGAAACGGTATTATTTGCTTGGCCAAAAGAACCAGATAGCCAATATTCTTTATCGTTTGTATAACTACGTTGAATACAAGTATAATCGCCCCAACGCTCAAAACTATCGGGTATAAAACTATTGATATAACCCAAGCCCGATTTTACCCTTACCAAATCGGAATAATTGCCTTGTGCATCGTGGTAAATAATAGATGTACCAGGAAAAATTGTAGAGCCATTGTGCGAAAAGGTAATTAAGCTTTGAAAACCATACGATTTTGCCCCTGCATAAGCTATGGTAGGGTATGCAAAGTCTAAGGAGTCGGAAGAAATAATATTACCCTTTATGGCAGGGCTGCTTAAATGCGTACCCTCTATTACGCCATGAAATATGGAAGAACGACCATTTATGGTATTTCTACTTGTTTGCACATACTGTATTGTGCCGTTGGAATAATATGCCCCCAATACCCTTGCATCGTTGGTTTGCAACATAAAGCCTGCTTGCTTTTGGGGCGAGGCAGGCGGCAAGCCGTATTGTTTATTGTTTTTTAATACTTTATAAGAAATTTGGGCATTTCCGCTGCTCCAATTATCGGTAATATGGTGTAAAAAAACAGTATCGTTTATAGCATCGCCAGGGCGAACAGAAAGCAGAAATAAGCCTTTTGTTTCAGGAACAAAAGCCTCTTGCACAGGGCAAATATTCCAAATGGCTTTGTTGTTAAAAGTAATATTGCTCCATAAATTATAGGGCAGCGAGTCGGCAGCGTAGCCCTTGTTTTTAGGTATTTGCCATATTACGGATTGGGTAAAGCCGCTTCGCCAATCGGTATTGTCTTTTAAAATATTAACGGTTATAAATAAATCTTCTTTGTTTATGGCTATCATGGGGTAATCTGTCCAAAAAGTGCCACCAAAGGGGTTGCCATTCAATTGATAGACATTCCAACCATCAAGCGGACTTGCTGTTTTTGTAAATGCCACAATAATGCGTGTATCATTGCTGCCATCGCCCTCTAAATATATTAATATAAATTTATTGGCTATGGGGTCGAAAACTATTTTTGGGTCGTAGCTTCTATTTAAACTATTAACACCTTGTGCAGGACGAGTGTTTTTAGCATCTCTTGGAAAAAACTCCAATGTCCAATTTTTCTTAAATTTACCTTCTTTGTTATACACCCTAATATTGGTATTCAATACGCTTATAACAAAGCTATCGTTGTTAAAAGCCATATTGTTATCGTTGGGTGTGCCAGAGTTTGTAGCACCGCTAAATCCACTAATAACCATTGGGGGCAAGGCTGCTCGTTTGCTACCGCCCATTTTATATTTATTGGCAATTAGTTTTTCTCGCTCTTGGCTTACCAGTGCTTTTATTTTTTTATCTGTTCCTGCTGGTTCAGGAAAATCGTTAAGGATTGTAACAATGGCATTTTCTATATTTTTAAGGCTATCTGGGTAAAAAACATTGTGTATGCCTACCCTGCCTTTAGTTAATATTGGTGCATTTTGGGCATTTAAAAGTGTAATGCTTGTAAAGCATAAAAAAAGTACTTTTTTCATTTTTCAAATTTAAGATAAGATTTTGAAATATTAGGGATATTTTTTATTGCCCCTTGCTAAAGCAAGAGGCAATATTTTTGATTTTTCAAATATTTTTGATTTTATCTCTCTTGCATTATATCCATTGCCCCCTGCTTTAGCAGGGGGCAATAGATTAAGTTATTATTGAATTTGATGAATGAAGGCAACTCCTTAACATGTCCCGCCCATGCGGGAGAGGTTGAACATTTATTGAAAATGAATTATTATTTGAATTTGTGTACTTTAAATAAATAGGAAAAATGCTAACTTCAAATCTTTTTATTTGTAATCCATACTATTTTCAGTTAATATTTTTTTATAAAAAGAAGTTTTCTTTTTTGTAGGTTTTGAATAAAATCTTTCTCCTAAACTATCTGTTAAAATCTTTCCTTGAAAATGTCTATAATCCATTTCTTTAACAGAAGATAGAAAAAAATTATTATCAACATAAAAAAAATCATTTGAATTTTCGACCAAAGATATCGATAGAAAATTTCTAAATTTTAAAGGCGTTGTATTAATATCATATAAATTTTCATAAACATTTGTCATTTTTTTAGGCTTATCATTTCTAGGTACAGTTGTTTTCACAACTGTTTTAGAATTAAATTTGAAATAATCTATTGGAAGTAAATAAAATTGAGAACGATAGTAATTAGATTTTGGAGGGATAAAAGTTATTCTTTCAGGTTTTGTTGTTGTTGAAAAAGAGTTTTGAACGCCATTATTTATTGTTAATCCAGGTATGATTAATGGTCCATTATAAAAATAACCACCATAATAACTAACCAAAGTTGATTGTTGCTCATCAATCCAATAGTTTAATTTATTGTTATTATAAATAAACGAACAATTTTTCCAATCAATATAAATAGGTTTATCTAACTTGTTAAAGAGTGAAAAATACATAACTCCTTTACTTGCCCAAAATTCATAAGTTACCTTTAAAGTGTCGGTTTCAAACACCCACAATCCTTCAATCTGTTTAGTATTTGTTGTATTTGTATCATATATTTGAATATATTCTTTCGAACAGCTAAAACTAATAAATATAATTGTAGATAAAGTGAAATAAATTATTTTTTTCATTGATATTTTTCTACAAAGCTAATAAAAGTTTAAAATTAATAATTCAACCACATCACAAGAGCATCTTGAAACTTTGACTTTTGCGCACTACGAATTTGTTCGTGTTCATCCGTTCAATAATGGTAACGGTAGGACAGGACGAATTGTGATGAATCTTGTTGCTTTGAAATTTGGTTACAGACCGCTTGAACTTTATCATCGAGAAGGCGACAGCAGAAAAATTTATATTGATGCAATGAAGTCGGCAGACAAAGGAAATTTTGAACCCTTAACGACTTTGATTAGTAAAGAAATGACCGCCTTTTAACTCTTGTTCTTTCAACAATGATAAAACAATCTCTTCAACTTTTGACATAGAAACTTGTTGGTTCTCTAACAACATTGTTGAGAAAACAGTATTTGTAAGCACTTGAGCCAAAAAACCTTTTTCTTTTAGTTGTGGATATTTATCGTAGAATTTCATTCTTACTTACAAAGGTAAGTTTTATCAGCCACCTTACAAAACTTTTAGCCAACACAATATCACAAACGCTCAAATCTTTCTTGTGTTTGCTTTTCTCCAATATCTTTTACCCCTTAATTCTTACCGTTTTTTGCTCTATCCTTTTTTCGTAATTTGTACCTTCAAAAATTCTATGCACATATATACCTGGGGTATGAATATGGTTGGGGTCTAATGTGCCTGCGGGTACAAGTTCTTCCACCTCGGCAATGGTAATTTTGCCTGCCATAGCCATTAGGGGGTTAAAGTTGCGGGCTGTTTCTTTAAATATCAAATTGCCATGGGTATCGCCTTTCCAAGCTTTTACAATGGCATAATCCGCATCAAAAGCATACTCCATTAAGTAAGTTTTACCATCAAAATCTCTGGTTTCTTTACCTATGGCTACCTCTGTACCCACGCCAGCAGGGGTATATACAACGGGCATGCCATAGCCAGCAGCCATACAGCGCGTAGCCAATGTGCCTTGGGGTATCAGTTCTACCTCAAGCTCGCCACTCAATAGCTGACGTTCAAATTCTGCATTTTCGCCAACATAGCTCGAAATCATTTTTTTTACTTGTTTGGTTTTAAGCATTAAGCCAATACCAAAATCATCTACTCCTGCATTGTTGCTAATACAGGTAAGGTTTTTTGTGCCTTGCTGCACAAGGGCTGTTATACAATTTTCTGGAATGCCGCATAAGCCAAAGCCACCAAGCATAAGTACTGCGCCATCTTTTATATTTTTTACTGCCTCTTCGGCATTTTTTACAACCTTATTCATAGGGGCAAAGTTATATTTTTTAGCTAAATATTTTTGCGTTGTTTTGCACCCATGAAAAGTATTGTATTGTTTGGTGCTGGGCGGTCGAGTTTGTATTTAATAGAATACTTACAAAAATGGTGTGTTAAAAATAATTGTAAACTGATAGTATGCGATAAAGACACGCTTTTTGCGGCTTCTAATACCAAAGAGATAATTAATATAGAATTTAAAGCCATTGATGTTTTTGATATTGAAAAAATTTCTACTTTAATAATGCAATGCGAGTTGGTGGTATCGCTTTTGCCAGCAACCATGCACTTTCATATTGCCAAACTGTGTTTGCAATACAATAAAAATTTAGCCACTGCCTCCTATATTTCGCCCGAAATGCAAACCCTACACGAAGAAGTGGAGGCAAAAGGTTTAATATTTTTAAACGAAATAGGCTTAGACCCCGGTATTGACCATTTAAGTGCCTTAAAAATATTGGATAAACTAAAGGCAGAAGGGGCAGAAATAAAAAGCTTTGAAAGCTATTGCGGAGGCTTGGTAGCCGATAGTTGCGATAACGATAACCCATGGAAATATAAATTCAGTTGGAACCCACGAAACGTAATACTAGCAGGGCAGGGCGCACCAGCGCAATACAAAATGGAGGGCAATTTAAAGCTTATACCATACCACCAATTATTCAACCATACCAAAACTTTTGAAATACATAATTATGGCACATTGGAGGGCTATCCTAATAGAGATTCATTAAAATATATAGCCTTATATGGTTTGCAAAATATAGATACTATGGTAAGAGGCACTTTGCGAAAAACAGGCTACTGCAACGCTTGGCAAGTGTTTGTATCGTTGGGTTTAACAGATGACAATGCCATATTAGAATTTGCAGCAGATACCACTATTCATACTTGGTTAAAAAGCTATTTGCCTGCTTCTAATTTAGACCTAAAAACGCAAATAAAAACCTATACCCACTGCACCCATTTGGAAATAGAAAAATTGGAATGGTTGGGCTTTTTTACAGATGAAAAACTGCCTATTTGCAAAGGCACAAGTGCGCAAATATTAGAAGAATTGTTAAAAATAAAATGGCAATTGCAGGCAGAAGATAAAGATATGGTGGTAATGCTACACCGCATACAATATTTACAAAATGAAACACTTAGTACTATTTTGAGCAGCCTTATAATAGAGGGCAAAAACAATACGCATACTGCTATGAGCAAAACCGTAGGCTTGCCCTTGGCTATTGCTTGTAAATTAATTTTAGAAAACAAAGTATTGGAAAAAGGGGTTTTAGTGCCGCTTACGCCAGAGTTTTACAATCCAGTATTGCAAGAGTTAGAATTGCATGGTATTGCGTTTAATGAAATAGAATATTAAAAAATACTGTAATACTGAACCAAAAATACGATTATAAACTTCTTTCTATAATGTATTAACTTATCAAGTTTTGCTTTTGTTGGCAATAAAACCAAAAACGGCTAAAAATAAAAAACATTGATAAATTAAAAAATCCTAAAATACTACGCCTGCCCTGTCATGCCGCCAAAATTTATTGGAAAAGCAGTGCCGCTGCCACCATTTTCAATATCTATATCGCCAAAATTGGCTTCAAATTTTTGCATATTATCGCCCAAGGCAAATAATAATCTTTTGGCATGCTGCGGTGTCATAATAATGCGGCTTTTTACTTTGCCCTTGGGCACACCAGGCAATATGCGCACAAAATCTAATATAAACTCGGCATTGCTATGGGTAATAATGGCTAAATTACTATAAGTACCTTCGGCTATTTCTTCGGTAAGTTCTATATCTATTGGTTGCTCAATGGGTTCGTTGTTGTTATTGTTGTTGCTCATTTATGTTTATTAATTTAGAATTTCAAAAGTATAGATTTTTTATTAATTATGATAATTAAAACTACAAAAGGAATAAAATTAGTACATTTGCCTAATGAAAAAATTAAGCCATCAGTATTGTTTTATTAAATGCGTGCAGCAATAGTGCAAAAAACGAAGTGGCTACGGGCACATTTGGTGCAAAATTTGAAATTAAAAACACCCTGCCGCTTGCCGATGCTCTAATAGCTTACAACGCTGGTAAAGACACTATATACACCATTGCAGGAAATATAGAAAATGTATGTCAACACGAAGGCTGTTGGATAAGTTTAAAAAATGGCGACAATGAATTTTATATTAACAATGGCGAAACTTTTAAAATGCCCAAAACAGCAAAAGGCAAAAAGGCAAGCGCCATTGGCAAATTTATAAAAAACGATAAAGGCGAAATTAGTTTTGAAACTACAGGCGTGGTTATAGAATAATAGATTTCTTTTTTTAGCCTAAAAACACTTGTTTTGCACCTATAAATTATGCTAACTAAAGAACAAATAGCCAAACGTATAGCTCAAGAATTGAAAGACGGATTTTATGTCAATTTAGGCATAGGCATTCCTACATTGGTAGCCAATTATATTCCAGAAGGTGTGGAGGTTGTGCTGCAATCGGAAAATGGCTTATTGGGTATGGGTCCATTTCCTTTTGAGGGGCAGGAGAATGCAGATTTGATAAATGCAGGCAAGCAAACTATAACTACTGTGGCAGGTTCGGCTTTTTTTGATAGTGCTATGAGTTTTG
Organism: uncultured Chitinophaga sp.; assembly: GCA_964505065.1. Lineage (GTDB taxonomy): Bacteria > Bacteroidota > Bacteroidia > NS11-12g > UBA955 > JABMMZ01. The sequence goes on from CAZDGF010000040.1 coordinate 28,978, forward strand.
GTATGATAAGGGCAGGCAAGGTAGATTTAACTGTGCTTGGGGCTATGGAGGTGAACGATAGAGGCGATATTGCCAATTGGAAAATACCTGGCAAAATGGTGAAAGGTATGGGTGGGGCTATGGATTTGGTGGCAAGTGCTAAAAATATAATTGTGGCTATGCAGCATGTAAATAAAGCTGGCGAAAGCAAGCTATTAAAAGAATGTAGCCTACCTATTACAGGCATAGGCTGTGTTAAAAAAGTAGTTACAGAATTGGGTGTTTTTAATATAAATGAAAATGGCTTTGAACTGATAGAAATAGCCCCAAATATAACAGTAGATGAAGTAAAAGCCAAAACTGAAGGGCGATTGGTTGTAAGTGAGCATTTGATAACAATGCCCCTTAACTAAGTTTTACGTTTGGTAAGCCAGTAGCCTACCACTAAAAAAAAGCCTAAAACAATAAAAAACATACGCAACAATTTTTTTCCAATAAACAATTTATTCTTATTCATAATTATACAGACTACTTTATTAACTTTAAGTACAATAAAATAGTATGCAGCCCTTTGTTTTTTACTGAAATATGACAAATAGCGGTTTTAGTAGAATATAAATTAACCCAAATTCAGCAATAGCATTGCTGAATCGAATAACAAATTGCAAATCATGTTTTTACAAAACATAATTGCAATTTTTAAATCGGGGTTAATCCCAACTAAATCAAATAGTTCAATTTTTCAAATTTCCTATTGATTAATTTGGGATTAAAACTTACCTACCAATTTTATATTCAATCTTCTGCCTGTTAAATAATTGGGTACGCCATAGGTTTGATTCTGAAAATCTTTAACCCAAATATAGCCAATAATATTATTTATCTGCAATAAATTATACACATCTACCCCAAGCCAAAGGCTTTGCAGGCTGTTTTTACCTTCGTGCTTTTTAGCATAATTAATTTGTTTTGCACTTTTGCCACCCAATAACACCTTGCTAAAACCTATATCAACTCTGCGATATGGCGGTATGCGATATAATTCTTTATAACGAGCAGCACCTGTTAAATAATATGGCAATGCCGAACCAAAATTCAACAACAGGTGCATTCTATAATCAGGATTTTTGTTCAACTCATCTTGAAAAAATATTGAGGCACTCACTCTTCTATCCGTTGGACGTCTTAAACTATCAGATTCTTTAAGTACACCATTTTCTATATATCTAATTTTCTCTGTTGTTCTTAAAATACTAACACTTGCCCAGCTTTCTATATCTTTTATAAATTCGCCATTTAGCCTAAAATCTGTACCTGCGGCATAGCCTCTTGCACTATTTTCGGCATAATAGCGTATTCTAATATTATCTACAACAAAAGGTACTAAATAATCCAATTGTTTAAAATAACCCTCGGCAGAAAACTTAAACGGACGACCAAATTTTTTAAAACTAACCTCGTAGCCTCCCACATAATGAATACTTCTTTGGGCTTTTAACTGGGTATTTATATTGCCATTAAAAGCTCGCATTTCTCTATAAAATGGGGCTTGGTAATAATAGCCAAAAGCAAATTTTAATAACACTAAATTTCTTTTTAAACTATCAAAGTTTTTAGTTGTATCTCTTAATAATTGTCCATTGAAACGTTTATTTGGCTCAAAGTAAAATTGTGCTCTTGGCGAAAGTAAAGTTTGATTATTTAAACTAACATCTAATACCCTTGCTCCTACGGTTAAATTACCTTGATTATACTTGCCTACACCCTGTTGATATTGCAAAAAAGCACTTGTTTTATGGTTTACAATATTGGCTTTAGATTTAATGTATTCGCTTAAATATAAATTTTTACCGCTTTGCCCAAATGGATTGATATTATAATCACTGCTATCCGAATATTTCCATTCTTTAAATCTGTCTTGTATTTGCTCAATTTGATATTTTGCGCCCCAAAGTAAGCGGGCTTGGTGGCGGTTAATTTTTAATTTTGTATAGCCTTGGTGGGCAATATTGGCTACTTTAAAATACAAATCGTTGCGGGCATGGTTAATAAAATAGCCAAAGCCAAGCAAAGTTTTAGCATCGCCAAAACTACTCGAACCCAAATTGTTATCTACCTCTTTTATATCATATTTTCCCTGAATATCATAATGTTCGCTTTCTTGCGAAATATAACCACTTGCTATAAATTTTAGTTCTGTTTTTTTGGTATTATAAATATAGCTTAAGCCAGCCATGTTGCTGTTATAATCCATTATTTCTTGCCCTTCAAAATTAATATTTAATCGCAAAGCAGTAGTTAATGTACCAAAAGTAGTTTGTTGAAATTCTGGCTCAAAGCGGTATCTATTTTGGGCTAAATTTAGCAATAATTCAAGCCTATTTCTATGGTTGATATAATAGGTAAATAAAGATTGAAAATCGCCAAAACGAGATTTATAAAGCCCTACTGCATCTAAAGAGTTTAATACATTTTTTAAGCCTCTGTACCTTGCTCCTATTAAGTATGTAAATTTTGTTTTTTTTAAATCTATTCCAATCTGTCTTTTTTTAGCCACGCCTTCTATAAACAAAGAGCCACCTAACAAGCCTGCTTGCGCTCCAATACTAAATTTTTCTGGCGTTCTATAATTTACATCTAAAACCGAAGAAAGTTTATCGCCATACTTAGCCTCATATCCACCTGCCGAAAACTCCAAACTGCTAACCATATCGCCATTTATAAAACTTAAACCCTCTTGCTGTCCGCTACTTATTAATTGTGGGCGATACACTTCTATATCGTTTACATAAATTAAATTTTCATCATAGCTACCGCCCCGCACATTGTATTGAGAGCTTAACTCGTTGCCACTGCTAACGCCAGCTAAGGTTTTAATTATATCATTAAAGTCGCCCGAAACGCTTGGTGTAGTTGCCAATGGCTTTATTTTAATTGTTACAGTACCATCGTTGTTATTTCTATTTTTTACAATGGCTTCTTGTACAAATTCGCCTTTTTTTAACAAAGAAATATTAATTTCAAATTGCTCATTGTCAAGCCTTGGAATACTGATGGTTTTGGTTTCAAAAGCGTATAGTTGTAAAACAATTTTATTGTTTTTACCCTCTATGTATGCAATTTTAAAACGTCCTTCATTATCGCTTTTATAGCTTGTATTATTGGCTAAATATTTAATTTCAACATTGCTTAATACACTGTCATTTTTATCGGTTATTTTTCCTAAAATAATGCTTTGGGCAAATACTATTTTGCTTGTAAAAAATAAAATGAATAAAGCTAGTGTTTTCAAATAAATAAATTGAATAATGAGTGTTTAACGCAAAAAAGCAGCAATTATTGTTTAAGTTGAGAAATTATTGCACTTGGATTTTCGGCACTAAACACGGTATTGCCTGCCACAAGTACTGTTGCGCCAGTATCTATTAATTTTTTATAATTATTTAGGGTAACACCACCATCTATTTCTATGTCAAAATTTATATTTTGAGTAGCTTGTAAATGTTTAAGTTGTTCAATTTTTTTGTATGTATTTTCTATAAACGATTGCCCACCAAAACCAGGGTTTACACTCATTAAACATACCAAATCTAAATCGCCCAAAACATCTGCCAACAATTGCACATTGGTGTGCGGATTAAGAGCAACACCTGCTTTCATACCAGCTGCTTTTATGGCTTGAATACTGCGGTGCAAATGCGTACAAGCCTCCAAATGAACCGTAAGAATAGCTGCACCAGCTTCGGCAAATTTGGTTATATATCTATCAGGTTCTACAATCATTAAATGTACATCAAGCGGCTTGGTTGCCAATTGTTTTAGGGGTGTCATTACACTAAAACCAAAAGAAATATTGGGCACAAAAACGCCATCCATAATATCTACATGAAACCAATCTGCTTGGCTTTGGTTTATCATTTCAATATCTTTTTGCAAATTGCCAAAATTGGCAGATAAAACACTTGGAGCTATTTTATAAGACATGCTGCGAAGATAATTTATTTTTTTACATCAGCCTATGTTTAACATAAGTGCAAAAAAATAATTTCTACTTTAAAAAAATAGATTTTTATTTAACCCAAATTAATCAATAGGAAATTTGAAAAATTGAACTATTTGATTTAG
>CAZDGF010000041.1:0-33078 GCA_964505065.1 uncultured Chitinophaga sp.
TGCTGCAAATATAATAACTTTTTTTAATTTATGAATGTTTACGGATATACAGTAATTTTTATTATTAATTCTTTGTAGCGCTTGTTTATCAAATAATTTTTGTACTAAAATAGGTTCAGGATAATAATAAAATAATGCAATAATAATAATACTAAGCCATTTAAAAATAGGTGTGCTTATTTTTAGCTTATTTCTAAATAAAAACCATAAATAAATACCCAGAATTAGAATAATAATATCTCTGAAATAAATATGCCACGATTGCCAAGAATACATTCCAAAGATTTTCCATAATATTAATGCTACAATCATATACCAATTCATACTTTTGTTATTATTGTATTTATTTACTAATAATGCAGTTATAATAATAGGTAAATACTCTGAAACAAAGGCAAAATAAAAAACTGTAACTATTATCTCAAAGGTAATAGCTAAACAGAGAACCATAATTCCAAACCAAATCCCAGTAAATAGTAAGTTTTTAAGAAATATTTTCATGATAAAACTTTTGCAATTTCTATGCCAAAACACTTGATAATTTTATAAGCAACTTTAATATTTCACATATACATTTTTTTTAGAAGTGATTACATTCATCGATAAATTAAAAAATTCAATTAGTATGCTAAAAATAGTATTTTTGCCTTTTATATTCATTACTTGAGTTCAATTAAAAACCATATCTATTTTGCTTCCGATTTTCATTTGGGCGTACCCAATTTTGAAAACTCCATGCAGCGAGAAAAACGTATTTGCCAATGGTTAGATATGGCAAAAGAAAATGCTGCCGAAATATACCTTATGGGCGATTTGTTTGATTTTTGGTTTGAGTACAAACACGTTGTGCCCAAAGGTTTTACACGTTTTTTAGGCAAAATAGCCGAGCTTTCAGATAGCGGCATTGCTATTACAATATTTAAAGGCAACCACGATATGTGGACTTTTGGTTATCTTGAAAAAGAATTGGGTGTAAAAATTGTATCAAACGAATTGATAATAGAACGCAATGGCAAGTCTTTTTTTCTGCACCATGGCGATGGTTTAGGTCCTGGAGATAAAGGCTACAAGTGGCTGCGCAAATTTTTTAGAAGCCGCTTTGCTATTTGGCTGTTTGGCTTTATTCATCCTTATTTTGGTGCTGGTTTTGCCAAATATTTATCTAAAAAAAGTAGAATTAATAGTGGCGATAAAGACAAACAATATTTGGGTGATGATAAAGAGTTTTTAGTGCTTTTTTGTAAGGAAACGCTTAAAACACAACATTACGATTATTTTATAATGGGACACAGGCATTTGCCTATAACTGTTCAATTAAATGAAAAAAGTAAATACATCAATCTTGGCGAATGGGTGAACGATTATACCTATGCGGTGTTTGATGGAAATGAACTAACACTTAAATCTTTTAAAAACTAAATTATGAAAAGCAGAATAATTTTATGTCTTTTTATACTTTTACCTTTTATAAGTTTTAGCCAAAATTTTACATTAATAGATACTATTCCGCTTGCAGCTGAAAGCAAATTTACAACAGATAATTTAGGTAATATTTTTATTGTTTCGCCTACCAACGATATTGAAAAATATGATAAAAATGGCATTAAATTAGCCACTGCCAATTTTAAAGTATTGGGTAATATTACCTCAATAGATGCAAGCAATCCTTTTGAAATTTATGTGTTTTACAGAGACCAAAACAAAGTTTTGTTTTTAGATAATTTACTAAACCTGCGAGGCGAGGGAAATTTAGAAAACATAGGTTTATCGCAAATTGCTTGTATTAGCCGTAGTTCCGATAACCAGCTATGGCTATTGGATATGGGCGATTTAAAACTTAAAAAATATAGCAAAGAATTAAAACTTTTGGCAGAAAGTGCAGCATTGAATACCCTACCTTTTACAGAAAATATTAATCCTGAAAAAATATTAGACATTAACAATGCCATATTGGTATTAAACAATGGCAATATTTATGAGTTTGATATTTTTGCCAATTATACCAAACTAAAATTAGCCGATAGTGTAGCCAATTTTCAATGGTACAATGAACAAATTTTGTACAAAAAAAACAATGCTTATTTTTGGTTTAATCCACTAAATTTTATAACACAAAATTTAAGTTTGCCAAATGCTATTTTAGCAAAAAATATTCGGATAGAAAAAGAAAGATTGTACATAATTACCAATCATTCCTTAATTTTGTACGCTTATACCAATAAGTAGCTTGCTTATTTTTGGTATAAAACAAATCCTTATTTTATGTTAGATAAATTAGAAGCCATAGAGGCAAGATACCGAGAAGTAGAATTATTATTGAGCAGCCCCGATACCATGTCGGATATGAAACGCTTTACCCAATTGAACAAAGAGTATAGCGACTTAAAAATTGTTGTAGATACAACTGAAGAATATCGCAATACTTTGGGCTATTACCAACAAGCCAAAGATATGCTTAACAATGAAAAAGATGCAGATTTAAAAGAAATGGCAAGGCAAGAGGCTGAAGAAATGGCATTGAAAATTGAAACTTTAGAAGAAAAAATAAAACTACTTTTAATACCCAAAGACCCTGAAGACGCCAAAGATGTGGTAATAGAAATACGAGCTGGAACAGGTGGCGATGAGGCAAGCCTTTTTGCTGGCGACTTAATGAAAATGTATATGCGCTATTGCGAAGATAGGGGCTGGAAAGTGCAAGTATTAGACGAGAACGAAGGAACGGCAGGTGGTTATAAAGAGGTAATTTTAGAGGTAAAAGGCAGCAATGTGTATGGCGATATGAAATACGAAAGCGGTGTACACCGTGTGCAACGTGTGCCTAAAACAGAAAGTGCAGGCAGAGTGCATACAAGTGCAGCCACAGTAGCCGTTTTGGTAGAAGCAGATGAGGTAGATGTACAGCTAAATCCTGCTGATATAGATATGCAAACCAGCCGCAGTGGAGGCGCAGGTGGACAAAATGTAAACAAGGTAGAAACCAAAGTACAGCTAACGCACCGCCCAAGTGGTATAGTAGTGGTATGCCAAGTGGAGCGTTCGCAGCTTGGTAATAGGGCTTTGGCTATGCAAATGCTTAGAAATAAATTGTATGAAAAAGCTTTGAACGAACATAATAGCAAAATAGCAAATACCCGCAAAACCCTTGTTGCCAGTGGCGATAGAAGTGCTAAAATACGCACCTACAATTTTTCGCAAAGTAGAATTACCGACCACCGCATTAATATGACAAACTATAACCTTGATGCCTTTTTGGGTGGCGATATTCAAGCCATGATAGATGCCCTAAAAATGGCAGAAAATGCCGAGCGTATGCAAGAAGGAACAGTTGTTTAGGATATTTAAAAAACCTTTGCAAACCTAACTTTGCCAAACATATCGTAACGAAAAACGCATTGTAAGTTTAAGCCCTCACAATATGATTTCAACTCATTGGTAAACAAGGGATTTATTTCAAAATAATATATTGTTTTTTTATTTTTACTAAACAAATTTAAGATTGATTTATAAAATAATAATTCTTCATTTTGAGGGGTAAAAAGGGCTAAATGAGGCTCATAATTCAATACATTTTTTTCCATTTTTTCTTTTTCATTTATGGCTATATATGGTGGATTTGAAACTACAATATCTGGCATCATTTCTTGCCATTTTTCTGTTAAGCAATTGTGTTGTATAAAGCGAATATTTTGAGTTTTAAACAAGGATTTTTCATTATTTATAGCCACATTTAAGGCTTTTTCTGAAATATCAGTAGCAATAATTTTTGAACCGCTATAATGTTTTTGCAACGCCAAAGCTATACAGCCACTACCTGTACAAATATCTGCAAATATTGAATTTGGCGATATATTATCTTCTTTTATCCAATATATTAATTCTTCTGTTTCGGGGCGAGGAATTAACACATTTTTATCTACCATTATTTTTAACCCATTAAAATAGGTAAATCCAGCAATGTATTGCAAAGGTTCGTGGTTTTTTAGTCGCTGTATTACCTCTTCCAGTTTTTTTATTTCAATAAAAATTTCACTTATATTTTTACTAAATTCTTTTTCATTCAATTTAAAAATATCTAAAAACACTAATTTTGATAGTGCATCTAAATCGTAAGTATTAAAATTGTTTTCGAGCGATTTTTTGAAAAAATCTTTGGCTTCTTTGTAGTTCAAAATATAAAATGCAAAGTTTTAGGTATTTTTGCAATATTACAATGGTAAATGATAAATATATACAACGCTGTATCCAATTAGCCAAAAAAGGATTGGGCAATGTGGCACCAAATCCAATGGTGGGTTGTGTTGTTGTTTATCAAAATAAAATTATAGGCGAGGGGTTTCATTTGCAATATGGCAATGCACATGCTGAGGTAAATGCCATAAATAGTGTAAAAAATAAAAGTATTTTGCCATTATCTACGGTGTATGTATCGCTTGAGCCTTGCGCCCATTTTGGTAAAACGCCACCTTGTGCAGATTTATTAATTAAAAACAAAGTAAAAAAAGTTGTAATAGGCTGTTTAGATATTAATAGCAAAGTAGCAGGCAAGGGGATAGAAAAATTAAAAATGGCAGGTATTGGGGTTGAAGTTGGTGTTTTAGAAAAAGAATGCTTGGCATTGAACGAGGCTTTTTTTACTTTTCATAAAAAAAAACGTCCATATATTATTCTTAAATGGGCAGAAACAGCCAATGGCTATATAGCAGGCGAGCAAAAACAAATAAGCGACATATTTACGCAACAGATACTACACCAGTGGCGCTCGCAATATCAAGCTTTTATGGTGGGTACAAATACTTTATTGCTGGATAATCCGCAATTAAATAATAGATTTTATAGCGGTAAAAGCCCTATGCGCATTGCTATTGATTTTCATCTTAAATCTGAAAATAAAAATCTTTGTTTTTACGATAACAGCCAACAAACAGTTATTTTAAATGGTGCTAAAAATGAAAAAAAGGGCAATGTAAATTTTATAAAAATAGAGAATACAAATGTTAATACTATAGTAGATAGTCTTTATCAAATAGGCATTCAAAGCATAGTAATAGAAGGTGGGAAGGCTTTATTGCAAAGCTTTTTAGACGAAAATTTATTTGATGAAATACGCATTTTTAAATCTAAAAACATAGATTTTACGGATGGTATTAAAGCCCCAGTAATACAAATAAAACCTTTAAAAGAATTAGATTTAATAGACGATAATTTAACTATTTATAAAATAAATTAAGATACCTTTGCTTCTTTTACAACAATTTTTATACTACCAATTGCGTTAAACATTTTTTTAAAACACAATACATAATTACAGAATGAACAAAATAGTTTTAATTTTTATCTTTTTAATAGGCTTAAATCCTTTTTTAAATGGGCAAAGTAGCGATTATTACACATTAAAAGAGGTAAACAAATATCGATTTGATAAACTTGAATTGCAAAACGAAAAAGACATTGAAGAATTTTTAACACATGCTGAGAAATATAATTTTATTTCAGCATTAAAAATTTGTAATACCAATAAATTAAGAGACATTAACCAAAAATTAAATTCGTTTTACGATTTATCAGAACTTAATTTATTACAATACAATGGCGATTTTTCAGCCACTAATTTCGACTCGTGTAAGCAAATAGAAAAACTGCTTATAAAAATTAATGAGAGTAAATTAGTGCAAATAGATGCAATCAATAATTTACCAAAACTTAATTGCTTATACTTATACATCAATGGAAAAGTAGAAAATACTACTGATTTTAAATTTATTCCAAACATTAAAGAAGTGCATATTATTGGCGATTTTTTACCCCTTGAACTTCAAAAAATGGTAGCACTTTTAAAGCCAAAAATTAATATTCAAACCTTGGGTTTAAGTGTAGATAGAATAACCGATTTACCAAAAGATATAACCAAATTATACTATTTAAGCACTTTGGTTTTATACGATAATTTATCGCTTGCAACAACAGAGAGCATTGAAGAATTAAACTCCTATACAACAGCTATAAAATTCAATATAGATTTCGATTTACAAAGCATTGTACAAGTAAAATATTTGGCAACAAGCGCTATGAGCAATTACGAATTAAATTATATAGAAAAATTATACAATGGCGAAATATTTGGCGATAAATTAGAAAATGAAGAAACAAAAAATCATGATAGTTTATTGGCTTTTCGTAAAGCCTTTTCGCCCGATTACTTACCCACAAGCGAATTTAATTTTATAACACCAAGTATTAAACCAAAAGAAGAAATATTTGCCATAGATGCCAATGAAAACAGCACCATTATTTCTGAAACAGGCTTAAAATTAAGTATAGCTAAAAATAGCTTTACTACCATAAATGGCGAATTGATAAACGGCATGGTGTATATCAAAATTATGCAGATACCAAGGGCTATTGATGCCCTTTTTTGCGGTTTTAATTTTAAGCTTGGTAACCATAATATTGCCAACCAATACTTATACAATATACAAGCGAGCACAGATAAAAGCGAAGCAATTTTGAAACCTAGTATGCAAATAAAAACCTTATTGCCAATAGCTAAAGACAGCACCTGCTTGGAGTATTATTTCGATTACGAATCTAACTCGTGGCAAGATTTAACGCTTTATAATTCAGTGTTTAGCAACGAGTTTACACCCATAGATTTTTATAAATTAGATAAAAGCAACGACACCAAAAAATCGTATTTATTTGATAGCACTTCTTTTGAAAACAGATTATACTATGCCGAGAATTTTTTCTTGAATGATAAAAATACCAATACTCAACTTATTTTTAATAAAAATAAATTTTATACCGACTTGGATAGAACATGGACAAAGGCATACAACCAAGATGGCAAAAAAAATGGCGCAAGAATAAAACGGGGTAAAGGCTTAATTAAAATACAAAAAGTAACACCTAAAAATAGAAATACTACTTGCCAATATTTTAAAGTAATAGACAAAACAGAAAAGAAAGTTTTTGCTGAATTAAATGCTTTTAAAGCCATTAATTTTAATGTAAAAATAAACAACGAAAACAAAAAAGAACTAACAGAAAAATATATTACCAATAAAAAATATAGCGATGTAAGAATTACATATACACAGGGAAAACAAACTTGCACAATACTTTTAAAAGTCGAAAATGGACTACAAGAGATTGAAGCCAATATTACCGACACAGAAGATAAAAAAACAATAAAAAAACAGATTTCGAAATTTTACAAAGCGTATAAAAAATACAGTATTATTTTAGAAAAAAGAGCCAATAGTTTTGAAAAAAACAATGCAGAACGCAATACAGAATACGAAAAATATTTGGCAGATAAAATAGAAATTCTTGAAAAAAACAAACAACAAACGGAATTAAAAATACACCAATTGGGAACTTTTGGTATTATAAAACTACAAGAACATAATTTTACAACCAATTTAATTGTAAACTATACCGATGAAAGGGGCGTACCCATTGATATTAAAACTATTTATATGCTTGATGAACGCTATACAACGCCAATAAAAATAAGTAAAGAGAATTTAGCTATTAACCCTGCAACTTTTCAATTAATAGTAGCTACAGATTATAATGGCAATTTGTTTTATGCCAACAAAAGCAACATAGCAGGTATGAATTTTAGCAATAATTCTTATACTTATATTAAACTCAATTTGGTAAAAACCAAGCTTACAAGCATAGAGGCATTTTTAAATTATTGTAGAAATTAAAAATAGAAATATTTATCCCTCTAATCTAAAGCGCTCTCTTTTTAACTCTTGGTAGGGTAAAGGTTTAGCTTTTAGGCTATCTGTTTCATTTTGTTGGTTGTATATTTTTATGGCTTCAAACAAGGCATTGCTAAAACTTTGCGATGATGCAATATTTTTTCCTGCTATATCGTAGCCTGTGCCGTGGTCGGGGCTTGTGCGAATAATGGGTAAACCTGCTGTAAAATTTATGCCATCTTCAAAAGCTAAAGATTTGAAAGGAATTAAGCCTTGGTCGTGGTACATAGCCAATACCAAATCAAATTGTAAATAATTTTTCATGCCAAAAAAACCATCGGCACTGTATGGTCCAAAACAAAAAACGCCATCTTTATTTGCCTGTTCTATTGCAGGGGCAATAATGTCTTTTTCTTCATTTCCCATAATACCATTATCGCCATTATGAGGATTTAAACCCAACACGGCTATGCGTGGTTTTACTATACCAAAATCTTTTTTTAAACTTTGGTATGCTATTTTTAATTTATTTAAAATACTTTCTTTTGTAATAGATTGTGCAATTTTAGCCAAAGCAATATGCTCTGTAACCAAGCCCACACGCAATTCCTCATTTGCCAATACCATTAGCGAGCCTTGAGTGCCTAAATATTGGGTAATAAAACCTGTATGCCCTGTAAAACCTTGATCTATTTTAATGGTACTTTTATCTACTGGTGCTGTAACTATTGCCTTTAATTTACCTGCTTTAGCATCTTGCATCATTCTGTTAATGGCTAAAAATGCTTCTTTGCCAGCACTTAAACTTGGTTTACCAAATTGTATTTCAAATGTATCTTGGCTCGATACAATAACGTTCAATTGGTTTTCTTTAGTCTCTGTAATATCTCTTATTAATGTATAATTTGGTTTATCTAAATTACACATTTTTTTTGTAAAAGTAAATGCCTTTGGATTGCAATATAATACAGGTGTGCAAAGGGTATAAATTAAATCGTGTTGAAGGGTTTTAATTACTACCTCAAGCCCCACACCATTGGGGTCGCCAGCAGATATGCCAATAATAGGTTTCATAAATTATTTAGCGGCTTTTTTATTTAAAAAATTAAACATTAAACGAACGCCAACACCTGTGCCGCCTTTTGGTTTATAAGCATCTACAGCATGGTTAAAGGCTGGTCCTGCAATATCAAAGTGCATCCAAGGATAATCTGTAAAATGCTGTAAAAATTTGGCTGCACTTATTTGTCCACCTTCGCCTTTGCCTAAATTTGTCATATCGGCTACTTCGCTTTTAAGTTCATCTGCATATTCCTCCCAAAGCGGAAACTCTACCAAACGCTCAAATACAGCATAGCTGCTATCAAATATATCTTGTTTTATCTCATCGCTTGCTGTACCCAAGGTTGCTGTTGCATAAGGGCCAATAGCTCTTACAGCTGCACCTGTAAGGGTTGCAAAATCGCATACCAATTCAGGATTTAGTTTTTTTGCATAATGCAAAGCATCTGCTAATATCAATCTGCCTTCGGCATCTGTATTCAATACTTCTACTGTGGTGCCACTATACATGGTTATTACATCGCCTGGGGCATAGCTATCTTCGCCCAGCCAATTGTCTGTGGCAGGCACAAGCCCAACAATATACAAAGGCAATTCGGCTTTGGCTGCAGCATACATTGTGCCTGCCACAACAGCACTACCTGCCATATCGCATTTCATATAATCCATGCTCATAGGTGTTGGTTTTAAACTTAAGCCACCAGTATCATACACCACGCCTTTGCCTACCAATACATAAGGTTTTTTATTCACAGCATTTTTGGGTTTATAAGTCATGATATTAAATGTTGGCGGTATTTTGCTGCCTTTGTTTACCGCCAATAAACCGCCCATTTTTTGCGCTTCTATTTTTGCCTCGTTCCATACTTCAACATCAAAACCAGCCTCTTTGCCTATTTTTTTAAATTCTTCAGAAAGCTGAACAGCATTCAAATAACTAAATGGCTCGTTTACCAAAGTACGAGCCAAGTATGTTGCTTGAATAATGATATTTATGTTATCTATTTCTTTTTTGCTAATTTCATTTGACAAAATGCTAATTTCGGCTAACGAATTGCTTAATTTTTTCTTATCACTTTTGTATTTTAAAAATTGATAATTGGCAAGTGCCAAGCCTTCGGCTACTGCAAGTGCAGCTTTATTATCTTGTGCTATAATTGTTGCATTTGTTTTGCTATTTACATTTATAATTTCACAAATTTTAGCACCTACTTTTCTTAGTTTTTCTTGTATTTCCCAATTAATGGGTGTGGTACCAAATAAAGCAAAAATATGTTGTACGCCTGTATTAAAAAACAATTGTTTTTTATCGTTTTTAATGGCTTCTTTTACAGCTTCATTTTGCTCTTTACTAAGATATTCCGATTTTTTGAAAGTTTTGGTATCAAACAACAATACTAAATTACTGTTTTCTGCTAATTTGTTAATGGCTTTAATTTTAATCATAACGCTACAAATGTAATGTTTACCTAACACAGAAACAAAGGGGAAATATAATTAATTGTTTCTATGTTAAATTGTTTACAACATTGTCATTCTGAACTTTTTTGCTTTGAAAAAAGATTATTCCGCTACTCTTCATGAAATTGTTCAGAATCTGTTTAGTTAGGATAAATTATCAAAACACAATAAAAAAATAAATATTGCGTTATTACCCATATTAAACTTAAAATGATGTTTACAAAAAAGAAACTACCCTTGCTAATTTTACTTGTGTGTTTTGCAGAAATTGCAGTTTATCTATGGTCTTTATGGACATCAACATTTGAAAGAGGCAATTTTTTTGGAATAACACCGCCTTTTATTTTTGATAAATGCGCACGTATTTCTGGGAGAGTATCATCAGCACTTTTTCTTTTATTGCTTATAACGGTAGGTTATTTTGGGCTTAAAAAAATTTATAGCACCGAGAAATTAAAAGAAAAATTTATAGTGTTAATTACAATTTTCAGTTTCAATCATTTAATACATTTACTTTTTGTTTTTCTTCGGTTCAATACCCATTCAAAAACAATCCATTTAGATGGTTTTATGCCTTTTGGTGGCATTACGCATGGGTTTATAAGCTTTGCCTTTATTGTAATTGTACCTATTATTTTATGGCGTTTTAAAATCTTTAATACGGTTATTTATAGTTTAATTATTTTTCATTTATTGAACGTTAGTTCATTTATAATTAAAACATTTTACGATAAAATAAATTTGCCCAAGAATCCTGCTTATCATAATCAGTTTGGGATTTTAGCTATAAGTTTGGCTTGTGTATTAATTATTTACAAAGTATATATTGAAAACACAAAATTAGTTATTAAAAAATAGTGAGTAAACACTTTTTTTATTTATAAATATTTTTGCATTTCAATTTGTAGTTTTTTAGCTTCTAAATCAGCCTCTTCAGCATAATTTTCTTTATTGCTGGCATACAAAATACTTCTGCTGGCATTTATTAATATGCCCCCAAAATCTGTAATTGCATTGTCGCACACATCTTTTACTGTGCCGCCTTGAGCTCCCACGCCTGGTACAAGCAAAAAATGTTGGGGATATTTTTCTCTAATTTGCTTTAAATCATTTGCTTTTGTAGCCCCTGTAACAAACATTAAATTTTCGGGCGTTCCCCAATTGCTAACTTTTTGCATTACATTTTCATACAAAAATTGCCCATTGGTTTCTAATATTTGAAAATCTTTACTGCCTGCATTACTTGTAAGTGCAAGGCATATTACCCATTTATTTTTAAATTCAAAAAAGGGTTTAAGCGAATCTTCGCCCATGTATGGTGCAACAGTAATGCTATCAAAACTCATATTTTCAAAAAAAGCTTTGGCATACATACTGCTTGTATTGCCTATATCTCCTCTTTTTGCATCGGCTATGGTAAAACAATTTTGTGGTATAGCTTTTAATGTTTCTGCCATACAATGCCAACCTTCGGCACCGTATTGCTCGTAAAAAGCAGTATTAATTTTATAGGCAACAGCATATTTATTTGTAGCATTTATAATAGTTTTATTAAATACAAGTATACCATTTACTGTTTTTTCTACACCTAAAGGAAGCTTTTCGATATCGGTATCTAAGCCTACACAAAGCACACTCTTTTTGTGTTTTATTTGGGCAATTAATTCTTCTCTATTCATTTCAGTTTTATTCTTGCAAAAATGATTATTAATTTGTATATATCGATACGCTAAAATCTAAATCTGAAATTTTATTATAATTTTATTATTTTTGAACGCTTTATGAAAAAAATTTTACTGTTTATTTCTTGCTTAATACATTGTATATTTATGTATGCCCAACAAAATGATAAGGGTGTGCTTTCAGGTAATTTTCAAAGCATATTACAAGCGTATGATAAAGACGATAAAATAGGGGCAAATACAGAAGTATATAACAAATTCAAAAGCAGTGTAGATGCGTGGTTGCAATTAAATTATGCTTTAAAAGGCTACAATTTTTCTTTACGCTACGATATGTTTAATAATTCGCCTTTGCTTAATCCCCAAACTGTGTATAACAAACAGGGTATTGGCTTTTGGCAAGCAAGCAAAGATATTGACAACTTAAATATTACTGTTGGTTATTTTTACGACCAATTTGGAACAGGTACTATTTTTAGAGCCTTTGAAGATAGACTAATAGGGGTAGATTTTGCCATTCAAGGGCTAAGAGTAAAATACAATTATAAAAATTTAGCCTTAAAAGCTTTTGCAGGGCAACAAAAAGGCAATATTTTTAGTGGCGATAGATTTGCTGTAGCACCAGAAGCAATTAAAGGTGCAAATGCAGAATATAGATTAAAAATAAAAAACCATTTAAGTATTGATTTAGGCAGCTCATTTGTAAATAGAGCACTTGACCAATCTACAATGAATAAGGTTGTAAATAATATTAATGCACAGCCATTAATTACCCGTTTTATACCAAAATACAATACTTACAGTGTCAATGGCTACGCTACAATTGGTTATAAAGATTTGAAATTATTTACAGAGTATGTATATAAAACAAGTGAAGCTATTAATAACCAAGATGGTAATTTATTAATTAACAGAGATGGTTCTGTTTTTGCTACTTCGCTAAGTTATTCTAAAGCCAATTTAGGGGCTAAAAAAAGATTTTCATTTGGTGCAAATGCGCAATACAAACGAATAGAAAATTACAGCTTCAGAACCTCTCCTTTTGAAATATTAAACAACGGTAATATTTCTTTTTTACCTTCAATTACCAAACAAAATGCTTACCGCCTTTTAGCCCGCTACAATGCAGTTGTTCAACAATTAGGCGAAGAGGCTTACCAAACAGATTTGGTTATAACGCCAAAGCGTGGCACTACCTTTAGTTTCAACTCATCGCAAGTAAAAAGCTTGGCAGCCAATGGCGATGGTAAAGGCAATGCAATTAAATTATTTCAAGAAATGTATGCAGAGGTTTCACATAAAATATCTAACAAGAAAAAAATAAAATTGGGTATTCAAAATATATATTACGACCAAAGCAGATTTGAACAAAAACCCAGAGATAGCAGCTATAAAAACGTAAAAGCTATTACACCATTTTTAGAGTATATTTACAAATTTACAAAACATAAATCTTTAAGAATAGAGGCTCAATACTTAAGTACAAAACAAGATTTAGGAAGTTTTGCAAATGTTATTATTGAATATAATTATTCGCCACATTGGAGTTTTAGCATAGGCGATATGGTAAATACAGAGCCTTACCGCACTTCTATAACAAGCAATATTCCTTCGGAAATTATACATTATTACAGTGGCTTTACAAGCTATGCCAGTGGACCAACTGTTGTTACATTAGCCTATATTAAACAAGTGCAGGGTGTGAATTGTACAGGTGGTATTTGCAGAGTAGAACCAGCTTTTAGCGGTGCAAGGCTTACGTTAAGTACAAGTTTTTAAACTAAAACAACTAACTCTTATTTGCTAACTGCCCACAAGCGGCATCAATATCTTTGCCTCGGCTACGTCTAATATTTACAATAATGCCTTTAGAATCTATATATTGAGCAAAAGTAACAATTTTATCTTCGCTGCTGCTTTTAAAATCAGCCAAATCAATAGCATTATATTCTATTAAATTTATTTTACATGGCACTTTTTTAGCAAATCGAACAAGTTCTTCCGCCTCCTTCAAGCCATCATTTGTATCGTTCATTACTGCATATTCAAGCGTAATTCTATTTTTTGTTTTGGCATAAAAATAGTTTAAAGCTTCTACCAAATCTTCCAATGGATTACTATCGTTTATTGGCATTATAGCACTACGCTTAGTATTATTAGCTGCATGAAGGGAAAGCGCTAAATTAAACTTTACACCATCATCGCCTAACTTTTTTATCATTTTAGCCACACCAGCAGTAGATACCGTAATACGTTGTGCCGACATACCCAAACCCTGTGGAGATGTTATTTTTTCAATACCTGAAAGCACGTTGTTGTAATTTAACAAAGGCTCGCCCATACCCATAAATACAATATTGCTCAAGGGTATTTGATACGTTTCTTTTGCCAATTTATCTATTAGCCATACTTGGTCGTATATTTCCGAAGGCTCTAAATTGCGTTGGCGTTTTAAAAAACCTGTGGCACAAAAAGCACAACTTAAACTACAGCCCACTTGGCTGCTAACACAGGCTGTCATTCGGGTATCTGTTGGAATTAAAACACCCTCTACAATTGCATCATCATGTAATTTGAATGCCAATTTTATTGTGCCGTCTGCACTGGTTTGTTGGGTTTGAATATCAACTACAAAAAAAGTAAAATTTTCTTCCAACCATTGTCTTGTTTCTTTCGATAAATTAGTCATTTCGGCAAAAGAGCGAGTGCCTTTTTTCCATAGCCATTCATACACTTGCTTGGCTCTAAAAGCTTGTATATTAGCAGCTGTAAATGTATCTATTATTTGCTGTAATGTTAATCTACGAATGTCTTTTTTATCTTCCAAAATACTTTACAAAGATACTATTCATAAGCCATACAAATGAATAATTAAAAATAGTTTCACAACAAATTTATCTTTCGTTTTTTATGCTTCCACCTTCAGGGCGCATTTGAGGAAAGAACAGTACTTCTTGAATACTTGCTTGGTTGGTCATTAGCATGGTTAATCTATCTATACCTATGCCTAATCCAGCAGTTGGTGGCATACCATATTCTAAAGCTCTAAGAAAATCTTCATCTAATGGCATTGCCTCATCATCTCCTTTGCCTGCCAAGCGCAGCTGGTCTTCAAAACGCTCTCGTTGGTCAATAGGGTCGTTTAACTCTGTATAGGCATTGGCTATTTCTTTGCCATTTACAAATAATTCAAAACGCTCCACCAAACCCTCCACACTTCTGTGTTTTTTGGTTAAGGGACTCATTTCTACAGGATAATCTGTAATAAAAGTAGGTTGAATACAGTGTTTCTCGCATTTTGCTCCAAATATTTCATCTACCAATTTTCCTTTACCCATGCTGCTTTCTGTATGAATACCCAAAGTTTTACAAGTTTCTCTCAATTGCTCTTCGTTCATTGTAGAAATATCTATACCTGTATGCTCTTTTATGGCATCAAACATGGTAATGCGTTTGTAAGGGCGGGCAAAACTTATGGTTTTATCGCCTACAATTACTTCTGTACTTCCGTTTACATCTTTGGCTACATTTTCAATCATTGTTTCTGTGTAGTCCATCATCCAATTATAATCTTTGTAGGCTACATATATTTCTAAGCCTGTAAATTCTGGATTATGGGTTCTGTCTATGCCTTCATTTCTAAAATTTTTGGCAAACTCATACACGCCATCAAAACCGCCAACAATTAGGCGTTTTAAGTACAACTCATTAGCAATTCTTAAATACAAAGGTATATCCAAAGCATTATGATGTGTGGCAAATGGGCGAGCAGCAGCACCACCGTGTATGGCTTGCAGTATAGGGGTTTCCACTTCATAATAACCATCGTTGTTAAAGGTATTTCTTAAAGATTGAACTACTTTGGTACGTTTTATAAATGTTTCTTTCACTTGTGGATTTACCACCAAATCTACATAACGCATTCTAAAACGTTGCTCGGGGTCGGTAAAGGCATCGTATATTTCGCCATCTTTTTCTTTGGGTAACGGCAATGGATTTAAAGTTTTTGCTAATACTTTTAAGCTGTGTACATGAATAGAAATTTCGCCAGTTTGGGTTGTAAAGCCATAACCTGTAATGCCTATAAAATCGCCAATATCCAATAGTTTTTTAAACACATCGTTGTATAAGGTTTTATCTTCTGTTGGGCAAAGTTCGTCTCTGTTAATGTACAATTGTATTTTGCCTGTGCTATCATGTAGGGTAGCAAAACTGGCTTTTCCCATTACTCTAAAGGTCATAATTCTACCAGCAATGCTAATGTTTTGATAGGCTTCCTTATTGTTTTCAAAATTTTGTTTTATATCTGTTGCAGTAGCATTTACTTCAAATAATTCTGGCGGGTAAGGATTGATACCCAAAGCTCTTAATTGCTCTAATTTTTGTCTGCGTTGTATTTGCAATTCGTTTAATTCTGACATCTTTTATTAATAAGTTTGCAAAAATAGCGGTATTTATTTGTAAAATTTTATAAATGCTAAATGAAATTCCCTTTCCTACATCTTATACTTTTGCTTATAGTAAAAAAAACACCTTTTAGAGTAAAAAGTAAAAAATTGATTTGTTCTTTGTAAGTCTATTTTGATATTAACGTGAGTTTGAAATAAGGAAAAAACTCTGACAAAAGCGTCATTCTGAACTTTTTTGCTCTGAAAAAAGATTATTCCGCTACGCTCCATGAAATTGTGCAGAATCTCTATCAATTTCAGATTACTACACTTCGTTTCGTGAAATTGTTCTGTATAATTTTGCGAAGCCTCCCGCACGTGCGGGATACAGAATGACAGATTCGTTGCTTATACTGAACTAACGTTAAATTGTACAGAGGAATGAGGATAAATTAAAAACATAAATGGAAAAATTTAATATAATTTTGAAGAAATTTCCAAACAATGAATTATTACGAACTTACACTTACTGTATGCGAACCGATAGACGAAAATGTAGAAATTGTATCTGCCTATTTGGGCGAGTTTGGCTTTGAGGGCAGTGCCGAAGATGAGAATGTAAAAGCCTACAAACCTGTTACAGATATTACAGAAGACGAAATAAAAATATTGGTAACCGAGCTAATAGAAAAGAAACTGTGTTTTGATGACTTTACCATTGAAATATTAGCTCCTAAAAACTGGAACGAGGAATGGGAAAAAAACTATTTTCAACCCATTATTATTGGCGACCAATGCCTAATTAAAAGCAGTTTTCATAAAACACCACTTAAAGCCAAATACCAAATTATTATTGACCCAAAAATGAGCTTTGGCACAGGGCATCATGAAACCACAAGCATGATGGTAGAATACCTATTGGCAGAAGATTTGAAAGATAAAACCGTAATGGATATGGGCACAGGCACAGGTATATTGGGCATA
Organism: uncultured Chitinophaga sp.; assembly: GCA_964505065.1. GTDB lineage: Bacteria > Bacteroidota > Bacteroidia > NS11-12g > UBA955 > JABMMZ01. Next base: position 17,293 of record CAZDGF010000041.1, read on the forward strand.
TTGGCTTGTATGATAGGCTGCAAAAAACTAATTGGTATTGACAATGATACTTGGTGTTACGAAAATGCACAAGAGAATATTACACTCAATAATATTACCAATTTTGAAATGCGCTTGGGCGATGCAGGATTACTAAAAACATTTCCTCATCAGTTTGAATTGTTTATTGCCAATATCAACCGCCATATATTATTGGCAGATATTAAATATTATGCAGAAAGTATGAAACCAAAAGCTACCTTGCTTTTAAGTGGTTTTTATGAAGATGATTTGGCAGATATTATTGCCGAATGTAAAAAACACAACCTAATATTTGCCGAAAAAAAGGTAAAGAAAAATTGGGTAGGTGCAAAGTTTTTATTGGGGTAAGAAATATAAAAAAAATGAAAATAATTTTTACTAGTTTGTGCTTTATTAACTTTCTATACTGCACAGCAAATAATATTAAAAAAGATACAGTTTATTATAATTCTAATGGAGCAATAGAAATATCTAATAAAAATTCAAGAAGAAGAGAAGTTATTACTTTAAACTCAGATAATAACAAAAATGAAATTATAGTTCAATCTAAGCCTGTTTCTGATGTTGATTGGATGAATTTTTGCAAATATATTTTTACATATAATATTGATAATAAAATTTCAGAAAAAATAACTTTAAATTGGAATTCAACAATAGAAGTTTGGGAATATTCCTCTAAAAGAAAATACCGTTATAATTTAAACAATAAAATTACAGAAGAAACTTATCAAGAGTGGAGTGCAAAAAATCAAAATTGGCAATCTAATTACAAACTTAATAAAACTTATGATACTGCAAATCGTATTATTGAAGAAATACACAGTGAATGGGACAATCAAAAGTTTAGTAGCAATAAAACATTATATAATTATAACCAAAACAATAATTTAATAGAGAAAATTAATTTGAAATTAAATACAAAAACAAAAAAATGGGTAAATACATTAAAGGTAGAATATACATACAATTCTCAAAATAATATGGTTCTTAAGTTGCAGAAAGATTGGAATAATAAGTCATTAGTATGGCAAAATACAATTAAAAAAAATATTATATACGATGATGACAATAATCAAACTGAAATTATTAAACAATATTGGAGTAAAATATCCAATGAATGGATAAATGAAACAAAAGTAAAAAATATTTATCTTAAAAATGAAAAGATTGTTGAGGAAATAAGCCAGAATTGGAATCTTGAAAAAAATGAATGGATAAATGAATATAAATTTATTTATAAAGATGATTTAAAAAATAAAATAATTTTAAATCGTATGATGTGGGTAGATAATTCTTGGATAGATTTTATTTCCCAACCTAACGAAGCTATTCCAGTTCCTATAAAAATAGATGAATAGTAAATTCTTTATATAATTCTATCTTCAAGACCCTAATAAAAAAAGCTAAATCCTACGAAAACCTACCCTTAAATTTATCTTTTATATCGTTGGTTATTTCTCTAACCTCTTGCTCTTTATCCAAATGGCTAATAAACAATATATCGGGGGTATCTACTACTATTGCGCCTTCAAGCCCCTCTATTACTACCAATTTTTCGCTATCGGCTTCCTCTATTACCAAACAATTTTTTGTATTATACACCTGCATATTTTTGCCATGCAGCAGGTTGCCGTTTTTATCTTTTTTGCGCAGCATGTATAGCGATTTCCAAGTGCCTAAATCGCTCCAACCAAAGGTGGCGGGTAGTATGCCAGCTATTTTTGTTTTTTCCATTATGGCATAGTCTATAGATATGCTTTTGCACAAGGGGTATTGTTTATTTATAAAGGCTTGCTCCTCGTGGGTATTGTATTTTTTTGCTCCTTTTTTAAATAAGGCATACATATCTGCTTGGTGGGTTTCAAACTCTGCCAATATATCTGCTGCTTTCCATATAAAAATGCCGCTGTTCCAATAAAATTCACCACTTTCTATAAAGGTTAAAGCCAGCTCGTGCGAGGGTTTTTCGGTAAATGTTTTTACCTTGTGTACCTTGTCTTCTTCGTTCTCCACTTGAAACTGAATATAGCCATAGCCAGTATCGGGTCTATTGGGTTTAATACCCAAAGTGAGTAGTTTTTTTTCTGTTTCTGTAACACTTAGTGCTGTTAATATACTGTCTTCAAAAGCTTTTTCATCGGTTATCAAATGGTCGCTTGGGGCTATTACAATATTGGCATTTTCGTTTTTAGCAAATAATTTATAGCTGGCATAAGCCACACAGGGCGCAGTATTCATAGCGGCTGGCTCGGTTAGTATATTTTGCTCTGCCATTTCGGGTATTTGGTGTTGTACCAATAGGCTGTAGTTGCTGTTGGTAATTACATAAATATTTTCTTGGGGTATAAATTTATGAAATCTATCGTAGGTTAATCTTAACAAAGATTTGCCAACGCCCAATATATCATGAAACTGTTTTGGATAGTTTTTTTTGCTAAGGGGCCAAAATCTGCTGCCAACGCCACCAGCCATTATTACCACATAGTTATTTTTATTCTTTTTCTGCATGCTGTTGCTTATATTGTTATACCAAGCCCTCTTTGTTCAAATCGTGTAAATGTATAATGCCTATATATTCCTTTCCTTCTAACACTATCAATTGGCTTATTTTATGGCTTCTCATTAGCTCTACAGCCTCTATGGCAAGGCTATCTGCCTGTATGGTTTTGGCATTGGAGCTATATATTTTTTCGGCTGTTATGCCTTCAAGGTTTAGTGTTTTTTCTATTATTCTTCTAATATCGCCATCGGTAATAATGCCTATTACTTCTTTATTTTTTACCACCACAGTAGCTCCCAATCGTTTTTTAGATATTTCTACAATAATGGTGTTTATACTTGCATGTATATCTACTTGCGGTTTTTCGTTTTGCAGGGCTATATCTTTAGCCGTTAAGTATAGGCGTTTGCCCAATGCTCCCCCTGGGTGGTATTTAGAAAAATCGGCACTTGTAAAATTTCTGCAACTTAATAAGGCTACCGCTAAGGCATCGCCCATTAGCAGCTGTGCTGTGGTGCTTGTGGTAGGGGCTAAATTATTGGGGCAGGCTTCTTTTTGAATAGTGGTGTTTAATATATACTGTGCGCTTTTTGCCAATACCGAATCTATATTGCCCACAATGGCTACCAAAGTATTGCCAAATTGTTTAAGCAATGGGGCTAAAGCTTTTATTTCTGGCGTATTGCCACTTTTAGAAATGGCAATAATTACATCGTTTTGCTGAACAATACCCAAATCGCCATGTATAGCATCGGCAGCGTGCATAAATATAGAAGGTGTGCCTGTGGAGTTTAAAGTAGCCACAATTTTTTGGGCTATAATAGCACTTTTGCCGATTCCTGTAATTACAACTCTACCATTAGAAGTTAAAATACAATTTACAACCTCTGCAAAATCTTCATTTATAAAATCTACAATAGCTGTTACATTTTCTATTTCGCTCAAAATAGTTTTTTTTCCCAAGGCTATTATTTCATTGTTTGATTTCAAAATAGAATGATATATAAAGTACAAATAAAAACAGGTGCAAAATAAAGCCAAAAATGGCTATGAAAAAATAATTAAAAAAAAATTTGGCAGTATGGTATAAAGAGTATTAATTTAGTGCTATCAAATTTTTAAGAAATTAAGTTAGTAAAATATAACAATATGACAATTGCACAAAAAAGTATGGAACCCAAAGCAGCACTAAAGGAATTCTTTGGTTTCGATGGATTTAAAGGCACCCAAGAAGCGGTAATAAACAATATATTAAAAGGCGAAGATTGTTTCGTAATTATGCCAACTGGCGCAGGAAAATCGCTTTGCTACCAACTTCCAGCATTAATGTTGCCTGGCACAGCCATCATTATTTCGCCATTAATTGCCCTTATGAAAAACCAAGTAGATAGCATTCGTGGTTTCTCTGATGCCGATAATGTAGCCCATTTTTTAAACTCAAGTTTAAGTAAAACAGAAATTACACGCGTAAAAGAAGATATGAGCACAGGCAATACCAAACTATTGTATGTAGCCCCCGAAACTTTAAAGAAAGAAGAAACCATAGACTTTCTTAAAAGCATAGAAATATCTTTTGTAGCGGTAGATGAAGCCCATTGTATAAGCGAGTGGGGGCATGATTTTAGGCCAGAATACAGACGTATTCGCCAAATGATACAAGATATTAACGATGTACCCATGATGGCTCTTACAGCCACAGCCACCCCAAAGGTACAAAGCGATATTCAAAAAAACTTGGGTATGGTAGATGCCAAAGTTTTCAAATCTTCTTTCAATAGAGCCAATTTATACTACGAGGTAAAACCAAAAGGCAGCAAAGAAAAAGTATTCAAAGATATTATTTCTTATATAAAAAATAGAGAAGCCAAATCGGGTATTATTTATTGTTTAAGCAGAAAACGTGTTGAAGAAATAGCAGAAATGCTAAATTTGAACGGTGTAAAAGCCCTGCCATACCATGCAGGATTAGATGCCAAAACAAGGGCAGCCAACCAAGATGCTTTCCTTATGGAAGATTGCCATGTAATAGTTGCTACTATTGCCTTTGGTATGGGTATAGATAAGCCCGATGTACGTTTTGTTATCCATTTTGATGTGCCCAAAAGCCTTGAAGGCTACTACCAAGAAACAGGCAGAGGTGGCAGAGATGGCATGGAGGGCGATTGTATATTGTTTTACAACCCAAGTGATATAGAAAAGCTTGAAAAGTTTATGAAAGATAAGCCTGTAGCCGAAAGGGAAATAGGCACACTTTTATTAGACGAAACAAGTGCATTTTCTGAAAGCTCGCAATGCAGAAGACGCTTACTGTTAAGCTATTTTGGCGAAAGCTTTGACGATGAAAATTGCAATAAAATGTGCGATAACTGCCGCCATCCAAAACCAAAAGTAGATGTTACAGAAGAAGTTGTTAATAGCCTACGAGCCTTAGAAAGCTTAAAAGCTGAAATAGATTTGAGCCATGTAGTAAATTATATTATTGGTAAAAAAACAGATGCCATAAAAGACCATGGACACGAGAAATTTCCACTGTTTGGCATAGGCAAAGAAAACGATAAAGTATTTTGGAAAGGTGTAATGCGCATAGGTTTATTGAATGGCTACATAACAAAAAATATTGAAAAATATGGTTTATTGAGTATCAATGATGAAGGCTTGAAAGCAATTGCCAAGCCTAAAACCTTTACAATGGCTAAAGATACCGAATACGAATTTGTTAGCGATGATGCTTTTGAAAATGCAGTATTAGAAAGCATTTCTGATGCCGTATTGTTTAAAGATTTAAAAGATTTATGTAAAAAAGTAGCCAAAAATGAAGGTTTACCGCCTTATATTATTTTCCAAGACCCATCATTAGACGATATGGCTACCAAATATCCTATAACCATGGAAGAATTAGAAAAAATACATGGTGTAGGTAAAGCAAAAGCCCACAAATACGGACAAGCATTTATAGATTATATAGCCGAATACGTTAAGAAAAACGATATTGAGCGTCCATTAGATGTGGTTGTAAAAACATCGGGCGAAAAAAGTAAAAAGAAAATTGCCATTATATTAAACATAGATAAAAAAATGGCATTGGAAGATATAGCCCGTAGCAATGGTATGACCTACTCCGAGCTAATGGAAGAACTTGAACAGATGGTAACCCTTGGCACCAATTTAGATTTGCATTATTGTATTGATGAAATTATAGAAGAAGAATTTCAAGAAGAAATTTTTGAATACTTTAAAAAGCAAGAAGACGATGATTTAGAAAAAGCCGTTGTAGATTTTGATAACGATTTTACCTACGAAGAACTTCAGCTAATGCGCCTACAATTTATAAGCAATATGGCGAATTAGTTGCTATTTTAACAGATATCCACATGTTTAATAAATTAATTTTATTTTATTCATGTTGAGTTAATTATTTTTGCACCTATTACGGAGCAAACTACCCAACATCTTGAACAATTGTTTTTTAAATTCCAGCCAATGCTGCATTGGTTTTGTATGGGCTATGTAAAAAATACTGCCGATGCAGATGAAATTGTAAACGACACGTTTTTAGCCGTTTGGGATAAAAAAAACGAATTGGTTTTAGATGATTCTTTGAAAAAATATTTATACACCACTGTAAAAAACAAAAGCCTCAACCATTTAAAAAAACTAAAAGTAGCAGCTACAGAACTTTTGCCAGAATACGAATTGGCATCTTCATACATTAGCCCTATTGATGTTTTACAAGCCAAAGAAACAGAAGCTGTTATATACGAGTTGATAGAAAAGCTACCACCCAAATGCAAACAAATATTTGTGCTTAGCCGTAAAGAAAATATGAGCAATAAGGAAATATGTGCATTAATGGAAATAACAGAAAAAACAGTAGAAAACCAAATAACCATAGCCATAAAATACATTAAGGAAGGCTTAAACTATAAAAAAGAAACGCAAGCAGGTTTTAGAATTATTATGATGCCTTGGCTCATGTTATGGTTAATCAATTAAAATAATATGAATATTTTTTATAGAAAATATGGCACAGCAGGCAAGCCAATATTTATACTGCATGGCATATTTGGCATGTTGGACAATTGGCACAATATTGCCAAAAAATTAGCCGAAAACTATACCGTATATACGCTTGATGCCCGCAACCATGGACAATCTTCACACAGCCCCGAAATGAGCTATGCATTTATGGCAAAAGATGTGATAGCGGTAGCCGATAGCTTAGCTTTAGATACTTTTATATTGATAGGGCATAGCATGGGCGGTAAAACAGCTATGTGGACAGCCCACGAATACAGCCACCGAATAGAAAAACTAATATTGGTAGATATAGCACCAAAAACATACAAAGCAGGGCATTTAACCTATTTTGAAGCCTTTGAAAACATTGCATGGCATACCCTTACCAACCGCACCCAAATAGACGAAGCCTTAAAAACGTATGAAAAAGATATGGGCGTACGTTTATTTTTAGCCAAAAATATAGATAGAAACGATGCTGGCACTTTTTCAGTAAAATGCAATGTAGCAGCAATAAAAAATGCTTACCAAGAAATTATATCTAAATTGGAATTTACCAATATTTACCCAAAAGAAACGCTGTTTATTTTGGGCGAAAAATCCAATTATTTGAAAGAAGACGACAAGCCTTATATCAATACCTATTTTCCAAAAGCAAAGTATGTAAACATAGCCAATGCAGGGCATTGGGTGCATGCAGATAATCCTTTGGAATTTTTAGAAGCGATTGAGTTGTTTTTGTTGGAGTAAAGTTACAAGCAAAATAAAAAAAGCCCTGCATAAATTGTACAGGACTCTTTTTTAAATTATATTTTATGAATACTATCTACTTTCTTGCATTCAAAAAATCTTGATTGGTTATTTCATACACATATTCATAATATGCAACCCTTTTTGTTTCCTTTATTTTTGATAATTTAAAACTACTTGGGTTTAAAATATTATTGGGATTTGTTATACCATAGCCATTTTTATTGGTAGTATCAATTTGTCTATTGTAATGTGTTAAAAAAGTATCTGTATTAAATTGAAATACAACAGAATCATCTGTTTCTATATTTCTATAATAACTATAGCTTCCGCCTTTACCTCTTTCCGAATTTGAACTAATTAATGTTTTATTATTTGCATTAATATTTAAAGTAAAATAATAATTAATACTATCTTTTTTATAAAACTTAATTTCAATTTGATAAGGTGTCAAATTATTGATATAGCTTTTTGCATTACTTGATTCTTTATCACTTGTAACACATGATGATAAAATAATAAAAACAATAAAATATTTTTTCATAACTAATCGTATTGTTCTATTAAGTCATCAACTTGAGCATTGGTAACACCACTTGGTTTTATGGCTTGCATTTGGGTTATAAAATTTGCGAAAGATTGAATATTCTTTAATCTCTTTTCTATTTCTTTCATTTCAAAACCAGTAACATCATCTTCACATAAATTTCCACCCCATGATTGTGTACTTTGATTAAAATCATCTATCAAATCAATAAAAACAGGTGTATAATCTTTTCCTAAATCTAAATTATAACTTTGATGAGCCCGATAAATTGGAGTATATCCATATGTAGTATAATTAGGTGTCGCAAAATTAGGAAGTCCTCTTCCCCTATATTCTTTTGCAACCATTAACCATTCAATACAATCAGAATAACTTTCAACAATTCTATTGTGAACACTAAGAAAAGTTATAGAACCTGTCATTGCATTTCTATGGGTTAAATGCGCCATTTCATGACAAGCAATTGAAAATAATTCTGCTGCATTATAAGCATTCCAATTATTTCTAAATCTCCACATTCTTACTTTTTCAAATCCTGCGTCAGCAGAAGTTTTTTCTGGCGAATTTTTATCATAAATCCAAAATCTTAAATTGTTTTCTTTTGGTCTTCTTGCGCCATCTATGTCGCCATAATGGTAAATTACGGCTGCCCTATGCACATGCCCATATACCCAAGATATACCCCAGCTTGAATTTGTACCTTTTTCCAAATCCATATTCCAGTCGCCTTTTTGGTGTGGTCCATTAAAATAGTCTTGTCCAAATGTACCGCTTCTAATATGAAAATCTGGTCTTTCCCATTTTATGCTATAATCTACAGGGTGGTTAAAATGTTTACCTATTTCAAAAAAGCCATTGCTATTGGTTAAAGTTGCTCTTGTTTCAAACCATCTATTGGCTCTAACTCTTACGCCATCTAATCCTATTTTTTGGTTCAATACATCATCATATATTCTTATCGTTCCTTTTGGACTCCATTTGGGTGGTGGACGAAAACTAATTTTTTTCTTTGCAGTTGGGTCGCTACCTCCACTTGTTTGATTGCCATCATCATTCAAGGTGTCAAAATTATTGGTTCGCTTCATTGCTTGGGTTACCAATAAAAATACACATCCATCAAAATCTGTATTTTCATATTGTGCCAATTCGGGGTCTTGCTCAGGTAAATATAAGTCGCTTAAATTGGTATAAGGAATATTGCTTGGCAAAGTTTTATTATATTCCACACAGCACCATTGGTAGTTTGGCTGCACTTCAGGCACATTTGGGTCTCTGTAATACGTGCCGCCTTTGGTTATTCTTCTATCCAATGGATAATCGAATAATATTAAAGTACTATCGTCATTTAATTCATCATATTGTAGGGTATCTTGCGGTTCAAATCTAATGTATTTGTGGGTTGCTCTTACATTAAAATGGTTGTAATCGCATTCAAATTCACCTGTGTCAATAAGTTCTTGCAAGGCAGAATCCATATTAGAAACAGAATAAGGATTTGCAGTTTGTGGGGCAAACTCCATGCAGCCTTCTGCACCTAGTCCTGTCTGAATTACAGAAGTCGCATTTTTAGTTTTAATGGTGTTGGTAAGATTTAGCTCGTCATAGTCTTTTTTTCTGCAAGCCATAAAAAAAAGTAAATTAAAACAAATAAATAGAGTTAAAAATTTGCTTTGTGCTTTGTGCTTTGTGCTTTGTGCTTTGTTTATTTTTCATATATTGAATGAATTGAAAACAAAAATATGAAATAGATTAATACAATCCAAATTTATTTAATTTCATCATTAAAATATAATTATTTCGTAATATTTGCTTTCGCTTATCTTCGCAGTCTTTTATCTTCATTGGCTCATTCTAAAATTAAAATATGTCATTTAAGCTCGGTGCATTTTGCATTAGATACCCGCATATTTTATAGAATGTGCACTTCGTTGGCTGCTTTTTACAATGTTACTTTAATAGCAGTACACCCACAAAAAGAACTAAAAAACGGAGTGCAAATTATCCCTTTTAAGCGTTTTCATAACCGTAAATTGCGTTTGCTACTGGGTTGGTTGTTGATGTTTTTTAAAGCCATTAAAGTAAATGCTAAAATTTACCATCTGCACGACCCAGAGCTTATTCCTTGTGGTTTACTACTCAAATTATGTGGCAAAAAAATAATTTGGGACGTTCACGAAAACATAGCCGAAGATATTTTTGATAAACCTTGGCTTAAAAATCAAAAACGGGCTTACCGCACCTTTCATTTCTTCGAAAAATTAGCATGTAAATATTTTTATATCCTTTTGGCAGAAAACTCTTACGAAAAACGCTACAAAAGCTTAACTAATAATTATAGCATAGTTTTAAATTATTGCGATATTGATTTTTTTGAGCCTTACCAAGTAGAAAGAAAGCCAAACAATAACCTTTTTTACATAGGCATAGTATTAGAAAACAGAGGTATTTTGCAAATAGCAGAAGCCATTTGGCTGCTGAAACAGCAAGGTAAAATATTCCATTTTCATTGTGTAGGCGAGCTTTACAGCGATTTAGATTTAAAACTACAGCAGCTACCTTATTATGTTGAAATAAAAGAACAATTGCATTTTTATGGCAGAAAAAGTTTAGAAGAAGGCTATGCACTTTCAAAAGAAATGGGCATTGGCTTGTGTATAATTTGGCCCATGAGTAACTCAAAAGAAAGCTACCCAACAAAATTATTTGAATACATGGCTATAGGCTTGCCAATTATTACCTCTAATTTTACATTGTATAAAGAGGTGGTTTTGCAAAATAATGTTGGTTTTTGTGTTAATCCTTTTTTGGCTACAGAAATAGCAAATAGCATTTTAAGTATGCACACCAATGTAGAAAAAACTGAACAAATGGTAAATAATGGCAAAAGTACAGTTCAAAATTTATACAGTTGGAATTCGCAAAAACCAATACTAACAAAGGTTTACAAGCAATTATTAAAAAGCTAAAAATAAAAAAGCAAATGTTGTTTGGTATTTCAAAAATGTTTAACTAATTTTGCCGTCCCAAATTTTTATCAACAATCAAACGTGGATTCAATCAGTTATAAAACCATTTATGCAAACAAAGGCACTATCGTAAAAAGATGGTTCGTTGTAGATGCAACCGACAAAGTACTTGGCCGTTTAACCAGCCAAATAGCAGCCGCTTTATTAGGAAAAAATAAAGTAGATTACACACCCCATGCCGATAATGGCGATTGTGTAATTGTTATCAATGCAGGAAAAGTAAAACTTTCTGGGACTAAGCTTGCAGATAAAGAATACATTACTTACTCTGGTTTTCCAGGTGGTCAAAAACGCATAACAGCTGGCGACTTGGTAAATAAACGCCCAATAGCTTTAATTGAAGAAGCTGTAAAAGGTATGTTACCAAAAAACAGATTAGGTAGAGAAATTTTCCGTAGCTTACATGTTTACGATGCAGCATCGCACCCACATGAGGCTCAAAAACCAACCGAATTAAAAATTAAATAATCCATATCAAACTATAAATGGAAGTTACAAATACATCAGGAAGAAGAAAAACAGCCGTTGCTCGTATTTATATGCAAGATGGCAAAGGTTCTATAACCATTAACAACAAACCTTACGACAATTATTTTACCACCTTGGTAAACCAATTTAAAGTGGTTCAACCATTGCAAGCTACAGACAATGTTGGCAAATACGACATTAAAATAAATGTAGATGGTGGCGGTGTTACAGGTCAGGCAGAAGCTATCCGTTTGGCTATCTCTAAATCGCTTTGCGAAATAAATGCAGAACACAGAATTGCATTAAAACCATTGGGCTTATTAACAAGAGACGATAGAATGGTAGAGCGTAAAAAACCTGGTCAGAAAAAAGCAAGAAAAAGATTTCAATTTAGCAAACGTTAAAATATATTCAACAAACAATGTCTTCAGTATCACAAGAGCAATTATTGGAAGCGGGTTGTCATTTTGGACACCTTACCCGCAAATGGAATCCCAAAATGGCACCATATATTTTTATGGAACAAGATGGTATTCATATTATAGATTTGCACAAAACGCAAGTTAAATTAGAGGAAGCAAGCAATGCAGTTAAAAATTTAGTAAAATCTGGTAGAAGAATACTTTTTGTAGCTACAAAAAAACAAGCCAAAGATATTATTAAAGAAGCAGCAGCAGCAAGCACTATGCCTTTTGCTGTAGAAAGATGGTTGGGCGGTATGCTTACCAATTTTGCTACTGTGCGTAAATCTATCAAAAAAATGCAAACTATTGATAAAATGGCTACCGATGGTACTTATGCCAATATCAATAAAAAAGAGCGTTTAATGTTGGAGCGTGAAAAAGCTAAATTAGCTTCTGTACTTGGCGGTATTGCAGACATGAGCCGTTTGCCAGCTGCATTATTTATTGTAGATGTAAAAAGAGAACATTTAGCAGTAGCAGAAGCAAAACGTTTACGTATTCCTACTATTGCTATGGTAGATACCAATAGCGACCCAACAAATATTGATTTTCCAATTCCTGCAAACGATGATTCTTCAAAATCAATAAAATTGATAGTAGATACCATTGTAGCAGCTATTGAAGAAGGAATGAACGAAAGAAAAAAAGACAAAGATTCTGCTGATATTGAAAAAGCAAAATCTGAAAAAGAAACAGCGGAAGCATAAGAATTATAATGAGTAGTATGTCAACAATTAGTGCAGCAGATGTAAATAAATTACGTACCATGACAGGTGCGGGAATGATGGATTGCAAAAAAGCATTGGTAGAAGCCAATGGCGATTTTGAAGCAGCCATAGATTTTTTAAGAAAAAAAGGTCAAAAAATATCTTTAAACAGAGCAGATAGAGCAGCTAAAGAAGGTGCAGTAATAGCCCTTACAAGTGTCGATAAAAAAACAGGTATTGTTATAGAATTAAATTGCGAAACAGACTTTGTTGCAAAAAACGAAGATTTTGTAAAATTTGCGCACGAAATAGCAAATTTAGCATTAACAGAAAAACCAGCAACTTTAGAAGCATTGAAAGCTTTAAACATTAATGGCTTGGCTTTAGAGCAACGCTTATTAGATGAAATGGGTAAAACTGGCGAAAAAATGGATGTTTCTAAATACGAAATTGTAAATGGTGAAAACGTTGTACCCTATATACATGCTGGCAACAGAATGGGTGTATTGGTAGAATTAAATAATGCGCCTTCTGATAAAAATATTGCTGCGGGTAAAGATGTAGCTATGCAAATAGCTGCTATGAACCCAATAGCTTTAAACGAAAAAGAAATACCTCAAGAAACAATAGATAGAGAAATAGCTGTAGGTAAAGAACAGGCTATAGCCGAAGGCAAACCTGCGGATATGGCTGAAAAAATTGCACAAGGAAGATTGAACAAATTTTATAAAGAATATACTTTATTGAACCAAGAGTTTGTAAAAGATGGTTCTAAAACGGTTGCTCAAATGCTTTCTACCGAAGAGGCTAACCTAACTGTAAAAAGTTTTAAACGTGTAGCACTTGGTGCTTAATTGAAATAATATTTAAAAATCCCGCTCCCAAAAGCGGGATTTTTTTTGCCATAAAATGAATACATTTGCCTAATTAATTCAATACAAAGCTAATTTAAAAACAATAATAATAAACCTAATGAAATATAAAAGAATACTTGTAAAACTAAGCGGAGAAGCACTAATGGGAGATATGGAATATGGCATAGACCCAAAAGTATTGGAGCAGTATGCTGCCGAAATAAAAACAGTGGTAGATGCTGGCGTGCAAGTAGCCATAGTTATAGGCGGTGGCAATATTTTTAGAGGTGTGCAAGGTGTGCAGAACGGCTTGGCAGATAGAGCGCAAGGCGATTATATGGGCATGTTGGCTACAGTTATTAATGCCATGGCTTTGCAAGGTGCCTTAGAAAAGGCGGCTGTAAAAACCCGTTTACAATCTGCTATAAAAATGGAGCAGATATGTGAGCCTTTTATTAGAAGAAGAGCTATTAGGCATTTAGAAAAAGGCAGAGTTGTAATATTTGGTGCAGGTACGGGCAATCCTTATTTTACTACTGATACGGCAGCCTCGCTAAGAGCTGTGGAAATAGAAGCAGATTTGATATTAAAAGGCACAAGGGTAGATGGCGTATATACAGCCGACCCAGAGAAACACTCTGATGCTACAAAATTTGAAACCATTACCTTTAGCGAGGTGTACGAGCGTGGCTTATCCATTATGGATTTAACGGCTATAACACTTTGCCAAGAGAATCATTTGCCTATTGTGGTATTTGATATGAACAAAAAAGGCAACTTACTAAAGCTTGTAGAAGGCGAAAAGGTAGGAACATTGGTGCATTAATTGTATTCATTGGTATTAACATGAATCACATTTAGCGAGGCTAAATAGTTTTTAAAATAAAGTATTTTTACTTGTGGTTGTTGGAATATTTTTTGATACTGCTTATTACTTTTACTTTTAAAAACAGATACCAAACCATCAAAACAAATGGTAAAAATATTTACAGGAATGATATAAGTAAATACTAATCTTTTTAGTCCAAAAGGCTTTATAAATGGGGTAAATGTAAGAACGCCAATTGTTGTAGCAAATAGTATTTTTAAAAAACAAATTAAAGTAGGTTTTAACATTTCAACTATTAATAAATTGGCGTTATTTGTTTTAGCTTTTTCTATTATTATAAATTGTTCTGAATCTGTAAAATGATGAAAGGCATTGAGCATAATATATGTATTTTGTGACTCAAATTGAATGTTTAAAACATCTAAAGAAGCTTTAAAATATATGATATTATTGGTATTTTTAAATTCGTTTGGAAATTTATCAGACAATATTAATTGATTAAAATTTTTACATTGATTAAAAATATGAATTGCAGGCTTACCTGTGCCGCTGCATAAATCAAATAAAATAGAGTTTGTTTTTAAGGTATTCAAATACTGAACAATAGGCTTGTAAATATTAAATTTACACACCATAAAGCCTATAAAATCCATTTGGTATTGCCTTAAAATGTTTGGAAACCAGCGGTAATCTTCTAATTCTTTCAAAATATAAGAAATTTATAAATTACTTACATTCTTTAGGCGTACATACAGCACCTTCAGTAGTTTGCAACGAATTTTTATCTGTATTTTTTTGCATAAATTCCAAGTATGCTTTATTTAAAGTATTGGTAAATACATCATCATTTTGTGCGCCCGATATTGCATATTTTTTATCGAAAATAAAATATGGCACTCCACTAATTTGCATTTTTGAGGCTTCTTGCATATCTGCAATTACATCTTTATTGTATAATTTATTGTTAAAAGCATTTGTCCATGCCATAGTATCTATTTTTAGCTCGGAAGCTATTGTAGTTAAAACAGTTATATCATCTATATTTTTACCTTCTAAAAAGTAAGCTTCAAAAAGTTTTTCTTTAGCAGCCGATTGCTTATTGTATTTGGCACAAAAATGGAGTAAAACATGCGCATTAAAAGTATTAGCAGGAATAGTTTTGTCAAAATTAAAATAAATACCATTGTTTTTGCCCATTTCTAATACATTTGAGGTCATTTGTTGGGCATAGGCTATGGTTATCCCTTTTGTTTCTGCCAGCGATTGGTAAAGGCTTTTACTTGTATCTGTTTTTAATTCTGGCGTTAATTGAAAACTTTTCCATACAACTTCAATCGAATCTTTATAGCTTAAATTAGACAATGCTTTGTCTAATTTGTATTTTCCTATATAGCAAAAAGGACATGCAATATCGCTCCATATTTCTATTTTCATTTTATGTTTAATTGTATCGTTTATGGGTTTATTGTTAGAATTTTGAGCACAAGCTGATAATAGTGAAAAAAATAGTGAAAGCTTTAAAATCAAAAATTTCATTTTATTATTAACAAATCTGTTTTCAACTTTAAAATGCAACAGGGGAAAAAGTAATTTTTTTTTTGAA
>CAZDGF010000042.1:0-32800 GCA_964505065.1 uncultured Chitinophaga sp.
TGATGCGGAGAACCAAACTTTGATTAACCACAAATGTGTCTGCGGAGCACTGAACCGCCACTTTTGCCAAACCCGTGTTAGCACCAGTTATTTTTGTTCTTTAAATATGTTTTCTAATGTCTCTTTGTGTTTAGTGTATTTGTAAAGATTGTTGTCCTTTAAAACTGAACCAAGCAACAAATCATTAATGTCTTTATCTTTTGCTCCTTCTTTGTTTAGGCAAGTCAAATGAGATAAAAGAAGGTCGTAATATTTGTCAATGTAATAGCTCTTATAACTTTGTTTTCCTTTGTCTTTGACGATTAACATTTCAAAGTCGGGGAAATTTAGGTCTGTAAACTGATAGTATTTTAGTCCATTGAATTTTGGAAACTTTTTAATGTTGTCATAAGCCTTTTCCGTATTTGCTGGTTTAACTACATTCATATAACCCCAAATTGTCTTGCCACAATAGTCCATACATTGCAAGAAAAATATCCCTTTTTCTGTGTCGCTTGTTAGATTGTAGTCTTTGAGTTTAAAGTCAACTTTTGAAAAGTCGAAAGGTTTAATTTTATTACCAACCGAGGCAAACAACATAGAATAATAGCCGTCAACTAATTCATTCTTTGGAATGACAGCGGTCTTTAAGCTGTCAATTAGTTTATTATTATCAATTTGATTTTCCTGTCTTATGTTATGATTAACACAGCGTATGATGTAAATAAATTTCAATGATTGGTTGTCAGGCAATGAAAGGTATGGTTGCTTTAAGAGGTCATTGTCTGTTGTTATAGTTTGTGCAATGAAGTTGGTCGCAACTTTTAAATTTTCAGGAATGTTTGTCTGTAAGTCTTTTACAAAGTCCTTTGGAGGTTCATTACGAAACATAAAGTCCTTGTAGGCTTTACCAAGTTCAATTAATTTGTCGTTTTCAATTGTCTGCCCGAAACTGAAAGTTGTAAGGCAAATGCCTAATAATGTCAATGTGATTTTGTTCATATGTGTCGTCTTTTATAATTGGTGCTAACGGTTTGGGGGTTTGCGATGGCGGGGAGTTTTAGCACTAAACTTTGTTCGGAGAACTGAACTTCCACCTTGCACAAATGTGTCTGCGAAGCACGGAACCCCCGCTATCGCAAACCCCTTGTTAGCGGTTCGTGCTTCTCGTTCTGTCGTCATTTTGTGTCGTCCTGAAACCAAGGGTAAATAAATGTTTTTGATTGTGTCAATGTCTTTTCCAAACTGTCTCTGTCCCATTTAAGGTCTTGATACTTGTCAACTTCAAAAAGTAGGTTGTATGCAGATTGATGAAAACCAAGTCGTTTTAAAGTTTCAAAGTCCTGTCTGGCGAGCTGCTCGGTTAAGCTGTCTGTCCGGTAGCCAATTTGTAAAAGCTGTGTCAACGTGTCGTTTACTAAGGCGGGATTTACGTCCTGTGAAGCAAGTCCTGTCCTGATTGCCGAATTTATGTCCTTGATAATAATGTAAACAACACTGTCGTTTTTTTCTGCCTTACGTCTTAGCCAAAACTCTCTGAAATACTTTCCTTCGATGTCGGTTTGATTGTAAGTCAGTTCAAGACTGTCAAGCAACTGTCTGCCTGGTCGGTTAATGTATATGTCTTGAATATAAAATGGATTGTCATTAAGTAAATGGTCAAGGATAAGTTTTGTGTAGCCGAACTTTTTAAAAGTCTCGTGAACTGTCAAAAGGTTTTCAGGTTTTCTAATCCACTTATTTGTCAACCAGTCGCCATTTTGTAACTCAAAAAAAGTCGGTTCACTTTCTACATAATTTTTCCTGTCGTCAGTTGTCGAGTTGCAACTGGTCAGTAGTAAAAAAAGTCCTGTCAATATGTTGAGTGTCGTTTTCATAGCATGACCGCTAACGGTTGGCAGCTAAAAGAAGTGGCGGATTAGTTGCACTAAACTGTCTATACGCACAATGTTTATTAATTGCACAACTGTTTATAATCGCACTTCATCCGCCATTTTTTTTAGATGCTGTTAGCTGCGGTTTTTCTGTCCGCTTACATCATGTTTTTTATTTTGTCAATAAGTGCTTTTTCTGCTGATTCCATTTCTCCGTCTGTATTTGCCAGTTCTGTCAGCTTACCTAAAACTTCTTGTCCGCGCTCTTTTGAACTAAATGTCACGTCTGCTTTTGTTAGTTCGGGTAGTGTTGCTGAGTTCATAATGTCAAAAAGTTTTTGTTTTTCAGAATTTGTGAACTCATCTAAACTGCCAATCATTTCTGATAAATAAACTTTTTCTTGGTCTTCAATTTTCCCGTCAACTTTTGCCAAATGTATAAGTAGAACAATTTCATTTCGTTTATCCTCTTTTGTCTTGAAACCCTTTGTTTTAAATAGTTTTCCAAAGAAGCCACCAACTGCTTTTGTTGCGTTACCTAAATCTTGTTTTAATTGCTCTGGCTCACTATGGAAAATTACTTCTGGATTATTAAAGAAGTCAATAATCGTAAATTCGTGAGAAGTATTTGTCAGAATATGTTTGTAGCTTAATTCAACGCATGGAACAACTTGATAATAAATTTCCTCTTTTGTTAAGAGAGGGAAGCCGTCTTTATTTAAGCCTAAATCCTTTTCAAAATTCTCTGCGTATATTTTGCTATACTCATCATAATTTTCCTTTAAGTCATCATTTACTTTTTTGTAAATAAGCTCTGTTTTCGGATTTGCTTTTAAGTGCTTTTGAATATTGCTGTCGTTGATATTTAATTTCTCTCGTTGCAAAATGATTTTTTCAGTTTCATTTTCACTAACAGAACTCTCAACAAAAACAATCTGAGCCATAGTTCCCATCGTTTTACAAGTCGGGCAATCAATCATTCCATATCTATCTTTGTCACCATAGCAGGTATCGCAAATAATTTTTCCAGCCGCATCACAATAGCGGCAGTCAACTTCACCTCTACCACTACAATCATCACATCTAATTTCGCCTTTAGCGGAGCATTTTGCACATCTTATAATACCGTCTCTACATTCCGAACAAGGCGAATACCCTCTGCCATTACATTTTTTACACCTCTCTTCTTTGCCTGCATTTTTTACATAACCACTTCCTCCACATCCACTGCTCAAAAGTCCACTACCGCACTTAATCTCTCCTTTACCATCACATTTAGAACATTTGTATTCACCACGCCCTTTACATTTATCACATTTAATGTAGCCGGATTTATTACAAGTTTCACAATCAACCTTTCTATGACCATTGCATTTAGGACAGGTATATTCGTGTCTACCATCACATTCTTCTTCAGGACAACCTATATATTTGTTACCACTACATTCGCTACAGGTTTCTTGATAAGTTTGGTCTGGAATGAAATACTTTAATTGTTTCGGATTTATTTCTCCAGCATTTGCATCAAGAGGAAATTTGAAAGGATTATTGATATTAGAAGAACTTATTTCTTTACTTCTTATTTGATAACTCTTATCCAAAGTTTCAAAAACTCGCTCTGATTTTATATGTGCTTTTTCGCCAAATTTTCCTTCGCCTCCTTCAATTTCAGCAAAATTGTCTTTAATCGAACCATATAAAGGGAATTTGATTTTCTCAACTGCTCGCTCTACTTTTTGATACTTTAATTTTGCAAAAATGTAGTCACCACGTTTTACTGTTTGTCCGTCTGTGATAATCATTTTGTCAAATTTGTCTGCGGAGACATTTTTAAGGGTCTCCTTGATTTGAGCAATTGAGATTGGCTCAAGTTGTTTTTTTGCTTCTTCTTTCATTGTCCGTTAGTTTTTAATTGTTATATAATTGTTTGGGTTGTCGTTTGTCTAAAATCGCAGCTAACGTTTCGGGGGTTTGCGATGGCGGGGAGTTTTAGCACTAACCTTCATTCGGAGAACTGAACTTCCACCTTGCACAAATGTGTCTGCGAAGAACGGAACCCCCGCTATCGCAAACCCCTTGTTATCGGTAGCTCTTCTGTCCGTCCGAAGTGTTGTCGTGTCAAGTTTGCTCACACTTTGTCCGAAGTCGCCTACGATAGAAGCACTGTCTGTCCAGTTACGCACCGTGCGTTGGAAAAATAAATAATTAAAAAACCGAAGGGTGGGAAAAAAAATAATTTGAATTTCTTCTTGGGTGGGAGAAAAAAATACTCTCTTAAAAAAATTGCCTTCAGCGTTGGCTTGTGCGTTTTTTAAGAGTGTATTTTTTTGTGTGAGGGCTTTTTCTTTTTCCATTTTCCGTTCAGTCAATTTTATTCTTCAAAACCTTCGTCTTTCGCTTGCTTCAAAATTCGTAAAGCGTTCTTAGCTTGCTTCGGTGAAAGGATTGCTTTTCTGTTTGCTAATACTCCCAAATTGTAACTCAACTTTCTATCAAAAGGAGTGAAGCGATTATTTTCTTTTGCCCACTTTGAAAGTGCAAACCAAATCTCACCTTTTATTTTCCCTGCTTCATCAATCATTTTTGATTCTTGCGGTGAAAGTTCTTGTCCAACCAAATCAGTTTCAACATAAGTGTCTGCATCTTTTCTGATTTCATCACTGATTGAATTTGTGTCAATGAATTTATCTTTCAATGTCAGCCAACATTCTTGCTTCTTGCACCACTCACCAATGTTCATCCCAACTTTTGATGGAGTGTTAATGTGTTTCCAAACTACATCAATCATTTGCTCAACAAGGTTGTTGATTGATTCAGAAATTATTTGGTTCTCCCAAATTGTATCAAGATTTAATTTCTTGTTTGACTTGTATGAAAGCCATGCAAGAATGTAGGAAACCATGTTCGCTTTATATCCTCCCAAATTTCTTTTCGCAACTATTCTATCAATCTCTTTGAATAGAATTGCTTTAGCAATCAAACGTTGATAATATTTTTTGCCAACTTCATTTTTTTCTGTCGCTAATTCTTTCGTGAAAATTTTGAAATTGTTTTCTGCTCCTTTACCAACATCATAAGGTCTCTGCCACCAACTCATTTCATATTTAGACAAATCAGTTTTGGTGAACTTCTGTTTCTTAGGATATTCTTTTTCAAATACTTTTTCCTTTCCACCTTTCTTAGATTTATCATCAAGGTATTGTCCTCTCGCTCTTTCGTAAAACCATTTGTTAGTTGCTTTGCCTCCTGTCTTTGTAGGCATCCATTCCGTTCTTGAAAAATTTTCAATCGCAACATGGTAATCACTGTTGGAACTGAAATCAGAATCTTTAATTATCGTTTGTGTGTTTGCAAATCTTGAAATCTTCGGAACAATTTCTTCCATTTCTCCTTTCTTCTCTACAACGGAAATTTTCATTTGCACAAACACTTTTGACAAATCATTATCCTTGTCGGTTGATGTTGCAAAAATTGAAGCGGTTGTTTGCCCTCCGTTTACAACTTGCCAATTTTCTATTCGTGTGATGTATGGAACATTGTCTTCAAACTCAACCGTTACTTTTTCTGCTGTTGTAGAAATTCCATTGTTGTAAGCAAAAAACATATCAGGTTCTTTTCTGATTGTGTCCCTAATACCTTGATTCACTTTTGCCTTGAACTGTAAAAATGTTCTTACATTTTTTTCAAGTAAACCTTGTCTGTATTTCCCGTAAATCTGTGCAAGTATTTTCCCAGGGATTATTGCCAAGTAAGCATCCACTTTGTCGCTTACCTTATCCATGTGCAAGCATTGTAGTTTGTGGTTGTAATCATTCAGAAAATCAATTTCAATTTTCTGTTTACCTGAACGAATTAAATATTGCTGATAAACTCTTTCAATATCCCATAACTGGAAGTCAATATAAATTCCTTTTTCTTCTCTTGTTTCAGGAACTATGTCTGCTGATGATTGTCCGTTTGTGAGAACAAAAATTCTAAGATTCTTTACTGTGTCTTTTGTTTGTTCAACAACTTGCACCACATCAAAAATTGCTGTGTCTGATTCATCAACTTTTGCAGAAAGTTTTCCTTCTCTTGCTGACCAGAAAAAATTTTCCGCTTTGCTGAAAGCATCTGCAATGTCTTTATCAGAAACTTTTGTAAGTCGTTGCTCGCTTTTAAAAATGCTTACGAATAAATCAATCGCCTCATTGTCCTCGTCATAATTCCATGCGTTGATTTTTATTCCTCTCACTTTGTAATGGCACAACTCACCTGCAATGACTTCACCTGAATCAATT
Source organism: uncultured Chitinophaga sp. (assembly GCA_964505065.1). Classification (GTDB taxonomy): domain Bacteria; phylum Bacteroidota; class Bacteroidia; order NS11-12g; family UBA955; genus JABMMZ01. The sequence goes on from CAZDGF010000042.1 coordinate 6,134, forward strand.
GTGTATTCAAGAATGTCAGTTGTGATTGCATCTTCTTGTGAAATCTTTTCTTCATCAACTGTGATGAGTGCTTCCTCTAAAAAATTTACTGCGAATTCTGATAAGTCCATAGTTAAAGATGGTTTTGTATTTCTGTTTTAATTTCAAAAGGAGTGCAAACCGAAACAACAATTGAATATTTCAAATCACCAACTCCGTCAGGTAAGTTGCCTTGTAACAATCTTGGGAAACCTTCCACAACTTCAAAAAATCTCATTTCAAAAAGCGAAAGCCCTGTTGTGTATTTCTCTGCATGAATTTCATTGTAGCCATACTTTGCAAGTTTGATTTGAAATTGAAATGTTGCGAAAGGGTCTTCCTGAAGTTGTGTATAAATTTCTCCTATCAATTCAGGCAAAGTTCTTTCAGGCATATTGCTGTGCAGGTTCAAAGCAAACAATGAAAGGTAAAGGTGTTCAAGTCCTGTGCTGTCCAATTGCCTTTCGGATGAAATGACAAATTTTTTGTGCTGCTTGCTTGAAGTAGTTTTTACTTCTACTGCAATATTTTTTATTTGAAAATCGTGATTGGTTTTGTCTGAACCCGTCCAATAGAAAAGTGATTCTGTAAAAGAATATTTCTGAAACAAATAATCTCTTAGGAAATGTAATTCGCCTACAAGTCCTTTCTGACTGGAGATTGAAAGAATTTCGTTTTGCTGTTTCTCAAAAAATACTTTCCATTCATTCAACACTTTTGTCAATGCTGCTGGAAGATTTTTTTTGTTCTGTAAGTGAACTACATTTTCACAAATGTCAGAGATAACAGATTCAAAAATGTTTTCGGTGTTTGGAATTGATTGAGTGAACTTGATGAACTCTTGATTTTGAAAACCACCGATTGAAGTTACAGTCAAAGAAATTTCAAGTCCTCTGAATCGTGGTAAATTCTCTGTGATAATATCGTGGTCGCTGTCAAGTTTGATGTAAAGCAAACGGATTCCTTTTTTGAAATCAGTTGCAAGGAAAACCTGAAACACTCCCTTTGAAGGAATCTTTCTTGCAATCTGTGTCTTGACACTTGTGGTGTCTGATTCACTATTAATTGAATTCCATATTTTACGATAATCAATCATGCTCTGTCATTTCAATTTCTTGATACACTGAATTTATTACATAGCTGATTGGCTTGGCTTCTGTTGAAGATGGCCAACTGATTGCAAAACCTACTGGCTGAAATTCAAAAGGAACTCTCACTTTTGGTTTTCCTTCTGCTAATGACAAAACATAAATCATCAACAACGGTCTGTTGTTTCGTGGGCTTTTGCTTCTTGCTTCTTTGTTTGATAATTGTTGGTCGGTAATATTTTTCTTTTCTGCTTTTGTGTAATCTGAAAATTCAAAAACTGGGTCGTGCATTCTCTGAACAAAATATCTGTCGGTTCTTCTCTCTGTAATTTTTCTTTCAGGCAAAACAATTTGTTTCCCTGCAAACGAATGTGTTTCGCTGTTTGATTTTACATCAAGCGAAACCAAAACAACATTCCAGTTTAGAAATTCTTTTATGTCAAGTGATTTTTGCAATTCAATGTATTGATTGATACGAATGGAATTTGCAGCAGGTAAACCTTTGTAGGTCTGAAAGTTTTTTAGAAACTCTTGAATTTGATTTACTGGAATGTCAAGCCAAACATTTTCTTGTCCTACTTCTTTTGTTGTTACTGCTCCCAATGAAAAAATAAAATTTTCGGCTGCTTCATAATTTGATTTCAGAATTTTATCTCCTGATGGAAGTGTTGTTGTTTCAGTAAGTGTTCCTTGATAATTAAGCAACATGCTTACTGCTGCTCTCATTTTCATAACATTCGTTACCATCAAATCAGGATGGTCTTCAACACGAAGTCCAAAATCTTTTGGCGTTAATTTCAATCGTGTCATTTCAATAAACTCTGCTCTCAATGCTTCAAACGCTGTTGAAATGTGTCTATACCAACGGAACAATTCTGCGGTTGTGTAAATTCTGCACAAATCTTCAAAGCCATTTCTATAACCAAACCATCTTCCCATTTGCATCAGGGTATCATACAAAGAAGTGCTTCGTGTGAAATAGCTAATCGTTAAACCTTCCAATGTCAAACCTCTTGAAAGTTTATCGCCACCGATTGCAATTACACTCAATCCAGTTTTCGCTTTGCTTTTGTAATCAAGTATGTCGCCAACTGTTCCGTTAATGACTAAACATTTCGGTTCAATCTTTCTTACTGCTTTTGAAAGTAGCGGAACAATTTCTTCCCAAGGCACAACCTGAATATTCATTTCAATTGTTGTTGCTGTCAAATCACTTTCATATAAATTCTTCAACTCATTCAACACATCAACATCACTTGCAAGAATTGAATTTCTCAAACTATTCATTTCAGCATCTACCAATTCCGCAAATGCAATCTGCACTGAATTGTATCGTGTGCAATGCAATAGCATTGTGTTATGCTTGTTCTCTTGCTTCCTGTGCCAACGAACTGCTGACGCAAGCACAAACACTCTCAACGCTTCTTTCAAAGAGTTTGGTAACTCGGTTGGAATGTAATCAGGTTTGTGTCTGATAGGCATGAAAGTAAAATTGTCAAGTCCTGCGTTTAGCATCGGTTGCCCTGCATCATTTACTTCTCTGTAAATCGGCAAACCGTTTTCACTTCCATCTTTCAAACCGAAAACTTCTTTCGGTCCCAAATAGTTTGAAGGTGCTCCCAAAGTTTTTATAAAAGCAGAAGGAAATAAATCTCTGCCTAAAACGCTGTGTTGTCTTTCGTGGTGAATGAAAATATTTGCAAAAGGTGTAGCGGTGTAACCGATGTAAACTTTCTGTCTGAAAAGATTTAGAATTTGTCGGATGCAATCATTAATTGCTGTTGGGTCTAATTCTTCACCTGCTTTGTCTTGCGGTGCTTTTGTGTTTACAGATGCTTGGTCAGATTCATCATCAATAATCAGCAAAGGCAAATTGTTGAATTGATTTGCTCCGTCTTTCTTGTAAGTAAAATCATCATCAAAAATATTTATCCAATGTTGGAAATAATCTCTAAGATTATTAAGGATGGATTTGTTTTTCTTGACAACAAAAATTATTGGTCTGTCGCTGCTTGGTGCTGTGCCTCTTGATTTCTTGATATTGAAATCACCTGTCTTGTTTGGTTTAAGATTGGATTCTGTGAAGTAGTCAATAGGAATGTAAACTTCCCCAGGGAGTGTTGACACTCCAATTCGTTTTTGTTTTTCATCGGGGTTTGTATCAATTCCCAAAACTTCTTCGTCAATTCTTTCTTGTGTTTGCTGTCTTAAATTTTCGTGCATACCAGCCAACACAATTATTATTCTGTAACCTGAATCAATTGCTTTGTTGATGATGCCCATAAAGTTTGCCGTCTTACCTGACTGCACATAACCAACTACTAAACCTCTGCGGTCAAACGGTCTGTTGGGAACAATCGGGTCTTCAATGTCCTCCATTATTTCATCAGAGATTGTATCAATTTTATCTGCTGAACTTTCAGCCCAACCTTTTATGTGGGTTAAATATTTTCTGTATCGTTTCCAAAATCTGAAATTGATTTTATCGTCTGCTTTTTTTGCTCTATACCAATCGTTGTGTCCTTCGCTGTCAGTAAGTGAATAGTGAGTTCCTTCTTCTACAATTAAGTTTACTTCTTCTTCCAACTCTTGACGGATAAAATCTTTTACCTCATCCATTGAAGCAAATGCTTTTCCTGTAAGAATAATTTGGTCGGCTGTGAAGGGAATGCAAACTGTTGAGATTGCTTGTGTAATTGCTGTTTCAAAATCAAGTGCTTTCTTGAATGTTTCAAACAAGCTTCTTGCGTTTGATTTTAGTTCGTTAAAATGAATCATGCTTTGTTGTTAAGTTTTTGGAATACTTCCATTGCGTTAAGTTGTTTTTTTGCTTCTGCTTCTGAAAGTCCTGCACCAACTAAAACTGTCAATGCACTTTCAAATATTTTTTCTAATGCAGAAGTTTTATTCTGCAATGGAGTTTCAATAATTGTTTCGGGGTCTGAAAAATCATTTGCAATCAAGTTCACTGGAATTGCTTCTGCAATTAGTTTCATGTAATCTTTGAAAACATCTGATTCATCAGAAAGGTAGTCGGCAATCAATTCAAACAACGGATGCTTTTCATTGATGTAATAATTTTTAATACCGTGTTTTTGTTTTGCCAACCAGAGATATACGATTTCTTTTTTCTGTCCTTTCCTTCTTATGTATGCTCCTCGTGTTGTGTAAATTTTTATTGCCTTTTCTATTGATGAAAAGCAAATGCTTTTAATCCGCTTGCGGATTACATCAGGAATTTTTGCAGATGCTTTCTTCACATCAATTTGCCATTCGGTGTCAAGTGTGTTTGGAATGTCAATGCAAATTCTGCAAAGCCGTTGACTTTCTTTTTTCCTGAAATTCAAATCAAGCCAAGTGCCGTCTGCAATCAATCGTTTGTTGCGATACAAATAAATTCCCTGATGCTCTGTCCAACCTTTAATTATTTGCAATTCTTTTCTTTCATCCAATGAAAGTTTTGATTCGTGAGGCAAAACATACGGCTGAATTTTTATGTGTTGATTCCTGATTGAAAGTTGTTCTTCTTGCAATTCAGTTGAAGGAACTCCGACTGAAACATGAAATGGATTTACTGCTTCTATCAGTTCTTCATTCACCAAAATTGAAGTTTCACTTTCTTCAATGAAGCGGTGAAATGTGATTCCTAAATGTTTTCTAACATTATCAAACTTGCGGTAAAAATGTTCCTTGTCTGATTTTGATTCTCCTAACTCAACCAACCTGTCCAACTTCTCCCAAAGAATTATTGTTCCTGCTCCATCAGAAGAAAAACCTGCAAGGTTTTTTTCTGATTTCTTGTCGGCACAATCACGAAGCAAAACCCAATCTTTTTCTTTTGCCACAACATCCAAATCCCAACAACGGATAAATTCTTTGCCTGATTTGTTTCTTGTTTTTACTGTCAATCTTCTGCACTGGGAAAATGATGCTGTCTTTAATCCTAAACCAAATCTTCCTAAATCGTTTTCATGTCTTGCATGTAGCGGATTGAAACTTCCTACTTTCATTGCGTTAAGCAATTCTTTTTCATTCATTCCTTTTCCGTTGTCCTCAACTCTCACGAAAGATGAATAGCTGTCAATGCCATAAGTAATTTTTATTTCACTTGCGTTTGCTGTAATGCTGTTATCAATTAAATCTGCAATTGCAGTTTCAACAGTGTAACCGAATGACCTTGCCGACTGAAGTAAACTTTCAGGTTCGGGTCTTACAATATCATATTTCGGATTCTGTTTTGACATTCAGTTTTATTTCTTGCGAATTATTTTTTTCAAATCATCAGCATTGAGCAAAGCGAAATTTTTATCCAATGCTTTGTGGCAATTGCTGCAAACAATTATGAAATCTTCCATTGAACTTGATTCAAGCCCTGGTTCTGTTTTCAATTCCTTGTAGTAATGAATTTCCATCAAGTCATTTCCTAACTCACCATAAAAAGAAACTGAATCAAAGCCACACACTTCACACTTTAAAGATTTGGAATTTGAAAGCACCATTTCCTTTTTCACCTTAATCACTAACGGGTCTGTCTCTCGGTTTTTATGAAACTGAAAAAGAAATTCTGATTTGTAATTTACTTTTCGTTCTGCTGCAATGTTTTTCTTTTCTGCTTTTGGTTTCAAATAAAGTTGGCGAATGATGTCTGCTTCTTTCTTCAAAGTATCACGGTGGGTGTGATACTTATTCCAAATTTCCTTTTCAAGTTTGCCTCCGTCTCTCATGCCTTTGCCTTTGAAATTTTGGTCTGACTTTTTTAGGTTGGCTAACTTCAATGCAACACTGTTTACACTTCTGAAATTTTCCTTGTTAGGAATATCGGTGTGAATATTTAAACTCCTAAGGTCTTTGCTTAGTTGAATGATGTCAGGATTTGTTCCGTGCATTTGTCCGTAATCCATTTTGAAATACAAATCAAGAACAAGAATTAATTCTTCCTTATTCCATGTTGGATTTTTCATTTGCTTTTGATTGAACAAGTCCTTTTTGTTTAATTTCAGTGATAGCATTCCTTTCAACTCATTCCAAATTGTTTCTCTGCTTACTGAACTATATTTATTGAAAACACTTTTTGCCAATGCTGGCAACTTGATTGGCTTTCTTTCTAAATCTCTCCAACCTTTACGACTTGAATTATCTATGTGTCCGTCAAATGTGTCTCGGCAATTTTTCAAACTGTTTTCAAATGCTTGAACTGTTTTGCCTTCACTAAATTTTTCGTGAAAAAATTTGTATGCCTCTTTCCATGACTTTGTATTTAACTCCACTGGTGGAGCTGTTTCTTTTCCTTGAATTGTGTTTCCGTATTTGGAAAGATAAAAGGCAACAAGCCAAAATTCTTTTGAAAGCGGTGTCATTTATTTGTTTTGAATTTTAAGATGGACAAATAAATAGTGAAGCAAAGCGTAACCTGTGTTTACACTCAAGGCATTACCTGCTTGCTTGTATAGTTGGTGTTCGCTTACACCTGCTGCAATTGCTTTGTGATAAAATGTTTTGCTGAAACCTTGTAACTGCAATGCTTCTTTCGGTGTTAATCTTCTCACTGGTTTTTTGAAAAGAATTTCTTTTGCCGTTTCCTTATGTGATTTTCCTTTCTGTATGTAATCATCAGAATAGTAATTGTCCTGACAAGCCCTGTGCATTTTTACCATTGTTGCAGTAAGAGTTCTTGCAATGTCAAGGTCAATTTGTGATTTGCTCCAAAAGGTTTTTGTTCCTCCGTCAAGTATGGTGTGTTTGATTCTTTCAGAGAGATAATATTTTTTGTCAACTTCCTTTTCCAAAATGTCTAACACATTTTTGTAAGTAGTGAGTGAATGATTTTTTATTTTTTTGAAGTTGTCAATGATTGCTGTGTCTGTTAAGTCAATGTTCAAAGGTCTTTTGCTGCATACAAAAAATATTCTTGCTCTCTTTTGTGGCAATCCGAAATGTTGTGAATCAAGAATTACATAGTTGGTGTATTTGTATTTGTGGTCTTTGAAAAATTTTAGGATTTCATTCAGCGTATTTCCTTTATCGTGTCTGATAATGTTTCTCACATTTTCCAACACAACAAATTCAGGTTTCTTTTTCTTTAGCAGTTTATCAATGCTGAAAAGAATTTTTCCTCTTTCATCTTCAAGTCCTAATTTTTTTCCAAGTAAACTGAATGACTGACAAGGAAAACCGCCAAGCAACAAATCAATGTTGTCCATCAATTTTATTTGCTTGTTGTCCTCAACAAACTGTGTGATGTCTTGCATTCTTGTTTCACCATTCAGTTTATAGTTGTTGCTATAAGTAGCAATTGCATACTGGTCAATTTCTGAAAAACCAACACACTTTAATTTCACATTTGTGTCTTGTGAAATATGGTCGGCTGCATTTCTAAAACCACCGATGCCTGAAAATAATTCTGCGTATTTCATCAATAGTTTTTCTTTAGTTCGTTAGCGATTACCTCTGCAAGTTTTACTGGCACTGCATTACCAATTTGTTTATACCAATCATTCAACGCACCTCTGAAAACATAATCATCAGGGAATGTCTGTATCCGTGCTGCCTCTCGTGGGCTTAACCCTCGTGCTTGTTCGGGATGGATATACATGTGGCAATCGTATTTCATGTGTGATGTGATTGTCTTTGATACTTCGTCTTTCTTTAGCTTGTAATATTTGTCCGCAAAAATGTGATTGCGGTTTGTGTATTTGCTTAAATGTTGGATGCTCTCATGCAAGGAGTTTTTTCCTTCTGGCAATAATCGGAAAATTTCTAAATCATTCTCGTTGTTGAATCGTGATTTGTGATTGAATAAATAAGGAGTTTCTTTTTCCTTATTTATTTCTTTCAAAAATTTGTTCTGCTTGACTTTGAGTTTACGAATGGCGAAGCCATGAATATCACTCTCAAATTCTGTGTTTAGTTTTATTGGGTTCGTTCCTATTTCAGGCAAACCAAAAAGTGCATCAGCAAGTTTGTATTTGCTTTTACCGTTTTTCTTTTGTCGGATTGTGTTTTCAACTTGTTTGATAAACATGAAATTTTTTCCGCCAACTAAAATGTATCTCCGTCTGCTTTGCGGAATGTCAAAACTTTGTGCATCCACTTCAAGCGGAATGAATGAGTAATCTTGATTGGTTTCGTTTTGTATGTCTTCCTCAATTTGCTTTTCTACTCTCATCATTCCTTTTACATTTTCCATTATAAAAAAATCGGGCTTGATTAAGCCCAGTAGTTTTACAAAGTATTTGTAAAGAACATTTCTTTCATCTTCAATGAATCGTTTCTCTTTTGTTTTTTCTTCCACTTCAAAGTTCCATCTGTTAGCAGTGCTAAAACCCTGACAAGGCGGTCCTCCGCAAATTATTTTTACTCCTTTGAACAGATGTTTGAAGTCAGCAAAATTCTCAACCAACTCTTTTATGTCTCCATTGAAAAAACGGTTCAACGGTAAAGTGTGATTGAAATAATATGTTTCTAAAGCTGTGGTGTAATTGTCGTTTACAAATGCAGGTTGAAAACCTGCATTGATTAAACCTTGACTTAAACCACCTGCACCACTGAAAAAATCTGCGAACAAAAGTCCTTTCGGTTCAACTTTTAATTCAGGTAAATATTTTTTGAGTAGGGGATGGTTTACTCCGTTGTTTTGTCGGATTGTGAAATAAAGATTGTTCAGCTTGCTGAACAAATCTTTTCCTAACAAGGAAAAATATTCCGTAGGAATATTTTCTTTTTCTGTTGTTACTACTTTTATTTTCTCACTCTTTAAAACAGATTGCAGTTCATCAACAAGCTGCTTGGACTTGCTTTTAAAACTTTTTGGGTAGTGAGTATAGTAGAATTCAAGCATTAAAAATTTATATGTCTAAGGTTTTTCTGAAAATATTTTCATTGTTTTTGTTCAAATCTGTCATTGCACGAAGGTATGTAAAGCGTTGGAAAATTGCACTCTTTTGACTTTGCCTTTGGGTTGGCTTGTGTGTGAGCAGGCAAAGGCAAATGTGTGCAATGTGCGGTGGCATAGAAATTCAAATTATTTTTTGTGCGTGGGCGGTTTTTTAATTATTTATTTTTTGCGGTTGCCTGTCCATTAGTAGCGGTGTCAAGTCGTCTGGTTTGGTCTTAAAAAGTCAGTTCAAAGTCCGTCCGTTTGATGTTAGCACTGTCGTCATAGAGTTACCGATAACGTTTGAAAGATTTATGAAGTAAAAAAAAGGGGGTTTCCCGCAGACGCTGCCAATTAAGCGATTCAGCCCCCCTTTTTTTTATTTCATAAATCTTATGTTATCAGCAGTTCTTCTTTTTTCGGGCGAAGATGTAGTTAATTAATCTTCTAATATTACTTTCCTAAATGTCAAGGATACTCTTCTTCCACGTGTGATTTTGTGTCCGAAGTAATTGTCTGTCTTTGCAAGTTTTATTCCGTGCATATAATTATATCTTGCATCTTCTTTCAGAATAACAATACTGCGAACATCAAGTAAATAGGGGGTAATGTCGTTTTTGTCGTCTTTGTTTGTGAAGTTCATTACGCACTCTGAACCTAAACTTAAAGAAGCTACAGTGTCTGAAAAGCAAGGGGGACAATCAATGTGGTTTGTTATACCTTGTCCAGGAGTATATTCATTTACGATTACTTGGTCAGGCGTTTCTGTAAAAAATCCTTTTTCCTTTAATCGTTCTGCGAAGTTTTGTAACCAATCTGGTAATTCAGCAATTCGCATTGAATGGTTTATTCTGTGAAATTTATAGTCGTATTTGTAGCCGTAGTGTTGAACTCTACGCTTTAATTCATTTAGCCAAGGTTGTTTGTCAATCTCCTTAAGTAGAAAATCGTGTTCTGTCTTACTAACAAAGTCAGGAATGTAAGTAAGTCCTTTTATTTTAAATTCATTATTACGGTTTTGTATTTGAACTGTTGATGGTTCTCCGAATAGGTCATATGTAGTTTCCATTTTTTTATTAATTATTTGGTTACAAAGTTAATCATTATTTAAAAGATTTTAATATATTACATCTAACGCTAAAAGACAATTCAGGTCGGTTGCCACAACCTAAAGCATCATCAAAAGAAAATGGATAAACTTTCGGATAATTTTCTTTGCTAAAGAAATCTGTCAGTTGTGATTGGTATTCATTCCATTTTAAATGCAGGTCGTTACGGTCAGGATTTTGTTGGAGAATTACAATCTTTGGTGAAGAATTAGCTAATTGCAAAACCCTTGTAAAATCAAGCATTTGACTTACAACTAAACTGTGGCTTGCAAATAAATATGAATAGTTAATCAGAATGATTTTCTCCCTTTCACTATTCGGCAACTGCTTGTCAAATATTGCTGTGTCAGGAGCAAGTATGGTTTCTTTGAAACGTAAATCATCAAAAGATTTTGATAACTGGTTCGCTTTATTAAGCATCGCTGAAGATGTATCAATACCGATATAATTTATTTCAGTTGTAGTTAAATCCAAATTTTTTTTGAGCCAACAATTAAAAGCTAATCCCGAAGTAAAAGGTCCGCAACCAATATCTAAAAACCAAACCGACTTATCTTTTATCAAGTCCCTCAAAAACTCTTGCTCTTTGAGGTAAAACATAAAACTACTAGTAAAGTGCATTTGAAAGTAGTAGTAGCAATATAAATCTACTTTTTGTTCTGGTGTAAATCCGTTTGAGCTGTCAGTAAAATCAGCCCTACCTTGATTCAATATATTTCTCCGATGATTGTCTTTTATTGCTTTGGCTTCGGGAGTATAAGCACCATTAGCATTTGGTTGTTGAATTAACCTAGATGAAATCAACCTATTTAAAGGTGGCAAGAATTCGTCTTCTAGTTGTTTCTTTAGCCCGTCACTTAATGTAATTTTCATTTTTTTTACGTTTTATTTATTTGTCGCTTAATGTCTGTCGTTAATGTTTGCAAGCTCGCACATAGAATTGCTGATAACGTTTTGGGGCTTGGCGAAGTGGGGGATTAGTATTACAAATGTTCAAATTAGCACTAATGTTGATAGAAGTACAAATGCTCAATTTAGCACAAATGCCCCCATTTTGCCAAACCCCTGTTAGGCGTTCGGGCTTTTATTGGATTACTTTTTCAATGAGTTTATAAACGTCTGTGCCTAATTTTTTAGGATAATCTTCACCATCAACATTCATATTTTTTGCTCTGAAAATCGCATCTTCAATATGTTGTAAAAAGCGTTCTGGTTTCAAATTAGCTTCATTATAACCATCTGGCAATATGTCGCTTAAAAGTTTCTTTAAATATGTTTTTTTTCTACCTACTTTTCGGTTTTCAAAAATTAAACTTAATTCATCTTCTGTAAATTCGGTGGTGTCTTTCAAATGAAGAAGTAACCAAAATTCAAAACAAGGATTACTTAAGGCAAAATAAAAATTTAGTGTCGCTTTACATTTAGCACTATACTTTTCAATGTTTTTTCCATTTCTATCCCTATCAATTATCATCCATAGTTCATCGTTATTGCCTAAATCATACTCGTCTTTTATTTTTTCAAGATTCTCAAAAACATATTTAGGTGCACTTTTGGTGTCTTTAGCATCTCTTCTTAAAGAAACAATTTCAATCCTATCTTTATTGAATCGATAATTTTTCTTTAGAGCTTCAAAATAAGTTGGCTCTGTTTCATTGCCCTCATATGCCAATAAAAATAATTTCTCTCGTTCAGTTACATTACTCTCCCTTATAAATTCAATACGTTCTCTAGGCATAATTAATTGCTTTGATTAGGTAAGACGGTTAATGTATTTCTGTTTCCAAGTCTAGGAATAGCTTTGAATCTACCCAATAAATAATCTTTTCTAATTTCTTTATCAAAACGAATATTGTACTCTTCAAGTGAATGTAAATGACTAGCACCATCATTGTCTTTTACCGCAAACCATATTTCATCTTTTCTCAAGAGTTTTTGTGTTAATAAACTTGATTCGTGACTAGCCAAAATTAATTGACTGTTTATATTATCACTTTTATCAAGAAACAAATCTAATAAATCATATATAAGGTTAGGGTGAAGACTACGCTCCATCTCGTCAATAATGAATACATTGTCGCCTTGAAGCAAGTCTATAATTAATGGAATAAAGTCAATTATTCTATTTGTACCATCAGACTCATCACTCGTGTCAAACAATTCAGCCTTTGTTTGTCCCACAACTTTATGTTGGGTCATAAATTTATGAACTGTTAAATCATTATTTGACTTCGAAATAAAGTAAGTAGTATTATTAATTGATAAAAGTGTTCGGACATTTTCAGACTTTGAACTTAACAGGTCATCCTTTATTTTTTCAATTAATCGTGAAGGTATTTCTATAGAATCAAAATCTATTTTTTCCAAACAAATTCCATTTATACCTGTATCAAAGTACTTCAATAATTCTTCAAATGTAATTTGCAATTTAGAATCATCTTTAAGTTCAGATTTTATTCCCTCATTATATTTATCATCAGGGAAAACAACTTTTAAAGTGTTTTGAAACCAATCAATAACATTTAGTAAATCATTTATATCAGTTACGTTATCCTTTACTTTACGAGTTCTAATTTCAGTCAAGAAGAGTTGATTGTTGGGTGTCCCCTTAGCGATAAATTTTAAAAATTGACGGTGTTCTTCCTTTTTGTTTTTTTTAAAAAGTGGGTCAATGTCAAATTGTAATTTATTGTTGATATTTCTTTCAAATATTTTAATATCAGATTTATTTGTTGTTTCAAATAACCATTCTTCAACTATTTCTTTTGAATTAAAAACAAAGCCATAAGCGTAGTTTTTACCTTTATGTTGTATTTCATATTCCAACCTAGAATTTGTTGATAAAGAGTTTGCATTTAGTCTGAATGGTTGGAATTTTATGGGTTGTTCACTTTTATTTCCTCTTAAAACTAAAACTTTTCCAAATTCAATTGCTTTTATTAAATTTGATTTTCCCGAAGCGTTTGCACCAAAAATTACAGCCGTTTTAAGTGTACTTAAACCTTTTAGAGGTTTAGTTTTATGATTCTGTTTTAAAGTACCCTTCCCTGGGATCATTGAAAATATAGTCCTATCTTTAAATGACAGAAAATTCTCTAAAGTGAATCTAATTAGCATAATTGTCTATTTAATTTGTGCAAATGTAGTGAAAAAATCACAAATCAAAGCATTATCCATCTAAACTTTCAGTTGAGGGGCTGTTTTTTAGCCTGACGCCTAACGTTTTTGGGCTTGGCGTTCGTGCGGGATTTCAGGGCACAAAACTGTCAAGCCAGCACTAAAGTTGATTTGAATAACTGAACTTGAATTTAAGCACTTCACCCCGCATGACGCCAAACCCATGTTACCGGTTCGTGCTTCTTTTCTGTCGTGTTGTTGTCTGTCCATGTTGCAGTGTCTTTGTGCTTTGGCTTGGTGGCTCTTTTGCAAAACTTGGCTTTAGCGTTGGCTTGTGAGGTTTTGCAAATGTGCCACCAAATGCGTTGGATTTAAAATAATAGTCTTAGTTCATTATATCTGTCCCAACTGTAATTCCCTTTGCCGTCTAATGAATTTTTATTGTAAATTCTTGTCAGAGCTTTGTTGTTTCCAATGTTTTGAATGATTGCAGGGTTATTGTTTATTAACTCAATTTCAGAATAAAGATGCCATTCAGTTAGTTGTGCTAAATATTCAGGTCTTGTTCTGTTTGCTCCATCACTCAGAAATTGAAACTTCTCTAAAAACGAAGTTGTAGAAACAGTATTGATAATAGCTAATATTTCTTCCATTGTATTTGGTTGACCGGAAAGTAAATCCCATAGTTCATTAGCTACAAGTGATTCGCTAGTAGCAAAATACTTATTCATGTTGATAATTGAACCAAGAAATCGTGGCTTGTTGTGACTTGTTACAGCTTCATTGGCCGGATTTACAGTAGGGTCAAATGGAAAGCCGATATAAAAATTAATTTGTTTGCCGGGGAAATGATTATAAAGTGCGGCCTTGCCTTCAAGAATTTTTTGTTTTTCGCCTTTCATTTCTCCTGAATTCGGCTTAACCGATTTTAGTTCAATGGCGATAACACTTGTAGCATCTTCAATAAAAACATCAGCGGAAAAGTCCATTGCATTTATAGTAGCATCATTGTATTGTTCAAAAAGCAAAGCGTTTTCAGCGTTAAGATTTGGAGTTGATGTGGTATTGCTCAAGTCTGCAATTATTTGAGCAATATGATTTCTTTGAGTTTGGGATATTGGTAAGTTTCCGAGTCGCTTTGAAGTATATTCTCTTTTTTCACCATTGCTTAAATGGTGAGCAACATTTTCAAAGAACGTTTGCCCCAAGGTTGTATTTAAACCTTGTAGCCAACTACTAAGACTTATAAAAAATGGAGTGTCTGAAACTTTACCATTTAGTTTATCTGAAAATGCTCTTAAAAATGATTCGTGGAATGGGGCATTTCTATTATTTGAAGCGTCTTCCGGAAAACTTTCAAATCGAGTAACTAAGGTTTTTATAACCTCAATTGATATTTTTTCTTTTTGTTTATTTGACAATGCCATATTATTCGGTTATAAATTCATTAAGTGTTTTTGTAAATTTTAATTCAAAATTCGAAAAGACTTGCTCACCTCTTTGAACTTTATCAACAGTTTTATAAAGAATTTTTTCTTTCTCTCTTGTATCTAAATTAGTCAAGTTGGAATAATCCTTAACTACTATTTCAATTAGGTAGTCGATAATTGAATGAAAAGCGGTCTCATTTTTTGAAATTTTAAAATGCCGAGAAACAATATTGTTTATTAATTCATTTTGCTTTAACAACTCTTCTCCTTCAAGCTCTTCGAAGTTTTTCTTATTCTTTTCTTTCTTAAAATATCTTTCAATATTATCAATATCTAGGTCTTTGCAAATAAATTTATAAAATAGATATAGAAGATGGAATCGTAGTTTTTTATTTTCTGGATGTTTTTCGTCAAGATAATCATCTAGTATTTTATAAACCGATGTAGTTACCTGATAAAGTTTAATAAATCTATCTTCGAAAATAATGTCAATTAAGTCGCTTGTGGTTTTATCAAAGTAGCCTGAAACTTTATGAGGCATATATAAAAGTGTTGAAAATATTGCCCTTAGGATATCATTTATGTTCACTATGTAATCAAAGTCACCCAATCCTCCTTCTGATATGGAGTTTTGACGCTTGTATGTAAATGAATTATTTAGAAATTTATTCTTACTAAAAACATCTTCTAAGTCTTTTTGAATATTTGTAATTGAAACTAAATCTTTTTCTGAAATGCCGTTTTGGCTATTTGTTCTTATAGTTATTTTTTCATATTCATCGTCACTGGCAATTATTATTTTTACTGGAACTTTTACCAAGTCAATATTTTTTGAGTTGGATTTAAAAATATTATAAATGCTATTTGCAGTCTGACAACCATTAACAATGTTTACAGGAGAAACAATAAAATTTTCAACTGCGGGTTTTATATCCTTCGTTGTTATTGTTAATCCATTATTATATAAATGAAACTTTGTTGGTTCGTTAGATAAAGTTGTTTCAATTTTCTCATTTACTTCAGTTGGTCCCAGATATAGACGAATGTTATTTTTAAAAACATCTGGATATAATACTCTTATGTTATTATCCTTCTCCGGAGCTATACAGTCAAGAAGTTCTCTTGCAGTTACGAACCCAATCAAATATGTCTCTTTATCTAACCTACAATTATCTTTATTTATTATGAGTTTATATTCGTTTGAGTTGAATTGTTCAAATAGCTCATTTAATTTTTTGGAGCCTTCTAAATGAATAATAACATTGCCAAATGCAGCATATTGATTTTTAAGAAACTCAATATCTGAATTCCAATCCTTTCTGAGATTTGCAATATCATTTTCATCTTTTTCAGTATAAAATGTCAAAACAAAAGAAGCTTCTAATTCGGGGTCTTCTTTAATCTTTGATATAAAATTTGCTAGACGAAGCAATTCTTTTTGATATCCAGATATGCCTTCACCTTTTATAACTTTTATTGGAATATTTACAAAATTTATAAAGTCACCAATTTTTGCATTTGTGCTCTTTTTAGTCTGAATAAGGTGAAATTCAATTTTATGATTATTATCCTTTATCGCCTTTATTACTTCTTCGATATTGTCTTCTAGAGAAAATATTTTATTCCCTATGAGCAGGAAGAAGGCATCACCTCCTTGTGCAGTTCCAAGTGATATTTCTTTACCAATTTTCTGTTTTGCATTATAGGATTGGCTGGAATATTCCCAACAATGAAGAGAATTTACAAACCATTCAAACTTAACACTTGGGTTTTTTGATTTATCTTTTTTATCAAAATTAGCTTCAATAAACTTGTCAGTGTATCTCTCTATTTTTTGCTTCATTAATTACTTATCTTTTAAATGAAAAATTATCTCAGCATAAGCACCTTTATCTTTTTCAGTTCGGTTTAATACTGGTCGTTTATATTGATTAACTATACGCATTCCGGCATTTTCTGCAATGGTCGGATACATATTGTATTTGTCGTTTGCTACAAGGAAAATATCATAATCGTCAACGAGATATTTTTTTGCGTTTTTCAAAACATCACTAAGCCCTTGAATGTAGCTTTGTTTTGCTTCTCTGCCTTGACCTTTAAAAAGTGGCCCGATTTCTAATTCGTCTTTTCGTTCAAAACCAAACAAATCATAAGCATATGCGTGTTGCTCGTGGTAGTCAATTAAACCAACATAAGGTGGCGATGAAAATATCCCTTTGATTTTTTGTTTCTCTACAAGTTTCGCAAAATCAGGATTGAGTTTTTTAAGTCCTTCTACAATGTCAATGTTTCTGCTATCACCTGTTAAGCAGGTGTGAAATACGTCCTTTCTTAGCTTGTCATACTGAGCCAATCTTTTTACAGTGTCCTTAGAATATGTTTCCCACCATTTTAGAATAGAAAATAATGGCTTACACATTTTTCCATGTTTACCACAGTAATAAGTTGCCGTAATTGGTTCAAGCAATGTTGCTAAGTCTGCATGAGTGGTTGCTCTGCAACTTCTAATTGTGCGACTTAGAATAACGCTAACGATT
The DNA here is from genome assembly GCA_964505065.1 of uncultured Chitinophaga sp. Taxonomy (GTDB): domain Bacteria; phylum Bacteroidota; class Bacteroidia; order NS11-12g; family UBA955; genus JABMMZ01. The sequence continues at coordinate 23,306 of CAZDGF010000042.1, forward strand.
TTTTTGGTGTCGGAATTTTTAATTTTTTGAATTTCATCAAATACAAATTGAATTTCATCACGGATGTGTTGAGTATACCATTTATCAAGGAATGAATCTTCTTTGTCTTGTCTTAATTTAATGTTATACTCTTTTACGAGTTTATCAAATGTTGGCAAAAACTCTTTTTCCTTTTCTTCACCATAAGCCTTTTCGTCAATCTCTTTTCGTTTTACTTTGTATTTGTATTCGGGAACTGGAAAATATTTATTGTTGAAAACATATAATTCTTTTAAAAGTCGGTCTTCAAATTCAAGCGTTTTGTGGTCAGCTAAAAATGATTTTAGTGCTTTAGAAATTCTGTCTATTTCAGTTTGAATATCAACAAGGTTATATTTTGTAACCTTACAATTACCAATCAGTGCATTAAACGCAGAAACATCATTTCCAACTGCGTGAATTCCTAACTCACAAGCTTGAACCATAGTCGTTCCGCTTCCTGAAAATGGGTCGTATACAATGTCTCCGGGCTTGAAATAAACTTCCTTCTTGAATTTGTCGGTGTGGTTGTCAAGGAAATATTCAACTAACTGAGGAATAAACTTTCCTTTGTATGGATGAAGTCTGTGAACGTGTTTTGTAGTCTCAGCTTCCTTGTATTGTTCAAATGATAAAGCCCAATTCAAATCTTCACCAAGTTGTTCTTTCCATTCTTCTTGTCTCGATTTTTTTTGGTCTTTGTAATATTCAATAAGTTCTTCTTTGATTACTTGAGTTGAACCATTGTCGCCAATTTTTTTTATCCTGCCGTATTGGATAAGATAGGAAATGTTAGAAGTCGTAACATTTTTATCCAAATACTCTGTCGCCCACTGGCTTGCTTCTTTTATTGATAGTAATTCTGCCATTTTATTTGTTTTTAGTTACTCCGTATTTAATTGTTTTTTCAGCAACTTTGAGTGCTTGAATTCCCAAGTCTTCGTCTTGAATTTCATAAAGAATTTTCTCACTCAAATATTGAATAAGCAAGGATTCTTTGTCGAGTTCAAGTATGTCAGCCAACTTAGTAATTTGCTCTCTTGTGGCCTTTCTCTCTCCACGTTCAATTTTACTGAGTATAGCTGTGTCTATGTCTAGTTGAGCAGAAACGTGTCGCAATAGCAACCCTTTTTTCTCTCTTTTCTCTCTGATTATTTCTCCGGTCGTTTTCAATTTGAAAATATTAACTTGACAATAATTGTCAAATGTAAAAAGACTTTTTGATTTGGTCGCAATAAACTTTAAAGATTTTATCAACAGTCTGCAAACTTGTCAAGAAGTCGGGTGGTGGGTGGGCTTGGGTGCGGTTGGGCAAAATAAAATGTGCTGCAAGCGTTGGCTTGTGTGTCGGGGTGCAGCTCTTTTTATTTTGCGAAGCGTTGGCATTTTGTCTGTCGTTTTACTGTTCGTTTTCTGTCGGTTGTGTCGTCTTTTAGGGTTGCAGCTAACGGTTCTCGGCTTTGCGATGGTGGGGAATTCAAGGCACAAATGTTCAATTTAATACAAATGTTTAATAGAATTCCAAATGCTCAATTTAGCACTAAAGCCCCACTATCGCAAAACCGATGTTAGCTGTTCGTTGCTTTTCTACGCCAATGTTGTTTTGTTTATTATTTTAAAAAATTCGTTTTCTACTTTGTCGTCAGGTAAATTTATACAACAATGTTCATTTTTTCTAATGTTATTTTTCTTGTAATCAATTACCCAACCTGTTCGCTTTTTATATTTAGTAATGCTATAATTATCAGTTTTAGAATTCCCTGTCCAACAGTTATCATCAACATAAACCCAGTCAATTGAAAAGTCTAATTTTTCAAGAGCTTGTCTAAATTCTATGCAATTTTGAAATCTTGTTTCTTTTATTTTATGTATAGACTTGTTTAGTATTTTAATAATTTTATCGGGAATGTGAGGCAAAAATTGTCTTGGTGGATATTGGTCTTTTTTGACTGCTTTTTTCCATTCGTCTTTTGTTACAAATGTAAAAGGTAGTTTATTTGTGTTATTTAATAGTCGGTAAAATGTGATACCACTTGCATAAATATCACTTAATTTATCCATTGGATTTCCTTCTATTACTTCTAATGGTTGGTGTGGTCTATAACCCATTACGTCACTAGGGTCTGAATGATAATTAATTGCTAACCCGAAGTCAGAAAGTTTAGCTTCTCCATTATCTCCAAACATTATATTACCAGGTTTAATATCTCTATGCAAAACATTATAATTATGTGCTTGTTCAAGTCCCAATAAACTGTCTTGAATTATTTTACAACTTTCCTTTGCCGAAATAAATCTTTTCTCAATGTGTTTTTGGATAGAACCTTTTGAAAGATATTCCATAATAATTATAACAACCATTTCTCCATTAAAAAGTGTTGCTCTTACGTCTTTTACATCAACAATATGTTTATGTCTGCAAGTATCAAGAGTTTGCCCTTCTTTAACAGCATTTACAAACTTTTCTGGGTCAGGTACTTTAATGACTTTAATAGCAATTTCTTTTTGTAAAAATGGGTCGTAGCATAGGAAAACATCACCAAATGCTCCGTTTCCTAAATGGTCAATTACCTGAAATTTATCTATTGTACTTCCTTTCATTATAATAAGTTAAACCAAGCAACTAAAACAGCTTCTTTTGTCGCTTTGTCCCAATATGGTGGGTGAATGCCTATAATTGGGTCAATGTATGCAAATACATCTGTCTTTTTGGGTTGTCCAAATTTTGTTGCATTAATACCTTGTGAAGAATACGAGTTTATATTTATATTTTTCTTTTTAGCAATTAAATTTAAAATAGCTTGTGGATAACAAGAAGATTTTATTTGGTCAAGTGTCGTAAGATTTGTTGAGATTTTATGTGAAATTTGATTTGGGATATGTTTATCTATAATTAGGCTTAATTGAGTTTCAAACCATTCCATTAATTCAGCAGTTTCAATATTTATTGGATAAACTATTTTGTTTTTCTCAATTATTGTTGGTGGGTTATTTTGTCCATCAAGTACACAAAATCTTAAATCGTTTTTCGTGAAGTTCAAGCCTAATACTATCATTTTTTTATTTTTTTTGTCTGAATGTTAATGTTTGATGTGTCGGTTTTTGCAATGACAGCTAACGTTTTGCATATTTGTGAAGTGGTGGAATAATCACAAAATATACTATTATTAATTAATTTTATTTGGTTCTCGGATTTTCATATTTGTACTGAACCCACCATTTCACAAATATGTTGTTGTGGGAAGTGCTTTTACATTTCTATTTTCTTTCGTCTTGAATTACTATTCAAACTATTTTGAGTAATATTAGAATGTTCCTTTTTTATATCGTCTGACCAATCCTTACCTTGTTCCTGTACATTCCAATCTGGAAATTTATTATTTTCTTTTGCTAAATAATCTAATATACAACACTCTTCTATTAATTTACAACTAATATTTGCATTACCTATATTATGAAAACCAAAAAGTCCTTTAACGCTATAACTAAAGTCATCATGGTAAATCATAAAAAACTCTATTTTACTACCTTGTAAAATACTATGATATAAAAAATACCATATACCAAAACTTCTTATACTCGGTCTTCCTTTTACTCCACCATCTTTATATATGTTTAAAGTCCCTTTCATACCTCCTTTATCTTGTGAAGCCCCAATTTTTTTAATTACACCATCTACCACAATAATATAAACTCTTGAATAATTCTTTGTTAAAATATCTTTAGGAAGAACTACTCCATTTTCATCTGTTATTACTTTTAAATAATTAAAATTCAGTTTTGTAGAGTTTTCCACAAATTCTACATCAGCAATTTTAAACGCAGTTTTTACCTCCGATATGTTCATAATTTATCCTTTTATTATTAATTCGTGTGATTTCTTAATGTTTGTATTATCAAAATCTCTCTCTTCTCTGTTTTTTCCAATTCTTGTTTCCCCTTGCCCCATAGTATATTGCCAAGAAACTTCTACTATTTCAAAATCTTTATACGCTTCTCTAATCCAAGAACAATCATTATAAGATAGAATAAATCCTCCTTTATGTTTTTTTAATAAATCCGCTAATAATTGGTGGTTAAAACCATTATGGTGGACTGGAAAGTTTCTCATAGGATAGATACCTTTAAACATTTTACTATCACCTTCTAAAAAATATGGAGGGTCTAAATATAGAAAATCTTTATTATGTTTTGGTATTGACTTATCAAAACTTAAATTAAAAACACTTATATTTTTAGTATTAAAATTTTTAACTTTCTGTAACATGGATAAATATTTTTTATCATCTGTGTATATAGATGACATCCACCCTAAAAATCCAGGGCCGTAACTTAAATTATGATTAAAAAAATAATATGTTGCTAATTCTAAATCTGTTAAATCGTTTTTAACAAATCCCTCCTTTTTGTTCCATACTTCCTTTAGTAAATTCTTTATAATTTCATATTCGTCTTTTGTGTTACTAAGCTTTTTTAAATTATTGTAAAGCTCTTCAGGTTTATTAATTTGAATATTCCAATAATTTACAAGTAGTTCAAATATATCATAAGCAATCACTTCAAAACCTAATTCCTTTGCCAATGCAATTTCAATACTTGCACCACCAATAAAAGGGCTAACTACTTTTTTAATATTTTCAGGAAAATGCTCTATTATTTTACCTACTGCTAAAGTTTTACCTCCACCGTATCTTAATGGAGTTCCATTATATCTCTTATATCCTTTTATAGATTTAAGACTTTGTAAAAACCTACTTTTATTTGTAATTTCTTTTCTACCCTCAAATAATTCTAATTGTAATTCTATGTTTTTTGTCATTCTTTAAATTTTTGTAAAGATAATATTTTTAGTTAATTTTGTGCGGTGTGTTTGTCAAGCATTTCCCACAACGTTTTGCAGCTTGGCGAAGTGGCGGAAATCGAGGCACAAATGTTCAGTTTTGCACAAAAGTTCAATCGAAGAACTGCACTTCAATTTAGCACTAAACCCGCCATTTTGCCAAACTGCTGTTATGTGCAGCCCATTTTTCGTTCGTCAGTTACAGCAAGATTTGTTTTGTTGAATTGGTGGACATTTCACTGTTCCGTAACTGCAATAAACACAACAGTCGCCTTGCAATGGTTTCAGTCGTGTCTTGCAACTTTCACATTCGTAGAAGTATTGACAAGCATTTGTAGGCATTTCTTCTTCTTTTTGGTGTCCACAGTTGGGACAAGTTATCGTTGATTTTAATTCTATTTCCATTTTTCTATTTTTTGTCTGTTACTTTGTAACCTGTTGAATTTATCGCCTCTTCAATTTTTAAGTTGTCAAGTTTTGTGTTGTCAAATTCAATGATTGCATTTCCATTTTTGTAAGATACTGTTGAACTTATAATTCCCGTCAATTTGTTTACTTCAAGTTTTATATGTTCTTCGCAACTTTCGCAAGTCATACCTTCAACCTTAAATTCCGTTTTTTGAATTGAAGATTTGTCAATGATTATGTTAGTTGGTTTTATTTCTGTCGTTGGGTAAAATGTTTTTGAAAAATAAGGAAACGCCAACATTGTCAATGCGAAAACTGTTATAAGTCCTAAAAACTTTTTGCTTTCAATAAATTTTTCTTTCGTTGTCGGCTCACAATTACAGTTGTCTTTCTTTATAGGTTTTAGTTTTTGATACCAAGCAAATCCAAGTACAAGAATTGTCAACCCGATTAAATAAGGTCTAAACGGTTCTATCCACGAAAAAGTTGAAGCAAGTCCACTTGTCCCTGCTAAAAGTGCAAGAATTGGTGTTATACAACAAAGTGAAGCCGAAATTGCTGTCAAAATTCCAAGCCCAGCAAGTCTATTTTCTGATTTCATTTTATCGTCTGTTTATGTTTGGTACGTTGTCTCTTTGGGTTGCACATAACGTTTTGGGGCTTGGCGAAGTGGGGGATTAGAAGCACAAATGTTCAGTTTAGCACAAATGCCAAATAGAAGCACAAATGTTCAATTAAGCACTTATTCCCCCATTTTGCCAAACCCCTGTTGTGTGCAGTATTTCTTCAACTTTCTCTTTTAGTTCAGTTTCACTTGTAACTTTGATAACCTTAATTTTAATTCCTTCTTTTTGTGTTTTTTCTATTTCGTTTTTAACCATTGTTGTAAGGTTCGTATTATAAATGAAAACTCCTTTGCCACCTTTATTTTTTATAAAGTCAGCAAATCTTTTAAAAGCACCTAATCCAACATTACTCTTTGTTAAAATTTTAAATTCAAAGTAAATATTGTCATCATCTTGACTAATAAGTAAGTCATAGTCTGTGTCTTTATTATTTGGTTCAAATACTTTATTCTTTGCAATTCCCTTTATTATTTCTAAATAGTTCATCTCAACGTTTTGAGCAAATTGTCTATTATTTGAGTCCACATTTGCATCTTCAAGTTCATTTGAAATTTCTTCTTCTTGTTGCTGACTTTTTTTGTTTTTATAATAAGTTGAAAATAGTCCTGCGAAAGATAAAATAAGTCCTAATAAAGATACTATTATTGTAATCAAATTATTTGCTATACTATTTTCTTTGGAAGTTAGTTTTTCTACCCTGTCTTCTTTAACTGTAAGTTTGCTTTTTAAAACTTCTAATTCTTGAATTAACTCCCTTCTTTTTTGAAGAGGCAAAAATTTGTCTTCCATATAAGAGTCTTCACATATAGTAAGTAATTCGTAGAATGAATATGGTACTCTTACTTTTTTCTCTATTTCTTTTGCTATAACAAGCGATTGTATTTCAGTTATTGTAATTGTCGAATCACTAAAAACTAACTCTTTGATTGACTGTATTAGTTCTTGCTTTGAGTTGTTAATTTTTTCGTTTTGAGATTCCTTTATCCAAGCTGGAACATAAAAAACTGAAAAATATATTGTCAATACAATTCCTAAAATTCCAAAAAAGTTTGAAATGTTCTTTATTATCCAATTTTTCATATTGTCCATTTTCAATGTCTAGGTTTGTTTTGTAATATTGCACACAACGTTTGGGCGCTTGGCGAAGAAGCGGATTTCGGAGCACTAAACTTTCTTTCAGCACTAAACTTGATACGAAGCACAAAGCTTCATTTAACCACTGAACCCGCTTTTTTGCCAAACGCCTGTTATAGGGCGTTTTTTTATTTTTTCAATAACTCTTCAATTTGTTCATCTGTTTTGTCGCAGAGTATCCAATTCCCATTTTTCCTTACATAAACATTTTGAGTTAAATGAAGATTATCTTCTATTGATGCTTCATAAAGTACATTTCCAAAATAAGTCATTGTGTCAAAGCTCACTATGTCTTCTAAAGTAGTGAAATAAAACAAGTTTTTTGCTGGCATTGAAACTGCTATGATATCTGATTTTGTAATTTCTTTGGCATTAGTTTCCCAAAATTCTTCTAGCAACATAATAGAAGGATTCAGGTTGGAATTAAACTCTACACTTATAAAAGGACGCATTTCTGGATTTTTATCTCTGTGGTCTTCAACCTTAATTTTTATGTTTTCATTAATTTGATTGATTAAATTCCTAAACGCAACATCTTTAACATCTTGCTTGGTTAAATTGAATTGTTTTAGGTGATTTTCTGATATTAATTCAAAATTGTCTCCAATATCCAAAATATAACATACAACGATGTCATCAATAAAATCATCTTTTAATATTGGGTTTATGTTTTCTGAGATTAAAAGTTTTGAATCAGTTTTGGCTCTTAACACTGGAAATATAGATTTACCGAGATTGATATAGCCATCTGACTCATAATCAGTTTTTTTGATTTCTTTGTCAGTTGTGGCTTTTATGGTTTTGGAACTGCCAAACAATTTTTTAAAAATGCTCATATGAAAGTTTATTTATTGTACTTATCCCAAGAATTCTGATTAATCGACATAATTTCATTGACGCTTAAATCAATTACCTTCCAGTCTTGCCACTCATTTAGTTCTTTGTCAAGTTGGTCAATGTTCCAAACTACCATTCCTTTGAAAAATCTCATTTCATTATTTATTGAAATATTGTTTTGTAGTTTATCTTTCATTGATTTAACATCCCCCATAAAATGTAATCCATTTAATATTTTCATCGGGTTTTCATATGTGCTGTCATATGTTTGTATAAAAGCTAGGTCTTCACCAACTGGACCACCAAAACCAACTACAATATTTTTACTTTTAACATCTTCAACATAATTTTCAATTTTGTCGTCAGTGGTTTTATTGAGCATAACACCATATATCTTTCCTTTTTTAATCAAAGTAACCAAAATTATGGATTTTGAAAATGTAGGGTCTTCTATGGTGGATTTTGCTACCAAAACCTGACCTGTTTTAACAACAGATTGTTTGTCGCTATTTATTTGATTTTCAGTGTTCACTTGATTTTCTTGAGTATTTTCATTTTCAAGATTAGATTGTTTCTTCTCATTTTGGCAGCTTATTAAGATTGCTGTCATTAGTAATGATGTAATAATTGATTTTTTCATTTTATGTCTTATTAATTGTGTTTTGTGTTAAAATGCCCTATAACTTACAGATATATCTGATGTTATCAGACATATACAACAAATAGTATGTAGATAGCTCTGATAAGTGTCAGTCATTATTTAAGTTATTTTACAAATAAACAATTAATTTCCTTAATTTACAAAATGGTTGATATTTTATATCTAGAAAAGATATTTATCCCAACAAATGTTCCGTTTGATTGTGTTCAACTGTATCAAAATAGTAGTCATTGAATTTAAATTCGAATTGTATTTTGGGGAGCTTTTAAAACAATAAGCATTAAATCATATTAATTAAACCATGTATTAACTCATAAAAAACTGAATTTGATTTAATAAATATTTTAATCTAAAAGTATACTTTTTAATACTATTGTTTTATATTATTTAATACTCATCTATACATTTTCATACTAAAGTATATTTTTTAAGACTGTTTTACGCTTTTTAAGTAATAAAGTGTTGTTTTCAATACTTTTAAATGAATTTAAGTATTAAAAATAATAAATAGTGTTTATTTAAAGTTCATACATTTCATTTGGTATGTAGAACCTATCACAGTTATTGATAGTTTTAATGGGACATTCAATGTTAAATCGTTCGTTAAGGGAAATTGCATATTCGTTATCAAAAGCGGGGTCTTGAATGTAAATTTTTAATGGATTGTAATGTTGGATGATTTTTAAATCAATAGGATGGTTTACATAAGGATGAGAATAGCCAATATAGACTAAAATATTTCTTTTTGTTTCATCATATCTGATTTTCGTATAATCAATATCATTGTCATTTTCCCAAGCAAACTTTATATACTGGCTAGTATTATAATGTTTCTCATGGCTTTCTTCCCAGAATTTTAATATATATTCATTATCAATCCGAAGTTGAGAGCCATTAATCCAGTTTTGGCAAATATCATGATAACATCCATCTAAAAAAGATGAGCTACCGTTTAAATGATAAAGTTTGTC
>CAZDGF010000043.1:0-27162 GCA_964505065.1 uncultured Chitinophaga sp.
GGATCATCCTCTCGATTTGTCTATTAAAATTCCTAATGCGTAATCTGGGTTAAAAGAAACCTGCCTGTCATTTCGAGTAGTTCCGCACGTAGTAAGCGGAACGTATCGAGAAATGAAAGAAAATTACATTCAGTTAATAAATAAAAACACGGTAAAACCTACCGTGTTTTTTTGTTGAAAAACTACAAAAGCAATTGCTGAAAAATTATTTTTATCTGAAACAACTGTCAATAATCATAGACAAAGGCTATTAAAGAAAATTGGCACTGACAATATAGTTGGAGCTGTATTGTATGCCATTAAAAAAGGGCTATTTATTCCTTAAAACACTCTGCTACCAGTGCACCGCATCGTAGGGGTAATATTTTTGTGTTTGTAGGGTACTATCGTCTATATTATTTATTTTTACCAATACCGCTACTTCAAATGCCCAGTATCCAAAATATTTATTTAGTTTATTTAAATGATTTTCGTACCAGTAAGAGTCGCTATGTCCTTTATACCATATTTTATCTAAATAGTATTTTATATCATCGGCAGTAGCTATATCTATACTTTTGGCATAAGGATGTTTTTGTATAACATCGTTATAGCTAATTTCCCAATCGGGTTGTTTATAGCGTATTAGCTTGCTCAATAGTTTATCATTAGCCCCATCTCTTTTTAACACTTTGGTAATGCGCATAAAATCTGTAAGTTCTACATCGCACAATATGGCAAGGCAAATAGCCCATATCATTTGATCGTAATCACCATAACCATCATCAAAAATAAAACTTTCTTCAAAAGCCGTAATATATTCTAAAACAGAGGCTTTTACTACCTCTTTACTTGCACCTGCCGAATATTGAGCTATAGCTTTTTCATAATAATAGCTTTTTATCAATCCTTTTAATCTAATAATAGCTTCAGAATCTGTGGAATCATTAATTGTTTTTTTTAACCTAATTATGGCTTTATCTAAATCAATTAAATTCTCTTTAATTTTATTATTTAATTTATCTCTCATAATATTTTACAAATTTATGTTTTTTAATGTTTTTGCATCATCTAATATTTACATTTTTGTTCAAGCAGCATTTTGCTTTAAAAGATAATTTTTAAAACTCATTTGCAAACAAATTGTTTTATATTAAATTTGTAAAAAATTATCATGGAAATAAATCTTGAAGAAGCTTTCAACCAAAAAATTGAAAACGAAGTAAGAATAGAACCTCGCGATTGGATGCCAGAAAAATACCGCAAAACCCTTTTGCGTCAAATTTCTCAACATGCCCATAGCGAAATAGTAGGCATGCTGCCCGAAGGCAATTGGATTACCCGTGCGCCAAATTTAAGACGCAAAGTTGCCCTTATAGCCAAAGTACAAGACGAAGCAGGACACGGTTTATACCTTTATTCTGCTGCTGAAACCTTGGGTATGAGCAGAGACGAAATGCTAAACGAACTGCATAGCGGCAAAGCCAAATACAGCAGTATTTTTAACTATCCTACGCTTACTTGGGCAGATATGGGTGCAATAGGTTGGCTTGTAGATGGAGCAGCTATTATGAATCAAGTGCCTTTATGCAGAGTAAGTTATGGTCCTTATGCCCGAGCAATGGTAAGGGTATGCAAGGAAGAAAGTTTTCATCAAAGGCAGGGGTATGAAATAATGCTAACGCTAAGCAAAGGCTCGGCAGAGCAAAAAGCAATGGCACAAGATGCCCTTAACCGTTGGTGGTGGCCCAGTATTATGATGTTTGGACCTAATGACGATAACTCGCCAAACAGCGCACAAAGCATGAAATGGAAAATAAAACGCTTTAGTAATGATGATTTGCGCCAAAAGTTTGTAGATGTAAGTGTACCACAAGCAGAAATATTGGGTTTAACCATTCCAGATAAAGACCTTAAATGGAACGAAGCCAGAGGACATTACGATTTTGGCACAATAGATTGGACAGAATTTAACGAAGTAGTGGCAGGAAATGGCCCTTGCAATAAGCAACGCCTAAAAGCCCGTGTAACAGCTTGGGAAAATGGCGCATGGGTACGAGAGGCAGCCACAGCCTTTGCCGAAAAACAAGCCAAAAGAGAAGCAGAAAAAACAATAGCAGCTTAATATATTTAATAAAAAATGAATCAAAAAGAATGGCCCCTTTGGGAGGTATTTATAAGAGCAAAACAAGGCTTAAACCATAAGCATGTAGGCAGCCTGCATGCAGCAGATGTAGATATGGCAATAGCCAATGCCCGCGATGTATATACCCGAAGACTTGAGGGCGTAAGTATATGGGTAGTAGAAAGCAAGCACCTACACGCCAGCGAGCCAAGCGAAAAAGACTCTCTTTTTGAACCAGCAGAAGATAAAATATACCGCCACCCTACGTTCTATAATTTACCCATAGAGCTTAAACACATGTAAATGGAACAGGTAGAAATTATTTATAACTATGTGCTGCACCTTGCAGACAATAGCATGATACTTGGGCAGCGCAATGCCGAATGGTGCGGACATGGACCCATTTTGGAGCAAGACATAGCCATTACCAATATTACCTTAGATTTAATAGGCGAAGCACGCAGCCTATATGCTTATGCAGCCCAGCTAAAAGGCAATAATGCAACAGAAGATATCATTGCTTTTACAAGAGATGTATTGCAGTATAAAAATGTATTGTTGGTAGAGCAACCCAATACAGATTGGGCTTATACCATTGTTCGCCAATTTTTTTACGATGCTTTTCATTTTCAATTACTCAATGTATTGCAAAATATCAAAGATGAAAGAATAGCCGAAATAGCCCATAAATCTTTAAAAGAAGTAACCTACCATTTAAAATGGAGCAGCGAGTGGCTAATACGTTTGGGCGATGGCACAGAAATTAGCCATCAAAAAATGCAAACAGCTATAAATGATTTGTGGGAATATACAGGCGAATTTTTTATACCTTCACAAACAGAAGCCAAAGCCTTTGAACTGGGTATAGCAGCCAACTTAGAAAACTTAAAACCTTTATGGCAAGCCAAAGTAACAGAAATATTACAACTTGCCACATTAACTATACCTACAAGCAACCACCAACAAAAAGGCGGTAAAACAGGCTTACACTCCGAGTATATGGGCTATTTATTGGCAGAAATGCAATTTATGCAAAGGGCTTATCCTGGTGTAGAATGGTAAGGGAATTGTGAGATTTATTGATTTTTGAATTTAATTGTTAAGGTAGATTGAAGTACAAATTCAATCCCACGGAAAAGTGTATTGCTTTAGTAACTAAATAAAATTTTTGAACTTGAGTAGTATAGCATTTTTCTTAAGTTTTGGAATTGGCTATCATTTATATTGCTTATTGATAAAGCAAACCAATGATTAACCCAAATTCAGCAATAGAATTGCTGAATCGAATAACAAATTGTAAATCATGTTTTTACAAAACATAATTGCAATTTTTAAATCGGGGTTAATCCCAACTAAATCAAATAGTTCAATTTTTCAAATCTCCTATTGATTAATTTGGGATTAACTTTTAGTGTATAAATTTTAGGCATACAAATTATATATCATGGTATTTAATTTTAAATTTGCCTTTTAATAGATTTTGTTTTAGGCTTAAAAAAAAATTGATACAAATGAAATACAACAATATTAGAGAGGAGGAGCTAAAAAACAAAGTTGCAAATGATTACTTTTGGCTATACGATAGCACCAAAATAATAGGCAATGTAGATTTTTGTATTTGCCTGCACCAAAGCCAAGATGAGCTTTTTGAGCAAGAAAGTTTACTATGGGCAGAGGCTAAAAAAGGGGTTTCAGATATATACACCTCGCTAGTACAATTGGTATTAACTATAGGCAAAGCTCGCACTTTTGATAAATACCTACCTCCTGCTATGCTCGGGGCTTTTGATAGCGAAAAAATAGCTTTTATACCTTATGCAGATATTAACGAGGTGTTTTATTTGAACGATTTTAATTGGAATGTTGCCCCAAGCAACCATAGTACCAAAGAGTTTAAGCTGATATTTGAAAAGGTAAAAAGCACTATAGATACCAAAGCCCTATTGTTTAATTACCTAAAAGACGATAGCCAACTTAAACAATTTATAAAACAAAACTTTATTGTTGGCAAACTGGGGCTTACAAAAATCAAAATAGATAAAAACAATTTTATGGTTATATATAATAAATGGCTGGCGGCTGTAAAGCCTACCATAGCTGTAAATTGGGATATTGCCAAAAAAACAGGCATTATAGATGGCGATTTTTACCTTGCCGACCTATTAAGCCACGAAAACGAAACCCTTAAAGAAAAACTTTTTGTACTGCTAAAAACGTTTCATTACGAGCTGGATAGAAAAATAGACGATGCAGGAATGTTTAGCAACAAAACAGCGGGTTTTACAGATAAACAAATAGCCCATACCCAATTTTGGAACAAATACAACCGCCCTCCAAAAGAAGAATATTGGGACTACATTGTAGAACGTAGAGACCTTTTAGTGCCACAAGATGTACGAGAGCGCAAGGGCAGCTTTTTTACCCCACAAATATGGGTGGAACTAAGCCAAAAATACCTAACAGATACCTTGGGCGAAAACTGGCAAGATGAATACTATGTATGGGATTGTGCAGCAGGAACAGGCAATTTACTGGCAGGGCTTACCAATAAATACAATATATATGCAAGCACATTAGATAAACAAGATGTGGAGGTAATGCACGATAGAATAAAAAACGGAGCTAATTTGTTGGATAGCCATGTTTTTCAGTTCGATTTTTTGAACGATGACTTTACAAAACTGCCACAAAGCCTACAAGATATAATAAACCACCCCGAAAAAAGAAAGAAATTGGTGGTGTATATTAATCCGCCTTATGCGGAAACTGCAAAAAACGATACAAAAGATAAAAGCAGAATTAATAAGAGAGGTGTTTCATTTACCAAAGTTCAAGTTGAGTATAGCGATAAAATTGGCATTGCCACAAAGGAGCTATTTGCACAATTTTTAACAAGAATATTTGATAAAATTCCAAACTCTATACTTGCACAATTTTCAACTTTGAAAATTGTGCAAGGTCCAAATTTTTCCAAATTTAGAGATTTTTTTCGTGCAGAATTTAAAAAAGGATTTGTTTGTCAAGCAAATACATTTGACAACGTAAAAGGACAATTTCCAATAGGCTTTATGATATGGGAATTGAATAATCTAAAAAAAATAAAAAGAATAAAATGTGAAATTTTTAATGAAAAAATTACTAAAATAGGGAACAAAATATTCTATGCTTATGATGATAGTGTTTTTATAACAGATTGGTTCAGAAAGTTTCATGACAGAAAAAAAAGCTATTCTTGTATAGGTTCAATTGGTTTATATGGAAGTGATTTTCAGCATAATAATTTTATAAGTATTTATAATGTTGAAAACCACCCTAATCGGTGGACATTTATTACAAAAAATAATCTTATTGAAACCTCCATTTATTTCGCAGTTCGCCATTGTATTCAAGCCACTTGGCTAAACGACCGTGACCAATTTTTATACCCTAATAAAAAATGGGAGAAAGATGAGGATTTTCAGAGCAATTGCCTAACTTTTGCTTTGTTTAGCAATAATATACAAAGTAAATATGGCGCCAACCATTGGATACCTTTTACAGAATATGAAGTGGGGGCAAAAGATGTATTTAGTAGCAATTTTATGACAGATTTTATTAAAGGTAAAGATACTGAATTTGCAAATATGGTAAGCGAGCCTTTGCAATTGTTTGGCAATAAAAAAGTAGAACGCACAACACCATTGGTTTTTAGCCCAGAAGCTAAAGCAGTATTCATAGCTGGCAGAGAGCTTTGGCGATATTATCATTTGCAAAAGTTCCCCTCCTTTGAAGGGCATGGTTATAATCCGAATGCCTCACTTTACGATATAAGAGAATACTTTCAGGGGCGAAACGATAATGGTAAAATGAACAACAAAAGTACAGATGAAACCTACACAGTTTTGATAGCTAATTTAAGAACAGAGCTTAAACAATTAGCCCAAAAAATAGAACCCAAAGTATATGAATACGAGTTTTTGAAAGAATAACAGAATTATATCAAATTCAAAATATTATCTACCATTAAAGATAAACCCAACAAGGCTATAACACAAGCTGCCAAAAGTAATTTTTGAATAAAAGAAACTTCTATCTTATTTTCAGTATCTTGGCTATAAAAAGTATTAATTACAATTTTGAAATAATAATACACCCCAACAAGCGAGGTAAGAATTGCTATAACTACCAACCAAACATAACCATTGGCAACTGCTGCGCTAAACATTAAATACTTAGCCATAAAACCAGCCAATGGCGGAATACCTGCCATACTTAATAGCGCTATAATCAATACCACAGCTATAAAAGGGCTACGTTTTAATAAGCCTTTAAAGGCATCTAATGTTTCGTTGCCATTGGTATTGGCTTTTATTATTTTTAAAACATTAAAAGCTACAATGCTGGAAATACTATATACCAAAGTGTAATACAACAAATAATTGGCTGCATTAGGTGTAAAAATAGCTATCAACATAAAGCCAGCATGCGAAATACTTGAAAAAGCCAACATGCGTTTTACATTGGTTTGTACAGCTGCTGTTATATTGCTAACTATTAGCGTAATAGCACATAAAACACTTAATACCATTGCATACTCCATTTGCAAACTGCCAAACGAAGACTGAAACAAACGGAAGAAAGCAGCAAAAGCTACAGTTTTTACAACTGTAGCCATATAAGCTGTAATATTGGTTGGTGCACCTTGGTAAACATCGGGTGTCCAAAAATGGAAAGGTGCTGCCGATACTTTAAAGGCTATTGACATTAACATCAATAACATACCTGTAAAAAACATTGGCGAAATTATATTGGCTTTACTTATAAAATCTGATATAGCATAAACATTAAAATGCCCTGTTGCACCATATATTAAAGCCATACCAAACAGCATAATGGCAGAGGCAAAGCTGCCCAAAAGAAAATATTTAAAGGCCGCCTCATTGCTTTTAAGTTTTGTTTTATTGCTACCTACCAGCACAAAAAGTGGGATAGATAATATTTCTATACCTAAAAATAGTGTTACCATATTGGTAAACGATACCAATAGAAATGCACCTGTAAGGGTAAATAATACCAATGTATAATGGTCGGAAAAGTTAGTGTCATCTGTAAAATAATCTGCTGCACCTATAAACCATAAAAATGCTACAACTGAAAACACCATAGTAAATGCCAAAGCAAAATTATCTAATTTAAGCATACCATACACTATTTCATTGCTATTCCAATCGGTAATACACAAGCCAATATTAGCTAAAAGCCCTATTAAAACTATGGGCATTACTATTTTTCTGGCATTGATTAAACCTGCCAATAAAGCCAAAATACCCAGTCCTGATATCAATAATAATTCCTTCATTTAATGCTTTCTAATAATGTTTTTACCGAGTTTTCTGTAATATCTAATAGTATTTTAGGATATACCCCAATAGCTATAATTAAAATAACAATTATGGCTAAAGTTATTTTTTCTTGCCCTGTTAAAGGTGCAAAATTTTGTGTTAATGAATTGGTTTCGCCAAGCATTATAGCTTGAAAAGAACGCAGCATATATATTGCCCCTAATATTATACTCAAACCAGCAAATGATGCAATTACAGCATTGTATTGAAATACGCCTAATATCAATAAAAATTCGCCTACAAAGCCAGTGGTAAATGGCAGTGCAACAGCACTTAATACGACAACTAAAAACAAAAAGGCAAATTGAGAATTTACCCCTCTAATTCCGCCAAGTTTTTCTATTACTGTTGTATTGGTGCGTTTAAATATAATTTCAGCAATAAAAAATAGCCCAACAGTATTGATACCATGGCTAAACATTTCTATCAATCCACCTTGTATGCCTTGCAAATTCATTGCAAATAAGCCAGCAGCTATTAAACTAACGTGCGCTATAGATGAATAGGCAATCAAAAATTTAAAATCTTTTTGTACTACAGCAACACAAGAAGCATATATGATACTAAACACTGCCAAAGCTATAACAATATTGCCATAGTTGGCAACTGCCAACGGCACCATAGGCAATACCCAACGGATAATGCCAAAAGTAGCCATTTTACTCATTATACCGCCCAAAAGCATAACGCCTGGCATAGGGGCATTGGCATACGTTTTTGGCTGCCAAGTATGCAAAGGGAAAATGGGCATTTTTACACCAAAAGCCAATACAAAGGCTGCAAATACAAAGCCCTGTTCTTGAAGTGATAAGGCATTGGCTGCTTGGTATAATACTGTTATATCAAAGCTTTTTACAGGCGATTGCAAATACACATAAATGATAGCCAAAAGCATAAACAAACTACCAAAAAGCGTGTATAAAAAAAATTTAAAAGTAATTTTTTCTTTACCTTCTGCACCCCAACCCAAGCAAATAAAATAGATTGGTATTAATGCCAATTCCCAAAATATATAAAATAGAAAGCCATCCATTGAGGTAAATACACCAATTAAGGCGCTTTGCATCAGCAAAATTAAACCATAAAATATTGATGAATTTTTATAGGTGCTAATAAATGATGAATATATAATAATAGGCGTTAAAAGAGTAGTTAAAAGTACCATCAACATACTTATACCATCTATAGCTACATAAAAAGAAATGCCAAGGCTACTTATCCAATTAGCTTTATAAATTAAACCTGAAGTATTGTTATGTTGTAAATTTACACAAATAAATATTGCCAAAACCAATGTTGCCAAAGTACTAACTAAAGCAATGGTTTTAGCCATTTTTTGCCCACTTGCAAAAGTTAAAATTGCTGTTATTAGTGGAATTAATATGAGAATTAATGTTAACATGAATGCTATTTAAGTATAAAATATAAAAAAATAAAAATGAGTGAACTTATCATGGCTACAATATAAAAACCAATATTACCATTTTGCAAAAGCCTTAAATTATTGCCTGCCAATACTGTAATTTTACCCATGCCATTTACTATGCCATCTACCAATTGATTATCAATAATTTTATTGAAAAAATGAGAAACAGATTGAAAAGGTTTAGCAAATATTTTGGTATAAATTTCATCAACAAAATACTTGTTGTAAATTAAATTTTTAAAGGTTGGCAATGGTTCATTTTCTTTGGCTGGCAACGTATTTTTAGTTACATAAATATTTTTTGCAATAAAGAAAACTACAACTATTAACAATGTGGTAATTGCCATTAACATTAGTTCTGTATTCAAAGAAATATAGTTTAAAGATTCGCCTAAAGCAGGTGCTAAATAATGCCCAAACCAATTTTGGATATGCAACACCTTACCCAACTCGTGCGGAAAACCAACAAAACCTACAATAACAGAAAAAACTGCCAATACAATTAAAGGTATTGTCATACTTTTTGGCGATTCGTGTAAATGGTGCTCTTGCTCGTGTGTGCCTCTAAATGAACCAAAAAAAGTTAAGAACAATAAGCGGAACATATAGAAAACAGTCATTAAAGATGCTATCATACCTAAAATAAACAATACTTTATTTGTGGCAAATACTTCTGCCAAAATTTGGTCTTTGCTAAAAAAACCTGCCAATGGCGGAATACCTGAAATAGCTATTGTACCTATTAAAAACGTGATATAAGTAATAGGTAATTGCTTTTTTAAACCACCCATTTTTCTAATATCTTGCTCGCCTCCCATAGCATGTATTACACTGCCAGAGCCTAAAAACAACAAGGCTTTAAAAAATGCGTGTGTTACCACATGGAAAACGGCTGCGGTATAAGCCCCAACACCCAAAGCTAAAAACATTAAGCCCAATTGACTAACTGTAGAATATGCCAATACTTTTTTAATATCATTTTGAAACAAACCAATACTTGCTCCCAACAGAGCAGTTGCAATACCAATATAAGCTATAAATTGCATAGTATCTGGCGCCATACTGAATAAAACATTGGTGCGGGCTATCATATAAATACCTGCTGTTACCATTGTGGCTGCATGTATTAATGCAGATACTGGCGTGGGACCAGCCATGGCATCGGGCAGCCAAGTATAAAGCGGTATTTGAGCACTTTTACCCATTGCCCCTATAAATAAGCAAATAGTTATTAAAGTAATTGGCGAATCGATACTTATGTTACCAGGGTTTAAAATAGTGGTATAATTTAAACTATTGTAATTGATAAAAATTAAACAAATAGCAATTAAAAAACCCAAATCGCCAATACGGTTCATAACAAAAGCTTTTTTTGCTGCATCATTGTTTTTATGGTCTTTATACCAAAAGCCTATCAACATAAACGAACAAAAACCAACGCCTTCCCAACCTATAAATGTTACCAATAAATTATTGCCCATTACCAACAATAACATAAAGAAAATAAACAAATTCAAATAAGCAAAAAAGCGTCTAAAACCATCGTCTTCTATCATATAGCCAACAGAAAAAATATGGATAAGAAAACCTATGCCAGTGATAACTAATAGAAATATTGAAGAAAGTGGGTCAATCAAAAAAGTGAGCGAGGCATCAAACGAACCTGCTTTTATCCATTCTAATACTTTTACTTCATAGCCATGATGTGTATTTATCAAATTAAAAAACACTAACAATGCACCTATAAAGCTTAAGCCCACTGAAGCACAAGCTATAAAGGCAGCTGTATTTTTGTTTAATTTTCTATTCAATAAGCTTAAAATAACAAAGCCTATCAATGGAAATAAAGGAATTAATTTTGCTATTTGTTCCATTCTATAATTATCCTTTCAATTGGGTTAAAACTTCAGTGTCAGATGTTTTGGCATTGCGGTATATCATCATTAATATAGCCAAGCCTACAGCCACTTCAGCTGCTGCTACAGCCATAATAAATACAACAAATACTTGTCCGTTTGTATCGCCAAAATAGCGTGAAAATGCTACCATTAAAATATTTACTGCATTCAACATTAATTCTATACACATAAACATAATGATGGCGTTTCTGCGCACCATTACACCCAATACGCCTATGCAAAATAAGGCTGCACTTAAAAATATATAATAATTTAATGGTATTCCGTTAATATTTGCTTCCATTCTATTTTAGTTTAATTCTTTTTTAGATAAATATACTGCGCCTATCATAGCCGATAATAGTAAGATTGAAGACACTTCAAAAGGTAGTAAAAATTCGCCAAATAGTTTTTGTCCTATAAGTTCTACTGTACCAATATTTTGGGTAGATGCGCCAGCTAATACAGATGTTTCTGCTCCTTTTAAAGCACCAACCAAAGTTAATAATAATAAGCCAGCGGCAACAACGGCTATTAATTTTACATAAGATTTTTTATGCGGCTCTGTTTCTTTGTTTAAATTTAGCATCATAATAACATATAAAAACAACACCATAATTGCACCTGCATATACAATGATATGAACGGCTGCTAAAAATTGCGCATTCAATAAAAAATAATGCCCTGCTATGGCAAAAAAAGTGATAATTAAATTTAGAACACTATAAACAGGATTTTTTGCAAATACTACAATTAGCGCACTAATTATAGCTACAAAAGAAAGGAACCAAAATATGTACAGCGATATACTCATTCTATTTTTGTGCGAATTACGTCTTTTTTTATGGCTTGTTGGTTAAAATTATTTCCACTTATTGTTTCAAATTAATGGGCTACTTTTTTAGGTATAATTTTATCTAAAAATGTAAGATTGTGTTTGTGTTTTTTATCTTGTTTAAAGGCTAAAACTTCGGGTGTTTGGCGTTTTGCAACATCTACTCTTTCGTTTACAGGCTCTACCAATTTATCTTTTCCAAATATAAATTCGTGTCTTTCAAAAGTGCTCGGCACAATTCTATCTGTTAAAAAAATAGCTTCTTTAGGGCAAGCCTCTTCGCACAAGCCACAGAAAATACAACGCAACATATTTATTTCGTAAACAGATGCATATTTTTCTTCTCTGTATAAATTTACTTCATCTTTTTTGCGCTCGGCAGCTGTCATTGTTATAGCTTCGGCAGGGCAAGCCACGGCACATAAGCCACAGGCGGTACAGCGTTCTGCTCCTGCTTCATCTCTTTTTAACACATGTTGCCCTCTATACACTGGCGCAATAGGGCGCACTTGCTCAGGGTAGCGTATAGTGGCTTTCTTTTTAAATATATGTTTAAATGTAATGATAAGTCCGCCAAATATGGCAGGTAAATACGCTTTTTCTAATAGCGTCATTTCTCTTTTTACTACTTGTTTACTTCTGTTGGTGAGCATTTTTAATTTTGTTTGTTTTTTGCCTCACCCTAAATCCCTCTCCAAAAGAGAGGGACTTTTGGGATATGCTATTTCTATTTTATCCAAGTGAACCATTCAGCCACATTACTATTCCTGTTATAAATATATTGATTAAAGCCAATGGCAAAAGTATTTTCCAGCCTAAAGTCATTAATTGGTCGTAGCGAAAGCGTGGAATTGTCCACCGCACCCACATAAAAAAGAAGATAAAGAATATTACTTTGCTAAACATTGCTACTACTTGCAAAATACTTAATACATTGTTTGAAAAACCTAACCAATTTTGTAATTCTGCTTGAAAAGGAAAATTATAACCACCAAAATAGAAACAAGCTATAACAGCTGAAGAAATAAACATATTGATATATTCTGCAAAAAGATAAAACCCTAATTTCATAGAAGAATACTCGGTATGATAGCCGCCAATAAGTTCTGTTTCACACTCTGGCATATCAAATGGCGCACGGTTGGTTTCAGCAAAAGCGCAAATTAAAAAGATTAAAAAGCCTACTGGCTGATATACAATATTGGCAAATCCTTCGTTTTGTTGTTCTACAATTTCTTTAAGGCTTAAAGTTCCCGTTGTCATTACCAAGGCTATAATAGCCAATCCCATGGCTATTTCATAGCTTATCATTTGCGATGATGCACGAATAGCGCCTATTAATGAAAATTTATTGTTAGAAGCCCAACCGCCAATCATTATACCATAAACACCCATAGAAACTACACCAAATAGATATAGGATTCCTATATTAAGGTCTGTAATTTGTAAATCAAAAGTAGTTTCTCCAATGGTTAAAGCACCGCCCCAAGGTATTACTACGCCTGTCATACAAGCTGTAAGTAAAGAAATACAAGGACCTAAAATAAACAGCCATTTATTAGATACCGAAGGAATTAATTCTTCCTTCATAAACATTTTAACGGCATCTGCCAATGGCTGCAACAAGCCAAAAGGACCTGCTCTATTTGGTCCTACTCTATCCTGCATTACTGCCGAAACTTTTCGCTCTGCATAGGTAGAATATGTGGCAACAAGCAATGTTATTGCAAATACGATAAGGACTAAAATTGCTTTTATTAATAATGGTTCCATTAATTTTTATTTGATGTTTTAAAGCCTATTGGCTTACGTTCTTGTTTAGGTTGAGCTATTAATTGTTTTAAGTAATAAAAAATTTCTTTGATACTTTCATCGTGTGATATTACTTTATTTTCCATTGTTTCTAATTTCAATAAAATATCTTTATTGGTCATTAGCATTTCTCGCATTTTGGTAAAAATTCTTATAATTTGAATATTTACTTGAATTGCCGTTTCACTGCGCAATACGCTGGAAAGCATTAAAACACCATGCTCTGTAAAGGCATAGGGCTTTCTTCTTATGGACATAAAATCAGATTTGGACATCACAAATTGTGATTTCCAATTTTCAAATTCATCTTCATTCAATTGAAACATAAAATCTTCAGGAAATCTATCCTTATTTCTACTTACAGCTTGATTTAATACACGCGTTTCTATACCATACATTTCAGCTAAATCTCTATCAAGCATAACTTTTTGCCCACGAATAAGTAAAATTTTATTCATTAGCATTTCGTCTGTTTTTGAGATATTTAATTTAGCTGTCAATAGTTTATTTATTGTTTGGGTCTAATGCGCCTTCGCCAAGTTCTACTTTAGTGCCATGTGGTTTTGCTCCCATCATACGCAAAGTATCAGCTTTTATAACTTTAAGATTTTCGTAATGGTTGGCAGAAATTACAGAATGTTTATTCACCTTACTCGGGCCTTCAATTATCCAATCTTTGGTTTCTTTTATATCAAATCTACAAGAATTGCATATCCAATTGGCCTTGCCTTCTTCGTTTGTTTCTATTTCGCCCCATTCATCTTTTCTACCTGTTACACGCAATACCTCTTCCCCTTGATACCATAAACGTACTTTGCCGCTACAAGTAGGGCAATCTCTATGCGCATCTACAGGCTTGGTGTACCATACACGGCTTTTAAATCTAAATGTTTTATCTGTTAATGCACCCACAGGACACACATCTATTACATTGCCCGAAAAATCATTGTCTATGGCTTGTTCAATATAAGTAGATATTTCTGCAGCTTCGCCTCTATTTATTACACCATGGCAGCGTCCATCGGTTATTTGGTCGGCTACTTTTACACAACGGTAGCAAAGTATGCAGCGGTTCATGTGCAGCTTTATTTTATCGCCAATATCTATGGGTTCAAATTCTCTTCGTGGAAACTCATAACGTGTTTCAGCTTTGCCATTTTCATAACTTAAATCTTGCAAATGACACTCGCCTGCTTGGTCGCAAACGGGGCAATCTAAAGGATGGTTAAGCAATAGAAATTCTACAACACCTGCTCTGGCTTCTAAATTTTCGGGCGAGGTGATATTGCGAACTACCATGCCGTCCATTACCGTAGTACGACAACTTACCACAGGCTTAGGCATAGGGCGAGGGTCTTTAGCCGAACCTTGCTCTACTTTTACAATACAGGTACGGCAATAGCCTCCACTTGTTTTAAGTGTGGTGTAGTAGCACATAGCAGGAGGTGCAATATCGCCACCTATCATACGTGCTGCTTGCAGTATGGTTGTTCCCTCTGGAACTTCTATTTTTATATCATCAATAGTTACTATTGGCATTGTTTAATATATTTTGTATTTCGGTTTTCAATACGGGTAAATTTATTTTAATAAATCCCCATAAAAAAGCGGCATCAACTGCATCGTAATTATGGGCAATAATATTTCTTAATCCTATTATTTTATTAGAATCTGTAATAGTGGTTTCAAAATTTTTATCTCTTAGGTTTTTTAGTGCTTCGCCAATAATTTCAAATTCTCTTTCAATTGCTTTAATTACAGTTATATTTAATTCAAAATCATAAAAATTTATTACATTTTTCAGATGTATCTCTATTCGATTGCAACAGAAATCAATATCAATTATATATTTTTCTTGTTGTTCTGTCATGCTTCAAAAATTTTTTTTCTTGTTCTTTCTACATTTTTAATAAAAATTGGATTCTGTAAAGAACGTATTGTCAATAAATCTACACTTCTATTTAATTTATGTTCTAATTCATCTATAAAATTAAAATAATTATTTGCGTAATCTAAAAGTTCAACGCCTGTAAATTCTACCAATAAATCTACATCACTATTTTCATTGAAACGGCTATCATCTAATACAGAACCAAAGGCATACATTTCTTTTACATGGTACTTTTTACACAACATGGTAATAGGTTCAATATGTTGGTTAATAAATTTCAAATTTAAGCGTTTTGCAATCTATAATAATGTTTAATATCTTTAATGCTATCTGGCTTGGTTACGTATTCTTCAAATTCGCTTCTAAAATGACGAATAGCAGCGGCTACAGGCCAAGCAGCAGCTTCTCCTAGTGGGCAAATGGTTTTTCCTTCTATTTTACTTTGAATATCCCATAATAAATCTATATCGGCAAGAGTGCCATTGCCATCTAATATTTTACCAATTATTTTTTCCATCCAGCCTGTTCCTTCACGGCAGGGGCTACATTGTCCGCAACTTTCGTGGTGGTAAAAACGAGCAAAAGTGTAAAGGTTTTTTACAATGCTTGTATCTTCATCCATTACTATAAATCCACCCGAACCCATCATTGTGCCTGTAGCAAATCCACCCTCACCTAAGCTTTCATAAGTCATTAAACGTGGCTCGCCAGCGGCTGTTTTTAAAATTAAATGGGCAGGTAAAATAGGCACTGATGAACCTCCAGCCACTACAGCTTTAAGTTTTCTTCCACCTTTTATTCCGCCACAATATTCTTCTGAAAAAATAAAATCTTCTACTGTAATTCCCATTTCTATTTCATAAACTCCTGGCTTGTTAATATGTCCTGAGGCTGAAATTAATTTTGTGCCTGCACTTTTGCCTACACCAATTTTGGCATATTCATCGCCTGTAAGTTCTAAAATTGGCACTACAGCCATAATGGTTTCAACATTATTTACTACCGTTGGGCAACCATATAAACCTGCTATTGCAGGAAAAGGTGGTTTTATTCTTGGATTACCTCTTTTACCTTCAAGGCTTTCTAACAATGCAGTTTCTTCGCCACATATATAAGCACCTGCACCTATTTGTACGTGTAAATCTAAATTATAGCCTGTGCCAAAAATGTTTTTTCCAAGGATACCAGCTTCATAAGCCTCTGCAATGGCTTGTTCTAAAATACGAGCAACATAAAAATACTCTCCACGAATATAAATATAAGACGTATTAGCGCCTAAAGCAAAGCTGGCTGCTATCATTCCCTCAATTAACAAATGCGGATGACGCTCCATTAAATATCTATCTTTAAAAGTTCCTGGTTCGCTTTCGTCTGCATTGCACACTAAATAACGAGGAACACCTTCTGGTTTAGCTAAAAAACTCCATTTCATGCCAGTAGGAAAACCTGCACCACCTCTGCCACGCAAACCCGATTTTTTAACTTCTTCAACAACGGCATCTGGTGTCATAGTTTTTAAAGTTTTTTCTAAAACAGCATAACCACCATGCTCTTTATAAACAGAAAGTTTGTGAATATTTGGTATATGGTCGTTTTTTAAAAGTAATTTCTTTCCCATGCTTTTTTAACAATATCTACTTTGTTTATTTTCTGTTTTAAATTTTTCTAATAAAGAATCGACTTTTTCTATGGTTAAATTCTCGTGATAATCTGCCCCTACTTGCATCATAGGTGCTGTACCGCAACTACCCAAGCATTCTACAGCTTTTAGCGTAAACATGCCATCTGTTGTAGTTTCGCCAACAGAAATATGTAAAGATTTTTCTATGTGTTCTATAATATCTTCTGCACCGCAAAGCCAACAACTACTTGTTCTGCAAACTTCTATTAAACATTTACCCACTGGTTTTAAATTAAACATGCTGTAAAACGAAGCAGTTTCATATACCTCTATTGGTGCAATATTTAAAATACTGGCTACATAATTCATTGTTGGTGCACTTAACCAGCCGCCAAATTCGGCTTGGGCAAGGTGCAAAATTGGAATTAATGCCGATTTATGCTTGCCTTCAGGGTAGCGCTTCATTAACTTTTGTGCTAATTCCAATGTTTCAGGTTTAAATACTATTTGTTCTGTGGTTGTCATTGTTTTATGCGTCTAATTCTCCTGCTATTACGTTCATACTACTCATAGTTAAAATGGCATCGCTTAATAAGCCGCCTGTTATCATTTCTGGAAATGCTTGGTAATAAATAAAGCATGGTCTTCTAAAGTGTAAGCGGAATGGCGCTCTGCCACCATCGCTAATTAAATAAAAACCTAACTCGCCATTACCACCTTCCACAGCATGGTAAACCTCGCCTTTGGGTATTGCATTTTCGCCCATTACTATTTTAAAATGATAGATTAAAGCTTCCATTTTACTGTAAACATCTTCTTTATTGGGCAAATAAAACTCAGGCACTTGGGCATGAAATTCGCCTTTAGGCATTTTATCTAATGCTTGGCGAATAATGCTTATGCTTTCCCACATTTCTTGTACGCGCACCATAAATCTATCGTAAGTATCGCCATTTTGCCCAATAGGAATATCGAAATCAAAATCTTGATAACTGCAGTATGGATTGGCTACACGCACATCATAATCAACACCAGCAGCTCTTAAATTAGGTCCGGTAAAACCGTATGACAATGCCCTTTCAGCTGTTATTGGTCCGCAATTAATGGTTCTATCCATAAATATACGGTTGCGCTCTATTAGTTTTTGAAATTCTGTTAAAAACTCTGGAAATTCTTTTAAAAATATATCTAATTTACGCCAAGCTACCTCTGTAAAATCTCTTTCCATACCGCCTACTCTGCCTATATTGGTGGTTAATCTTGCACCGCATACCTCTTCAAATATTTCATATACTTTTTCTCTCATTTGAAAGAAATATAAAAAACCCGTAGTAGCGCCAGTATCTTGACCTATTATTGTAGTGCAAATAACATGGTCGGCAATGCGTGAAAGTTCCATAATAATAACACGCAAATAATCTGCTCTTTTTGGTACTTGGCAATTAATTAATTTTTCTACTGTCATGTGCCAACCCAGATTATTTATGGGCGATGAGCAATAGTTCAGTCTATCTGTTAGCGGTGTTATTTGATTGTACGGGCGGTGTTCTGCTATTTTTTCAAAAGCTCTATGAATGTAGCCTACTGTAGGTTTGGCACTCATTACAATTTCGCCATCCATTTTCAAAATATTTTGAAAAATACCATGTGTAGCTGGGTGCGTAGGTCCTAAATTAAGGGTTGAATACTCCTTAACTTCTTCCTTTGCGTTTAAAATATTGTTGTTGTCTATCACTTTACTTTTAGTATTTTTTTAGCGTCCAAACATTTTATCACTTTTATCATCTCTGCTACCATCTTCAAGCGGATATTCTTTGCGCATAGGGTGGTAGTTCATTTCGTCCATATTTAAAATACGTCTTAAATCGGGGTGTCCTTCAAATTTAAAGCCATAAAAATCGTATTCTTGTCTTTCCATCCAATTGGCAGTAGGCCAAAGCGTGGTAGCGGTAGGCACTTTTACATCTCCATCTGCCATAAATATTTTTATGCGTATGCGCCAGTTTTGCTGCATGTTGTGCAATTGGTACATTACGGCCAATTCTGCGCCTTTATTCTCAGGCATGTGAATACCGCACAGGGTAGTTAGAAAATTAAATTTCAAGCCTTCCTCATTTTTAAGAAATTCTAAAACTGGTATAATAATGGCTTTTTGCACCACAAATATTGGAAAATCGTATTGCAATTCGGCACTAAGGATACCTTCGCCAAATTTTGCTTTTAGTTTTTCTAAAACCATATTTTGTAATTCTAAATATGGATTAGAAATTTGAGGTGTTTCGTTTAATGTATTTTCTTCCATTATTCTATACCGTATTGGGCTAACATTTCTTTGTATTCTGGTGTATCTCTTCTGCGAATAGCTTCCGATTTAGTCAATTCTTGTATTTTTAAAATACCATCTAATACTTGCTCGGGGCGGGGCGGACAGCCTGGAATATATACATCTACAGGAATAATTCTATCTATGCCTTGCAATACGCTGTAAGTATCAAAAATACCGCCACTACTGGCACAAGCACCCATGCTTAGCACCCATTTTGGTTCTGCCATTTGCTCGTAAACTTGGCGCAATATTGGTCCCATTTTTTTTGAAATAGTACCCATTACCATTAATAAATCTGCTTGGCGAGGCGAAAAACTTAAACGCTCGCTGCCAAAGCGGGCTAAATCGTAATGCGAAGCCATAGTTGCCATAAACTCTATACCGCAGCAAGAGGTAGCAAATGGCAAGGGCCATAGGGAGTTTGCACGAGCCAAGCCTACTACTTTTTCAATAGAAGTGGCAAAAAAACCTGCACCCTCCAAGCCTTCTGGTTTATGTTCTGGTTTAATATCTATACTCATTTTGGAGAAATATGTTTTGTAATAAAATTAAGTTTATTTGAATAAAAATATTTAAGATTTTTCCCAAATTAAAGCACCTTTTTTAATAATATAAATTAAGCCTATAACTAAAAAGCCCATAAATGTAAACATTTCCATAAGACCAACAATGCCTAATTTTTTAAAATTTACAGCCCATGGGTACATAAATATTACCTCCACATCAAAAAGCACAAAAAGAATAGCCACTAAAAAATATTTGATAGAAAAAGGTGTGCGGGCATTGCCTACGGATTCAATACCACACTCAAAAGCTTCGGCTTTAATTGCCGATTTTTTTTTGGGTCCAAGTGCGTGGGTAGCTATCATAGAGGTAACCACAAAACCCAAAGCTACTATAAACATAAATACTATGGGTAAATAGGTTTCTAAATTAGAGGTTGCAAGAAGTATCATTTTTTTTGAATTAAAAATCTTTTGCGCAAAAATAGTATTTCTTACCAAAGAATTTTAAGGTTTAAAAAATAAATTATCTCTTTGTGTTATTTAATTTGATTATAAATATGTTAGCTATATTTATGTAAATTAACTAACTAAAAAATATCATCTTAATTTGGGTATTGGGTGGTTGAAGAAGCAAAGGGCTTGGCTACATAACAACTAAAAGATAAAATTTATCATTTTACAAAGATTAGCCTTTTATTTTAGATAATGAATTGCGCATTTGTAGTATTTATTCAAAAATGATTTTACCAAAAACTATTGTTTTTATAATTCAATTTGTCTTGCTCTTCTAAAAATTTATAGCGAATACCAAAACTTGCACCCATGTATCTGCCATTGGTGTTTATTTCTTTGCCATATTGTATTAGCCCAGCTTCTGTTTGAAAAAAGAAATTGATATCGCAACTAAAATTATACTTAATACCAACATTACAATTGGCTCTGGCAAAAGTGGAATAAAAATTATCTTCTATTAAGATATTAGAACTATTCCAATAGAAAAAATCATTAATTTGTTTTAAAACCAACATACCAAAATCAGCACTTGCTCCGCCAAACAATGCAAAATTTTTAAAAATAGATTTAGAAGAAAATTGATAACCCAAACCCAATGCTTGGGTTTGATAAGTATAACGTATTTTAGAACCAAATTTTATTTTACCATATATGCTATCAATAAGATTAAGGTTTCTGTATTCGTTATAGTCTTGTTTTGATTCAAAAGAAAAACGAAAAATAAATTCATGTTTGTTTATAATAAAGTTATTTGTTCTTTTATTATCGCCAAATATAAAATTCAAGCCAATTTTTATAGGACTTGTTGTTTTATATTCAGAATAAACTTCATTATAATTAAAATTATTTTTAATATCTTGGGGCATCATTGCTTTGAAAAGATTTACAGAAGTTCTATTGCCATAATTATATTCTCCTTTTCCTATGGTAACATCTACCCCTTTAAATCTATAATTTTTAGTAGTATCAGCCGTTTTACAACTTAAAATTTGAATAAACAAAATATTGCACAATAAAAAACAAATACACTTCAACATATTTACAAATATAATTTTTCTTATTAAACGAAAAACCTCTGCAAATATTGCAGAGGTTTTTATTATTTGCCTCACCCCCAACCCCCTCTCCACAGGAGAGGGGGCTTTCGGCTTCGGTTTTAACTATTCATTCTTAATTAATAATTATTAATTACTAGTACCCCATTCCG
The DNA here is from genome assembly GCA_964505065.1 of uncultured Chitinophaga sp. Classification (GTDB taxonomy): domain Bacteria; phylum Bacteroidota; class Bacteroidia; order NS11-12g; family UBA955; genus JABMMZ01. Next base: position 21,521 of record CAZDGF010000043.1, read on the forward strand.
CCCATATCTGGTGCGCCATGGCTGTGTGGTGCTTCTTTTTCTTTAATGTCAACTAAGGCACACTCGGTAGTTAAAATCATACTGGCTACAGAGGCAGCGTTTTCTAAAGCTACACGGCTTACTTTAGTTGGATCTATAACACCACTTTTGATTAGGTTTTCATACTGTTCTGTACGGGCATTGTAGCCAAAATCATCTTTGCCTTCTTTTACCTTTTGCACAATTATAGAACCTTCGCCACCTGCATTGGCAATAATTTGACGCAATGGCTCTTCCAATGCACGTTTCACAATTTGAATACCTGTGTTTTCATCTTCATTTTCGCCTTTTAGTTTTTCTAAACTTTCTATGGCTCTAATGTAGGCTATACCTCCACCTGGCACAATGCCTTCTTCTACTGCAGCACGAGTAGCATGAAGGGCATCGTCCACACGGTCTTTTTTCTCTTTCATTTCTACCTCGCTTGCAGCACCTATGTAAAGCACAGCTACACCGCCCGCCAATTTGGCTAAACGCTCTTGTAATTTTTCACGGTCGTAATCGCTTGTAGTATTCTCTATTTGTGCTTTTATTTGTGCAATTCTGCCTTTTATGGCATCTTTATCGCCAGCACCACCCACAATGGTTGTGTTGTCTTTATCTATGGTAATGCTTTCCGCTCTGCCTAAATCTTCAATAGTTGCGTCTTCAAGTTTTCTGCCTTGTTCTTCGCTTATAACAGTACCGCCTGTTAATATGGCAATATCTTGCAACATTTCTTTTCTTCTATCCCCAAAACCAGGTGCTTTTACAGCAGCTATTTTTAACGAACCACGAATTTTATTAACTACCAATGTAGCCAATGCTTCGCCTTCCACTTCTTCACTAATAATTACCAATGGTTTACCAGTTTGTACCACTTTTTCCAATATTGGCAATAGGTCTTTCATGCCACTTACTTTTTTATCATAAATTAAAATGTATGCACTTTCCAAATCTGCCAACATTTTTTCTGTATTGGTTACAAAATATGGCGATTGGTAGCCTCTATCGAACTGCATACCTTCAACAACCTCAACGGTTGTATCTGTACCTTTTGCTTCCTCTACAGTAATAACACCATCTTTGCCTACTTTTTTCATAGCTTCTGCTATTAGTTTGCCAATGGTGTTGTCATTATTGGCAGAAATAGTTGCTACTTGCTCTATTTTGCTAATGTCATCGCCTACTTCTTTAGATAATTTTCTTAAAGATTCCACAGTTACAATAACAGCTTTTTCTATACCACGTTTTAAATCCATAGGATTAGCACCTGCAGCTACGTTTTTAATACCTGTAGTAACAATGCTTTGCGCTAATACGGTAGCTGTAGTAGTGCCATCGCCTGCTAAATCGGCAGTTTTGCTGGCTACTTCTTTTACCATTTGTGCACCCATGTTTTCTATTTCGTTTTCAAGCTCTATTTCTTTAGCCACAGTTACACCATCTTTGGTAACATTGGGCGAGCCAAATTTTCTGCCTATTACTACGTTTCTACCTTTTGGTCCAAGGGTTACTTTTACTGCATTTGCTAATGCATCTACCCCACGTTTTAAGCCTTCACGGGCTTCTATATTATAATGAATTGATTTTGCCATGATTTATTTTTGATTTTGAATTTTTGTTTTTTGATTTTGTTTTTGACGTTCATTGAGCTTGTCGAAATGAACTTTTAGAGGTTTTTTTGCCAATTGCCTCCCGCACGTGCGGGATAAATATTGCCAACTGAATTAAATAATTGCGAAAATATCGCTTTCACGCATAATTAAATAATCTTTGCCTTCTACTTGAATTTCTGTACCAGCATATTTACCGTAAAGTACGGTATCGCCTGCTTTGCAGGTCATAGGTTCGTCTTTTTTGCCAATGCCTACGGCTATTACAGTGCCACGTTGTGGTTTTTCTTTTGCAGTATCTGGAATAATGATACCGCTTGCTGTGGTTTGCTCAGCTGCTGCTGGCTCTACCAGTACTCTGTCTGCTAATGGTTTTACGTTCATATTATTTTTATTGTTTAATTTTATAATTTGTTTGATTAGCAACAATCAACTTTTAAGCCAATTAAAATTTAAGAAAAATAGACAGACAGAAAAAGACAAGTTGGCAGAAAATGGAATTTAAAAATAATTGTAATTATGAAAATTACTTCTATTGAGTTTTATTTCTAATACAAAAACTCTCCGTGCTCACTTTTTATATGCACTTGCGCTTTGTCTATGCCTTTCTCCACGCTTCCTATAATTTGGGCATTTATACCAAAGCTTTTTGAAATAGCAATAATTGAATCTGCAATAGTTGGTGGTGCATACAGCTCCATTCTATGCCCCATGTTAAATACTTTGTACATTTCTTGCCAAGCGGTATGGCTTTGGGCTTGTATGGTTTTAAACAATATAGGGGTTGCAAATAAATTGTCTTTGATAATATTTAAAGGCTGTTTTACAAAATGCAATACTTTGGTTTGCGCACCACCTGTGCAGTGTACCATACCATGTATTTGCGCTTTGTGTTCTTTAAACATAGCAGCTATAACTGGCGCATAAGTGCGAGTAGGCGAAAGCACCATTTGCCCTGCATTTAAAGGTATACCCTCTATTTTATCGGTTACTAAAAGATTGCCCGAATATGCCAAATCATTAGCCAATAAATCATCATAGGTTTCGGGATATTTTTGGCGGTAAGTGCTGCTAAACACATCGTGCCTTGCGCTTGTAAGTCCATTGCTGCCCATACCTGCATTGTATTGTTTTTCGTATGTGGATTGCCCATTGCTTGCCAAGCCTACAATAACATCGCCCGCTTGTATGTTGTGGTTTGAAATTATATCGCTACGTTTGGCACGAGCAGTTACAGTGCTATCTACAATAATGGTTTTTACCAAATCGCCTACATCGGCAGTTTCGCCACCACCGCTAATAATATTGATACCATAGGGTTTTAGGCTTTCAATAAACTCTTCCGTACCATTAATTATTTCGGCAATAACCTCGCCAGGAATTCTTTTTTTATTGCGCCCTATGGTGCTGCTCAATAAAAAATTGGTGGTAATGCCAGCACACAGCAAATCATCAATATTCATTACAATGGCATCTTGGGCTATGCCTCGCCAAACAGAAATATCGCCTGTTTCTTTCCAATACAAAAAAGCCAAACTGCTTTTAGTGCCTGCACCATCGGCATGTGTAATATTGCAATAAGCCTCATCGCCACCCAAAACATCGGGTATTACCTTGCAAAAAGCCTGTGGAAACAAGCCTTTATCAATATTGGCTATGGCTTTGTGTACATCTTCTTTTTGAGAGGAAACGCCACGTTCGGCATATTTATCTGTAGGGTTTTGCATGGTGCACAAAGGTACAATTGTAATAAGGAATGTACAAAATTGATTTTTTAGGCTTAATACTACTATATTTTAACCTAAATTTATTCTTCTATTTCTAAACATGCTATATCTTTATAATCCATATTTTCTATGAATTCTTTAATGAGTTCAAAATTTTTCTTTATGCATTCTGCTAAATTATCAGTACTTGTATTTCCTAATCTAAGCCAAACCACCTTTGGAGGAGTACCTCTCAACAATGATATATCAAAAAAATCAATGTCAAATGTTACTATGGTATAGTTATGGTTTTTTGCATATTCCCATATTTGGTAATCAGAAGCATTCTCCAACCCTAATTGCTTTACTTGATTTGCAAAAGGTAAAAAATCAGCTATTTTTTTAATTATTCTAAACGAAATGTTTTGGTCGAATAATAATTTCATTATGCTATTTTTAATCTATGCTCTCTATCGGCTGCAAAAGCTAATACTGCCAGTAAATCATTTTTTGTTAACTCTGGATAATCTTCCAAAATTTCTATTTCTGTCATACCAGAGGCATACCAACTTAAAACATCATACACAGATATTCTCATGCCTCTTATACAAGGTTTGCCAAATCTAATTTTAGAATCAACGGTAATTATTTCAGAGTAATGTTTCATTTTACAAATTTACAAATTATTTTTAATAATGATATAAGTTTAGGTTAGTAAAATTCTAAATAAGGCGGTCATTCTGAACTTTTTTGCTCTGAAGAAAGATTATTCCGCTACGCTCCATGAAATTGTGCAGAATCTTAATTAAATTCAGATTACTACACTTCGTTTCGTGAAATTGTTCTGTATAATTTTGCGAAGCCAAAATTTACAGAATGACGCAACTTTGTATATTTTAACTATTCTACAACCAAAAGCGGTAAAATTTCATCTCTAACCATGTATTGTATGCTTTTTTTCTGTTTTAGCATTTCTCGTATTTGTGTAGCACTTATATTTAGAATATTGTTTTCAAAAACTTTGATATTGTCTTTTTGAGGGTATGGATTTATAAAATCATTGCCTCGGTTATACACCAAAATATTGTAGTTCAATATCTCTTCAAAAGCTTTCCAATGGTGTATTTGCGTTAAGCTATCACTACCCATTATAATGTTTAATTCATCATTTTTGTATTTTAGTTTTAAAGCATTTAAAGTATCAATGGTAAAGCTTGGTTTGGGCATAGTAAACTCTATGTTTTCAGCACCAAATTGTGCATTATTGGCAATAGAAAGTTCTACCATTTTTAAGCGAAGTTCAGCAGGCAGTAGGTCTTTATTTTCTTTTAAAGGATTTTGAGGCGATACTACAAATAATACCTTATCCAATTGGGCTTCGTTTAGCATATACTGGGCAATTGTTAAATGTCCAATATGTATAGGATTAAAAGAACCAAAGTATAAGCCTATTTTCATTCTGCAATAAATGTATGTACAATGTTTTCAGCTTCTTGTAAAGTATCTGCCAATTTATCATTTATCAGCACAATATCGTATTCCTTTTCGTATTCCAATTCCTTATTGGCTTTGCCTATACGCATTTCTATATCGTGTTCCACTTCGGTACTTCTATTGCGTAAACGCTGCATTAAAATTTCTATACTTGGCGGGCGCAAAAACACCGATAATGCGCTTTCGCCATATTGTTTTTTAATGTTCATGCCGCCTACTACATCTACATCAAATACTACTGTTTTGCCCTCTGCCCAAAGGCGTTCTACCTCTGCTTTTAGTGTGCCATAATATATGCCTGTATATACTTCCTCATGTTCTAAAAATTCGCCATTGGCTATTTTTTGTTCAAAATCTTGCTGACTTAAAAAATAATATTCCCTGCCGTGTATTTCGTTTTCTCTGGGCTTGCGTGTAGTTGCCGATACAGAAAAACCAAGTGGAGGAATTACTTTCAATAAATGATTTACCACAGTGGTTTTTCCACTGCCAGAGGGTGCTGAAAAAATGATAACTTTATTCAAAACTATTGCAAAGAAACAATAAAAAAAATAAATGCTTTATTGGAATTAAAATTTTTATTCTAAACGCTTTTTTAATTTCACGCAATGAAGAATTTTCGTCAACACCAAGTATTGAATAATATTTATCAATCATTTCAATAAAACATTAAATATTTATAAGAAACAAAAAAATCTCAAAAAACGGATTATTCAGTCTTTTTATTATTTTTGCCATACATACAAAAGTATCATTTTAACCCAAATTCAGCAATAGAATTGCTGAATCGAATAACAAATTGCAAATC
>CAZDGF010000044.1:0-26332 GCA_964505065.1 uncultured Chitinophaga sp.
AAAAATTACTTTTTCCCCTGTTGCATTTTAAAGTTGAAAACAGATTTATATATTTATTTCGACATTTTGATTAACTTTGACACTTATAAAAAAATAATAAACGATTTGAAAACTCATCATAAAATAGTAAGTGGCGACAGTAGACACATGGATGAGTTGGCAGACAATTCTGTGCATTTAGCTGTAACTTCACCACCTTATTGGCAACTCAAGGACTACGGAACAGATAACCAAATCGGATTCCATGATAGCTACGAAAATTATATCAACAACTTGAATTTAGTTTGGAAAGAGTGTTACCGCACTCTTCACAATGGTTGCAGGTTATGTGTTAATATTGGGGACCAATTTGCTAGGGCTGTTTATTATGGACGCTATAAAGTTATTCCAATTCGAGAGGAAATTATAAAGTTTTGCGAAAACATTGGTTTTGACTATATGGGGGCAATTATTTGGCAAAAGGTTACAACTTCCAATACAACAGGAGGCGGTGTTCAAATGGGTTCTTATCCCTATCCAAGAAACGGAATTTTGAAACTTGACTATGAGTTTATTCTCATTTTCAAAAAATTAGGTGATGCACCCAAACCGACAAAGGAGCAAAAAGAACTTTCAAAAATGACTGCTGAAGAATGGAATACAAACTTTGCAGGGCATTGGAACTTTGCAGGAGCAAGACAAAGTGGACACATCGCAATGTTTCCAGAAGAATTACCAAAACGATTGATAAAAATGTTTTCGTTTGTCGGAGAAACAGTTCTTGACCCATTTGCAGGAAGCGGAACAACAACATTAGCTGCAAAAAATTTATATAGAAATTCGGTTGGAGTAGAACTCAATCCTGAATTTATACCATTCATAAAAGATAAATTAGAAGTTCATCAAAAGGATTTAAACGGAACGACTTACGAGTTTGTAACTCAGCCTCAAACCAAAATTGACTTTGATGCCGAAATCAAAAAAATGCCTTACATTTTTAAAGACCCTCATACGCTTGACAAGAAAATTGATGTTAAAAAATTACAGTTCGGTTCTAAAATTGACAAGGATAGCTCAACACAAAGGGAAGAACTTTTTACGGTTAAAGAAATTATCAGCCCAGAGTTAATTCGTTTGAGTAACAACTTAACTATCAAACTAATTGGCATCAAGGAAGACCCTATTATTAACGGTCAAGCAACTAAATTTCTCTCAGACAAAACAAAAGGCAAAAGAGTTTATCTAAAGTATGATGAAGTAAAACATGACAGCGAAAACAATTTGCTCTGTTATCTATATTTGGAAAATAAAACTTTCATTAATGTTCACTTAATCAAAAACGGTTTGGTGAAAGTGGACAGCAAAATGGATTTCAAATACAAAGACAAATTTTTAAATATCTTGCAACAAATCAATGGCTAAAGAGTGGATTTTAAATAGTGCGATGAATCGCTTCCAGCTTAATTTCAAAAGAAATGTTGGTTCAACTTCTAAATCAATCAGAAAATGTTCTCCGAAAACACTCGATGAATGGCGACAATACTATTTTTCAAAGGTTAAACCAAAAGAACATATAGAAGAGTTAGGCAAAAAACTTTATATAAAAATCACAGAAGTTATACAATCGGAAGTTGCTGAATTGACCGAACAAGATTGTATTGATTATATGATTCAACTTGTCATTGACAGAACTTTTGATGGTTACATTACTGAGATACAAACGGTTTATGGGCAACTTCAAAAAATTCTTAGAGTTCCTATTGAAGCTGCTCCTGACGAATGGGACAGACTTTTTAATGTAGATTTTTATATAAAAATTAAGGACAAATATATCGGGTTACAAATTAAACCTGTAAAAAGCGGCATTCAACTTCCCGAGATTTTCAAAGAGTATGCTTTACAAGCCGAGACACACATTAAGTTTACGGAAGTATTTGGCGGTAAAGTTTTCTATTTGTTCTCTGCAAAAGTTGGTGAAAAGAAGGAAATTCAAAACAAAGAAGTTATTAACGAAATTATTCAAGAAATTAATCGATTATCTGATTGATGAAGAAATTTTAAGAAAAAATTCAACTCTCAAAACCTCTTCATAGCAAAAAATAACGATTAATCGAAATAAAAAATTGGCTTTGCTTTTTAGTATTAATATTGAAAACTATTAAATGAAATTTACTTTAGCTTTTCAATTATTTAAAGAAAGTGTAGCCATGGCTTTAAGTGCCTTGGCAAACAATAAATTGCGTAGTTTTCTTTCTGTATTGGGTATTAGCATTGGTATTTTTGCTATTGTTTTTGTTTTTACATTGGTAGATAGTTTGGAGCGCAACATTAAAAATAGTGTTCAAAGTTTAGGTAAAAATGTGGTGTATATTGATAAATGGCAATGGATGGCAGGCGGCAACGATTATCCTTGGTGGAAATACATTAACCGCCCGACAGCCAAGTTAGAAGAGTTAAAAGAATTAAAGCAACAACCCATTTATCAATTGATAGATGCCATGAGTTTTGTAAGCAATGAAAATACGACAGCAAAGGCAGATAAAAACAGTGTTGAAAATGTAACAATAGAAGGCTATACAGTTGATTTTGCCAAAATTCAAACCCTTGATATAACAGAAGGAAGATTTTTTAATGCGTTAGAAGACAATAGCGGAGTAGCAGTTGCCATATTGGGCGCAAATGTTGCCAATGGTTTGTTTCCAAACGATAGTAAGATAGAAGGCAAAATAATTACCCTTTTTGGAAAACAAGTAAAGGTAATTGGGGTATTTAAAAACCAAGGCGATAATATTATCAATATAGATTTTGACGACAAAGTGGTAGTTCCCATTGCGTTTTTGCAATATGCTGTCGGCAAAAGTGGAGATGCAAATATTATTATAAAAGCAAAAGACAATATTAGCATAGATGAACTAACCAATGAACTGCAAGGCAGTATGCGAGCCATTAGGCGGTTAAGACCTGTGGAAGACGATAATTTTTCGCTCAATAAAATATCTTTTTTAAGCGAATCTATTACAGAATTTTTTGGCACTGTAAAAATATTTGGTTTAATTATTGGTATGTTTTCTTTATTGGTAGGCGGGTTTGGCGTAGCCAATATTATGTTTGTATCTGTTAAAGAGCGTACCAGTCAAATAGGTATTCAAAAATCTTTAGGTGCTAAAAACGAATTTATTTTACTTCAATTTTTAACAGAAGCAGTTGTGTTAAGTATATTAGGTGGTGTGGTAGGTATTTTAATTACATGGGGCTTTGCCGAATTGGGCAATTTAATATTAGAAAAAGCTATGCACTCCACGTTTAAAATTGTGGTAACTGACAATAATTTTTTAGTTGGCATTGTGTTTTCATCAATTATAGGCTTATGTGCAGGTATTATTCCTGCTAAAAGGGCAAGTAATCTTGTGCCTGTGGAGGCTATAAGAAGTTAGTAGTTTAATCTTTCAATAAATGGCTAAAGCTTTTACGCAGTTTAGCTACTTTGGGGTCTATTACGGCTGTACAATAGCCATTACTTTCTCTGTTTAAGTTATAATAGTTTTGATGGTAATCTTCTGCATTGTAAAATATTTCTTCAGCCACTACTTCAGTAACAATGGGGTCGGTAAACACTTGCTCTTGTGTTAATTTTTGAATAAAATTAAGTGCAGAATCTTTTTGTGCATCATTGCAATAAAAAATTGATGAGCGGTATTGTGTGCCAATATCGCCTCCTTGTCTATTAAGCGTAGTAGGATTGTGCATTGTAAAAAACACCGTTAGCAGGGTATTGTAATCTATTGTTTCAGGATTATAAATAATTTTAACCGCCTCTGCATGTCCTGTTAAGCCACTGCATATTTCTTTGTAAGTAGGGTTTTTTAATTTGCCTCCGGTATAGCCGCTAATTACGGTATCTACACCTTTTAGCCTTGCCATAGTGGTTTCTATACACCAAAAACAGCCCCCAGCAAATATGGCTGTATCTCTATTTGTATTGCTATCGTTCATTGCGTGTTTGGTTTTATTGTCTATTTGATTTGAAGTATTGCTACCTGCATTGCAAGCAAGCAAATATAATACACTAAACAAAGTGATTGTTATTTTTGTTACACTGTTAAATTTAAAATTTTTCATCAATTAATATTTAATTATATTTGCATTATGTTAACACAAATTTACCGTTTATGTTTTGTAATATTTGCTACAGTTCTTGTAGCTTGTAATAGTATTACGACAAAAGTAGAAAAAAAGATTGCCCAAGAAGGCAAAAAAGAACCTGGTTTTTATGAACAATGGCTATACATGAAAAGCAATGGAACAGGCGTATTGCCCGCTGTAAATTTAGCTTTATGGCTCAATAATTCAACTAAAAGAAGTATATCTAACGCTTTGGTTTCTGTATCGGAAATAGGACCCAATAATATTGGCGGCAGAACCCGAGCTGTTATTTGCGATATTTCAAATTCCAACCGATTATTGTGCGGTGGTGTTTCTGGCGGCATTTTTGAAAGCACAAATAAAGGTGCAAGCTGGCAGCCAATTAACGACCATCAATTAACGCCAAGTGTTACCGCTATGAGTCAGAATCCATTTCTACCCAAAATAATTTATTATTGTACTGGCGAAGGCTCTGGCAATAGTGCAGATTTGGGCGGTGCAGGTGTATTTAAAAGCACAGATGGAGGTAAAACGTTTTCGCAATTACCCTCTACAAATAATGACAATTTTACTACTTGTTGGGCTATAAAATGTTCGCTAACAGATACAAATGTAGTTTATGTATCTACAGATAGTAAAGGTTTATATAAAAGTACTGATGCTGGCAATACCTTTACAAGAGTTTTCAACACAATTAATGAAATTAATGATATTGAAGTATTTTCAGATGGTTCAATTATGGTAGCAGTAAAAGGTGGGGGCGTATTAAGGTCTGCATCTGGAAATTTAGGCACATTTAGTGCTGTAAGTGGAATTGTATCCTCTGGCACAGCAAGAGGCGAAATAGCGTATTGTAAAAAATATCCCAATGTTGTATATGCTGCTATTTCGGGTCCTGATAATAGTTATTTGGGTGTATTAAATGCTTTTTATAAAAGCAGCGATGGCGGCAAAACTTTTAAAACTACGGGTAATCCAAATGGTATTGTAAATTTTGGATTTACATGGTTTTGTATGACAATGGCTGTAAACGATAACGATAGCAACAAAATATACATAGCAGCTGTAGATAATGGCTACTCTACAAATGGCGGACAAACTTGGAAAAAAGCTAATGGTATTCATCCAGACCACCATGTGGCTTTAAACTTACCCAACAATGAACTATTAGATGGCAACGATGGCGGCATAGCCGTTTATAATTGGAACGATTTTGATAATTACACATCATTAAATAATGGCTTAAATATTACACAATTTTATGCAGGTGCAGTATCGCCACATACAGGCTTAGTAATGGGTGGCTGTCAAGATAATGGCTCAAATGAAAACAATACCAACGATTTATCATTTAAACGCTTTTTTGGGGGTGATGGTGCCTATTGTTTTTACCATTCAGATTTTGAAGAACTTAAATATTATGCTACTCAAAACGGGGCTTTTTATCGCTCTGATAATGGCTCAAACATGAGCGTTAATTTACCCAATACTAACGATCAAAAATGGTTTATACATCCTTATGATGTTAATTCCTTTAATGGCGATTTCTTATTTTATCCAGCCAATAGAAAAATATATTTTAGCAACAATGGTGGTTTTAATTTTTCAACACTTCATACAACCACACTTTCATCTTCTCGCTATTTTGCCGTTGCATCTTCTTTTGGTAGAAATCCTGCGGTATTTGTTGGTGGGCAAAGAAGCTTTATAGGCATAGACTCTGTTGAAAACGTAACACCAAGAAAATATGAATTAAATACCTACCTACCTGCAATTGTAAAAGGCGGTTTTGTATCTTGCATTAAAGTTATTCCAAATACAAAAAACCAATTGTATATATCTATGAATAATATTGCAGATTCTGGCAGAGTATATAGAATTCAAAATGCTTTAAGCACTTCGCCAAAGTTTAAAAATATTAGTGGAAATTTACCCAAAGGTTTACCTGTAAATTGGGTGGAGTGCGACCCTGTAAATCCATATAAAACTATTTTTGCCGGTACAGATTTTGGCTTGTACATAACCGAAGATAGCGGCACTACTTGGATAAAAGATACCCGTGTGCCTACCACAGTTATAAGTAGTATAAAAATACATACAAATAAAAAAGACATCTATTTTTTTACACATGGTAGAGGTGTTTTTAAAGGTGTAATCAATAATAATGTGGTAAATATTCCAACAATTGCTAATCAAAATAAACCTAAAATTTTTCCTGTTCCTGCAACATCGGTTTTAAATATTCATTTTAAGGATAATGCAAACAATATAAATTATACCATATACGATATAAATGGAAAGGCACTGGATAAAGGCATTTTAAGCACCAATAAAACAGCTTTGAATATAGAAAAATTGCCTATTGGCAAATATGTTATTGTGTATCAAAATGGCTCAACAAAAGGTTCGGAATTGTTTTTGAAATTTTAGATAAAAAAACGCCAATGTCTTCGCACCATATAGTAAGAGAAGGGCAAGAACCTGCTTTAATTATAGCCAACGGAGAGAGTTGTTCATTTGAATTACTGGGCGAATTGTTAGAATGGAGTCCTTATATTATTGTGCTTGATGGTGCTGTAAACAAAGTACTAAGTTTAGGTATCAGTTTTGATGTTTTATTGGGCGATTTCGACCATACAACAATTGAGGAATTAGCTCAAATTGTGCCACCGCAAACCCAAATAATACATACCCCAAATCAAAATTTAACTGATTTAGAAAAAGGCATTGAGTTTTTAATAGAAAAAAAATATGAAGCTGTAAATATTGTATGGGCAACAGGCAAGCGTAGCGACCATTACTTGAACAATTTGGGTATTTTAGCACGATACCATGGCAAAATAAAAATGGCTATGCTCGATGATTATTCACGCATTTATCCAATAGAAAATGGCTTTAAAAAACATTTTGAAAAAGGTGATAATTTTTCGCTCATGCCTTTAAATACTGTTAATGGGCTTACAACTACAAACCTATTTTGGAATTTAGATAATGCTACATTGCAATATCCATATAGCACCAGTAGTAGCAATAAAGTGGCAGAAACAGGTGTGGTAAGCATACATTTTAATTCGGGTTTTTTATTGGCTATGGAGTGTTATGATGTTGCAAATGCATACTGAAAACAAACTACTTATTGCTGTTTTAACCTTACATTCTTTGGTGCTTTTTTATGGGTTTTTCAATCTGCCTTTTTCTCACGATGAATTGAGTGCATTACATAGATGCAGATTTACAAATTTCAATGCTTTAATTCAACTAGGCGTAATGCCCGATGGACACCCTGCAGGTGTTCAAGTATGGTTATGGTGTTATATTAAATTATTTGGTAATACAGAATGGGCGCTAAAATTACCTTTTGCCATAGCCAGTATTGGTTGTAGTTATTATTTATTCAAATGCAGTTTAAAATTATTTAATCTTTATGCTGCAATATTAAGTACAATTATTTTTATTTCTTTATCATTTTTTTTAACCCAACAAACATATATACGACCATACACCATTGGTTTATTGCTTAATTTAGGTTTCTTTTATTATGCTTTAAAATGCACTGAAAATAAATATTTGATTGCAAATTATATAGGCATTATCATTTATTCAACATTAAGTTATTACACGCATTATTTTAGCTTTTTGCAAAGTTTAATGCTATGGTTAATATTGTTTTTAGCCTATGTCAAACAAATTAATTTAAAGTTTTACTTCATTAGTTTTGCTATTACTATAGTCCTTTTTTTACCGCATATTGACATTACGTTTTATCTATTAAAAATGGGCGGATTGGGCTGGTTGGGTAAGCCAACATTTGATTTTATTCCTGCATTTTTCTTGCAATTATTTAACCAATCGTGGGTGTATGTATGTTTCAGTTTATTACTTTTAATTTTAGCATTTTTTCAATTTAAAAAAGCTAAAAAAACACTGATTCTTTTGCTTTTTTTGTGGTTGCTGCCTTTTATTTTGCTTTGGATTTATTCTACATTTCGCTCGCCAGTTTTACAATACAATGCCTTGTATTTTTCTACACCTTTTTTAATTATTTTATTGGGTAATGGTTTGTCTTTTTTCCAAAATTTAAAAATAAAAATTGGGCTAATTATTGTTGCATCACTTATTGCTTTTTATTCGCTTATTTTTTCAGCTCATTTTTATCAAAAAAGAAATTATTCTGCCATAAAAAATTTTATTTCTGAAGCGCAATATCAATTAAAGCAATTGCCCCAAAATAAAGCATTGATAATATGGCAAGGCAATAGCAATTATTTGAATTTTTATCTTAAAAAAGAGGCTAATCCACTTGCTATTACATTTGCAGACACCATAAAAACAATTGATTTTTATGCTTATGAATATATTATTTGCAATGAGCTTTCGCCCAATAAAATGTGTGAAATAAATACGCAATTTCCAACTATAAAATTTAAAAATGAAAACTATTTATATAGTTTTTATGTGTTCAGTAAAAACAATAATTATAATTTAGCTAAAAAGGAAATTGATACCTTTCAATTTAAGCTATTGGCTAACCAAGAATGGAGCAATGCTTTGGAATTTAATTTGCAAGAAAAAATAAAAGATAGAATCAGTTTTTTAGAAGTAATACCACATTTGCAAATGCCCATAGCCAATGCGGAATTGGTAATGGAAATTTCCCATAAAAACGAGCGAATAGATTGGCGCTCAATACCATTAGAACCCAAGCAAATACTATCAGCTAAACTGAAAGATATTTTAAAACAAAACCATTCATTGGATAACATAGTAGTAAAACTTTTTATTTGGAATAAATTAAAAATAGCACAAAACAATGTAAGCATAATTGTTTTTCAACGAGCAGATAATCCTTATGAATACACAGGAAAATTTTATCCATAAATAATTGATTATTTTTGTACTGTTTTTGCCATGAATACTTCTAATTTACATACCAATACTGAATTAAAACTCGCCCACGATTTTGTTGAATTTACCAATAAAAATATTTTTTTAACAGGTAAGGCAGGTACTGGTAAAACCACTTTTTTACACCAACTCAAAAAAACATCGCCCAAGCGAATGGCTATTGTTGCGCCTACAGGTGTAGCGGCTATAAATGCTGGAGGGGTTACAATCCACTCGTTTTTTCAATTATCCTTTGGACCTCAAATTCCAGAACATTTGCAAAGACAAAGCGGCAATTACAATCCTTCTGAAAAAAGTTTTGTTAAAAAATTTAACCGAGAAAAAATTAACCTTATTCAAAGTTTAGATTTGTTGGTAATAGACGAAATAAGTATGGTGCGTGCAGATATGTTGGACGGAATAGACGAAGTTTTGCGCAAGTTTAAAAACCATCATTTGCCTTTTGGTGGTGTTCAATTATTAATGATAGGCGACCTTCATCAGCTTTCTCCTGTAATAAAAGACGATGAATGGCAAATATTAAAACAATATTATGAAACAGGCTATTTTTTTAGCAGCCGAGCCTTGCAAGCCACACAGCCAGTGTGCATTGAGCTAAAACATATATACCGCCAAAGCGATGATTATTTTATTAAAATGCTCAATAGCATTCGCGATAACGATATGGATTACGATAGCTTAAAAGAGCTGAACGAACGCTATATTCCTAATTTTAAACCAACAGATGAAGACGGCTATATTACCCTTACAAGCCATAACAATACGGCTCAACAAATAAATTTTGAAAAACTACATGAGTTAAAAACCAATAGCTATTTATATCAAGCAGAAATTACAGGAGATTTTCCTCAATTTTCTTATCCAACAGAGCAACAATTGGAGCTAAAAGTAAATGCCCAAGTAATGTTTGTAAAAAATGATAGCAGCAGAGATAAAAATTATTTTAATGGCAAAATTGGTAGAATTATAAAAATTGAAGACGGTACAATTTATGTAAAATGCCAAGCGGATAGTAATGAAATAGCGGTAGGCAGAGAGGAATGGCAAAATATAAAATACAGTTTGAATGGTGCTAAAGAAATAAACGAAGAAGTGATTGGCACATTTAAACAATACCCTTTAAAACTGGCTTGGGCTATAACTATCCATAAAAGTCAAGGCTTAACATTTGATAAAGTAATAATAGATGCAGGGGCTGCCTTTGCCCATGGGCAGGTATATGTTGCGCTTAGCCGCTGCAAAACATTTGAGGGCATTGTGCTGCGTTCGCAAATTATGCCCCAAAGTATAAAAACAGATGGTGTTGTAGCCAATTACACCAGCGATATAGAAAAAAACTTGCCCGATGAGGCATTTTTAATTGAGCAAAAAGCAGCTTTTCAAAAGCAATTGGTAAAAGAAATATTTGAATTTAATAGCATACAAAAAGAGATAAAACACTGCTGCAAAATGGTGGAGCAAAATGCTTTTTTACTTGTGCCAAACAATGCAGAAGAATTGATAAAAATAGCAGATGTTTATGAAAAAGAAATTATTACTGTTGTACAAAAATTTAATGTACAAATAAATGAATTGCTAAACCTTGAACCCATTGTAGAAAGCAACGAGGCACTGCAAGAACGTATTGTAAAAGCCAGCAATTATTTTAAATCTAAATTTGATATTTTAAACCAACAAATAAAAAAAATACACTACGATAGTGACAATAAAAGTGTACGACAAACCATAAAAGATGCTTTGTTGGAAATGGAAAAAGCAGTATTTATAAAACATAAAAGTTTGGAAGCATCTTGCAATGGTTTTAATGCCCACCAATACATGCAAATAAAGGCAAATGCCGATATAGATTTTACCAACAGCCTACATCTAAAAAAAGCAAGTGTATTTGTACCCAAAGGCACACAGCATACAGATTTGTATATAGCCATAAAAAATTGGCGAACCACTTTAGCCAATGAAAAAGGATTGCCAGAATACATGATACTACCACAAAAAACATTGCTCGAAATTGTAAATATTTTACCTGTTTCTAAAGCTGAATTGACAAAAATTAAGGGCATGGGTAAGCAAAAAATGAATCAATTTGGCAGCGAAATTTTAGCATTTATTAATACTTATTGTATAGATAAAAAAATAGATAAGATAAATTATGTGCCAGTTCAAGAAGAAATATTGATAGAAAAACCTAAAAAGCCAGATTCAAAATTATTAACTTTTGAAATGTTTCAACAAGGTAAAACAATTGAAGAAATAGCCACAGAGCGCAATTTTAGTCCTTTTACAATAGAGGGACATTTGGCGCATTTTGTAGCCTTGGGGCAATTGGCTATTGATAAATTAGTAAGCCAAGAAAAAATAAAAGCAATTGAAAATTATATAACCGAAAACAAACCAGAAGGGCTAACACCTATAAAACAAGCATTGGGCGATGATTACAGCTATTCGGAAATAAAATATGTGGTGCAGCATTTAAAGTTTTTGGAACAGAATAATGATACTTAATTCAGTCATTCTGTATCCCGAAGCTTCGGGAGGCTTTGCAAAATTATACAAACTCTGAAACCATTTTAAACCTTACACAAACCTTGGGTCGGCAGCCATTACATCGCCACACTGTTTGCAAGTACGCATTTCTTCCGATGCGTAGTATTCTTTAAAACGAGGGATAAAATCTTTTTCAATATCGTGTAGTTCAAAATAAGAAGCATGAAGCTGATGATTACACTTTTCGCAAAACCAAAGTAAACCATCGGTAAAACCTTTTCCTGCTCTAACACGCTCTATAACCAAACCAAGAGAGCCTTCCGTTCTACTTGGCGAATGAGGTACTTTTGCTGGCAGCAAAAACATATCGCCTGCTTTTAAAGGCACATCTACAGCTTTACCGTCTTGCTGAATGCGTACATTAATTTCGCCTTCAAGCTGATAAAAAAATTCTTCTGTTTCGTTGTAGTGGTAATCTTTTCTGGCATTTGGTCCCGCCACTATCATTACAATAAAATCGCCAGCACCTACGGTAAGGTTTTTATTGCCCACAGGCGGTTTTAGCAAGTGTCTATTTTCTTTTAGCCATTCATTTAAGTTAAAAGGCGGATTAATGTTTTGCATACTTCAATAATAGGAAATTTTTATTTATTTTTATAAAGCTAACTTTTTACTTTCCGTAATATTCGCCTGTTTTAAATAAAAAGGCTCATAATAAGCTGTATCCTCAAATTGTTGGGCATTGTATTTTGCTATAGCCAAGCTGCAAATGGCTTGGGCATTGGCTACAGTATTTACTAAAGGTAAATTTAATATTTCAGCACACTTAGCTGCACCATCGCCACACAAGGCTATTTTTGATTTGATGATTTTGGATTTTGGATTTTCATTTGATAAAGATAGATTCTTCGCTTCGCTCAGAATGACATGAGCTTCGCTAAAAATGACAGAGGCTTCATTCTTCATTATTAATTCTTCATTATTAATTATTAATTCTTCATTGTTAATTCCAATAACACTATTCGTTGTGGGTTGAATAGCATTTAATGTTTTATCAAAAATAGTATGATACACTTCCATTCTGCGGGCATCTATCATGGGCCAATAATAATCATAATTGGCATTTTCATTTATTGCTGCTTGGGCTATTATTTGCAAAGTATCAATGGCTATTAAAGGAATATTTAAAGCATAACACAAGCCTTTGGCAGTGCTGCAACCTATACGCAAGCCTGTGTAAGAACCTGGACCTCCGCTTATGGCAACTGCTTGTATATCTTTAGGTTTTAAATTGGCATTTTGCAAGCAGGTTTCTATTAATGGTGCTAAAAATTCAGCATGAGCCAAGGTTTTGGTATTTTCTAAATAAAAAATTTGCTTGGGTGTATAAATAGCCACACTGCATAAGGCAGCAGAGGTTTCTATGCAAAGAATATTTGCCATTTATACATTCCCCACTTTTTTAAAATACTCCCTTACTTTATCTTTATAATAGGGCGAAAGTTCCGCAGGCAAACTTCTCAAAAGTTCCATTTCTCTAGCTTTTTTTTCTAAATATTCTTTTATAGCTGGTGGAATACTTTTAGTGGTTTCCGTGGCTTGTTCGGCTTCTCGTTTATTGTCTTGTTCTTGCTCTTTTTCTGCTTTTTCGTGCTCCAGCATGCGGGTTTCTATCTCTTGTTTACGCTGTATAGTTTCGGGCGTTATTTGTTTGTTTACAAGGTCTCGCTCTTGTTTCTCCATTAGGTCTTGGGTTTTCTTTAAATCGCCAAATGCACCTTCTTTGCCTTCTTCTTTCATCATTTGTTGCAATCTGCCAAGTTCTCTTCGCAATGCTTCTTGTTGAGCAGCTATTTTAGCAAACTCTTCGCTTGTGGGTTTTTTGCCATTTTTCATGCCGTTTTGCATTTCTTGCATTTTTTCGCCCATCTTTTTTTGCATATCGCCTATGCTGCCTGCTTTTGGTTTTCCTTTATTGCCAGGTTTTCCAGGTTTTTTACCCCCAGGATTTTTGCATTGTCCGCTGCCAGGTTTTTTATCTTTCTGCTCGTTCATTTGCTCTTGCATTTGCTTTAGCGATTCCGAAAGCATTACAGCCAAATTATTGAACCCTGTCATAACATATTGCTGCTTTACTGTGCCTTGTATTATTTCTATTTTACCAAAACTTTCTATGGCTTTTTCCATATTATTGTTTATTCCACTTATTTCTTTATTCACAAAAGTTTTAATGGCTATTTGGCGTTTGCTTAAAGCCAACAAAGAGTCTTCAACAGCTTTTGTTTCTTCTTTCAATTTGCGCTGTTTGGCACTTAGCTCCACATATTTAGGATTATAGCTGCGCACTTCTTGCATTTGTTTTATTAAATTCTCTTGTGCATCGCTGAGTTCTATTAGGTTTTCTAATATTTGACGCAGGGTGTAATAGTCTTCTTCTTGTTGTTTTTCTTTGTCTTTTTCGGCTGCTTTTTTCATTTTTTCAGCCATTTTTTTCATTTTATCGGCAGCCTTTTTTTGGTTTTCGGCTGCTTTATTGTTCTTCTTTTTTTCTAAACTTTCTTTGCTCTCATCAAGGCTTTCATTTATTTCTTCTTGGTCTTGTTTGGTATCTTCAAGCTCCATTTTATTTTCAAGTTCATCGTTCTTTTTTTCAATGTCTTTTATCTCTTTTTCTATTTCTTCAAATTTTTTATCTATCTCCTCTTGTTCTTTTTTTAACTCTTCGTTGTTTTCTGCTTTTTTCCCTGTTTTTTCAGCCAATTCTTCTTGTTTTTGGGCTAATTCGTTCAGCTCATTTAGTTGTTCTTCAAGTTTTTTTTCTATCTCCATTTGTTTAAATTGCTCAAGCGTTCTATCCAATTGCTTTTGCATTTCTTCGTTCTTCATTTTCATTTTATCCAACTCCTGTTGCATACCCTCTTTGTTCTGCTCTTTCATCATTTCTTCAAGCTTTTTCATCATGGCTTTCATTTCGGGCGTTAACAATTCGTTGAATAATTTTTCTAATTCTTTCTGTTTTTTTAGCAATTCTTCATCTTGAGGCGTTAGCTGTTTTTCACGTTCATTTTTGGCTTTGTTTTCGTTTTTAAGCTGCTCTAGTTTGTTTTCAAGTTTCTTTTGGTCGTTTATAAAATCTTTTACCTTTTGTTCTTGTTGCCATTCAAGGTTATTTTCTAACAGTTCTTTGTTCAGTTCTTGCGAGCGTTTTTGAAGACTAATAGATTCTTTCATAGCCTCGTCCAATTTTTGTTTAATACCTTTACTGCTGCTTTCGGCTTGTGCGCTTAGCTCTTGTTTACTTGGTGCTATGGTTTTAAAAATTGCAGATTTACTGCTTTTTTTGCCATTCACAGCATCATTGTCCCACACCTCAAAGTAGTATTCCAATTCATCACCCTCTTGTTTTATAAGGCTTTGAATATCTACCATGTAATAAAATATTTCATCTGTACTTTTGCCAATACTTACAGGCAGGGTTTGCAGTACACTATTTTGTGTTAAATTTTTATATACAAATTGCAAGCGACTGATACCATAATCATCATCGGCTTTACCATAAAAATAGTAGATAAATGGGTTAATAGAATCTGGTTTTTGCTCGGCTACAATGCCTGGGTATCTATCGTCAATACTCTGAATAGTGTATTTTATAGTATCTTTTTGTGTTATAAACCGATTGGCTAATTGAATATAATATTGGGTATTTTTTAATACTATTTGTTGCACCGCAAATACATCGTCTGTTTTTTGTGCTGCAAGCATTTTATTGTCGAACATAAAGTTCATTTTTTCAGCATCTTTGGTATTAAACTGCCATTCTAATTTTGTGCCTTTGGGTACAGTTAAATCGCCAGTATTTTGTATGGTTTCATTTTTTTTACCTGTATAAGCTGGGTAACTTACATTTACTTTAAAATTAGCAATTACAGGGTTTGGCAACACTTTTAGCTCATAACTATTAGAGGTAAATTCGCCATCTGTAAAATAAAAAATATGGTTAGCGGTAAGGTTTTGAAATTGATAACTGAAAGTATTTTTACCTTCTTTTTCCATTTTAATGTTATGGTTATCAATAGTAATAAATACTTCAGCAGGTAAATTTTTGCCTTTGGTGCTTACCTCTATTTTAAAATCTGCATTGCGCAATACATTTAGGTTTGTGTTTTTTAGCACAAACTCAAAAGGAGCTTCTTTGGCAAATTGTTGGTTATAGCTTACAATTCTATTTACGGAAGAGGTAAGAATATTGCTTTGAAAAACTAAAATAATACCTGCCATAATTAATGGCAGCAGGGCATAGCGACTGTATTTTTTTACAGATTTTTTAAAATCTACTGCTTTGGTAAACGAAAAAGGGCTAAGGTTTTTTGTCCGTTGATTGATACTTGCCAAAAGCAATTCGTTGTTAGAATTTGTGCTTTGCTCTTGAAGTTGCAGGGTGTTTAGCAGCTTGTCTTTTATCTCTGGAAAATGATTGCCAATAATGGTAGATGCTTGTTTATAATTAATGGTTTTACCTATGCGCAATAATTTAAGTATAGGCACTATTACATAAAAACCAATAATACCCAAAGCAAAAGCAATAAAACTAAAAAACAAAAATGCACGAAACCCCCTACCAAAATGCCCAAAATACTCTAAAAAAGCAGCCAATAAAAAAAAGGCTATAATGCCACCAACCACCAATAAACCACCTTTTAACAAGCG
Source organism: uncultured Chitinophaga sp. (assembly GCA_964505065.1). GTDB lineage: Bacteria > Bacteroidota > Bacteroidia > NS11-12g > UBA955 > JABMMZ01. The sequence continues at coordinate 16,219 of CAZDGF010000044.1, forward strand.
ATTGAGATAAAATTTTTTAATAAATTCATCTAACTTTTGTTGTAAAACAGAATTTTGGAAAGCCATAGGAGATATTGACTTTCAAATATACAATTTTTTGGAAATAGATAAAATATTTTTTATTAGGATGTATTATTGGAAAGTTGTTATGAGTGGGAAAATTGCAAATTTAAGTTAGAGTGGGTGTTGGGATTAATAAATGATACTACTAAAAGGCAAACCAATACTAATACCTATTTGAAAAATATCATTAAATTTTTTACTTTCTTGGTTTTGTAGGGCTTCAATATCATTTGCCATTAATTGTAACTCTATATTTATTTTAGAATCTTCATCTTTACCTTGAAACACCATAGGAAAACCTATTTTTAAGTTTTTAGGGTCATATTTCCCGAAAAATTGTTCATATTTTGCACTAAATCCTAGCCAAGATAATTTGGGGTAAAAATAAATTAATTGCCCACTTATTTTAGTGCTTAAATAAGTTTTGTAATTTCCTATAAAAGCTTCTTCTGTAGATAATTGAGCTAATTTAATTGTGTCTTTTCCTCCTAATTGTTTATATGTATTTATATCATACTTTGGGATATCTTCGTTTTTTGCAGAATTATTTAAAAATGCGCTTACTCCAAATGTAGTAAAAAGCCTCCCATATCTTCTACTTTCAATAATATTGGTAAACAATATATTTCCCTCCCATGGGCGAAAATTAGTAGGTTTAATTTCTCCTCTAATAGAATCGGCAATACCATATTTAGAATTAGTAATAGGGGCGAAACAAGATATGGAAAACCAATTTATATTACTTAAATTGTGGGAATTGTTATCGGCTTCAAACTCATCTGCCTCCATTTCTGCAAATTGCTTTAAATAGCCTTCATCATCACTAAAAAATTTCCTTTTTATTGGGTTTATATAACTTGTATCAGTTATAGAAGATATTGAAGAGAGAAATACTGTAGAATCTAATTGCATTTGGTAATTAAGTTTTCCGTAATTTAGTGTTCGTTTATATCTCATTGCTACTTTTTGAGAAAGTGAACTATTAGTTCTATTAAAAATTCTATATAAGTTTGTTTGCATTTGTATTTTTCTATCATACCAAATTTTACCTCTACATATATGTGTGTATTTTAAATTTATACCAATATCGCCTGCAAATTCTTTGGCAGAAAAAATAGTTGCAAAATTATCTTTTGCTTTAGCCTTTAAGCCAAAAGTTAATAAATCTGAAACTCTATCATTTACTGGTTTATAAATTTGGCTATTATGACCAAAAAATAAAGAACCATCTGAAATATCTGAAACAAAATAATTTTTATATAAAGATAAATCATTGCTGCCTGCAAGGTAAGAAGCTACTTTTCTTGAAAAGAAAATATTTATACTTCTATCTGATAAAATTTTGTTTGTGTCAGTTCTCACAGAACGACAAATGTTAAATAAACTACTTCTTGTTGTGTTAAAATTTGTTTGTGCTTTTAAGTTACTCAAAATGAGTAAAAATAAAATAGTTGTAAATATTTTTTTCATATTTTTTGGGTTTAGTTCTACAACATTAAGAAGAATAATTCTGATATAAAAATATTCAGCAAAAAATACCTAATAAATACCTAATAAATACCTAATAAATACCTAAAATTTGGTAGGCTTATGTTTTTGGTTCGAAAAGACTGCGAACCAATGGTATGGAGTTTCAAAATACATCTGCATCCCCACCCTAAAAGGGAGATAGATTTATAGAAAATTACATTAGAATTTATGTGTGCGACCCCGAAGGGGTCGTACTTTGCGTGTATAATATTTCTCTATAAATCTATGATGCTTTCAGCATCAGTATTAGAAACTATAAATTGTGAATACTATTTTTTATTTCAACTAAAGTGAAAAGTTAGCGCACCAAAAATATACGGGCAATTATTTTTGCAACTATAAATCAAACTTTATGCCTTGTGCCAAAGGCATGGTATCAGCATAATTTATGGTATTGGTTTGTCTACGCATATAGGCTTTCCAGCTATCGCTGCCGCTTTCTCTGCCGCCTCCTGTTTCTTTTTCGCCACCAAATGCACCGCCAATTTCGGCACCGCTTGTGCCTATGTTGATATTGGCTATACCGCAATCGCTACCTTGGGCAGAAAGAAAATATTCTGTTTCTCTAATGTTATTAGAAAACAATGCAGAACTTAAACCCTGTTTTACATCGTTTTGCATGGCTATGGCTTCTTCTATTTTTGTATATTTCATAACATACAATATAGGTGCAAAGGTTTCGTGTTGAACAATTTTGTAGGTATTGCGTGCCTCTACAATGGCTGGCTGCACATAGCATTTGCTTTCATAGCCTTCGCCTTTTAGTATTTTACCACCAAAAAGTATTTTCCCGCCTTCTTTTTTTACCTCTGCCAGTGCCTGTTCAAAAGCATTTACAGCATCGGTATCTATCAGTGGGCCAACGTGCATATTGCTATCCAAAGGATTGCCAATGTTTAATTGCTTATAGGCTTTTATTATTTTTTTAAGTAATTCATCGTAAACAGATTCTTGAACAATAAGTCTTCTTGTGGTAGTACAACGCTGCCCTGCTGTGCCTACTGCCCCAAATACAATGGCTCGCAATGCCATATTCAAATCGGCATGTTGGCTAACAATTAAGGCATTATTGCCCCCAAGTTCTAATAGGCTTTTACCCATACGTTGGGCTACTACTTTGCCCAAAGCCTTGCCCATGCGTGTGCTACCTGTGGCAGATATTAAAGGAATACGGTTGTCTTCTGCCATCATTTCGCCTACTTTATAATTGCCATTTAATAAAGTAAATACACCTTCAGGTATTTTATTTTCTGCTAATACTGTTTTTAACAAATTCATACAAGCTATGGCAGAAAGGGGTGTTTTTTCCGATGGTTTCCATACGCTTACATTACCACATACGGCTGCTATCATACTATTCCAAGCCCATACAGCCACAGGGAAATTAAAGGCTGAAATAATGCCTACCACACCCAATGGATGCCATTGCTCATACATTCTATGGTTTGGGCGTTCGCTATGCATGGTTAAGCCATACAATTGCCTGCTTAAGCCCACTGCAAAATCGCAAATATCTATCATCTCCTGCACCTCGCCATAGCCTTCTTGCAGGCTTTTGCCCATTTCATAACTTACCAAAGCACCTAGCGCTTCTTTATTTTCTCTTAACACATTGCCGTATTGACGCACAATTTCGCCACGTTTAGGGGCTGGTATGTTTCGCCAATGCACAAAAGCATCTGTTGCACGTTTCATCACAGCTTCGTATTCTGTTTCGGTGGCATATATAAACGAGGCTATTTTTTTGCCATCTACTGGCGAAATAACATCTTGCTTTACACTACCAACTGCACTTATCCAATTGGTGCCTGTGCATACACTTTCGTTCAATGGTTTTATGCCTAATTGCTTTAATATGGCGGCTATTTTTTGCATAGCGCAAAGATAGGTATTACATTTTTTGTTTTAAACCCAAATTAATCAATAGGAAATTTGAAAAATTGAACTATTTGATTTAGTTGGGATTAACCCCGATTTAAAAATTGCAATTATGTTTTGTAAAAACATGATTTGCAATTTGTTATTCGATTCAGCAATGCTATTGCTGAATTTGGGTTAAAACAATCATTTTCTATTTTTATATCTTTGCCGCTATGGATTGGAGCAAGGATAATACTTGGAAACAAAAAGCTAAAAACAATAAAAAAGCCAATAAACGCTATTTAGCAACAGCCAATGAGGCAAGTATTATTAAACATTTACCGCAATTGCATGATACAATTTTTAGTAAAATAAATTGTTTGGATTGTGCCAATTGTTGCAAAAACCATAGCCCTACTTTTAAAGCTACAGATATAAAACGTATAAGCAAACATTTAGGCATTAAAGAAACCGAGCTAATAGCACAATATTTAAAACTTGATGAAGAAAACGATTGGGTATTGCAACAGCAACCGTGTACATTTTTAAACCCTGATAATACTTGTAAAATATACGAGGTGCGCCCAGGCGATTGCGCCCGCTTTCCTTATACCAACGAAGATGTTTTTATAAAACGCAAGGCTTTAACATTGGTAAATACTACTGTTTGCCCTGCTGTGGCTGGTGTGTTGGATATTTTGAGGGGGTTATAAAACTACAATTTTTTCAGTATAAACAATATCATCAATTTTTATTTTTATTAGATAAATACCTTTTGTCAATTTAAATTCTTGGTTATTCTCTAAATTAATAACTATTCTTCCCGAAATATCTATTATTTGGGCTGTATATTGTTTGTCAGTTTTAATGTATATTTTATCTGTTGTTGGGTTAGGGTAAATTATAAATGGATTTAAATCATTTTTTTGAATATTATTAATTGGCGAAAGTACTTCTATGTACTGTTTTTTAATTACAGAATCCTTACACGCTTTACCGCTAATATATAAGCTAACATTGTATTTACCTGCACTGTCATAATATTGTGCTGTATTTTTAAAAGTAGTAGTAAAAATTTTATTTTTAACTTCAAATTTCCAAAGATATGATAAATTGTTGCCTAAAATAGTATTTGTAAATGTTACCAATAATGGCGCATATCCTTTGGTTACATTTGATGTAAAACTTGGTAAAAAAGGTTTATCAGCTTTATAATTTATTTCGTCATAATTTCTGCAATAATTTGAATCATAATAATTCCTAACTTTAAAATTAGAAAATGAGCTATTGTAAATATATAATTTATCATAACCATCTACTATTGCTCCTTTGCTACTTATCCAATCATATTTTTTTCTTTTATAAAATCCATTTTCAAATAAGTTTAAATATATGCTATTAAAACAAAAATCTCTATTTAGCAATACATTTCTAAAAGTATCATGTATTGTAAAATTAAAATAATTGGTAATTAAACAATTGTTTGAAGTTGAAAGTTTATAATAATAATTTAATGTAATAGGAAAGGTACTGCCATTTAATGGTATAATTTTATTAGTTAGTTGTTTATGATTAGCGTCAAACCAAATTGCATTATTATTTTTTTGCAAATTGTATAGATTTAAGTTTAAGTTGTTAGCAGATTGGCATGTATTAGTATCATAATAGTTGATATATTCTGAATCAAATTTAATGTTTTTAAAAGTATCAATATTAAAACAAATATTATCATTATCTACAATGCTTTTTATGTAATAAAATGAATCGTAAGGAAATTTTAATTGGGCTGTATCAGTAAATCTATTTTTAGAATCAACAAGCACATTATATCTTGAAAAAATTTGCCAATTTATATTTTTAAAATTTGCTTTATCTAATAATACTTCAACTTTATTACATTCTACAGGCTTTAATTTTACTTTATATTTTATAGTATTTGGTTTAACATAAATTAAAAACCCTTTGCTACTTAAGCCTTTTTTTGGGCAATTTTTTTCTTTACCAATTATTGATAAATGATAAGGTGCTATTTTGCCATCTCCAAGTTTTGTTTGCCAACAGAAAGTAGCATCTTTAATACTTATATTGGTATCTAAATAAGTCAAATTATGATTATTCAAATCTGAATTAAGAATAATTTCTACCGTGTCTTTTTTATTTTGGTTGGGTAAATATAGGTCGTCTGTAATTTTTATGTTAAAACAAATTTTTGAACCTTCGCAAACATTGTATGAATTACTGCTACTTATGATTAATGGGGAATTGTTAGCAATACATTGTCTATTAATCATTGTCATTTCTCTTTTTATATAACCTAATTCAATATAATTATTAAAACTATCCAATTTGTAAAGCTTTTGCTTAAATACAATTACTCCAACCTCATCGCAATTTGTTGGTGTAAAAATTAAATCTCCATTGTTTTGGTCAAAATATAAGCCTCTTGCAGGTAAAGCATTGGGCTGAGGTTTACAATTAATTGTTCCTGGATTAGGTGGACAATAAGGCGTAATTGGAATTTTTCCTGAAAAAGGAGAATAATATTTTACTTTTTTATTTATACTATCCAAAGCATCTGCTAATTCAAATGCAAATGAATCAACAATATCTTTTTGATTTATATATCCTATATTGTATCTAAATGTTTGATTGCAACACATTGTAAATATAGGATTATTTGAAAAATTTGGTTCAATTTTATTTGATTTCAATTGGCAAAAATTAATTTCTGCATCTAAAAATAAATTATATGAACTTTGAATATTAGAAAAGTATCTTTCTCTTTTATCGCTATCATAATAAAAAGTAATTTTACAATGTTTATCAATTAAACTATCAAAATATTTAGTATCAAAATCAAAAGTTGCTTTAAAAATTGTTTCAACAGAAATTTTACCACTATAATCTTTATATGCTTTTGTTGTATCGCAACCATTGTAATTTAATTTTGAGGATATTTTAACACTAACTTTATTATCAATTAAGTTTCCAATTTTGTAATATATTTTAATAGCTTGTGTATCTTTTTCGTTCAACCAAGTGTATCTTTTTACAAAAACTTCAATAGTTTTATTGTTCAATATTTTATAATAAATATCTGCTCCAATTACTTGAGCGCAATAGGAAAATTTTAAACTAAAAGTAAAAAAAAGGATAAATAAATACTTCATTATTTTATACAAGACACAAAATTAACCCATTTCGTTGTCTATTCAAAAAAACTAAAATATTGTCACGCTTTTTCTTACTACTGCGCCTACATTAAAAAAGCCCAATATTTTATCTTTATTGTTAGTCAAATTTACAATATTGCCATCTACATTGGCTACAGGTTGGGCAAAAAGCCCTGCGGTATTATTTAGTTGTACATCTATTTGCTTTAGGTAATAATAACACTCGGGTGTTATGGCATATATTTCTACTTTACATTCATCGCCCAAAAAATAATTAGAAAAAGTGCGCAATGGTACAATATAAACCTCCCCATCGCCACTGCCATTGTCTGATGCTGTAAAGGCATTGTCGTAAGCTACATTAAAACTGCCAGATAAGGTATCGTTTTTGTATTCTTTTATCCATACCAAATCGCCCACGCCTACAGGGTCTTTTCCTATAAATTCTACATCATACGCTTTATTTGTATTGCTATTTGGGTTTTCTCTTTCGTAGGTCATAGAATCTATTGTGCCTACTCTGCCCATTTTAGATGCAGAAACATAAGTATTTGCTTTGTCGAAAACACCTAAACCGTATTGATGACCAACTAATAGCGTATCATTATTAGGAACATAAAAATAAATGCCTAAACTTAACCTGTCAAATTTAATTTTTTTTAAACTTGTTTCGTCAATTACAATAACAGAATCTACATCGTAACCAATTGGGTCTGCTTTATCTAAATAAGGCACACTTTTGCTAATGTATATAAATTGGGTATCTCTGCTATTGTTTAAAAAAGCATCTACCACAACTTGCGGCTCGCCTTTGCCCAAATCAAAATCTATTTTACGCTCGCAAGCTGTGAATAATAAAGAAATTACAACAATACTTAAAAGTGATAGTGGATTAGAAATATATTTTTTCATTGCTTATTTTATTTGAATTTGAAATTGTACGTTACAGAAGGAACAACAGAGCCAATAACTGAAAAGCGAACTATTGTAGGCGTATTGTTATTTTTGAAATTTGGTGTTGCGTATATTGAAAACGCATTTTTACGGGCATAAATATTGTAAACACTAAATACCCATTCGCCCTCCCAACGTGGGCGTTTTTTTCCTTTCAGTGTTCCGCTAAAATCTAAACGGTGATAATCTGGAATACGAATATTATTGCGTTTATCGTTAGGGTTCTGAGGTATATTTTTTAAGCCGCCAACACTGTATTTTGTTGTAGGTAGTGTAATAGGTGTGCCACTTGCATATACAAAATTTGCAGATAAACTCCATCTTTCCGATAAAGCATAACTGGCTATAATGTTTAAATTATGTCTTCTATCAAACCTATTGGCATACCATGTATTTTGATTTATACCATCTACCTTTCTTTCAGATTTTGATAGCGTATAGCTTATCCATCCTGTAAGTTTGCCAACATTTTTTTTGGCATAAAACTCCGCACCATACGCTCTGCCTTTGCCATTTAGCAATTGGGTTTCAAGTTCTGTATTTAAAAGTAAATCTGCACCATCAATATAGTCTATTTGGTTTTTCATATCTTTATAAAATACCTCAACGCTGGTTTCATAATCTGTTTTTTTACCAAAATTTTTGAAATAGCCTAATGCCCATTGGTCGGCAAGTTGTGGTTTAATATTGTTTGTGCTTGGTGTCCATACATCTAATGGAACACTTGCCGCAGTATTGGATATTAAATGAAGATATTGCGCCATACGGTTGTAGCCAAATTTTATAGATGATAATTTATTAAAAACATAATTGGCAGATAAGCGAGGCTCTAAATTGTTATACGTTTGTATGGTTTCGCCTTTTTCATAGCGGTTTATTTTGGTAATAACTTTTGGTTGATTTGGTATTGGCGAATTATCTAAAATATACTCCGTGCCTTTACCTATATATTGAAAATTAGAGAAACGTAAGCCATAGCGAATGGTTAATGGTTTGATTATTTTTTGCTCATTTTCAGCATAAATTGCATTTTCTATTGAATATTTTTTAGGCAAACTAAAATTAATAGAAACACCATTGTCTGTGCTTGTGGCTGTGCCAGGTTTGAATGTATAATAAGTGCTTACAATACCAAAATTAAATGTATTTTTTGTATTGATAAAATAAGAAAAATCTGGTTTAATACTTATATTCTGAATTTGAGAGTTCCAATCGAAAGTAGCTGTATTATTTTTAAACCCTAAGCCATAGCTAAAATTGCTGTAATATGCAGTGGTATTTAAAAATAAATTTCTATTAAAGGTGTGGTTCCAGCGGGCGGTTAATGTTGTATTGCCCCAATCAAATTTTGCATTTGGTGTTCCAAATACATCGCGCCCAATATAGCTCGATATATATACTTTGTTTTTACCATTTATATTCCAATTTACTTTTCCTGTTAAATCATAAAAATAAAATATTGCATCTTTTAAATCAGGATTATTTTGCACAAATGGCTTTACCAATGCATCTATATAAGAACGTCTTGCTGCAATTACAAAAGATGCTTTATTTTTCTTAATTGGTCCTTCAATACTCAAACGACTAAAAATAGCACCTATACCACCGTTAACTTCAAATTTTTTATTGTTGCCGTCTTTCATTCTTACATCTAAAACAGAAGATAACCTGCCGCCATATATTGCAGGAATACCGCCTTTTATAAGTTTTACATCTTTTACAGCATCAGGATTAAATACAGAGAAAAACCCAAATAAATGCGATGAATTAAATACAGGGGCTTCATCTAACAATATCAAATTTTGATCTATATTGCCTCCTCTAACATTAAAGCCAGATGCACCTTCGCCTACGGTTGTTACACCTGGTAGCAACTGTATGGAGCGCACAATATCTACCTCGCCAAGCAGGGCAGGTATTTTTTTAATTTGATTAATGCTCAAATTATTGACACTCATATCTACTTTCTCAATCAGATTTTCTTTTTTCTTACTGCTAACTTTTGCAGCTTGGGTAAAAGAAGCTTCCTTTTGAGTAAGTTCAATAATCAATGCTTTATTTTCTGTTAAATTTAATTTTAATATTTTTGTTTTGAAACTATTATAAGCAAATATAAACTCGTAGCTACCTTTTGGCAATGTTAAAGAGAAAAAACCATAACTATTAGATTGTGTAGTATATTTACCATCAGCTGCCGATACTATACAATTGCTAACTACCTCTCCATTTGCAGTATCTTTAACTGTTCCGCTAAGGGTTACATTTTGTTGTGCTTTTATTGTAAAAATAAATGTTATAAAAACAAAAGCAAGTGAAAATAATTTCATATAAAATAAAAGTGCAACAATAACAATGAAATGTTAAGAAATGTTTTACTTAAAGATAAAAGTTAATTTTATTCGATTAAAAATAATTCTATTAAGCATTAATCATAAGTATTAAATGCTAAGGAAAACTGCAATCATTTTTTTAAATTATTATGGCTATCATCTAAAATAAAGTAGTATTAGAAATTTGTTTAAAATAAAACCAAG
>CAZDGF010000045.1:0-26227 GCA_964505065.1 uncultured Chitinophaga sp.
AACTAAATCAAATAGTTCAATTTTTCAAATCTCCTATTGATTAATTTGGGATTAAAAAACAAAACGGCTAACACCTTTTTAAAAGATGTTGGAGATAACTCCAACATCGGCTTCAATGTTTTTACAGTAAAGTTTCGGCTAATAATATTCTCTTGGCGGTCGTTCATAATGGGTTATTGGGTGTTTATTTTGGTGTTAAGTGAGTTCGGGATAAGCAACGAAACAGTCATTCTATGTTTGCCAAGTGTTAAAAATAATATTATTTAGCACCTTAAAACAGTAGAGAAGGAAAGGATAATTACTAAGGTAGTCATTGGCTAAACGAAAGCCGTACAGAATGCAAGTAACCTTTCCTTTCTGTTCTTAAAGATAGGACAGTTCATTAGGCGTTAGAAGCCTGTATTTAGGATTGATAATCAAAAAGAACAGATTCTCTACTGCTTTATAAAAACATAAAGATTATGAGAACAAAATTATTAGTAGGCATTGACATTTCAAAGAAAAACTTTGATGTAGCCATTGAAAAAGAAAATTCACAAGGGTATTTACACAAAAAATATCCAAACGATGAATTTGGATTTAGTAACTTATTAGCCGAGCTGCCGCCCCAAAGCCATTGCGTTATGGAGGCATCTGGTCCTTATTATTTAAGATTGGCAAGTTATCTTCATTCAAAAGAAGTATTCGTAAGTGTTGTCAATCCATTGAGTGTAAAACATTTTTCAAAAATGCGGATGATGCGCACCAAAACAGACAAAAAAGATGCAGCCATAATTGCCCAGTTCGGACAAAGTGAAAAACCAGTATTATGGCAACCTAAAGAGCCTTTTTTATTGGAATTACAACAATTACAAACCTTATTAGAAAACTTTATTATTCAAAAAAATGTACTTCAAAATAATGTAGAAGCATTTACAAAAAGTACAGTATTGAATAAGGTGGTAAGCAAAAGTTTAACAAAACAAATAACAGCTTTAGAAAAAGAGATTAAGAAAATAGAATTAGAAATGGAGAAAATTACAACTACCCATTATGAAGATTTATTTTTAACCCAAATTCAGCAATAGAATTGCTGAATCGAATAACAAATTGCAAATCATGTTTTTACAAAACATAATTGCAATTTCTAAATCGGGGTTAACCCAACTAAATCAAGTAGTTCGATTTTTCAAATCTCCTATTGATTAATTTGGGTTTAAGATTACAAAGTATTCCTGGGCTGGGCAAACGCACAAGTATGTCGCTAATCATAGTAAGTGGAGGCTTTACAAGGTTTGAAAATGCAAAACAATTAGCTGCTTATGTTGGCTTATGTCCAAGAATATTTGAATCTGGCACAAGTGTAAAAGGGCGAAGTAGAATATGTAAAATGGGTATGAGTAAGGTGCGAAAATTACTTTATTTATGTGCAATGAGAGCTATAAGAGCCAATAAAACATGCAAGGAAATGTACGAACGACTGAAAGAAAAAGGCAAAAGTGGAAAGCTGGCTTTAGTTGCTGTTGCTAATAAATTATTAAGGCAAGCCTTTGCTGTCGGGGTAGGTAAAAATTTTTACAAAGAAATTTAAAAATTTATTTGCTTTTTAACACAGTTCATTCTGTATCCCGCACGTGCGGGAGGCTTCGCAAAATTATACAGAACAATTTCACGAAACGAAGTGTAGTAATCTGAAATTGATAGAGATTCTGAATCTTTTTTCAGAGCAAAAAAGTTCAGAATGACGCTTTTGTCAGAAGTTTTTCCTTATCCCGAACTCACGTTAGTGTAATATAGCATTTACAAATTTATTGTCTCTATTTCTTTTTTGTAATACTATATATACAATATTTATGCCATTATTTATATTTATAGTATGCTTATTTACATTAGGTAATAGCTTATTTATTTTATATAAGATGCTATTTACACTTTGTAATTATTTATTTACATTTTGTAAATTTGTATTTACAAATATTTATTTTGTATTTACATCTTATAAAATTGTATTTACAATTATTGAAAAGCCATTTACAAAAATAAATGAAATGTCAAAAACAATAAATATACTATTAAAAATAAGAAATATACTATTGTATAATGAAAATACAATATTGATGGAAAGAAATAGACATAATATAGATGTAAATAAAGTAATAAATAAAATAAATGAAATGTTACAAAGTATAAATGAACTATTGTAAAGTGTAAATAGCAATTTACATATTGTAAATGTAATGTTAAAAAATGTAAATGGAATATTACACAATGTAAATATACAATTACATTAAATTTTTCAACACTTAATATAAATAATCAAGCTATTGCACCAATAACCCATTGCAAAGCAATACCAAAAACAAATAAACTGCAAAAAAGACTTTTTAACAAGCCTGTTTTTTTGGATATTAATTAAAAAGAGTATGTTTGTAAAGTAAATATAAATGAGTGAAAATTACGTATATCCACCCAAAAAAGAGGGAATATACGAAATTGAACTTCGTATATATACCCGAGCGTTAGCGGCTATAATTTGGCGACAGTACTAACATCAAACTGACTGCAAAAAACAAACGACATATAGACGAAATGTTTACAAACGACCAACAAATATTACTTGACAAGTTTGCCGACTTGAGTGACCGACTTTTTGACGAAGGTGTTATTTCCACGGACAGCTTTACTGGCGAAATTGGTGAATATGTTGCTTGCAGACATTTCAAACTAAAAAAATCAGACCGAGTAGCTAAGGCAGTTGACGGTGTTTGCAATTCTGGCGACAAGTATCAAGTAAAGGCAAAAGTATTTTCAAGCCTAAGCAATTCATTCAGCATTGACAAGCTAAAACCAAATCTGTTTGACTATTTGGTGTTGGTTTCCTTTGACACACTTTACAATCCGTTAAAGTTAGTTCGTGTTCCAGCATCTTACGTTACTTCCGACAAGTTCAGCTTGACAAGTTCAAACATTCAAAACTTTGAGTGCATAGACAAAGACAAAATTATTTTGCAACCCAACATTCAGAAACTCCTAAACGAGTTTGCAAAGACAATAGAAGAATTAAAGCAACAATCAATCACAAGGAGCAGCAGAGTTGTTGGCGACATCGGAGAATTTTATGCTTCCAAAAGATTAGACCTTAATTTAAGTGAGAGTAAAATCTCAAAGGGTATAGACGCAACAAATTCTGACGGCTTAACTTTTGAAATAAAAACAAGACGAGTTTATGAAAGTGGACGGAGAAAAAGCGAAACAAGACGGCTTAATGGTTTAGTTGGTAAATCTGCCGACTTTCTTGTTGTTGTTACACTTGACAGAGCATTTAAGTGTGCAGGTATGTGGCTAATTCCAATGACCAACTTGACAAATCCTAAGTCAGCAAATTTGAGAGTAGTAAATAATACCATTGGGACATTGAACTTAATTCCAAGCAAAATTTCATATTTACAGACTGGCGACTCATTCAAAACATTTGACCAAATAACGAGAGTATGACACCACATCGGATGAATATAACAGCCGCTAACATGGGGTTTGCGATAGCGGAGGTTCCGTGCTTCGCAGACACAATTTAGCCGTTTAAAACAAAGCCATTTGTGCATTCGTGTAAAATTCAACCAACAAAGGTTCAACTTTAGCAAACTATTTTCCTGTCAATACTACTTTTACAGTTTCTGTATGCCCGTTTTTATCTGTAATTACCAGCTGGTATATACCGCTTGCATGGTTTTCTAATTGGTTTAGCTCTATATAATTTACTCCTTGGGTGGTATTAAATGTTTCATTTAATACGGTTTTTCCTTCGGCATTTATAAGATTTAGGCTAATACTGCCTTTGGGTGCTACAAGGGCTATTTGCAATTGGCTATTTGCAGGATTTGGTTTTACATGTATAAAGCCCAAAGGTTTTTTATCCATATTGGTTAAAATAGCAATTTTACTATAACCATAGTCGCCATTATAGTATATTTGCTTTAGACGGTAGTAAACAATAAGGTGTTCTTTCAATTCTTTGCTTGCATCTAAATATTTATAATTGTATGGTCCATGTGGGTTTTGCAAAGTTTGAGAGGCTACAAAGCCAATATCTGTAAAATTAATGCCATCAAAACTACGTTGTATAGCATAGCCATTATTATTGCTTTCCATAGCTGTAAGCCATTCTAAATAGCCATTTTCTTTTTGCCACTCTGCTGTAAATTGTAACCATTTTACGGGCAATACACTTAAAATACTTATATCGTCCGTACAATTGCAACCGCTGATGCTATCGCTAACGGTTACATAATATGTTAAAGGCAAATCTGTGGTGGTAAATGGATTGGCAATATAAATACCCGATACGCTATCTGTTGGGTTCCATACATATTTTAAGCTGCCCATACATGTGCCGCAGCTTCCTGTGGGGCTTCCGCCAAGTTGGGTGCTATCCCAAGTGTTCATTGTAGGCACATCGCTACCTGCAAAGCAGGTAGGCACTTCGGCTATGGCTATTCGTGTAGTGGCAGTATCTGCGCAGCCTGTATTGTAATCCATAAGCCAGCTATGTACCTCAAATTGAGAGCCCAATGGTTTGCCTGTTTGGCTTATAACATCGGCAGAGTTTACAGTGCCTATAGTATCGTTTATAGCTTTTATAATGATATTGCCTGTAAGCCAATAGTTGTCTTCTATCCAAAATTCTGGGTTCAGGGTGCTATCGTTGGAGGGGTGGGCAGTAAATGTAAAATCGTTGCCATAGCATACCGTGTCGTTATCTACCGTAAGGGTATGTTTGGGGTTTGGAAATATTGTTATCGGAAAAGAATCTATACCTGGGCAACCTTTGCCGTAATACAATTTTACATATATGTATTTCACTGCATCTGCTGTATCGGGGTGGTACATAAATTCGCTATATTTTAAACTATCTTGGTATATTTTGCCTGTACCCCATGGTTTGGAGCTAAAGGTATAATACCCCTGATTGCCATTGGCATCAAATATAATAGCCGAATCATTTTTACATAAATTAGGGTTTTTAGCATCAAGTTTTGGCACAGCAGGGGAGTAGTCTTCTTTATAATAAGTATATTCGGAGTAATAGCAATTGTTACTATCTACGGCATATAAATAAAATTGTGTGCCATAGCCTTGGTCTATAGCATAGCTTTTATAAAAAGAATCTGTGCCTGTATAATATACATTGCCGTTGCAATACTCATCGGAACTTAGGCAATAGGTGGTAAAAGCATTGTTCTTTTTCCAATTGATAGTATAGGGTTCGCCTACACATTTTATAATGGTATCTATTTTTAAATTTAAGTTATAATTTGTATTTGGGCGAACAATTAGGGTATCGTAAAAAGTATTGCCTGAGCAGTTGGAAGGTGCAAGGGTTCTACATTGAACGGTAAATATTACTGTTTGAATTATTCCTGTTGTATTAGATGCACTATAGCCGCCTATGCCTGTGCCGCTGCCATTTGCAGGTATGCCTGTAACATTGGTATTGTTGTTTCTTGTCCAAGTATAAGTAGTATTGGGTACATTGTTTTGGGTTAAAAACTGAATATAATTTGGATAAGAATTGCCACATATTGTTTGCACGCTTGGTGTGGCATAGCCAATAGGCGAGGCAGAGTTTACAGCCATTACAGTATCTTTGGCAATACATCTTGTAAGGGTATCTTTCATTTTGTACAAGTATCTGCCAAAATTTTGGGCTGTGGTTATAGTTACTTGCGTATTGGCAGTATTGGTATATAGCGGGTTGGAGCCATTGCCGTTTAGTTTACTCCAATTATAAGCGGTATTGGCTTTGGTGCTGCCGCTAAAATGGAAAGTATCGTTTCCGCTGCATCGGCCTGTATCTTTTATAGTGGTAAAAGCAAAACCAGAGTTAATGGTAATTTGCTTAATATCTTCGGCAGCGCAACCGCCTTTACTTAATCTATAGCGAACCAAATAATTGCCATGAATATTGGCATTTAGCATATAGGCAGTGCTCAAGGTATCTGTTCTGCCTAAAAATTGGGAGGAATAGCCAAAGGGACATGAAAGTACTGTCCATTGGGCTTTTACACCCGAGCCAGCCGCAGGACCATTTAATACAAAAGTATTGGTATCTTTTAAACAAATAGCGGTATCATTTCCAATATTGAATGGGCTTATAGGGGTAGATACTGTAATATTCAAGGTGTCTCTCAAAGTACAACTGCCCGATGAAAGTGTAAACGAAAAAGTATATGTGCCCGTTGTAAGCCCAGATATAGAGGCACTCCAAGCATTGATAGGCACTAAAGTAACCACGCTTGGTGTGTTGCCTATTTGTACCCATGTGCCGCTTGAGCCATAATTGCCTGTTAGTATTGCAGAGTTTTGATTGCAAAGCAATAAATCTGCTCCTGCATTTGGTTTTAATACGGAATTAATGGTTACGGTATCTACACTCATAGGGCAATTGCCAGGGGTGCTTACTGTCCATAAAAATTTATATGTGCCAGATTGGTATAAGTATAAAGGCTGTGGAGTATTACTTGTATCGGGGGAAAAATATTGCTGACTTGGACCCGATAAAAACTGCCAACGCCCTTGCCCCATAGTTGGTCTTGTAGCTTTTAAGGGAATATAATTATACGAAATATTTGAGCCACAAATAATAGTATCTCGCATGGCTTTAGCTGTGCTTGGAGGGTTGGATACTTGTATAGCAATATCATCGAATGCAGCAGGGCATACATCATTTTTACTCCACCAACGCATTAAATATGTACCTACTACCATGTTGCTAATATTTGATGTGCTATCGTAAATATTGGCTATTGTAGGATAATTAGGCCCGCTTATTTGCTGCCAATTGCCAATGCCTATTGCTGGTTTTTTAGCATATAAGTTTAAAGTATTAGCGCATATTGAGGTATCTTTACCTGCATTGCCAGCTATAGCCGCTTGGTTTATGGTTATATCTATTGTATCGCTTGTGCTATCGCAACCAGAAATTTGTAAATTCCAAGAAAAACGGTAATTGCCATTGGATAAGCCTGTAACTGTTGTAGAATTTGAAGTTGGAGAGCTAATTGTACCAGTAAAAGAACCTACTTTTCGCCATATACCTGTAACGCCAGATGGTGTAGGCGCATTGCCTGTTAAGGTTACACTTGTTGTGCCAGATGTTAGGCATTGGTCGGCTCCTGCACTTGCTGCTGCTGGACCTTGCGAGGCAGAGGTGGTTATGGTTAGCGAATCTGTTATGGTTGCACAAGCATTAAAAATACGCCAAAATACTTTATAAGTTGTAGATGCTGCAAGGTTGCTTATAGTTGCTGTAGAATCGTTTACATTAGAAAAAGTAGGACCTGAGGGAGATACGCTCCAAGTGCCTATTTCATTGTCTTTGGGTTTATTGCCTTTCAATTTTAAAGGGCTGCCATAACATACTGAACGGTTGCTCCCAGCCTCTACATAACTTGGTGGCGAACTGGCTACAAATACAAATACATCTTTAAAATTAGAGGGGCAAGTACCGCCATCTATTGTCCACCGCAGCTGATAACTGCCTGCTACTAAGTTTTTAAGTTTTATTTGATTGTTGTAAACATTTGGAATAAATGAAACTGCAGATGGTCCACCCATTTGCGACCAAATACCTGTGCCGCTGCTTGGAATATTACCTACCAAATTTGTGCTATCTACATTGCATTGTAGCCTTTGGTTAGACCCTGCATTGGAAAGCGAAGGTGTAGCAGAAACATATACCGTTACCATATCGCTTACATATTGGGCGCAACCTGCTTGGGTACTATTTATTCTCAATACATAAGTGCCTGGGGTTAAGTTGTATAAATTAATATTACCATTTATAGTATCTATTTGTGTGGTATAAGCCGCAAAACTTGTAGGGCCAGAAACTCTTGAAATACTAAAACCAAAACCCATATTTTTATATTTGAAAGGTATGGTAGCGGTTGTGGAAAGACAAGGTAAATTTACTTGCAAGGGTGTAATATCCAAACTTGGTGGGCGTTCAGGATAAATATACACATAGGAAGTGCCACCAACACAAGTTCCTGCTGTAACCGTGTATGTATAAATATAGGGGTAGGGCCATGAATTTGCTTGTTGGTTGCTATTGGGCAATTTTAATTTATGAACCGTTGTACTTGTTGATGCAGAATTGCCTATTGAGTCGCCCGCAGGACCTTGTAATTTGCTCCAACCAGAAAATGTTTGACCTGGCAAAAGGGTAGGACCAGGAAGGGTAGTGGAGGTTTGCCCACATAAATAATATTGTTGTGTACTGCCAATTGGTCGAGCCATACCTAAAGGGTTTGGTACAGTAATCGTAACAGTATCCGAACCAGAAGCGCAATTGCCGCTTACTGTCCATGCAAAGCGGTATGTGCCAGGATATAAATTGCCAATTGTATTATAATAATTATCGGAAGGATTATTAAATGTAGGCACTGGCGCTCCAGCCGGACGGCTAACATTTGTCCACAAACCACTTTGCCCGCAATTGCGCCCCATATTTGAAGGTACAGCACCATTAATACTAAAACTTACACCTTTTTGAAAAGATGTTGGTGGGCTTACATAACAAGCGTCTAATGTTCTATCTGGTCCTGCGTTTACCGTGCCGCCACCGCAAAAAATAATATATACACTATCTGCATCTTTGCAGCCTGTTGTTGTATTGCGTACTTCCCATCTATAATTGGTGCTGCTGCCATAATCAAAACTATTAATATTGGTATTTGGTAATGCACTATTCCACATACCATTCCAAAAATAAGAGGGCCAAAACTCTGTCCATTGTCCTACTTCGCCACTACCAGCCGATGAGGCATTGAGCTGTTTTGTGCCTGGGCAAAAAGTGGTATCTCGCCCAGCACTTGGCTTATTGGGTGTTGCTAATATTGTAATTGTTATGGTATCATATACTCTGCCTCCTACACCACAATTTACTCCGCAAGCAAACCTAAATGTACCCCCTGCCCTTGGAAAATTTCTTATAAAAGTAGTTAAACTTGTAGCAGTAATAATATTTACAGATGTGCCAGATACTTGTGTCCATTGTATATTGGGTGTTCCGTTTAATGGGCCAGCAGTAAAAGCTGTTACTTGAACAATATCGTTAGCACACCGTGTTAAATCAATACCTGCATTTATAGAGCAGTTTTGACTATAAATATTAAAAACAAAAAAGAGAAAAAATAATGTAGTAGTAATTATTTTTTTCATAAGCATGTTATGGAATTGTTTCCAAAAGTAAATGAAATAATTTAATACGCAAGAAATAATTTAAAAAAAATATTTTAAACACTAAATATTTTTTATGAAAAGAATGTTTTTATGCTAAAATATTTTTTTGCCGTTTAATATGCTATTATGCTTTCATACAAATAAAGTTTACCAACATAATAATGATTAGTAAATTACTTAATTTTGTTGGTTATAATACCAACATCTTCAGAAACAGTAACTTTTGAAACCTCGATAATGATAATCTTAGAAATACCTATAGAGAACTGGTGGAAAAGAGTAAACCAATCCTGTTTTAAAACTTATATTAAGGTTATTTATATTTTCATTATTTTGTTTATATTAGCTATTGTCTTTAAAAGTAAATTTTATATACAATATTTAGGTATTACATTATCAGCTTTCTTAATAGTTTTTATTTTTTTTAAGCTACCATATTTTAATACTTATTTATTTAAAATAGAACTTGAAAATGAAAATTTAATTATACATTATTATAAGTATAATAAAGTAATAAAACATAGTGTTAAAGTTAAAAATTTTAAAGTTAAAAGTTCATCTAATCCGAAAGGACCACCGTTTTTTATCATTGAACAGAAAAAACCTTATAAGTTATTGCTTTTTCAAGCATGTTATGGCTATTGGGAAGATAAAGAAAAAATAAATATACTTTTAACCTACGCAGGATAAAATTTTTTTGCAGTTGATTTCTATAAATAAAAATTTAAATTTTTTTTAAACTAAAATACTCTCAAAAATACTACTACCATCTGTATTTTTAAGATACTCACTTGCGCATCTTTCTGGGTGAGGCATCATGCCAAATACGTTTTTACCTTCATTACAAATACCTGCAATATTTTGAAGGCTGCCATTTGGGTTTGCTTGTTCTGTAATTTCGGCATTTTCTGTACAATACTTAAATAGTATTTGGTTATTTTCTTCTAAACTTTTCAGGGTATCTGCATCTGCATAATACCTGCCTTCGCCATGGGCAATAGGAATGGTATAAGCTTTTTCAGTATTCAATTTATTGGTAATTTTACTTGTTGTATTTATCGGTTTTAAGTGTACATTTTTACAAATAAATTGTCTATTGGTGTTGCGTAAAAGCGCACCAGGAAGTAAGCCGCTTTCGCATAGTATTTGAAAACCATTGCAAATACCCATAACATAACCGCCATTGGCTGCATGTTGGCTAACACTTTGCATAATAGGGCTTAATTTTGCTAAAGCCCCACTTCTTAAATAATCGCCATAACTAAAGCCGCCAGGCAAAAACACAAAATCAACACCTTTAAGGTCGGTATCTTTATGCCAAAGTTCTTCTACTTTGCTGCCAGATATGTTTTCTAAAGTTTCTATTAAATCTTTATCGCAATTGCTTCCAGGAAATATTACTACACCAAATTTCATATAAGGGCAAAGGTAGTATTTTACATTACAATACTAAAAGGTATTTTTACGCAACTTATTCATATTTTAATATGTGAGTTGTAAATCAAAAGCCTCAAGCCCTTCATATTTTATCCACTTTCCTTTTTTTGATAGTAAATAATAATCTATTCGCCCATCGGGAATATAATATTGCTTACTACCCGTAGCCGAGGGGTTTGAAGGCACAAGATTTGAAAAAGTAATCATTTTTTTTAATGGTTCAAAACGCAGCAACATGGTTGTTGCATCTGCATAATTGTAAAACACACGGTAGCGTGGGGTATAGTCTTTTTCATTGTCGTAAAACAAAGGTGCTCCTATATGCAGTTCGCCTTCTTTATCTATCCAAAATACATCTATTATTTTTCTGTTGCTAAAGCTCGAAAGTCCATCTAAACCCAACACAACATAATAATTAATGCCATTTTTTTTGCTTTGGTAAAGTTGATAATACAAAGCGCCCACCCAATCGCTTGTTGTACACTCATCATAAATAGAATCTGATTTTGGATTGGTATAATCATTCAGCCAAAAGGTAAGTGTTTCTGCATTTGGCTTTTTTTGGTATTGAACCACGCAATGGTTGGTGTATTCTGCATTATCATTGATATATACCCAACTAATAATGCGCATTTTTTTATCAAGGGAATTTAGTATGGAAACTACTTTATTGATTGAATCTAATTTAAGCGAAAATGAATTTTCTTTTTCCAATTCGGCTTTCAATTCTTGTTTAAAAGAATCGTTAAATCTATAACGATAATCTTCTGCTTTGCCATATCTTAGACTATCTGCATATTTTTTGAGCAGTGGATTATAATTTTGCGCTTGGGCAAAATTTATGATGATTGTAAAAGAAAAAACTATAAAAATTTTAAATTGATACATTGGCATACAAAAGTATAACTAAAAACAATGCCAAAATATTGCGTATTAAAAAATATTTACTCAAATTCTTCTATTTGGCTCAAAATTCTTTGTTGAATTAGGGCATGCAGGCGTTTGTTTACCTCTTTTTTATTTTCCAAATAAAAGCTAAGCTCTGTTTCATTAAAATAGCCAATTGCCATATTTGCCAAAGCATTTTTTAAGGTTATATCTTTATTTAATATCTGAATAATTTTACGTTTTTTAAGTAGTTCTGAAAAATTTTGAATGGAAATGTTTTTATCGTTCAATACACTTTGCGTAATTATGATTAAATGGTTATTCAGCAATTTAAGTACTGGGCGCAAGGTTTCGTGCAAAAATTTTTCATTTGGCAGGCAGTTGGCAGTATTTATTGGAATAATTGGACGCTCCATTAATAATAGTTCATAAACAAGTAATTGCCCAAATGGTTTTGGTTGAAGAAAAATACATATACTTTTATCAACAATTATTGCGTTAGTGTCAGCAATAAAATGCAATAGCCAATTTGGCTATATTTTTAAGCCATTTTAACACAATAGTATTTCTTTTTTGTCAATATGGCGGTAGTTTTTCTTTATTTTTAAAATTTACTTATTGGCATAATTTTAGATACTGTTTTATAAAGTTATTCACGTCTTATTTTTATATTTAATTCATTGTTTATACCCAAATATCTACAAGTTTAATTTTAAAGTTTAAGTTTGAATAAAAAATAAAATAATTTTTAATTAACTTTGTTATATAAATAATGGAAGCAAAATTTTCACCCCGAGTAAAAGAGGTTATACAATTTAGTAGAGAAGAGGCAATTCGCCTTGGGCACGACTATATAGGAACTGAACATTTATTGTTAGGCATAATTAGAGAAGGCGAGGGTACAGCCCTTACCAATCTTAAAAATTTAGATATAGATATTTTAAGGCTTAAAAAATCTATTGAAGATACCATAAGAGGCACAGCAACAACTGTAAGTAATTTGGGTAATATCCCACTTACCAAACAAGCCGAAAAAGCCCTTAAAATAACTTATTTAGAAGCCAAAATTTTTAAAACAGAAACCATTGGTACGGAGCATTTATTGCTTTCTATTTTAAGAGATGAAGATAATATTGCATCTCAAATTTTGGGGCAATATGGTATTACCTACGAGTTTTTTAAACAAACACTTTTAGATGGAGGCGCAAATGGAGGTTCAAGAGAAGATTTAAGTCCTTTTAAAGCAATGGATGAAGAGGCTAACGAACCTACAGAAGACCGTAAAATAGAAGAAATTAAAAAGAAAAATCCAAAATCAAATACACCAGTTTTAGATAATTTTGGCAGAGATTTAACCAAAATAGCAGACGAGGGCAAACTCGACCCAATAGTTGGGAGAGAAAAAGAAATAGAAAGAGTTTCGCAAATATTAAGCCGTAGAAAAAAGAATAATCCTATTTTGATAGGCGAGCCTGGAGTAGGAAAAACAGCCATTGCCGAAGGTTTGGCATTGCGTATTATTCAACGGAAAGTATCTCGAGTGCTTTTTAATAAAAGAGTAGTTACTTTAGACTTGGCATCGCTTGTAGCAGGTACAAAATACCGTGGTCAGTTTGAGGAGCGCATGAAAGCCATTATGACAGAGCTTGAAAAAGCAGATGATGTAATATTATTTATTGATGAAATACATACCATTGTGGGTGCAGGTGGTGCAAGCGGAAGCCTTGATGCAAGCAATATGTTTAAGCCTGCATTAGCAAGAGGCGAGGTGCAATGTATAGGTGCTACAACATTAGATGAATATCGCCAGTATATTGAAAAAGACGGTGCATTGGAAAGACGTTTTCAAATGGTAATGATAGAGCCGGCATCGGCTGAAGAATCTATAGAAATATTGCATAATATTAAAGATAAGTACGAAAACCACCACAATGTTACTTATACGCCAGAAGCTATTGAAGCTTGTGTAAAAATGAGCGTACGTTATATTACAGATAGAAACCTACCGGATAAAGCAATAGATGTGCTTGATGAAGTAGGCGCAAGGGTGCACATAACTAATATCAATGTACCTCAAGAAATTGTAGATTTTGAAGCGCAAATTGAAGCCATAAAATTAGAAAAAATTGCGGTAGTTAAAAGTCAAAAGTATGAAGAAGCTGCAAAATTGAGAGATAAAGAAAAAAACTTAATCAATCAATTAGATATTGCAAAGCAAAAATGGGAAGAAGAAACAGGCAACAACCGCTTTACAGTTACCGAAGACAATGTAGCCGAAGTTATAGCTATGATGACAGGCATACCTGTAAAACGTATAGGGCAAAGCGAAAGCAAAAAACTTTTGACTATGGAAGACGATTTGCGTAAACGTGTTATAGGACAAGACAAGGCAATAGCCAAACTTTCAAAAGCCATACAACGTACACGTGCAGGCTTAAAAGACCCCAATAAACCCATTGGTTCATTTATATTCTTAGGCTCTACAGGTGTTGGTAAAACAGAGTTGGCAAAGGCTTTGAGCGAATATATGTTTGATAACAACGATTCATTAATTCGCATAGATATGAGCGAGTATATGGAGAAATTTGCTGTTAGCCGCTTGGTTGGTGCGCCTCCCGGCTATGTTGGTTATGAGGAAGGTGGCTTATTGACAGAAAAAGTGCGTAGAAAACAATATGCAGTTATTTTATTTGACGAAGTAGAAAAAGCACACCCAGATGTGTTCAATATCATGCTTCAAATATTAGACGAAGGCTTTATTACAGATAGCTTGGGTAGAAAAGTAGATTTTAGAAATACGGTAATTATTATGACCTCGAACATAGGCTCACGTCAGCTAAAAGATTTTGGCACAGGCATGGGCTTTAGTACTGGTAATAAGGTGGAAAACAAAGAAAACGAAAGCAAACAAGTAATTGAAACGGCTTTGAAAAAATATTTCTCACCAGAGTTTTTAAATAGAATAGACGATGTAATTGTATTCAATAGTCTTGAAAAACCAGACTTAATAAAAATATTGGATATTCAAATTGAAAAAATGCTTAAACGTATCAAAGATTTGGGTTATACTGTTGTATTGAGCGATGAAGCAAAAGAATTTTTAGCAGAAAAAGGCTTTGATGCCTCATTTGGCGCACGTCCATTACAAAGAGCAATACAAAAATATTTGGAAGACCCCTTGGCAGAAGAAATACTGAAAGGCGAGGTTACAGAAGGTAAAACCGTAAATGTGGAATTAGACAAAGAAAATAATCTATTAAAAGTAAACACGCCTACAAGTACAGATGCCCCTGCTAAAAAAGGGCGAAAAGTTAAGAATGAAGAGTAAGAGTATTTTAGATTTTTGAAATATGATTTTACAGAAAAATATAAAATCAAAAATTTCAAAATCAAAAATCTTAATTATTTCCTTTGCTTTTTGGTTTCTTATACTTCTCTTTTATTTTTCTTTTGTAAGAACCGCCTAAATTTACTTTGCTGTTTTTTGCACTTTTTTCATGAAAGGCTTTGCCACTATCATTGGTTTTTTTCTTAACACTTTTTAAGTAATCTACTTCAATTTTTTGGGGTAATTCTTCATCTAATAAAAGCTTTGAAATTTTTACTTCTTTTGGAAATTCCGAAATAGGAATTGACATATTCATAAGCTTTTCTATAGCTGTTTGAAAACCTTTTTCTTCGGCTGTAATAAAAGTAATAGATTGTCCTTTTTTATCGGCTCTACCTGTACGTCCTATGCGGTGCATATAGTCTTCTGGCTCAAAAGGAATATCAAAATTTATAACATGGCTAATGGCTTCAATATCCAACCCACGAGCAATAATATCTGTAGCTATTAATATTCTTATTTCACCAGCATCAAAACTATTGACAGTATTTATCCTATTGTTTTGCGATTTATTGGCATGCATAACATCTATTGCTGCTTCAAAAACAGGTTTTAACAAGCCATAAACCATATCTGCCATGCGTTTGCTACGCACAAAAACCAATACTTTAGTAAACTCATTTTCTTGTTTTAAAATATGGGTAAGTAAATTTATTTTGGTGTTAAAATTAGGCACTTGGTAGCCAATCTGATTTATTTGTAATAAAGGTGTGCCAGAGGCAGCTATTTCTATTTTTTCAGGTTGGTTAAAAAATTGATTGATTAATACCTCAATTTCAGGCGAATTGGTTGCTGAAAACAAAAGGTGCTGTCTTTTAATGGGCAATAAATCCATTATAGTGGTAAGTTGCGCTCTAAAGCCCAATGTTAGCATTTCGTCCATTTCATCTATCACTACTTTTTGAATAGCTTTTAAACGCAATACGCCATTCAATGCCAAATCTAACAACCTACCTGGGGTAGCTACTAAAATATCTACACCATTAAATACCAATTTTTTTTGTGTATTGATGTTTGTCCCACCATAAATAGCAGCTTTGCGCACGGTTTTATATGTGGTAAGTTTTTCTATTTCTTCTATTACTTGTAGTACAAGTTCTCTTGTGGGTACAAGTATCAATATGCGTGGCTGCTGCTGCTCGGAGTAGCTTAATTGGTTAAGTATTGGCAGTAAATAAGCAAAAGTTTTTCCTGTGCCTGTTTGTGCAATACCTACCACATCTCGCCCGCTCATTACCACAGGGTATATTTTAGCTTGTATATGTGTTGGATTATCAAAACCCAAATCATTTAAGGCATTCAACAATTGTTTGTTAATATTTAATTCATTAAAATTCACTGGGGCAAAGGTAATACTATTGTTTAATTACTTTTTTGATAAAGAAATAGCAAAGGTTTATTTAAATTTTATTTTTTTAAAATTTAAAAATGAAATTTAAAATTCTATAAATAAGCTTAATGAACAGTTTTTTATAAAATTTGTTAATGTTTAAATAACAATACAAGTTTTAAGTATATCTTTGTTTGCTCATTTTGACAATTGTTTTTATTTTAATAAAATATTTACAACTCAACAGGAACAATACTTTAACAATGATATTGCTTTTATTTTTCTTTTCAAATTTTAAAATCAATCAAATATATTCAAAATAAAATGAACCCCATAGAAGGAAGCAAAGCTATATAATGCAAAATTTACACGCAACAAATATTCGCAATGAAGTAATGTTGCACATTGGAAAAGATGTAGAAGCCCTTAGCGAAGAGTATCTTAAACCTATTGAAACCAATTGGCAAGCCTCCGAATTATTGCCCCTTACTTCCGATAGTACATTTATTGCCGACCTAAAAACCATTCAAGAGCAAGCCCAAGATTTATCGTACGATTTACTAGCAGTACTTGTAGGCGATACCATTACCGAAGAAGCCCTACCTACCTACGAAACTTGGCTTACAGGGGTTCAAGGCATTAACCAATATGAAAACAATGGCTGGATGAAATGGCTTCGCAGATGGACAGCCGAAGAGAACAGACATGGCGATGTGCTAAACCGCTACTTATACCTTTGCGGGCGAATAGATATGCGCCAATTTGAAGCCTCTACACAATTTCTAATAGCCGATGGATTTGATAATTTAGCAGCAGCCGACCCTTATAAAAACTTTGTTTACACCAGTTTTCAGGAGTTGGCTACCAATATTTCACACCGCAGAGTAGCCTCTATTGCCAAGCAACAAGGCAATAATATGTTATCTAAATTATGTGGCTTAGTTGCAGCCGATGAGGCACGACATGCCAAAGCCTATAAAACATTTGTTACAAAAATATTTGAATTAGATGCCAATGAAATGATGTTGGCATTTGAAACCATGATGCGTAGTAAAATACTTATGCCCTCGCAATGTCTTCGTCAATTGGGTTCCGAAATGAATATATTTTCTAATTTTAGCGATGCCGCCCAACGCATAGGTGTATATACCGCTACCGATTATGTAGATATAATGAAAAATTTAATAGACGATTGGAAAATAGATGCAATTACAGGCTTAAAAGACAATGGCGAAAAAGCCAGAGATTACTTAATGGCTTTGCCCAATAGAATGATGAAAATAGCAGAAAGGGCTGTAATATCTCAAGCCGAATTCAAGTTTAATTGGATATTGGCATAGGATATTTTATCTACTTAAAAGCAGCCTTTGCATTAAAAAACTACTACCCAAACCTACCAAATAGCCTGTAATTACATCTGTTGGAAAATGTTTGCCAGCTTTTACACGCAAAAACCCTTGAATGGCAGGCAGCGTAAATGCACCAACCATAATGTAGGGCTTGTTTCTGCTGTAATATGTCCTTAAAAAAAAAGCAAATTATTGAGTTTGTAATATCTACTACTATTGTATTAAAATGTTATGTTTTTGGGGTATTTTGGGCAAAAGTTTTATAGCTTATAAGTAAGCTTAAATTAGATGCTAATATTTTAACTTTAAAATACTTTTTTAGTTGAAATTTGAAAAAGTTGTATCAAAGTAAATATATTTGCTAACCAATTTTATGAAAAAAATTTTATTTCTTCTATGTTTTTTAAACATTTACATTGCTAAATCTCAATTTAAAATATATGGCAATATAAAAAACAATACCTCCAAAGAATGAGTAAATAAGGTATATCTATTAAAGTTTAAAGATTTAAAAATGACTTTATCAGGTTCTGTTTTTAATGTAATAGATAGTGCAACTATAAATGAAAATGGATATTTTGAATTTAAAAACAATAAGATAATTGAAAATGATTTATTGTATAGATTAAATGTAATAGAAAAAGAAAGCTATGGCAACGGTGGTGCATTAATATGGGGAAAAGATGAAGAAAATTTGATTCTTTTGAAATTAAATAAAAAATCAGTTGTAAAAATAAACGCAGATATTACAAAATTTAGTAAATCTCATATTTTAGTGAAAGGAGATAAAAGTAATTTGGCTATAAATAAATTTATGAATTATAGAAAAGAAAGTGAAAAAATATTAGATGAAAATTACAAAGGATATAATAAACATAAAGACAATAACTCCGATAGTTTTTCGTATTACAAAAATAAAATTTATGAAAATTATAATTTATTAGCAATTGAATATGCAAATTATGCAGATACAGTTAAAGATTATTATACATCTATTTTCATATCTTCTATTCTACCTTTAACAGAAAAAGACTCAAATTTATACACTAGGCTTCATAAAAAATTTAAAACACTTAATCGTAATCATCCTTATACTATTCAATTTGGCAATGAATTAAATGAAAAACTATATGAATTAAAAATAAATTCATTAGCACCTACTTTTACTTTGCCAGATACTTTAGGTAAGATTTATAGTTTATATGATTTTAAAGGCAAATTTGTTTTGTTAGACTTTTGGGCTTCGTGGTGCAAACCATGTAGAAAAGAAAATATAGAAACAGTAAAACCAATTTACGAATTATACAAAAACGATAATTTTCAAATTATCAGTATTTCTTTAGATACAGATTCTATTAAATGGATTAAAGCAATAAACCAAGACAAATTAGATTGGATACATTTATCCGATTTAAAAGGTTTTTCAACGGCAACAGCTTTATCTTATAATGTAAAAGGAGTACCAACTACGTTTTTAATAAATCCAGAAGGAAAAATTATAGCAAAAAATTTAAGAGGTATTGAACTTGAACAATTTCTAAAAAAATTATTTAGCAAATAAAAAATCTTACTTTATAGAGTAAGATTTTTCGAACATAGTATTAAAATTTAAAATTTACACCGCAAAACTTTCCCCACAGCCGCAAGTACGTTTGGCGTTGGGGTTTATAAAGGCAAAGCCTTTGCCATTTAAGCCATCGGTAAAATCTAGCTCTGTACCAGCTAAATATAAATAGCTTTTTAGGTCGCATATAATTTTTACATCGCCATTTATAAATTCTTGGTCGCCATCTTTTTGTTCGTTGTCAAAGTCGAGGTCGTAGCTTAAGCCACTACAGCCACCGCCTTTTACCGATACACGCACAAAATAATCAGCACCCATTTTTTCATCATTCATCAGTTGATGTACTTTTTGAGTTGCATTTTCTGTTATTGTTATTCCTGCAGACATAATTTATTTTTGATTTTATTAATGTTGAATTTTGATTTTATTAATGTTGAATTTTCATAATGAATTATTAATTATTCATTTTTAATTCTTAATTAATAATGTTTCTTATTGTCTTCTATTGGTTCTAATCCGTTTTTGGTTCTGTAGTCGTTTATAGCTGATTTTATTGCATCTTCTGCCAATACGCTGCAATGTATTTTTACCGGTGGCAATGCCAATTCTTCAACAATTTCCATATTATCTATTTTTAGGGCATCATCTACACTTTTGCCTTTTAGCCACTCTGTAGCCAAGCTGCTGGAGGCTATAGCACTACCGCAACCAAAGGTTTTAAATTTGGCATCAGTTATTATACCTGTTACCTCATCTACCTCTATTTGCAAGCGCATAACATCGCCACACTCGGGCGCACCTACCAAGCCAGTGCCTACTTGCTTGCTGTTTTTATCTAAAGTACCTATATTTCTAGGATTACTGTAGTGGTCGATTACTTTTTCTGAATATGCCATATATTATTATTGATTTTTTAATTTTAGATTTTTGATTTTATTGGGGAAAGGATACATATTTAAATTTTAATATTTTCTTGAGTTGAGGTTTTTGTTTTTGACATGATGGCTAATATTTCACTTGTTTCTTTGTGTAGATTATTGAAATCAGTTTCGGTAATTTTTTTCGATTCGTATAATAATTCTAACCAATATAAGGCTTCATCTGCCTCTTCAACTACAACAGATAATTTTGATATAAAATCTGGCTTTGATTTACCTCTTAAAGCCGAGCGATAATTAGCTCCAACAGATGTTGCACTTTTTGCAAGTTGTTTTACCAAAACACTCGAAACATTGGTGTAAGGAATAGCATCTAACATTAACAATGTATTTAAAGCCAATTGCTTGGTTCTATTTTTTAATGTTTCTGCAAATTCGCTATACATAATCTTATTTTAGATTTTTTTTTAGATTTTTTTTAATTTTTATTTTTTAATTGGCATATGATTTAAGAATTAAATTTTCATTAGATATTTGGTTTTATTTAAAATCAAAAATCTAAAATTAAAAAATCAAAATTTTAGTGTTCTGCCCATTGAATGCTTTTTAAATCTATACCTTCTTTAAACATTTCCCAAAGTGGACTCATTTCTCTTAGTTTTAGTACAGCTTCTTTTACATGGTTTATAGCGTAATCTATTTCCTCATCGGTAGTAAAACGGCTTAATCCAAAACGCAATGAAGAGTGCGCCAATTCATCATCTAAACCCAATGCTTTTAGTACATAGCTTGGCTCTAAACTTGCACTTGTACATGCCGAACCGCTTGATACTGCAATGTTCTTTACACCCATAATTAAGCCTTCGCCTTCTACATATTTAAAACTCATATTTGTAACATGTGGCAAGCGGTGTTCTTTACTACCGTTTATATAGCTTTCTTCCAATACCAATAGTTCATTTTCTAATCTATCACGCATTTTAGATATTTTTGAAGTATCTGTTGCCATATCTTGTAGGCAAATTTCGCAAGCTTTACCAAAACCAACTATACCTGGTACGTTTAAAGTGCCGCTGCGCATTCCACGCTCGTGTCCGCCACCATCCATTTGGGCTGTAACTTTTACTCTTGGGTTTTTTCTGCGAACATACAATGCACCAACACCTTTTGGTCCATACATTTTATGCCCTGTAAAACTCATCAAATCAATACCATCGGCTAATACATCTACAGGAATTTTACCTACCGCTTGTACAGCATCTGTATGAAATAAAATGCCTTTACTTTTTAGCAATGCTGCAATCTCTTTTATAGGTTGAATAACGCCAATTTCATTATTGGCATACATAATGCTTGCCAAAATGGTATTTGGTTTTATAGCATCTGCAACTTGTTGAACAGAAATTAAACCCTGCTCATTGGTTTTTAAATAGGTAATTTCAGCTCCAATTTTTTCTAAATGTTTGCAAGTATCTAGTACAGCTTTATGCTCGGTTTCTACCGTAATAATATGATTTCCTTTTTCGGCATACATTTCAAAAACGCCTTTTATGGCTAAATTGTTAGATTCTGTAGCACCGCTTGTTATAATAATTTCTTTGGCATCTGCATTTATCAGTTTGGCAATTTGCTCGCGGGCATAGTCCACGGCTTCTTCGGCTTTCCAGCCAAAGGCATGATTTCGGCTTGCAGCATTTCCAAAATTTTGAGTAAAATAAGGCAACATAGCTTCCAGCACCCTTGGGTCCATTGGTGTAGTGGCATTGTTGTCTAAATATATGGGTAGTTGTAACATTTTTTTAGAATAATTCTATATTGCAAAGGTAAGATTTTAACACCGTAATACAAATACACTTATTTATTTAAGTATTGAAATAAATGATAGCTATTGAAAATGATATTTTTACTATATTTGCTCTAAATATTTTTTAAATGAAAACTTTAAATATTTCTATTTCAGAAATTGAATTCAATAAATTTGGATTAACGCAAAACAATTTAAATTTTACTGATTTTATAGCGTTGGTAAGCAAAGAGTTAATGCGTCAAAATTTGAATAAATGCATTGAATTGTCCTCAAAATATGGGCTTTCAAATATTACAATGGATGAAATTTCTATAGAAGTAAATAAGGTTAGAAATGATAAAAGTAATAATTGATACCAATGTTATAGTATCAAGTTTAATTCAAAAAAAACATCCTTACTTCATTATTTATGAATTGTTTTTTGAAAATAAATTTCAATTATGTCTTTCTAAAGAGTTAATGAGTGAATATTGTGAGGTTTTAGCTCGTCCAAAATTCAGCAATTTTCATGAGTTTTATTTTAAAGCCACTGCTTTATTGGCAAATATTGAAGAAAAAGCTTTGTTTTATAATCCAAAATCAAAACTTAACTTAATTAAAGATTTAAAAGACAATATGATTTTAGAGCTTGCTCAAAAATGTAATGCCAATTATATTGTTACTGGAAATACTAACGATTTTAACTTTCCAATGTTTAACAAAACACAAATATTAAATCCTAAAGATTTTTACGAAAATTTTAATACACTTATAAAAATTAATGAATAAAATAGAACATATAGGTATAGCGGTAAAAGATATTGAGCAATCCAATATACTTTTTTCAAAACTTTTGAATAAACAGCCTTACAAAATGGAAACTGTGGAAAGCGAAGGTGTAATTACCAGTTTTTTTATGGTGGGCGAAACAAAAATTGAGCTTCTGCAAGCCACAAATACTGAAAGTGCTATTGCCAAATTTATAGAAAAAAAAGGCGAAGGCATACACCATATTGCCTTTGGGGTAGATAACGCCCAACAAGAAATTTTAAGACTGATAGACAATGGCATAGAAATGATACACCAAACGCCTAAAAATGGTGCCGACAATAAGCTGATAGCCTTTGCCCATCCAAAAAGCACAAATGGTGTTTTAACAGAAATTTGCCAAGAAAAATAAAAACCCAAAGCAACGTATTATCCTTAATTTACATCTTTATAAAACAAATGAATTTAAAAACAATTACAGTATTCCTAATTTTTTGCTTTTACTTAACTTCAACAGCACAACAACCCGACCTTGTACCCTACAGAATAGGCTCAAAATGGGGCTATAGCGATACATCGGGAAAAATTGTATATGAACCTAAATATCAAAGTACCGATTTTTTTATAAACAATATTGCATTTATTAAGCAAGACTCATTTTATTATTTAATCAATAAAAAAAATGAAATAATTGCAGGTAAATATTTATCGCATGGCAATTTTGTTCATAATTTATGCCCTGTTCAGTTGCCCAATGGTATGTATATATATATTGATACACTCGGGCAAATGGCATTTAAGCGAATATACAAACTTGCCGAAAGTTTTTCGGAACATAGAGCTGTTGTAAGAATGGGTATGAAATTGGGCGTAATAGATACAGGAGGAAATTGGATAAAAGAACCAAGTTTTGAATCATCGAGTGTGTATTACAAGGAGGGCTTTTTAATGGTGGTAGAAAAAGAAAGATATTTTTACATAGATAAAAACGGCAAAGAATTAAAATTGCCAGAAGATGCCATACCATCAGGGCTTTTTAGCGAAGGTTTGGCTGCGGTATATTTTGCAAAAAAGGTATTTAACAAGGGTAAAATAGAAAAACAACACAGCCTTAAATTTATTGATACAACAGGCAAAATTATATTAGATTCTTTTAAAAATGATGGTGAAAATTATTCGGATTATATCAATTATGTGAGCGATTTTAAAGATGGCAAAGCCATTGTAAAGGTATCAAACAAAATGGGTTTCGATTATTATTTTATAGATAAAAGAAAACGATTTTCCCCTCAATTATCCGCAGCTTTAAGTGTTGGCGATAGCTTATTTGTAGGCGCATTTGGCTATTATTTACCTAAAATTAAAACCATGAATAGCTATTTTTTGCCTTTAGGTGTTTTTAAAGAAAATCCTTTAGAAATGGGCCAATATGCCAATGGTTTAATTAGTATAAAAAACACAAGCGGTGCATGGGGTTTTGTAAATAAAAAATGTGAAATAGTTATACCTTGCCAATTTAAAAAAGCAGGAAATTTTTACAATGGTTATGCCTATGTTCAAACAAATATAGGCGAAGGTTTTATTAATACTTACGGCAAATCTTTCTTTAGAGAAGAGTAGTAAATTTATTTTAATTGCATTCCAACTACTTTTTTGCTTTTTTAAAATTATAATTTTTGAAGTTTATCCCATTATCTTTGCACTCTATTTATGATGATTCAAGTATTAAAATCTAAAATACACAATGTAAAACTTACGTTTACAGAACTTAATTACATTGGCAGTATTACAATAGATGAAGCCCTTTTGGAAGCGGCAAATATGATAGAAAACGAAAAAGTATTAATTGTAAACAATGCCAATGGCGAGCGTATAGAAACCTATATAATAAAAGGCGAAAGAGGCAGCGGTATGGTAGGTTTAAATGGTGCTGCTGCACGTAGAGGAATGGTGGGCGATGAATTAATTATTATCAGTTTTGCCTTAATGGATTTTGAATTGGCTAAAACACATAAACCTTGGTTGGTATTTCCTAATAAATACAACAAGCTTTGAGTAAAAAAGACCTTATAAAATACGGCATATTTGCCATTGTAGGTAGCTTAATTGTGTATTCTATATACAATTGTTTTGATTATATGGCTTTTAAGAACAATGTTGCCAATACCAATGTGTTTTATGTTTTGCTTTCTGTATCAGTGGGTGTCTTAGCTGTGCTTTTAAGAGCTTTGCGTTGGCGTTTAATTTTAAAACCTATGGGCTATAATGCCAATGTTGGCAATGCATACCATAGCACAATGAGCGGCTATTTGGTAAATTTGGGTATTCCCAGAGCAGGCGAAGTGTATAGATGTGCTGTTATGAGCAAAACAGAAAAAATACCTTTGAATGTATTGGTAGGCACAGTTGTTAGCGAGCGTATTTTAGATTTAATAATGCTACTTATTGTATTAACCAGTAGTGTTTTATTAAATTTTGATTTATTATATGGT
Source organism: uncultured Chitinophaga sp. (assembly GCA_964505065.1). Classification (GTDB taxonomy): domain Bacteria; phylum Bacteroidota; class Bacteroidia; order NS11-12g; family UBA955; genus JABMMZ01. The sequence goes on from CAZDGF010000045.1 coordinate 25,103, forward strand.
TATATTTACGACAATTTAATTTCAAAATTGATGGCTCAAAAATGGCTCTTGATAGGTATTTTAGCATTTTTAGTAATAGGTGTTATTTTTTTAGTAAAAAACAAAAAACTATGGCAGGCTGAGGGTAAAATAGCCAATATTTTTAAGGGCTTTGTGGGTGGTATAAAAAGTGTATTTCAATTGCAACAGCCTATTTTATTTATAGCCTATACTATTGCTATATGGGTATGCTATTGGCTTATGACAACCTTTGTGCTGTTTGCTTTTAGCTATACAGCCCATTTGGGTGGCGAAGGGGGCTTGTGTGTGCTGGTTTTTAGCAGCTTGGGTGTTATAGTGCCTGCCCCTGGTGGTATTGCCACTATTAAAAGTGTTGAAATAGGATTAAGCCAAATTTTTAAATACAGCATTAGCCAAGCTAATGCTGTGGCTATGGTGCTTTTTTTTAGTAATTTTTTAATGATAATATTGGCAGGCAGTATTTCGTTTGGCATTATGGCTTATAGAACAAAAGTATAATGGCTATGAATTACCATACAATAATTACCGAAAAAATAAAAACACTGCCCAGTCTTATTGAATTTGTAATGGCAGAAAAGGCTAAAGGTAAAAGCATAGTATTTACCAATGGTTGTTTTGATATATTGCACAAAGGGCATGTAGATTATTTGGCAAAAGCAGCCAATAAAGGCGATTGTTTAATTGTGGGTGTAAATACAGACGAAAGTGTAAAACGTTTGGGCAAAGCCCCAAGCCGACCCATACAAGATGAAAATGCAAGAGCGTTTTTAATTGCTGCATTGCATAGCGTAAGTGCTGTAATATTGTTTAATGAAGATACCCCTTTGGAGCTAATAAACGCTATAGTGCCCAATGTATTGGTAAAAGGAGCAGATTATAAGCCACAAGATATAGTTGGCTATGATATTGTAACTAAAAATGGCGGAAGTGTGGAAACTATTGATTTTATTGAAGGCTATTCTACAACGGCTATAGAAAATAAAATTAAAAATAGTTGAATAACATGAGAACCTGAGTTTGGGTTCATTTTTCCTATTGCGCTTAATTTTAACCCAAATTCAGCAATAGAATTGCTGAATCGAATAACAAATTGCAAATCATGTT
>CAZDGF010000046.1:0-25534 GCA_964505065.1 uncultured Chitinophaga sp.
ACTAAATCAAATAGTTCAATTTTTCAAATTTCCTATTGATTAATTTGGGTTTAACGTTCATAAGTGCTTAGCTGTAACTCAAGTACTATTAGAGGCATATCCAAATTTAATTATTATTTAATTTTTTATATTCTTTATTTTCAACAACTTAACTTTAATTTAAAATTTATTTTCGCTTAATTGTAACTTTTTGTAAAACCTTTGCGTTTTATCCCCATTGAATGACAGAAAAGGAGTACAATACTTGTGCAGATACCATTGCCAATGCCTTGTTTCGGTTTATATACAAAAGCATGCAGGTAAGAGAAGATGCAGAAAATATTGTACAAGATAGTTTTGAAAGTTTATGGTTAAACAGAGAAAAAATAGAATTTGGAAAAGCAAAAAGTTGGCTATTTACAACAGGCTACCGCAAAATGATAGACCAATTAAGAAGAGATAAAAAAATGGCACCAATGCCCGATTATATTAACGAGAAAGGAAGCGCACAAACGCAGCCAGACTTAAAAGGAATTATAGAAAAAGCTATGCAACTACTACCAGAAATACAACGCACGGTTATTATGCTACGAGATTATGAAGGTTATGATTATGCTGAAATAGGCAATATTGCTGGCTTAACAGAAAGCCAAGTAAAGGTTTACATATTTAGAGGACGACAAACATTAAAAAATTATTTAGTAAATTTAGAACATATTATATGAACCATTTGAATGATGAAAATATAGACGACATAATGTTTCAGCTGCTGGAGGGTGAAATACAAGGTGCAGAACGTGCCAAGCTTTTAGATGCCATCAATGCAGATAAACAATATGCAGCTATTTGGGCTACTTGGCAAAAAACAGTGCTTAATGCCAATGATGAACTTTTGGTAATGAATACCAATAAACTGAAAAAGAAAACCCATAAACCTATTGTGATTTGGGCAAAATACGCTGCTGCTGCTTGTATTATATTATGTATTGGTGTGTTGTTTTTTACTCAAAATAAAAATGAAGAATCAAGCCGAGTAGTGGAAGCAGAGAAAAAAGGAAACCCTAAAAACAATGTGATAAAAATGCCAGAAAAACCAAGCCAAAACGCATTGGTAAAAGATACTTTTATACCCATAAAAGAAAAAATAAAATACATGGCAAATACACCGCAAAAAGCAGTTTTAGAAACAGAAATGCAAAAAGAAAACAAAACTGAAAAACCTGAATTGATAGTAGAAAAAGTAGAGATACCAAAACAAGAGATACCAAAGGTGGAAAAACAAATTGAAAAGCAAGAAGAAAAACCAGTTTTTGCTCAAAATAGTAGTGAAAATAATGTACTTGTAAGCTACGAAACAGAAAGTATTAAAACTAAAAAGCAAAATATTTTGCAGGAAAAAGTAGCAGAAAAAACCAATCTTTTAGCGCGTATTTTTAGCAAACCCAAGCTGCAAATATTAGCCGATAGCAACACACGCATGAACAGAAAAATAATATTACAAAACAAAGAATATAAAATAATAGCAGGATTTTAAGATAATAATGTCATTTCTCGATACAAAAATGCAAAACCATTTTTTACTCGAAGTGAAAATAAAACTCTTTGCGTATTTGCGAGCAAAACAACCATTCAACAAAACAACCATTCAACAACAAACCACCCCCTGCCCCCTCTAAAGGAGTGGAATTTAAAAATCAAAATCACCAATATTTTGAGCATAGCGAAAGACCAAACAATAAAACAATTCAACAATAAAAAATATCAAAAATGAAATCAATAAACATCATCATTACACTATTAAGCCTTGCTTATGCTACTATTACAGCAAAAGCACAAGTAGCAAACGACACCGTAAAAATTAATTTTAAAGGGAAGAATTATGAAATTCAAAACCAATTAGAACCAGACGAAGATGAAAGAAGCAAAACATTAAGATTTAGAGATACAATTAATAAAAAAGTTACATTGATAAAAGTAACTACAAAAAAAGATGACGGCTTAAAATGGGATACTGAATCGTCTGCAACTCGTTCTGATAGCACTGCTAAACAAAAAGTAATTTCAGCAATAAAAAAACGCAACGATAAAACCAAACGCAAGCATTTTATTGAAACCGATTTTTTAACCGATGTTCAATTAGGCTTTGTAGATATAATGGCAGAAAACAATGTAAATGCAAAAGCCAATTTAGACCCCCGCACTTTTCGAAGTGCAAATATTAGTTTCAATATTATAAGCCAAGATATGAATTTATATAAAAACAGATTACTTTTAAGTTATGGAATTGGTGTAAATAATTATTATATTAAGTATAAAAATACGCAAAATGTTTATTACCTTAACGGTGCAGGGCATTTGAATAGCTTTAATGACACTGTAAATACTTACAATAAAAACAGAATGGATGTTCGCTATATTAATATTCCTGTTATCTTGGAGTATCATGATAAAAAAGATAAATTTAAAATAGCAGCAGGGGTGGAGTTTGGTATAAATGGGCGTGTAAAAATGACGCAAAAAGGCGAGCGTTCTGAGGGCGATTTTACCAATAAATTTGAAAAAGATTTGAAAATAAATCCTGTTCAAATAAATGCAATAGTAAAAATTGGTATTGAAGATATTTGTTTATTTGGAAGATATACAATTACCAATATGTACAAAGACGATGCTTTTGCCAATGGGCAAAACCCAAATCAGCATTTGGTTTCGGTAGGGGTATGTATTGGCGGATTTTAAAATTTGAATTTTCTTAACAAAAATTCTATAAGGGATATGGTGTAAAAGCAATATCCCTTGTTTTATTCAAGCAATTTTTCTACAGAAATATTCTCATCTAAATCTTCCCAATGAATGCCCTTACCATTGCCAACCAATCGCCAATTATTCAATTGCGTTAAAGTAGCTTTACTTAAGGCAGGAAACCATTCCAAAGGGAAGGAAATTTCTCTCCCATCGTCAATAAAAAGAATCATTTTATTGACGGTAAATTCTACTTTTGTTACGCTTGTAGATTTATTGATTGTTAAAAAACTCATTACTGAAAAAGAAAAATCTAAATCCATTTATTTTAAGAACCGTAGGCATTTTCTTAAGCAAATATAATAGTTTAAATTTAATATTTACATTTGCTTTTTTATAAATGTATTTCAACAAACGCTATTTTGTATTTATTTTTCTCGGTTTGGTATATCTTTTTTTACCCACCCACAATGCCAATATAGACTCGTGGTACTATGCCGCTTGTGTTAAACATAATGACGAGTTATGGAATAGCCACCATTTGTTGTATAACGGTTTTGGGCGTTTGTGGTATATGGTTTGTATGTTTTTTTATCCTAATTTAGAAGCTTTAGCAGCATTAAATATAATGAATGGCATAGCTGCAATGCTTTGTTTATTCGTTTTACATGCGTGTTTGCTAAAATTGAATACAGAAAAAACTTTGGCTTTTTGGCTAACATTATTGTGCGGAAGTTCTTATGGATTTATGCGCTTTGCTACCGATGCAGAAACGTATATTTTACCACTTCTGTTTTCTTTAATAGCTACTTATTATTTTATTTATTTTAAAAACTGGAAGCAACTTTTTTTAGCCGCTTTTTTTAGTTGTTTGGCTATATTGTTTCATCAGTTGCATGTTTGGTGGGGTTTGGCATTTGTGGCTTTTCTTTTAGTGCAAAAGCCTATGAATATTAAAAATGTTTTAAGGTTTTCTTCAATCTTTCTATTAGTTCCTATGGTGTATTTTATTGTTTTTAAAACAAACTATTCAAACATTACATTTTTTCAATTTATAACTGGCGAATACAGCAAAGGCAACGCGGCTATTGTTTTTAATTTTAAAAATGTGGCTTTTACATTCGTTAATTTGGGTAGAAGTTTTATTCAAATACATGGTTATATGATAGATTTACTCAAAATTTATGCATTATTTTGCATAGGTTTAATCTTTTTTTTATATCAAATAATATTTGAACTTAAACCTTGGTTACATATTGTTAAACAAGAAAAAAATAACTATACTTTTTTATTTGCTATAGCATTTATCTTGCATTTAATGTTCGCCATGTTAAGCAGTGCCAATGCAGAGTTTATGGTTATGCTGCCATTTTTGACTGTTCTTTATTTGGTAGTAAAATTTAAGTTTTCAAGTATAGTTTGGCTTAAAATATTAGTTGGCGTTTTGTTTTTATGGAATGTATCACTTGGTTTAATTCCACATCGTTTTTTAAATATAAATAAGGTAGATAAACAAGTGGAAATAACTCTGAAAAATTCAAATGCTTATTTTTTATGGCATAATAAACCATTGGTAGAAAATATTATTACTTACCAAAAAGGATTTAATTTTCACCCCAATTTTATCAATAAAAATAGTAAAAATGCTCAATTATTTTTAGATTCATTGTTAAATAAAAATGCAATAATTTACACTGAAACGCTTTCTGGTACAGACTATAGCAGAGATAATTTTTATTCTTCTCAATCTCAATTGAATGGTAGATACTATTATAGTCCTGTTTTAAAATTTCAATCTATATATGGCGAAAATAGCATTGATATTATTTCAAAAAAAGGCGAGTAAAACTTATTATTTTTGCCCAATTAAAATATGTTACCATCGCAAATAAAAATAGGCATAATAGGAGGGGGGCAATTAGGTAAAATGCTAATAGAAGCAGGCAAGCCTTGGAATGTGCATTACACAATATTAGAAGAAGCCAATGCGCCAGCATCAGATATTGCTAATGCGCATATAGTAGGCAGCCTTATAGATGTAGAAAAAATTAAACAACTTGCAGCCAAATGCGATGTAATTACCTACGAAATAGAACATATCAATATTGAGGTTTTACAAACTTTAGAAGCTGAAGGCAAACGCATTATTCCATCGCCTAAAATATTGGAAATTATACAGGATAAAGGATTGCAAAAATTGTTTTTTCAGCACCACCAAATACCCACTACCGATTTTGAATTGGTAGAAAATGCTGAACAATGGGCAGAAAAATTATTGAAACTAAAAGGCGAAACCATAGCAGCAAAATTGCGCAAAGGCGGCTATGATGGCAAAGGTGTAGCTTTGGTAAATAAAAAAGAAATGCTGCAAACGGCAAGAAATATACCTTTTACAGAACCTGCTGTTTTAGAAGAATTTGTAGAAAATGCCATTGAATTGGCAGTAATTGTTGCCCGCAACGAAAATGAAGAAATTGCTACTTTCCCTACTGTAGAAATGGAGTTCGACCCACAAGCAAATTTGGTAGAATTTTTATTTTCGCCAGCAAATATTTCTAAAGAAATTGAAGAAAAAGCCAAACGCATAGCTATGGATGCTATTCTTAAACTACAAGGTGTTGGTATATTTGCAGTAGAAATGTTTTTAGATTCAGAAAACAACATTTATGTAAATGAAATTGCTCCTCGCCCCCATAATAGCGGGCATCATACCATAGAGGCTTGCTATACCAGTCAGTATGAGCAATTGAACCGCATATTGTTAGGTATGCCTTTGGGCAGTACACAATTAATACAACCTGCAGCTATGATAAATTTATTAGGCGCTGCATATATTTCAGGCAAGTATGAACTTACAGGTTTAGATAAATTATTAGCAACAGAAGGCGTTTTTATACATTTATACAACAAAGCCGAAACCAAACCAAAGCGCAAAATGGGGCATATCACTATTTTGGGAAATACCATACAAGAAGTTAAAGAAAAAGCGGCTTTGGTTAAAAATACAATTGGGATGCGAGCAATTTAAAATATTTATGAAATACAATTCTGAGGAAAAAAAAGTAATAGCGTTTGTTTCTATTGTTGGAATTTTCGTTTTTATTATTTCACTACCTGGGGTTTGCATTCGATATGCTTTTTTAAAAGGTAAGGTTCCTTTTAAAAAACTTTTAACAGATGAAAAAAATTACAATGAGTTTATTGGCACATTTTTTTTCATTGTATTAATTATAATTGGCTTTATTTTTATCAATTAATGATATTTATAATTTAGAAATCCTGATTTTGAATGAAGATAAATCCATAAGTTTGTAAACATATTTTAAAAAAGTAAAATGAACGAAAGAGAAAATATACTTCAACGATTAGAAGAAAAATTCAATGCCATTAATCAAAATGCAGATATACATTTAGAAGGGCTTGTACATGCAAACCCTATTACTTATTGGGACTATATAATGCCGGAAGCTTTATTGAGTTTGCAAATACAACGCACCACATTGCCCGATGAAATGGTATTTATAATGTATCACCAAGTAAATGAATTGTTGTTTAAAATGATACTTTGGGAAATAGACCAAGTAAGTGATAAAGAAACAATTGATGCCCCATTTTTTACAGAAAAATTAAGACGCATAAGCCGTTATTTTGATATGTTGGCTACCTCTTTTGAAATAATGGGCGATGGTATGGAAGTAGCACAATATATGAAGTTTCGCAATACACTTACCCCTGCAAGTGGTTTTCAAAGTGCGCAATACCGCTTAATAGAATTTGCCTCTACAGAATTAATAAATTTGATTGATTATATATTTAGAGCAACCATAGATAGAAATACCCCTTATGAACATGCGTATAACCATTTGTATTGGCAAGCCGCTGGAAAAGACCATAGCACAGGGATTAAAAACACCCTTTTAACAAATTTTGAAAATAAATACAAAGCTTTTTTTATAGGTAAAATGGAAAGTTATAATACCACTAATTTATGGACAAAATTTAAGCAATTACCAGAAAATGAAAAGCAAAATAAAGAACTTGTAAATGCTATGCGGCACTATGATTATACGGTAAATGTTAAATGGGTATTGGCACATTATCATGCAGCGGGCAAATACATAGGCAAAGGTGCTGGCACAGGCGGAAGCGAATGGCAAAAATACCTGCACCCAAAGTATCAAAGAAGAATATTTTTTCCTGAACTTTGGAACGAGGAAGAACTAAAAAACTGGGGAGAAAATGAACCACTTTAACTACATTCTTTTAGCTTATTAATAGTATCTTTGCAGCCTTACAAAAACACATAAAAAATGCGTCAATTATTAGAAAAATTTGAAAACAAACAACCTGAAATAGTATTTGAATGGAAAGATAGCGAAACTGAAGCTGAAGGTTGGATAGTTATAAACTCATTAAGAGGTGGAGCCGCAGGGGGTGGCACACGAATGCGCAAAGGATTAGACAAAAGAGAAGTAGAAAGTTTGGCTAAAACCATGGAGGTTAAATTTTCTGTTTGTGGTCCGCCTATTGGTGGTGCAAAATCTGGCATTAATTTCGACCCAGCCGACCCACGAAAAGAAGGCGTTCTAAAAAGATGGTATAAAGCCGTTCAGCCTTTGCTTAAAAACTATTATGGTACGGGTGGCGATTTGAATGTAGATGAAATACACGAAGTAATTCCAATAACAGCAGCAAATGGTTTATTGCACCCACAAGAAGGCGTTGTAAATGGGCATTTGAACTATAATGCAGAAGAAAAATTGAAAAGCATAAGCCGTTTGCAGCAAGGTGTTTTATTGCCAATTACAGACGAGCGTTTTACGCCAAGTATTGCAAAAAAATATACCATTGCCGATATGGTTACAGGTTGGGGCGTGGCAGAGGCTGTAAGGCATTATTACAACCTTTGGGGAGGCAGTATGAATGGTAAATTTGTAATTATTCAAGGTTGGGGAAATGTGGCAGCAGCAGCAGCTTTTTATTTGGCTAAACATGGCGCATTAATTACAGGAATTATAGACAGACAAGGCGGTTTAATCAACGAAAAAGGATTTACCGTTGAAGAAATTACAGAATTATTTATCAATAGAAAAGGTAATGAATTGAACCATCCAAACTTATTGCCATTTGAAGAAATAAATGCTAAAATTTGGGATATGCCAATGGAAATATTTATACCTGGGGCAGCAAGCAGATTAATTACACAAAACCAAGCAGAGCGTATGATAGCAGCAGGTGTTGAGGTGGTAAGTTGCGGTGCAAATGTGCCTTTTGCAGATAATGAAATATTTATGGGTCCTATTTCAGAATATATGGATAACCATACGGCTGTAATACCAGATTTTATAGCCAATAGCGGCATGGCAAGGGTATTTGCTTATTTAATGAAACAAGGTTCTGAAGTAAACGATGTTTTGATATTGAAAGATGTATCAAATATTATTGAACAAGCTTTGATGCGGGTACACCAATTTAATGCTAAAACAGTAGGTTTAAGTGCCAAAGGTTTAGAGTTAAGTTTAACCGATTTGGTAAGTACTGCTGCTGTAAGCAAATAGTTTTTTTGTAATGAAAATTAAATATTTAGAGCCAAAGGAAGCTAAAAAATTTAGTTTGATTTTTTTAGTGGCTTATGCTGTTATGTTTGCAATTGTAATTCTACTAATTGATAATAAAATAGGTATTTTGATGCCTTTTACTTTTGCTTATTTATTAATATTGATAACCTTTAATGCTTTTACAATTGTTAATGTTTCTGAATTGGAAATTGAAATTAAAACACTTTTTATTTTTAAGTATAAAATCAATAAAAATGAAATATTAAATATTGAAATAAAAGACAACAACAAATATAAAGGTATGGGCTTTGGGTTAAAATGGCTGCCTAAAACAAGTCTTTTTTTGCCTAATAAATTTGAAAATGTGTTAAGTATTCAAACAGCAAGTAAAATTTATATTATTGGGGGTACTTTAGATGAAGTAAGCACTTTATTAGAGTCAATACAAAAATAAAAATCTCTATTTCATTACCCCTTTCTCCTAATTCCTATATCCTATTTATCTATTCCCAATTTCAAGGAAAAAACATTGCTGTACAATGCAGGCCCATTGCCTCCCAAAGCTGAAAGATTGGTAAGGGCATAATCTATTGTAAAATTACTTAATGTAAAGCCTACGCCTACATTTGGCATTACACTTGCCGTTTTTTTACCGTTTTTATTGGTATAAGTTTGGTAATTATTTACGCCAGTTCTAAAAAATATTTTATTGGCATCAGATATATTATACGTTATTTCGCCTCCAAGATATGGGTCAAGGCTAAAAAAATTGGTTTTTAACAACGTATTTCTTTTGCCATCTAAAGTAATATTGCCATCAATTTCTGTTAAAAATGTCCAATCACTTTTTACCCATGTTTTAGCATAGCCAGCAATAATTCGTGGCAAAGTTATTTCTAATGTATTTTTTGGAATTGCATTTAGAGTAGCGGCATATACGTCTTTTTGGGCATCTGTAAATGTATAACGCCAACTGTTAAAGGTGCTTGTAATATCTCGTATCATTAAGCCAAAAGCCCATTTTTTATCTTCGTTTTCTAAACGCATACTGCCATCAAAACCAAAGCCAAATGCCTTAGCAAAAGGACCTATTTTTCTGCGAATTATTTTTATATTTCCACCCCAGCTAAAATCTAATTTTCTAAATTGCTTTATCTCTGCTGTTTGCGCATAGCTGAACATGGCTGCAAAATCGGAAGTATTAAATGAAGTAACTCTGGTATAGTCTATTTCGCCATTTCTAATTAAATCGAAAGTATTGGCTATGCCATCTACCCCAAAGCGAACAAGGCTTATGCCTATGGCGCTATTTTCGCCTGTTTTAGCAGCATAAGCGCCATAATCGTAGCTTGCAATACCTGCAAAATACGCAGCGTGCATTAGCGATACTTGAACATTGTTTTTTATTTTTGTTAGTCCTGCAGGGTTCCAGTAGCCTGCATATACATCGGTAGCACTGGCTATCATAGCACCGCCCATGCCAAGCGAGCGAGCTCCAACGCCTATTTGTAAAAACTCGTTACTATATTTGGGTGAACTTTGCGCCCCTCCTTTTTTATTGAAAGCAAATACTATGATTATAACTAAAACAATATTTTTCATTTGACAGTACAAATTTCTACAATATTTTTTATATTTCATTTTTTATTTCTTTTATCAGAAACGATAGTGGAGCGGCAACAGCATTTAAAATAGTATTAAAATATTTGTTCAATAACATTTTATCAGCTTCGCCCCATTCATATTTTATGCCTACTTTTTGATATACTTTGCTTAACGCAATAATCAGTTTTTCATTGTGTAAATAATTAAAAATAAATTGATATTCATTAAATTTTACAAATTGATGACCAAACTCAGCATAATCTGATACACCACAAACTTCTAAAAATGATTCAATAATTTTCGTATCTGCCGCTTGCATATCGGTATAAAATGCTTTGCAAAGTGTAGGGTGCATATCCATTAATACTCTATCCAACATTATTTCTACTAAAATATGGTTCAAAAACCATTTGCGAGGCCATTGGGCTTCATTGTCTATGATATCGCTTACGGCTTTTTGGGTTTCTTTAAAATAAACCGATTGATGAAAAACTTTATCTTTTCTTAAATGCTGAATACTTCCATTTTTAAGTGCGTTAAATTCTGGTGTATCAAATGTTTTATCCAATTGTAAACTGCCTTTGCAAAAAGTTCGACATAAATCGGGTAGCACCAAACCTACATTGTAATACACATCATTTGATTTATCGAAATAATAGTGAGATAAAAAATTCATTATTTAAAGTTATACCCCCATTTCTTGAAGCAAATCATCGCAACCATTTAGGTATTTCATAGTAAATATTACAAAGCGAATATCTACGGCTATACTGCGACTGTAATCTTTGTTCCAGCTATAATCATTTAAAGTAGCGGTATAGGCTCTATCAAAATTTACACCTATAAGTTCGCCATTGGCATTCATTACAGGGCTTCCGCTATTGCCGCCTGTGGTATCTAAATTGTATAGCATACATACAGGAATATCATTTTTATCGCCCACCATTAAAGAAGCTAATGGATTCGGTGTTTCCAATAGTTTTTTAACAGGGGCAGATAAGCGGTAATCTACATTATCAGTAGCATTTTTCTTAAAAATTTCTTGTTTAAACGTAAAAGGGTAGGGGCTTTTATTTAAGCCTTCTTTATAACCACTAATATAACCATAAGTAAAACGCAAAGTGCTATTAGCATCGGGTACAAATTTTTGGTTGCCATATTTTAGTTTGGCTTCTAAAAGCAGTGGCAAAAGGTCGTCTAATTGGTCGTTTTGGGCGGTTTGTTTTTGACTGAACTCTTGCAGTTCTGGTAAAAGTTTTTCTGCTAATTTATTAAGTTTCCCTTTTGCATTGTAAATTTCCCAAGGCAGGCTATCAAGTATTTTAAAAAGCAAAGTTGGTTCATCTAAATAGCTTTCGGCAAAGGCTTTGTTTACCCATTTTTCAGGTTTTTTTACTTTTTTTAATGCTTTTATTTTGTCTTTACCTTTTAGTTTTTTGCCTCTTTTTATCAGTTCGGCTAATATGGCTTTGTCCAAATCTACATCTGCCATTCTATAATTGGCTTTTAGGCTTGTTTTAACATCATTTTTCCATTTGTTCCAAAATTTGGTATCCGTTTTATCAGGTGCATTGGGGTTGGTTATTTTAGCATTTTCTATAATTAAAGCTGCGGCAAGGCTGCCACAGTCGGCATTAAATCTATTCAACAACATATCGTGTTTGCCACTGTTTAATTTTTCAGTATAAATTGTGTTTATTTTAGTGAAAAAATTGTTTACTCGGACACTGAGCTTGTCGAAGTGTTCGTTCACTGAGCTTGTCGAAGTGGACGCCATATAACTTTTTTCCAACCCCTCTTGCTCTGCTTTTTTAGTAGCCAACAAGCCTGTTTGAGTTAAGCCAAATAGTTTTCCTTCAAAATTCTTTTTGGTATTGGCTAAACTCTTAATATTTCCTGCCAATTTCAGTTCTCTATCTCTATTGCCTTTGCCCAATTCTTCCATTTTTTGCATTCGCCAACCGTACCATTCGCTAATAAATGGCAGCACATGTTCTTGTTGGTATTGTAAAAATTGGTAAGGCTGATGGCGGTATGTTGTACCTGGATAGCCCAAGATAAATACCAAATCATTTTCTTTTGTACCATTAGCATTTATTTTTAAGAATTTTTTTGGCACATAAGGCACATTATCTGGGCTATATGCTGCTGGTTTTCCGTCTTTGCTAACATAAGCACGCACTATGCTAAAATCGCCAGTGTGCTTGGGCCATTCCCAATTGTCGGTTTCGCCACCAAACTCTCCAATAGTGCGGGGTGGCACATATACCAAGCGCACATCGTTCAAGGTTTGGTATCTAAAAAGGGTATAGCTAACGCCCACAAACATTTCGCTAATTTCTATTTTTAAATCTGGGTTTTTAGATTGCTCTGTTTGGGTAACAATGGCAATATTTTGCTCTATGATTTGATTTTTTTGTGCAGGTGTCATGGTTGGCAATACATCTCTTAAAATTTTATTGCTTACATCTTCATAGCTTTGCGTAATACGGCAGGTTAAGCCTATTTTCAATTCATTTTGTTTGCCATTGGCATAAAAACCATTTTCAAGATAATCTTTTTCTTTGCTACTTACACCAGCCACACTGCCAAAAACACAATGATGATTGGTAATAATTAAACCCTCTTTGCTTACAAAAGAGCCTGTGCAACCACCCAAGCGAACCAAAGCATCTGTTAGGGCTACACCATCAGGATTGTACACATCTTTTTGGGCAATATTAAACCCTGCAGCTTTAAAATCTACTTGATTTAATTGGCTAAGCGGAAACATGCCCTCATCTGTTTTATGCGATTTGAGGATAAAGGCTACTAAAACCAGTAGCGTAAATTTTGATAGTTTTTTTAACATGGTTATTTTAAGGGTTAATATTAATTGTACAAGAATCAACTAATATTTCATTTCTATTTGTTTTGCCAGAAATATAAAATTTTATTCTTTTATTGATTAAATCATTTGAACTTATATTTGAGATATATAAATCACTTTCACTTGAACTAATGGTTTTGTTGTAGGATAAATTAATTTTTCCTTGTATAATAATTGTAGCTAGTAAATTTGTATTAGCCTTAAGTGTATCTTTATTTAAAATTAAATCATCGGAACATTTTAATTTAAAACTATCTACTAACCAATAATTTTCGTTTTTTATTACTAAATCCAATTGCCTACAATTTCTATCGCCATCTCTTTTTGAAATTTTATCATCAACATAAAATTTAAAATTTACTTTTCCATTTAATGGGCTAATTGAACTGTCTAAAGAATTTAATTTAATTCCTGTTAAAGTATATATTCTATCTGCCCCATCACAATTTTCTCTTTTACAAGAAGTTAAAACAAAAATAAAAACTATACACAAGATAAAAAGTTTAAAAATAGCTCTTTCAAAAAACAATTTAACCGAAGCCGTAAGCCCCCTCTCCTTTGGAGAGGGGGTTGGGGGTGAGGCATTAAAACAATTCAATAATTTATCTTTATGCAATTTCATCTATTCAAAATAACTTGCTTTAATAAATTCATCTAATTCTTTAATTTCTTTTTGGGCGTGTTTAAGTTCGTCTTTGCTGCCCTCCCATTTTTTATGCCCTTTATATATAAAAATAATATGGTCGCCAATATCAAATACGGTTTTCATATCGTGGCTATTTATAACATTGGTAATGCCATATTCTTTGGTAATTTCGTCTATTAGGGCATCTATAAGCCTTGAAGTTATAGGGTCGAGTCCACTGTTAGGTTCATCGCAAAACAAATATTTTATATCCAACGCTATGGCACGGGCTATGCCTACACGTTTTTTCATGCCTCCACTTATTTCGCTCGGAAATTTTTTATTGATATTTTCTAAATTAACACGTTTTAAGCAAAAGTTTACACGCTCTCTTCGTTCGGCACCGCTCATTTTGCTAAACATTTTTAATGGAAACTCTATGTTTTGCTCCACCGTTAAAGAATCAAATAGTGCAGTACCTTGAAACAACATACCAATTTCTCTACGCACTTCTCTTAGCTGTTGCTCATCTAAAGATAGCATATCTCTGTTATCAAAGGCTATTTGTCCGCTGTCTGGTCGCTCAAGCCCTACCATACACTTCATCATTACGCTTTTTCCACCACCGCTTGCACCTATTATCAAATTGTTTTTTCCGCTCAAAAAAGTGGCATTTATACCATACAATACTTGCCTGTCTTCAAAACTTTTATTTACATCTATTAATTCTATCATCTGTTTGTTACAATAATAATTCTGCCAATAAATAATCAAAAAATAAAATTAATACCGAGCTATACACTACGGCTTTTGTGCTGCTTTCGCCCACTTCCAATGCACCACCTTTGGTATAATACCCTTGATAGCTGCTAACAGAGGTAATAATAAATGCAAAAGTAAAAGCTTTTATCATACTAAATACAAGTGTAAACCCTTTAAAAGTAGAACGTGCACCGCTAACAAACTCCTCGTGGGTTAATATACCAGATAATTCGCCAGCCATATAGCCACCATAAATACTTAAAGTAATAGCTACAATATTGAGTATAGGTATCATAATTACCCCTGCCAATATTTTTGGTAATGCCAAATAACTTGGTGCATTTATACCCATTACCTCAAGAGCATCTATTTGTTCGCTAATACGCATATTGCCTATTTCTGATGATATATGTGCGCCCACTTTACCCGAAAGTACAAGGCATGTTATAGTTGGTCCAAGTTCCAGCATAGTGCTATCGGAAACAATAGTACCAATTACTGATTTGGCAATTAAACCACTCACTAATTGATAAGCTGTTTGCACAGTTGTAACCGCTCCAATAAACAATGCAGTAATAGCTACAATTGGCAGCGAACCAATACCAATGCTATTCATTTCATGAAAAAGACGTTGAAAAAATACTTTAGCCTTTTCAGGTTTGTACAACATGCTTCTTAAAAAAAGAATGTATCTGCCAAAATGGTAAAAGAAGCTTAAATTCATTTAATATGCTAAAATGTAAAATGCAAAAGTAATTATTTTTCATATAAAAAGCCCCCTCTCCTTTGGAGAGGGGGTTGGGGGTGAGGCAAAAGAGCTTTATCTTTGCCCTATGCAAAATATAGCAGTTGTAACAGGAGGTAGCAAAGGCATAGGCTTTGCCATTGTTAAAAAATTAATTTCAGAAAATTTTAAAGTATATGTAGCTGCCAGAACAGTTGGAGAAATAGAGAATTTAACATTGATTGAAAAAGAAAAAATTGAATTTATTGCATCAGATTTAAGTAAAAAAGAAGATATTATAGCTTTTACACATAAAGTATTAGCATCGGTTTCTAAAATTGATATTTTGGTAAACAATGCAGGTATATTTTTACCTGGGCAAATTCACCAAGAAAACGATGATGCCTTTGATTTACAAATGCGCTTAAATGTAGAAGCACCTTACAGGATAACAAGGGCATTATTACCATTAATGATGAACCATAAAGAAGGTTATATTTTTAATATCTGCTCCACTGCAAGTATAATACCGTATATTAATGGCGGCAGCTATTGTATAAGCAAGCATGCTTTATTGGGGTTTGGAAAAGTATTAAGGCAAGAATTAATATCCTATAATATAGCAGTAAGCAATATATTGCCTGGGGCTACTTTAACAGATAGTTGGGCAGGAACAACATTGCCTTCAGAGCGTTTTATTGAGCCAAAAACCATTGCTAATGCGCTTTGGTTTGCTTGGCAAAATAAAGAAAATAGCGTGATGGAAGAAATATTAATTCGCCCGATGGCAGGTGATTTGTAATTTTATTTAGCTGAAAATCAAATAAATAAAATTATTATTAATAAACTTGCAGCGTTTTCTAATTTATAATTGTCTAAAAGAAGGATTAGATAAAATAACGATTATTTAAAAAAATTTTTTAATTTTATTAATATGACTTATTTTTGACGATTATTTAAAAATACAAACAAACATAAAAAATTTATCATGAAAAAATTATTATTTACTTTTTTATTATCTTCAAGTATTGTGGCTTTCGCTCAAGTACAAATTAAAGGAGATAACTTTAAATTCAAAGCATTAGAATCAGAAAAATTAGTCAATGCTAAACAAGCTAACCTAAAACGTGCAATAGAAACGCATACCTATTATCCTTTTTCAATTGATTTACAACAGGGTGAAGATATAGTTGGTTTTATTCAAGATGGTGCAACTAATCCAGATTGGAGAAACTATGTAAATTTTCTTTATCCTGATTCTTCTGCAACAATTATAACATCAAATGGAAGAAGAGCTGTATATACTCACTTAATTGGTAACTCATTCGACCCAAAAGATTCAGCTATAGATTTCCAAAGCCCAATTGCACCAAGATTAAGCAGATGGACTACATATACAGTAGATAGTCTGGGTGTTAGATTTGGCTATCATAGACACTTAGATTCTTTTCAAGGAAAAGAAGTAGTAGATACTATGGTTTTTCAATATTTTACTAATACTCAAACAGCGTATACAGAAAATAGAATATCTGGATTTCAAAGTTTTGCATACCCAATTATTGCTAATTTTAATAAAAACACCTTGCTAAGTTCGTCCGCAAAAATTTATAAACTGCCTTTAACCAGAGATTACAGAACGAGAGATTCTTCAACAGGTTGGGTTACTTCATTTTTTCAAGTACCTGTAGGAGTAACATTAAATCCAAATGGGGTTAAAAATAGTTCTTTTACTTATACTATGTCATTTAAACCAATGGTAAAAACAAATTTAGGCGACACAGTTTTTTATCAAGCTAACAACAAAGCAGTTTTCAAAAAGAACAACTATGTAAGTTACTATTTTACTCAAAATGAGGCTGCAAGAGATGAACAATTAAAAAATTATAGTTTTTTCAACAACTCATTTTTTCATAACGCAAATCAAAAATATAATATAAATACTAATGGTTGGACAACATTTATTCCTGGAAATGCTTACTTCCAGCAACAATATGTTTTTGCCTACTATACTTTAACAGCAACTAATCTTTCCATTAAAAATACCAACAAAGAAGTATCTTTGTTAAATGCTTATCCAAATCCTGCTAATGCAAATTCAGAGGTGATATTAAGTTTAGATGCTACAAAAAACACTGCTGCAATTGTTACTATTTCTGATATTTCCGGTAAAGTTATCAATACAATGAATACTGAAATAACAAATGGTAAAAATAATATTACATTATCTACCAATGCTATGAGCAATGGCTTATACATTGTAACTGTTAAAGGTGCAGATTTTACGTCTTCATCTAAATTAATTATAGAGTAATACGTCATTTATTTTTAAGATTTCAAAAAAACCTCTGCAATTAATTTGCAGAGGTTTTTTTTTATACCTACTTTTGCACTCACAATTAATTGGTTTCGTAGCTTAATTGGATAGAGCACCTGACTACGGATCAGGAGGTTGGGGGTTCGACTCCCTCCGAGACCACGTAATAAACAAAAGACTTTACAAATATGTGAAGTCTTTTGTTTTTATTAGCACTTGCGTAATAATTTAATAAAAAACAGGATTTATGTCAAAGTGAGTTTGAATTAAGTTTAAAATCTCACAAAAAGAAGCGCAGTAATTTCTACTTATCTCAGAATGGTTTTTTCTTACCTCGAACTCACTTTATCTTAAATTAGTTATTTCAACTGCAATTTGAGCCAATAATTCAATAATTTTGTAAATATATTATGAATATTAAGCATTGGCTATTTCGCCAATATCTTTTATTAGTTTCATTGCTAAATTACGAGCAGTATTTTCCGATTTGCTTTCAGCATAAATTCTAATAATGGGTTCAGTATTCGATTTTCTTAAGTGCACCCATTCTTCATCAAAATCTATTTTAACACCATCAATAACATTTATCTGAAATTTTTTGTATTTCTCTTTAATTTTTTCAAGCACATCGTCAGCATTTATTTCATGTGTTAAATCTACTTTATTTTTAGAAATAATATAATTAGGAAAAGTAGCTCTTAAAGCAGCAACACTTTTATTGCTTTTTGCCAATGAGCTTAAGAATAACGCAATGCCTACCATTGCATCTCTGCCGTAATGAAGCTCTGGATAAATAATACCACCATTGCCCTCCCCACCAATAATGGCTTTTGTTTCTTTCATGGCTACTACAACATTTACTTCACCTACAGCACTTGCAGTGTATTTTCCACCTGCTTTTTCGGTTATATCTCTTAATGCTCTTGTAGAAGAAAGATTTGAAACTGTATTGCCCTTTTTGCTGTTTTTTAATACATAATCGGCAACAGCTACAAGGGTGTATTCTTCGCCAAACATTTCGCCATCTTCGCATACTAATGCAAGTCTATCCACATCGGGGTCAACACTTATGCCCAAATGCGCTTTTTCAGATTTTACCAAACTTGAAAGTTGGGTTAAATGTTGCGGTAAAGGTTCAGGATTGTGTGCAAAATTTCCTGTTGGCTCGCAATTAAGTTCTACAATATTTTCTACACCTAGTGCTTTTAATAGCATTGGTATTGCTATACCTCCAGTAGAATTTACAGCATCTACTGCTATTTTATATTTTTTTTCTTTAATAGCATTTACATCTACTAAAGGTAGTTTTAAAATACTATCGATGTGTTTTTGAATATAGGTGTCATCTGTTTTTAAATTACCTAATTCTGTTACATCACAAAATTCAAATTCGTTTTTATCGGCTAATTCCAAAACCATTTCAGCTTCTTTAGCTGAAATAAACTCGCCTTTATGGTTCAGCATTTTTAAGGCATTCCATTGTTTTGGATTATGGCTTGCTGTAAATATTATACCACCAGCAGCTTTTTCCATCATTACTGCAATTTCTACAGTAGGGGTGGTAGATAAGCCTAAATCTAAAACATTTAAACCCATACCTATAAGCGTAGCACTTACTATATCTGATACCATTTTACCACTCAATCGGGCATCTCTGCCTATTACAATTAGTTTACCTTTATTATTGGTTTTTATCCATTGGGCATAAGCCGAAGAAAATTTTACAATATCAATAGGTGTAAGATTATCGCCAGGTTTTCCGCCTATGGTGCCACGAAATCCAGATATTGATTTAATTAATGTCATGATATATAGAAAAAAAAGTTTGCAAAAATACACAATTATAAGATAGTAAAATAATGGATTATCAACATAATTAGAGTTTATTTTTTTGTCTAATCATTTCTTTCCAGAGATTATTTTTAACAAATAATTCCTTAGACTTAGCAAATTAAGTTGTACTATTTACAAATTAATTTGCAAAAAATATCTTTTAAATTTTTGCTATTAACTTTTGTTATATATTTATACTATGTAATAAAAAACTACCTTTGCAATGTGCTACTTAGCAGATTTATAGCCAAACGTTTGGCATTGGGTAAGTTTAAGTCTTTTGCCTCCTTAATTATTAAATTGGCTTGGATAGGTGTAGGTCTTAGTGTGGCTGTTATGATTATAGCTGTATCTGTTGTTGTAGGCTATAAACAACAAATTTCGGATAAAGTAGTGGGCTTTGGCGGACATTTGGAAATACATGCAACAGGCACAACGGGCAATTTTGATTACATTTTATTTAATGATTCTGTAGAGTTAATTCAGTCAATTAAAAAAAATAAAGATATAAAAAATATAGCTGCTGTTTTAACCAAGCCAGGTATCATAAAAGCCAACGAAGAGATAGAAGGTATAGTATTTAAAGGCGTTAGTGCTGATTACGATTTTTCTTTTTTCAAGCAAAATACAATTAGAGGGCGTGTGCCAAATACCAAAGATAGCATTACCAAACGTGAAATAATGGTATCTGAAATATTGGCAAAAAAAATGAAAATAGATACTGGAGCAGTAGTTAAAATATTTTTCATCAACGAACCTATAAGAGTAATTCCATGTAAAATAACAGGCATATACGAAACAGGATTGGAAGAAAATGATATGGTATTTGTATTGGGCAGTTTAAGAGAAATGCAGCGTATATTTGCCAGTAAAGCACCTAAAATTACCAATTATGAAATAACAACACAAACACTTGAAACTATTGAACCTACTACAAAAGTTGTAAATAAAATACTGTCACAAGAGTTAAATGCAGAAAGTATGATTCAGTTAAATCCGCAAATATTTTCGTGGCTGCATTACCTCGACCAAAATATTACCATTATACTTAGCCTAATGATAATAGTGGCTTGTATTAATATGATTACAGCATTACTGATACTAATAATAGAACGCACCAATATGATAGGCATTATGAAAGCATTGGGCAGTAAAAATGGCTTAATAAAAAATATTTTTTTAAACCATGCATTTTATATTTTAGTATTGGGTTTGGTAATAGGCAATATATTAGGTATTGGATTGTGTTATGTTCAACAATATTTTAAAATAATAACTTTGCCGAGGGAAACTTACTACTTATCCTTTGTACCCATAGCCATTAATTGGTGGTATATATTGGCAATAAATATAGGTACAGTGGCTATTTGTATGCTCGCTTTGCTATTGCCTGTGCGAATGATAAGTAAAATAGAACCTGTAAAAGCCATTAAGTTTAACTAAAGAAATGAATTATCCTTTTCAATTAAAATTTTCTGCTATTACCAATCTTTCAGATGCAAGGTATGCCGTTTGTGCATGGGCAGATTATGTGGGCTTTTGCTTTGATACCAATAAGCCTGAATACATAGAGCCTAAAAAAGCCAAAGAAATAGCGGGTTGGATAAATGGCTCGGTAATAGTTGGCGAATTTGGTCATCAACCTATAGAGTGGATTTTAGATTTTATTCAAGAAATACCCTGCGGTGCTATACAAATACCTGCAAATTATACAAATAGTAAAATATTGGATACCAATATGCCCATCATATTAGAATTTGAAGATGGTAGTGATATAGAAACTACTATTTTTAACATAGAAAATAATGCCAATATAAAAGCACTTATTTGCTACACAAAAGAAATGGCAAATATTTTAGTTCAAAAATTTAATTTACCAGTTTTATTACAATCTAAAAACTATACAGATTTTAAAACCCTAAATACAAATATAGGCATAGCACTTAAAGGCGAATTTGAAACCATACCCGGCACAAGAAACCATGATGCTTGGAACAGCTTATTGGAAAATGTTTTAGAAAATTAAAAATTTAATTTTTTTAATTTTGCTATCCTTATTTTTGCACCCACTATGCGTTTTGATAAATACCCTTTAAGTAAAGAAATTTTGAGCAATCTTGCTCAATTAAATTTTAACAAAACCACAGATATTCAATACAAGGCTATAACACCTATACTAAGAGGCGAAGATGTGTTGGCAATAGCTCAAACAGGCACAGGTAAAACAGCCGCTTTTGTAATACCAATAGTACAGTATTTGCAGGAGTGCCAACAAAAAGGCAAACATGGGCTAAAGTGTATTGTAATGGTTCCTACCAGAGAATTGGCTATTCAAATAACCGAGGTATTTACCAAAATAATGGTAAATACCAAAACCAAAGCTTATTGTATAACAGGCGGTGTGGAGCAAGACCCACAAATAAAACAATTACAACATGGTATAGATGCGCTAATAGCTACACCAGGTAGGGTTTTCGATTTGGCAAGCCAAGGTTATATACATTTTGATAAAATAGATATTTTGGTTCTTGATGAAGCCGACCACATGCTTGATTTAGGTTTTATAAAAGATATAAACGACCTTATACGTTTGCTGCCTTACAAAAGGCAAACCCTATTTTTTTCGGCAACCATTAACGATAAAATTAAAAAGATAGCCTATAATATTGTTCGCAATCCTATTCGTATTCAAATATCGCCACACAATCCTGTGGCTAAAAACATACACCATACTGTAGCGCATATTGAAATGGACGATAAGCGTTTCTTTTTAGAACGTATGATAAACGAAAATGCCAACAGTAAAATATTGGTATTTGTGCGCACCAAGGTAAGGGCAGAGCGTGTGCTATTGGCTATGGAAAGGGTTGGGATAAAAAGCAAAACCATACATGGCGATAAAGACCAGCAAGATAGACTGGCAGTGTTGAATGAATTTAGAAATGGCGATGTAAAGGTGCTAATAGCTACCGATGTAAGCGCAAGGGGTATAGATATAGCACATGTAGATTTTGTGGTAAATTATGATTTGCCAGAGGAGGCAGAAAACTATGTACACCGTGTAGGGCGAACAGGCAGAGGCAGAAACAAGGGTGAAGCCATATCTTTTTGCAGTAAAGAGGAAAAAGATATATTAGCCGAAATAGAAGACTACATAGGACACGAAATTGAAAAAATTAAAATAAATAAAAAAGATTACCAAGAAACTATAGATTTTACAAGCGATGAGGTTGAAACCAATTGGAAAAAACTATTGGATGATGAAGATACAAAACCAAAGTGGGTAAAGAAAAGAAGGTGAATTTACTATTAATTTTTAATTCCTAATTCTTCATTCTTAATTATTAATTACCCCCTCCCCACCAAATTATCCAATACAATAGCCGTACTTATAGCTGCGTTTAAAGATTCGGCATTGCCAATGCGAGGAATGGTTAATTGCTTTGTGCTTGCTTTAATTAAATCTGCTGAAACGCCATGTCCCTCATTTCCTATTACTATGATACCTTTATTAATCTTATTTATACTATAAATACTTTCGCCATTAAAAGCTGTGGTATATATGGGTAAATTGTGTTTTTTGGCAAATTCTAAAATATCGGTGTAATGTACATTTACCCTTGTAAAACTGCCCATAGTAGCAGCTATGGTTTTAGGGCTAAATACATCTGTACAACCTATACTGCATACAATATTTTGAATACCATACCAATCGGCAATGCGTATAATAGTACCCATATTGCCAGGGTCTTGTATTTCATCAAGCCCTATTATCAAAGTATTATTTTGCAGATTAGGTTCTGTATTGGCAGGCATATCCACTATGGCTATTGCTTTTTGCGGTGTTTGGTGGGTAGATATTTGTTGAAGTTCTTTTTCAGAAATTTCAATGATGCTTATTTTATTTTGCAGTTGTTGGTTGGTAATTATCCATTCGTTTACTGCATACAATTTATGAATTTTGAAATGGCTTTTCAACAATTCGGTTATACTTTTTTCGCCTTCTACAATAAATTGGCTGTATTTTTGTCTTTGTTTTTTTAATTGAAGACCTGTTATATATTTAATATCGGCTTTGCTAAGCATAGGTTTGGGGCAATTGTATTGGTTGCCATTGTTTTTTTATGTTCTTGCAAATCTACCAAATTAGTTCCCCAAGGCAAATATTTATTGGTAAAAAATGAAATAAAATCTTTTGATAGCAGCAATAATATTATCAATAAGCTATCAAATTCTTTAAATAATGATAAAGCGGTGTATATAAAGCACAAGCCAAATAGAAAAATATTGGGCACATTTAGGTTTTATTTAAGTACCTATAATTTTGGCACATCGGTAAAAAATCCATATAAAAACGATAAAAAAAAATGGCGAAGGTATTTAAGAGAAATAGGCGAAGCACCAGTAATATTAGATACTATAAAGGTAAAACGCTCCGAAGAAAATTTAAGAAATTACTTGTTGAGTAAAGGCTATTTGAATTGCGATATTTCGAGTAAAATTATTTATAGAAAAAAGAAAGCCAAAGTAGTATATTATATCAATCCTAAAAAAGTATATTTAATAAGAGATGTCAAACTTTTTGCCGATGATGCCGAGATAGATAAACTGCTAAACGATACATTGGATAAATGCTTACTAACAAAAGAACAGGCTTTAGATATAGAACTTATAGGCAAAGAAAGAAACAGGCTAACCAATGTGTTGCGCAATGCAGGTTATTACGATTTTAGCAAAGATTATTTTGATTTTGAATTAGATACCCTTAAAAGCAAATACGATACTTTATGGAAGCCAAATTATGTAAAAATAAATATTGGTGTATCTAACAAAAGCGATGATGAACGCTTTTTGCCAAAAATAATAAAAGCCGTTTTTGTAAATTTTGAAAATGATGCTGAAACCCATGTGTCTGCACCTGCTATAAGTTATAATCAATTAAATATTGCTTTTAATGGTTATCCTTTAAAACCATATATTATTGGTAAAAGTATAACCATACGTCCTGGCGATTTGTTTAAACAAATAGAATTAGAAAACACTTACAATAAACTAAGCGAACTACCAATTTTTAAATTTATAGATATAAGCTACAAACCCAGTAAAACTGATTCATTACAAGGTTTGGATATGTTTATTGCTTTAAAAACAAGCTATAGAAAATCGTACGCAATAGAACCGCAAGGTTTAACATCTCAATTAAATAGAATTCAAAATACTACAACCAATTCTAATAGTTTTGGATTGGCAAATAATATTTCTTTTACCAATAAAAATGCGTTTAAAAATGCAGAGCAATTGGATATAAGTTCTTCTACAAGACTGGAAGCTCCTTTTTATAGAAACCAAACGACAAAAAAATTTGTATATGATAATGAAACCTATTCATTTCAGCAGAGTGTTAATTTTTCATTGTCTATACCTCGTTCCTCTTTTTTACATTTTTTAGAAATAAAATATCCCAATAATATCAAATCTATTAAAACTAATTTTAATGCATCTTTAATTTACGAAGATAATCCTGAATATTTTAGACGTATAATTCCAATTACTTACCAATATCAAATAGCCACCAAAAAATTAAATTGGTTTTTAAATTTAGTAGAAATTTCATATAGTAAAAATGATTTGAAAGAAGATGTTGATTTGAAGGGTAGAACAGATAGCGCTTTTATAAGACGATTGTTTTCTAACAATATTGTAACCTCTACTGGTATAAGTTTTATATACAATAACAAAGCATTTACCAATAGTAAAACATCTTTTTATATTCGAGCCAATGCTATAGAGTTTGGCGGAAATATTCACCGTTTAATTAGAAGAATTGAGGATAAAAATTTTCAAAAAAGCAATTCATACCAATTGTTTGGTATAGATTATTTTCAATACTCAAAATCGGAGGTAGATGCCAAATGTAGTACCATAATTGATGAAAATTACTCAACCGCATTGCGTTTAAATATAGGTATAGCTTATCCTTATGGCAATCAAAAAGTATTGCCTTTCGATAAATTATTTTTTATTGGAGGTTCTAACAGTTTAAGGGCTTGGCGACCACGAACAATAGGACCAGGGAGCTATACAGATAATGGCAGCTCTTTTAGAATAGATAGGGCAGGAGATATTATTGTACAAGGCAGTGCCGAGGTTCGTTTTGATTTAATAAAACCATTAGAAGCAGCTTTGTTTGTAGATGCAGGCAATGTTTGGCTTTCTCGCAACAATGCTTTTACCGACCCCCGAAAAGTATTATCGGCTAAAAATTTTTTAAATGATATGGCAATAGGCACTGGTGCTGGATTGCGCATAGATTTTTCATTCTTCCTGTTTCGTTTAGATTATGGTATTCAAATGCACAATCCTGAAAAAGATAAAAATAGTGCTTGGGTTATTAGAGAATTTGCACAAAACAATTATTTTTCAAAATATGGTGTCCTAAACTTCGGAATCGGTTACCCATTCTAAAATTAAATTTATCCCAAATTAATCAATAGGAGATTTGAAAAATTGAACTATTTGATTTAGT
>CAZDGF010000047.1:0-25381 GCA_964505065.1 uncultured Chitinophaga sp.
TGAAAACAGATGCAGACTCTAAATTTTCTGTTTACACAATTTTATTTAGACTCTCCCTCTGCCAATAGCCGTAGCACCTTGCCCGCTTGCGGTATTGCCATATACTGTACCCTCTTCATCTCCAGCTCCAAAAGTAGTAGAACCATACCCACTTGAAATATTTTTAGCTCCTCCACTTACACTGTATATGCCTGTGGCTTTATTATTATAGCCTGTAGCAAAAGCGTAATTACCACTTCCTCTTGTATGAAATCCACTTACAAAACTATTTGTACCACTTGCTATGCAACTATCGCCAATAACAGTACTTGCAAAGCCACTTGCTTTGCTATTTTTACCCATTGCTATACTTGCATATCCAGATGCAGTATCATAATATCCTTCTGCAAAAGAATTTTCGCTACTTGCTATTGTTAAATAACCTAAAGCCGTAGATACAGAACCACTTGCAACACTTTCTTGCCCTATAGCTATTGAACCATCACCACTTGCAATGGTAAGATTTCCCATAGTTGTTGAAAGATATCCGCTTGCTATAGTATTTTCTCCCATTGCATTTGCGTAGGTTCCACTTGCAGTATTTTTATTACCTGATGCTATTGCGCCATATCCACTTGCTATGTTATTATTTCCTGTTGAAAAAGAATATAACCCTGATGCAGTATTATCATAACCAATGGCTGTAGAAAAATTTCCAGATGCTGTATTAACATATCCAATAGCTGTAGTGTAGTTCGCGCTTGCACGAGTTCTATAGCCCATTGCAATAGAATTTACGCCTGTAGCTTTGGTAAACAAACCAGTAGCCAAACTATTTGCCCCACTTGCAACGCTGCTATCACCAATTACTATGCTTGCAAAGCCACTTGCTTTGCTGTTTTTTCCTATTGCTGTGCTATAATTTCCAGAGGCTGTATCTGTTCGCCCTTGAGCGTTGGAATAATTCCCACTTGCTATACAGAAACCTCCTAATGCAGTTGAAGCTTCAGACGTAGCTGTAGAATAATATCCAGAAGAAAATGAATAATTGCCAGTTGAAATAGAATATGCACCAAATGAGGCAGAATTATTGCCATCTGCAGCTGTTGAATAACCTGTAGCAAAAGCATTTGTTCCAGTAGCAAATGTAGAACTTCCAAAACTAGCGGAAGATTCTCCACTGGCATAAGTTGAAAAACCAGAAGCTAAAGCATAATAACCACTTGAATTAGTTGCATAGCCAAGTGCCGTTGAAACATCGCCTCCTGCATTTGTAGATTCTCCAAAAGCTGAAGAAGCATAGCCACTTGAATATGCATTAGAACCAATAGCTATTGAACGAGCACCAGCTGCTGTACTATTTATGTTAGTAGCTAAAGAGTAATTGCCACTAGCTACTGTATTTATTCCTGTTGCAAAACTGTATTGTCCACTTGCTGTATTTCCTGCTCCACTAACAACACTTCTTAAGCCAGTAGTATTTTGTGTATCTATCCAATGATTTGACAATGAAGCAGAAACCCATTTTGTGCCATTCCATTTTAATACATCGCCTGTTGCAGTTCCATTTTTAAAACCCAATAGCAAAGGACTTGCTATTGTTCCAGCACCGAATTTTCTTAAAAAGCCATTTGTAATAGTATCTACTGCATAACTTACAGGGCTTGTAGATGAGCACAAATTTACCCAAAATGTGCCGTTATAGTTACATAAACAATTGCTATCGGTATTATACACAGTCATACCTGTAATACTCCCAATAGCATTCATTTGTGTAGTATTCATTCTTGGAAAAAGTACGCCTTTTGTGGTGCTTTCTAATTCTAATAAACTTGTAGCATTTATTGTAGCAGGATTATTTCCCAATTTTACTTGTGAAAATATTTTATAATTGCATAAAGAAAAAAGTATGGTTAAGTATATTTTTTTCATATTTTTATAAATTTGAATAAACATTTCAAATGTAAATGAAATTTATTAACAAATAATGTTTAAATTATTATTTGGTAGATATTAAAGGATATTTGGTAAACTAAAAATATTTAAAAACTTTAAATATCTTTGCCACTTTATGCAAAGAGATACTCAAATATTCGATTTAATTTCAGAAGAACTACACCGCCAAGAAAATGGCATTGAACTTATAGCTTCAGAAAACTTTGTAAGCAAGCAAGTAATGGAGGCTATGGGCAGTGTACTTACCAATAAATATGCCGAAGGCTTACCTGGCAAACGCTATTATGGTGGCTGCGAGGTGGTAGATAAAGTAGAACAATTAGCCATAGATAGATTAAAACAATTGTTTGGTGCCGAATGGGCAAATGTTCAGCCACATAGCGGAGCGCAAGCAAATGCTGCTGTAATGCTTGGCTGCCTAAATGCTGGCGATAAAATATTGGGTTTCGATTTAAGCCATGGTGGGCATTTAACACACGGTTCGCCAGTTAATTTTTCGGGTAAATTATACTCGCCAAGTTTTTATGGCGTAGAGGAAGAAACTGGGCTTATAGATTTTAACAAAATAGAAGCTATAGCTATTAAAGAACAACCTAAACTTATTATTTGTGGTGCTTCTTCTTACAGCCGTGAGTGGGATTATAAAAAATTAAGAGAAATAGCTGATAAAGTAGGTGCATTGTTGTTAGCCGATATTTCGCACCCTTCTGGCTTAATAGCCACTGGCTTGCTAAACAATCCTTTGCCACATTGCCATATTGTAACTTCTACAACACATAAAACTTTAAGAGGACCAAGAGGTGGCGTAATTATGATGGGCAAAGATTTTCCTAACCCTTGGGGACTTACCACACCAAAAGGCGAACCAAAAATGATGAGTGCTGTATTAGATGGTGCAGTATTTCCTGGTACACAAGGCGGTCCGTTAGAGCATGTAATAGCTGCTAAAGCTGTGGCTTTTGGCGAGGCGCTAACACCCGAGTTTACAACCTATATGAAACAAGTAAAAACCAATGCAGCAGCTTTGGCAAAAGCCATGGTAGAATTAGGCTACAAAATAATTTCAGGGGGTACAGATAACCACATGATGCTGATAGACCTGCGAGGAAAAGGCGATGAATTGACAGGAAAATTAGCCGAAAATACCTTGGTAAAATGCGATATTACCATTAATAAAAATACTGTTCCTTTTGAAACTCGTTCGCCTTTTGTAACCTCAGGTATTCGCTTAGGTACACCAGCTGTAACAAGTAGAGGAATGAAAGAAGCCGATATGCAAACCATTGCCAATTTAATTGATGAGGCATTGATGAACCACAATAATGAAGCAAAATTAGAAGCAGTAAAACTGAAAGTAAATGCTTTAATGAAAGGCTTTCCGTTGTATTAATTTTTTTGAATGTTAAAATTAAAAACTATCTTGTTGGCATTAGCATTTCTGCTTTTGTTTACACAACAATTTGTAGTATTTGAAAATTTTACTGTAAATATTTTAATAAAATTTATTGCAGCTTTACTATTAGTTGTTTGGTTTATTGTTTCTTTATTTAGTCCCAAAAAATATAAAATAGAACCTAATAATAAAGGAAAATTATTTTTTATTTTGTTGAAATTTGTGCGCCCATTAGCCAGTTTATGTATTGTAATTGGGGCTTTGTTAAAGTTGTTAAGATATAATTATAGCGATGTTTTTATCATAAGCGGAATAGGTTTTTTAGCCCTTTGGTCGTATTTGTTTTTATTGGTGGCAAAGCCCATACCCAAATACAATCCAGATATTATAGACGATACAAATACAGAAGATTAAACTTTTGTTTTTAACTTGCCCAATTTATAAGCCAAATTAAAAGATAAACCTGGATTAATATCTACATTAAAATATTTCTGACCACTGTTATAAATAATGGGTAACTTAAATTCTGGACTGAATAAAAAGCGTTTGTAAACCAAAAATTCTAATCTACAAAATATGGCTAAACCTAAGGTTAAATGGGTATTTCCTTTTATTAAATCATTAGAAAGATAGCTGTAATAACCATTTTTTAAATTTTTATCATTTTGCCATTTCATTTCATTTTCAATTGTATGAATATTACCATAAATATCTAATTGCCTCACACTATCAAATGTTTCATTTTTGGTACTTGTATAACTTCTACCACTACCAACAATAGCCTGCATACCTACAATAAACCTATTATTAGTATTTTTTATGTTAATGCTTTTACTAAAATTAAAAGCCAAACCACTGTAAGAAATAAAAGAATCTTTTCTTGTTCTGTGCATTAGGGTATCAAACCTATATTTTGTTGGTATAATAATAGAATGGTTGTATGCAAACCAATCTACTCCAACATTTACTTTTTTGACCCTTGTTTCAAAACCCAAATTAAAAGCACCACTATATTGCTGCTGAGGCAAAGGATAAGCATTTATTTTAAAATGGTATTTAAAAGAATCTTTTTGATTACAAAATGCAATAGTTGGAATAAATAGCAATAAAAATAATAATTTCATTTGGGTATAACGCATTTTTAAATAAAAAAGTATGTGGTAAAAATAGTTTTAATTTTAAAAAAAAGCCAAACTTAAATTTAATTCATAATGTTTAACTTTGCCCTTTAAATGATTTCTCGCCAATCTATAGATTTAGTTGTAAACACTGCCGTTATAGACGAAGTAGTGGGCGAGTATATTTCACTTAAAAAAAGAGGTGCTAATTTACTTGGCAGATGCCCTTTCCACGATGAAAAATCGCCTTCATTTACAGTATCACCCGCCAAAGGTATTTACAAATGTTTTGGCTGTGGCAAAGCGGGCAATTCTGTTAGTTTTTTAATGGAGCACGATAGTCTTTCTTTTTCAGATGCCATAAGAAAATTGGCAGCTAAATACAATATTATTTTAGAAGAAGATAACCAACAAAACAGCGAAGAGTATTCTGAAAATCAGAAAAAAAGAGAAAATTTATTGATAGCTTTAGCTTTTGCAAAAGATTTTTTTAAAGCCCAATTGCAAACAGAAGAAGGTAAAATAGCAGGTGAAAATTATTTTAGAGAACGTGGCTTTACCCAGCAAACTATTAATGAGTTTGAATTGGGCTATTCGCCAGCAGGGTGGGAGAGTTTGGTGCAAGAGGCAGAAAAAAATAAATTTAATTTAGATTATTTTGTAGATGCAGGTTTACTAAAAAAACGAGAAGAAAAAGGCACTTATTTTGATATGTTTAGGCAGCGTGTTATTTTTCCTATTCATGATTTGAGTGGTAAAGTTATAGCGTTTGGTGGCAGGCAATTGGTAAAAGATGATAAATCGCCAAAGTACCTCAACTCGCCCGAAACAGAGGTGTACCATAAAAGCAATGTACTGTATGGTATGTTTCAAGCTAAAAAAGAAATTAAAGCTAAAAATAATTGTTATTTGGTGGAGGGTTATACCGATGTAACAACGCTGCACCAAGCAGAAATTAAGAATGTTGTAGCCTCTTCTGGCACATCGCTAACAGAGGGGCAAATAAAATTAATCAAGCGTTTTACAGAAAATGTAACGGTGCTATACGATGGCGATGCCGCAGGAATAAAAGCCTCTTTGCGAGGCATAGATTTATTGTTAGAACAAGGCTTAAATGTGCGTACAGTAAGCTTTCCAGAGGGCGAAGACCCCGACTCTTATTGCAAAAAATTGGGTGCTGCCGAATTTCAAAATTATGTAAGTACTCAAAATAAAGATTTTATCATTTTTAAAGCCGATTTGCTAATGCAAGGCATAGCCAACGACCCAATTAAAAAAACAGAGGTTGTTAAAAATATTTTAATCAGTATTGCTTTAATTCCAGATGCGCTAAAACGAGCTGCTTATGCCCGAGAATGCAGCAAACTAATGGATACTGACGAAAAATTACTATTGTTAGAAATTAATAAATTACGTAAAAAAGGCTATGAAGTTCAAACGCAAAACATAGATAGCGAAATACAAGAAATATTAAAAATACCCTTGCAAGAACCACAACAATATTTGGGCGGAGCAGAGCAAGAAGAGGGATTGGTAAGGCTTTTAATACAAAGTGGCTATAAAAAATTTATGGAAGAAGCTACCGTTGCCGATTTTATTTTTAAAGAACTGCAAGAAGATTCAGCTTTGGAAATAAAACACCCACTGTACAAAGAAATATTGAACGAAGTGCAATCCAATATGGCTTTAGAACTTGCCTTAAGTGAGGCTTTTTTTATCAACCACACCAATGCAGAAATACGCAATTTAGCAGGCACATATTTAACAGAAAAATATGAGTTAAGCACTTTTTGGGCAGAAAATGGCACACATATTATAGATGAAAAAAATAATTATGTAAAAGATTTACAATCTGTATTTTTATTTTTAAAACTACATAAAGTAAACGAGCTAATGAAAACCAATTTAGCCGAATTAGCCGATGCTAAAGAAGAAGATGCTATACAAATAACTTTTAATTACCATAGCGAACTACTTACTATTCGCAACCAAATAGCCAATGTTTTGGGGGTGGCAGTGGTGTAATTATTTTAAAGCAGAAATCAATCTTTCTTTATCTTTATCACTCAACATTGGCATCAAGGCATCTATTTCTATTTGAATAATGCTTGCATTAGCAGCATTTTTTCTTAGTTCTTTTAATGCATCAATACACGGACCAGCCAAGCGAGAATTGTAGGACAAAACTGCATTCAATAAATTTTTAACCATTTCTGCATTACAAACATTCAATCTTTTTATAGCATTGGCGGCATTGGTGCGGG
The DNA here is from genome assembly GCA_964505065.1 of uncultured Chitinophaga sp. Classification (GTDB taxonomy): domain Bacteria; phylum Bacteroidota; class Bacteroidia; order NS11-12g; family UBA955; genus JABMMZ01. The sequence goes on from CAZDGF010000047.1 coordinate 6,711, forward strand.
TTCTAAATTCATAATTGGCGCTTGCATAATTACTTAATTGTTGTTTTAAAACATTCACATCAGAAAAATTTAATTTTATGGCATACTCCAAACATTTTATGCGTATGCTATTGCCTTGCCCTTTGGTTTCTTTTAGTAAAGTTAAATACTTTTGTTTGTCATTATCTGCAATATCTTTGCATTTCATTAATTTATCAAAAGCATTTTCTACTACAGTATAGCTACTATCTTTTAATAATAATTCAAAAATTTGTTGTTGGTCTTTTACAGTTGTGTCGGCAGCTATAAAACTATTTTTAACCTCTGGCTTGCTATCCATTACCACCAAAGTGTACCATTTGTTCAATGCTTTTTGGTTTGCCAATTGGCTAGCTATTTCAGCTCTTATAGCAAAATGTTTCTCTAAAGAAAAACGGGCTTGTAAAAACTTTAATTTAGTATTCAAATCTATAGAACGCAAGGCGGCTACGGCATCGTATCTATCTATCATATAGCGAGCATTAGCAGCTTGGGCAAATAGTTCTTCATTTGTTTTTTTGAAGTCTGTTTTCTTCATCATTCTATCTTGCTCATCAAACAATGCAAAAGCTACCTCGTTGCCATTATTGTCCATTTTAATTTCTTGTTTTTCTTTATCCATTACCCACAAGGTATCTCTTTTTATTGTGCCATTTTTATAGTAAAGAGAAAATGTAACAGGCATTTTAAAATAATTGGTATGCCCGTCTACTTTATGAGTTTGTTGAATATTAAACGTGGTAAATTGTTTATCCGATGTGGTAGAAACTTTAAAATGAGGCTCGCCTCCACGTCTTATCCATTGGTCTAAAAACCAATCGTAGTTCATACCCAATTTGTCTTTTATGGCTTTTTCAAAATCATTTATTTCTACATTTTTATAGCCATTAGTAGCCAAATAATATTGAATAAAACGGGTAAAATTTTCTTTGCCCATTTGATAGTACAACATACTTAATACAGCACTGCCCTTTGGATAATGGCGGCTTGTGCCAGCCTTTGTATGGCGAACAGGGTAATTGTCTTTTTCAGTTTGGGCTATGGCAGAGCGGTATTCATTTCTTAATGCCCATTGGTAGCTTTCTTCGCCTTCTATATCTTCAAAAAATAGTTTTGGGAAAAAAGTTGCAAAACTTTCTTGTAGCCAATGGTCGCTGCCACCACGAGCGGTAACAAGGTCGCCAAACCATTGGTGGGTAAGCTCATGGCTATTTACGCCCATATAGTTTCTGTCTTTAAAAGCGCGTTTATCTACTGTAAAAAAATCGCCAAATACTGTAGCAGAAGTATTTTCCATAGCACCATATAAAAAATTTTGAACCATTACTTGGCTGTAACTTCCCCAAGCGTAAGGTGTGCCTGTTTGGTCTTCCAATAGTTCAATCATTTTTTCAGTATAAATACTTGTAGGCTCCGTTCTATCTTTAAATTCGGGGTAATACCAAAAATTTACAGGTGTGCCTCTTTTGGTTTTGGTTTCTTTGATATCATAATTGCCCATAGCAATCATTAGCAAATAGCCCGCATGTGGTTTTTCCATAGCGTAATGCCATTTTTCGCTGCCATCTGCATATGGTGTTTGGCTTATTTTTTTGCCATTTGAAAGGGTTTTCATACCTTTTGGTGTATGAATAATGGTTTCAGTAATGAATTTATCATTCAAATTATCGTACATAGGTATCCAATAGCGGTTATCTGTGCCTTGCCCTTGTGTCCATATTTGCTTGCGTATGTAGGTAATATCAGGTGTTCCTGTATTTTCAGGTTCGTTCCAACCAATAAAATAAATACCTCTTTTGGGCAATGCAGTGTATGTAAATGTTATTTCATGGCTTTCGTCCCACATCATTTTTTTTGGAAAACGAACCACAACACCTTCGGCATTGGTATAAAAAGTAATATCCTTGCCATCTAATTTTGCTGTAAGAATATTTATTTCTGGCCCATTAAAAAACAAGGTGTCAATATTGTTTTGAAGGGTTGTAAACTGGTGTTGCACCTTGCCTATTACTTTACCTAATTTAGGTTCAAAATTTACTTCCACAATCATGCGTGTAATATCTACACTATGAGGCACTTCTGCACCATAGGGGTCGGGTATATAATGTATATGTGTATGTTCTTGTTGGGCTTTAAGGTTAATGCTCAACAAAAGTAAAATATAGAATACAATTTTTTTCATGTTAAATTTTTAAGAATGGCAAATGTAAGTAATTGTTGTAAAAACAACAATTTGCAATAGATTGCAAAATTATAAAAGTCATATAAATTCGATTATTTAATTTTTTTAGCGTTTAAATTTACCAAATATCCAAATAAAGCAGCAGTAAAAAACATCATTAAACTATAAATAGCAGGCGGAATACTCATTGTATTGTTAGCCAAAACACTCATAGCTATAAATATAGCCATAGTGCCGTTGTGTATACCTATTTCCATTCCTATTGCTATACTTTGTGGTTTGTTTATTTTAAATAAACGAGGTGTATAATAGCCTATTGCCATGCTTAAGATATTAAAAGTTAAAGCTGCCATTCCCACTTGTTGAAAATAAGTACCAATATTTTCTTTTTCTTTCATTACTGCAATTGCAATAATGGCAACTAAAAATAAGGCGGAAAGTAATTTAATTGGTTTTTCTAATTTTTGAGATAAGTTAACAAACTTATGTTTAAGAAACATACCAATAGAAACAGGCACAATAACAATGGCAAATACTTCAATTATTTTTTTAAACTGCATATTGATAGCATCTGTTGTGCCAATAAAATATTCAATTGCAAAGTTTACAATAAATGGCAATGTGATTAAAGAAATAAGGCTATTTACTGCTGTAAGTGTAATATTTAAAGCCACATCGCCTTTTGCTAAATGGCTAAATAAATTTGCTGTTGGTCCTCCAGGAGAGGCCGCTAAAAGCATTAAACCTACTGCTAATTCTGGTGGAAGATTAAAAAATTTGGCAATGCCGAAACATATAAATGGCAAAACAATTAATTGACAAAATAAGCCAATAAATACTGCTTTTGGATATAAAATAACCCGTTTAAAATCGGCAATAGTAAGCGTAAGACCCAAGCCAAGCATAATAATAGCAAGGGCTAAAGGTAAAAACACAGTTGTGGCTGCATTGGCTTGTGGGGCAGTAGTTTGAAGTATTAATATGTTCATTTATATTTTTTTTTTAAAACAAATATATACGTTTTTACTAATTTTGATTGCTTAATTTTATTTACAATATAAATTATTTAACAATATAATGTGATATTAGTGTTTGATTTATTGCAATTTTCAAGATTTATATTAACAAAAACCTATTGTATATTTGCCCTGCATGAAAATTATTTGTATTGGCAGAAATTATGGCTTACATGCCAAAGAATTAGGCAATGAAATACCTGATAAGCCTGTTATTTTTTGTAAACCTGATACGGCTATTTTAAAAAACAATTTACCGTTTTATATTCCGCAATTTAGTGCCGATATTCACCACGAAATAGAGCTTGTTATTCGTATAAACAAAGTTGGGAAAACCATCTTGCCTCAATTTGCACATAAATATTACAACGAATTTACACTTGGGGTAGATTTTACGGCTCGAACTTTACAAACAGAACTTAAAAACAAAGGTTTGCCTTGGGAGCTTGCAAAGGCTTTTGATAGCTCGGCTGTAATTGGAAAATGGATAGATAAAAAAGATTTTAATTTGAATAAATTGGCTTTTAGCCTATTGAAAAACAATGTAGAAGTTCAACATGGAAATACAAAAGATATGCTATTTGGAATTGATGAAATTATTGCTTTTGTATCGCAATATTTTACCTTAAAAATTGGTGATTTAATTTTTACAGGAACACCAGCAGGCGTAAGTGCTGTAGCAATTGGCGATAGTTTGATAGGCAAAATTGGTGATGATGAAATTTTTAATTTCAATATAAAATGAACAAAAAATTAGCCTTATATTTATTGGTTAATTTTCTGATTGTGAATTATGGAAATTCGCAATCATTTTCTAAATATCCTCAAAATTATTTTGGACCTCCAATGGCTGGCGAACTTCAAATAATTGGCACATTTTGCGAACTCAGACCCAATCATTTTCATGGTGGTTTAGATATTAGAACGGGAGGAGAAATAGGCAAGCCTTTATTAGCCGTTGCAGATGGCTATATTTCAAGGATAAATATAAGCAGCATAGGCTATGGCAAAGCTTTGTATATTACACACCCAAATGGCTATACCAGTGTATATGCACATTTAAGCGATTTTCCAGAAACCATAAAATGGTACATAGAAAAAAACCAATACACACAACAAAAATGGGAGCTTGAATTAAAACCTGATATTGATGTTTTAAAAGTAAAAAAAGGCGAATTGATAGCCTATAGTGGCAATACTGGTGGCTCGCAAGGACCGCATTTGCATTTTGAAATAAGAGATACTAAAACGGAAGAACCTATTAATCCATTGCTATTTGGCTATAAAATGAAAGATGTTTTACCGCCAAATATTTCTACTATTTCTGTTTATAAATACGATACTTTGGTAAAGCGCAGCAATGGGCATTTTCCTTCTATAAATTTACAATTATACCGCACAGAAATTGTAAGGGTAAAAAAGAAAAAACGCAAAGTTTTAATTCCTCAAACTACCTTTAATATAGCTTATGGCAAATATGCTTTTGGGGCTGTAATGAAAGATTTTGCCACAAGTACAGGCGATAACAATGGTGTTAATTACATAGAGGTTTACAAGGATAATCAATTAATTTATGAATGCGATTTGGAGCGGTTTTATTTTAGCCAAAATAGAATGTTCAATAATTATATTGATTTTAAAAAATTTAAACAAGGTGGTACAAAGGCTCATAAGTTATTTATAGACGATGGCACAACCTTTGATTTTTATGGTAAAACAATAGATAAAGGGTGGTTTGAAATTAAAGATACTATGCCTATTAATTTTACAATTGTAGCTAAAGATATTTATGGCAATGCTTCAGAAAAAAAAATAACTTTAATAGGTTCTGAAAATGGTATGGGGGTAAAAGATTATATTAATTATTACAGAACCACAACCTATTGCCAAGCCAATAAAACCAGTACTATAGCCATAGGCAATGCGTTTAAATTTACATTGCAAGCTAACACATTATACCACAATTATAAACTGAATTATACTCAAAATTATGGCAATAATTTCACCATTGGTAGCGATTTGGTGCCATTAGATAAAAAAATGGAATTGGCATTTAAACTCAATAATGAGCAATTGGCAATAGCCCATAAATATGTAATTTGTGGAGCAGGAAAAACATATAGCACTGAGCTTAAAAATGGATGGCTTACTGCACAGGTAAAAGAATTTGGCACATATTATTATGTTTTAGACAGTATAAAACCCAGTATAAAGCCTTTTAGCATCAATAAAAAAGGCTATTTTTCTTTTTTAGTTTCGGATAATTTAAGCGGTGTAGCCGATTTTGATTTTTATATAGATAGCCAGTGGGTGCTTTTAGATTATGAGCATAAGGCAAGTTTATTGTTTGGTAAAATACCCAATCCAATATTGAGTGGCAAACATCTTATACATTTAATTGTTTACGATGAAAGACGAAATAAAAAAATATTTACCAAAGAAATTTTTATAAAATGACAAATATAGCACAAGGGGCAAAAGCACCCAATTTTAAAGCAAAAGACGAAAATGGCAATGAAAGAACATTGGCAGAATTTAAAGGTAAAAAATTGGTATTGTATTTTTATCCAAAAGATGATACACCAGGTTGCACAGCAGAGGCTTGCGATTTAAGAGATAATTACCATAAATTTTTAGCTGCTGGCTATGCTATATTAGGCGTAAGCCCAGATAATGAGGCAAAGCATAAAAAATTTATTGGCAAATATGAATTGCCTTTTAGCCTGTTGGCAGATGAAGACAATACGGTAGCTTTGGCTTATGGCGTATGGGTAGAAAAAAGCATGTACGGCAGAAAATATATGGGTATTGCCCGCACCACTTTTATTATAGACGAAAAGGGAAAAATAGAGCAAATAATAGAGAAAGTAGATACTAAAAATCATACAGAGCAGATTTTGTAAATGTCTTTTCTAACTCAAAAAATTGAGCTTAAATCTTGCCAGAAATTAAAATTATTCTTTCTGGAGTTGGGGTAGCAGCACCACCTTGTTTTTCAATACTAACAGCAAATAGTTGGGCATTCATATCAGCATTTATTGTTTTTAAACTATCTGTATTGTTTTCTGCATCAAACATACCTGCACTTACGGGTTTACCATCAATAATTGCCCATAATTGATACTGCATACCATCGGTTCTTTTAGCCAAATTGCCTTGGTGTACCATTATTTGTTTTTTAGTTTTATTGTAAAAAACAGTGGCATACATATTTTTTGTAGTATCTGTACTTTTTAGTTTTACTTGCAGTACATTGTTTTCATAAAGCGCAGCCATATTGCTTTGCATACTTGTAAATGCAGATTCTTTATTTGCCAATTGAATTTCATTGGCTGCTAATTTACCTGAAAGCGAGCTTATTTCAGCATTTTGCTGGGTAAGTTTATAACCCAATCCAACGCTTAATAACAATAAAAAACTTGCTGCTATTTTGAAAAAATTAAATCCAGTTTTTGGTGTTGGAATTGGTTCAAGTTTTATTTCAGTTTTTTCTTCTTTTAATTGATGAATAGCATTCATAACCTTGCCTTTTAAGTTAGGAGAAGGTGCTTGGCTATATTCTTCTGCATAAGCAGTTAAAGCATTTTGGTTGTCTTGTGTTTCGGCAAGCAATTCAGGATGTTTTAGCAATAACGCTTCCACTGCCTCATTTTCAGGGGCAGTTAATAAACCAAATAAATACTGGTTTAATTTGTCGCTATTTTTTAATTCATCTAAGGTCATGGCTTATTTGAGGTAGTATTGTCTAAGTATTTCTAATGCTTTTCTTAATCGTGTTTTTATAGTGCCAAGCGGAATATTTAACTCATCGGCAATATCTTGTTGGGTGTATGCTTTAAAATAAAATAATTCTACAAGTTGTTTTAATTCAGGTTCTAATATTTCTATATTCTTTTTTATATCTATGGTATCTACAGCTATTTGAGTAGAAGACTGGGTTTGTCTGTCCACCATATTTACGACTTCTTCAACATTATGGTTTTTTACTTGTGCCACATAGTTTTTAGATTTTACAACATCTAAAGCCGTATTGCGAGAAACATTGATAAGCCAAGTAGCTAATTTAGCTTTTGCGGGGTCGAATTTGTCAATATTCTTATAAATTTTCACAAATACATCTTGTGTAGCATCTTCTGCAAACTCGGTATTGTTTACTATTTTATTGATTACCCCATATATCAAAGCTGAATATCTATCGTATAGAATTTCGAAAGCAACTGTGCTTTTGCTTTTTAGGGCAAATACCAATTGTTCTTCAGTTATTTCTATTTTAGTTTTCAAAGATAGTTTTGCTGCAAATTTATGTTAATTTAACATATAAATTAACAAATTATTTATTTAGGTATTCTGGAGATATTATTTCGTTCAGTTTATTGAAATTGTCTTTATATGTTTCAATTATTCCAATATTATTTGATGGAAAACTTAAAAATATTTCACTAATATTTTCAGTTTTATTTTGTTTCATTAATTTAAAGTTATTGTAAATGTAATTAGGGGTATATAACCCACTGGACAATTACACATAATAATTTCTATTTAACAATTCATTTCTCCCTCCTCACTTTAAAAAAACTTTGCATCAAAGCCCTACATTCATCTTCTAAAACACCTGTTTGTAATTCCGTTTTCATATTAAAATCTGTAGCTAAAAAGTTTGAAAAGCCCATTTTAGGCTCGTTTGCCCCTGTTACAATTTTATGAAAACGGGCATGCTTTATAGCACCTGCACACATTACACAAGGCTCTATGGTAATATACAATGTGCATTCATCTAAATATTTGCTACCTATTTCTGTAGCTGCCGCTGTAATGGCAAGCATTTCTGCATGGGCGGTTACATCGGTTAATTTTTCTGTTTGGTTATAGCCTTTGCCCACTATTTTATTATTGCAAACCACCACTGCACCTATGGGTATTTCCTCTTCGTCAAAAGCACGTTGCGCTTGCTCTAAAGCTTTGCGCATATAAAATTCATCTAAATTTATTAATTCCATTTAATGTTAAAAATAACAATTCAAAAATAGAGATTTTATTTTAGAAAAGTTTACATTTGTAGCACTTTGAAAAATTTATTGATAATAGCAGTTAGCATTATTTTACTTTCAGGCAGTTGTAAACTAATAGCTTATAAAAAACACATACAAAATATGCGCATTAGTTTTGGTAGTGGTGGCGGTTTTACAGGTGCTTATACAGAATACATATTGAATGGAAAGGGCGCATTATCCACCTTCAAGCCATTTACAGATAGTGCCATCATGATTAAAACATTGGATAAAAAAGTATTCAAAACTATTTTTAAAACCATAGAAAGCAAAAGTATTCAAAACATAACGCAAAATGAAAGCGGTAATATGAATACCTTTATAAAATTATACAATGGCACTAATATTGCTAAAACATACCAGTGGGCAGACGGCAAAACACCCCCCAAAGAAATAGCCGAACTTTACCAAACTTTAATCAACCTAACCAAATAAAAACATATAGAATATGCATAAAATAGTTTACTTAATAATATTTACAAGCTTTGCAGCCAATGCTCAAAATGCTTTTGATAAACGCAGTGTAAAAAACACTACCAATCAAACTTCAACTTTTATCAATAATTTACCTAAAATAAATGGCAAAAACAATGTTCAAAAAAATATTGCACCAGCTTATGTATCTCCAGTTACTGCAAGTGTTGAGGTAAATTTTCGTTCTACAGAAACTAAAAGGGCAGCCATAGCAAATAGAGCCGAAGCCAATGTAAAAGCTTATGTATATTTAAAAACGAATGGCAATAAAATAGCACAAAATTTTAATGTAGATAATTATAGCACCATTAGCAGCGAGCAAGATGCACAAGGCATTTACCATACAAAATTGCAACAAAACATTAATGGCATAGAAGTGTATGGGGGCGAAGTATTTGTTCATTTTTTAACCAACGAAACCTATACCCATGGCTATTTTATAGATATTCCTGCTAATTTTAATACTACTCCAGCTATAACTAAAACACAAGCTATAAAAAAAAATAACACAAGTATTACACCCGAATTTGGCACAGTAACATTGAACGAAAAACAATTGAAACTTTTAAATTACACAGGTGCTGAAAGTGTATTAAAAGTATTTGTTTACAACAATATACCTACTCTTTGTTACGAAATTACCTCTCGTCCAAATTTTATAGAACAATGGATAAGCCGCATAAATGCACAAACAGGCGAAGTAATTGAATCTTTTAACAAAACCTGCCATGTAGATGGTCCAAAAACTGGCTCTGGCACAGATTTGAATGGAAATTCTCGCAACATCAATTCATACCAAATAGGGAGTACATATTATATGATAGATGCCTCAAAAACTGACATGTTTAGCAGTAGTCAATCAAGTTTACCAGATAATCCTGTGGGTGCTATTTGGACATTAGATGCAGGCAATACTCCTGCTTCCGATTTTAACCATGTAACCTCAAATTCTGCTAATTTTAGTAATACAAAAGCAGTTTCTGCACACAATAATGCCAATACCGCTTACGAGTATTTTAAAAACACTTTTGGAAGAAACAGTATTAATGGCAAAGGCGGTACAATTATTTCCGTTATCAATGTGAGCGATGAAAATGGCGGAAGTATGGATAATGCCTATTGGAATGGGCAACTAATGGCTTATGGCAATGGCAAAACAGGTTTTAAACCATTGGCTGGCGGTTTAGATGTTGGCGGACACGAAATGACACATGGTGTTGTACAAAATACAGCTAATTTAGAATACAAAGGACAAAGCGGAGCTATAAACGAAAGTATGTCAGATATATTTGGCTGCATGATGGATAGAGCCGATTGGCTTATGGGCGAAGATGTTGTAAAATTATCAGCTTTTCCAAGTGGTGCTTTGCGTAACCTACAAGACCCTCATAATGGTGGAAATAAATTAGGCGATGCTGGTTTTCAAACTAAAAAAATGAGCGAATATTTTGCAGGACCAGAAAATAATTATGGCGTACATATTAATAGCGGCATTCCTAACCATGCATATTATTTATTGGCTACAAATATTACAAAAGAAAAAGCAGAGCAAATATTTTATAAAGCACTTACAACGTATTTAACTAAAACCTCAAAGTTTACAGATTTGAGAGCAGCCACTATTCAAGCTGCAAAAGATTTATACACCATAACCGAAGCCCAAGCCGTAGCTGCTGCTTTTGATGCTGTAGAAATATATGGTGCACCAGTAACAGGCGGAGGCAGCGCACCTATTGGCAATAATGTTGCCGATTTGCCAACAAACCCAGGCAGTGGTTTTGTATTGTATTACGATTTAGATAATTCGGTAAGTTATACCTTAACCAAAGGCGATTTAACTACAAGCACCTCTGTTGGGCAAATTACAAGAAATGTGAAACGCAAGCCAAGTGTGGTGGACAATGGCAGCTATGCCATATATGTAGGTTCTGATAGTAAAATTTATAAATTGCTTTTAAATGGTAGTAAAACAGAAACCATATTGAGCGATGAAGCAATATGGAGCAATGTAGCCATAAGTAAAGATGGCAAACGTTTAGCAGCTGTTACCAATAATATAGATACCGCTATTTATGTGTATGATTTTACAAAATCAGAATGGAAAGTTTACACTTTATATAATCCTACATTTAGCGGAGTAAATAGCGGAGGTGTATTGTATGCCGATGCTTTAGAATGGGACCACAGCGGAACAAAAATAATGTACGATGCCAAAAATTTTGTAAACAACCAAAGTGGAACAGATTATACTTATTGGGATGTAGGCATTGTAAATGTTTGGGATTTAGAGCAAAACAATTGGGGCGATGGCTCGGCAGAAAAATTGTTCAGCTCGTTGCCAAATGATATTAGTATTGGCAATGCTGTATTTAGTCAAAACTCGCCTTACATAGTAGCTTTCGATTATATAGATGCAAGTAATAATTCTTATGCTGTACAAGGCTATAATTTAAATACCAATAAAATAGCCTCTATTTTTACAGGTTCAGATTTAGGTTTTCCATGTTATAATAGAACAGATAATGCTGTTTGCTTTAATGCTTTTGACGGCAACAACGACCCTGTATTGGGTGTAAAAAACCTAACTGCCGATAAAATAACTGCAACTGGAACTGCCACAATATTGGTAAACGAAGCCAAATGGGGTGTATTTTATGCCAATGGTTCAAGGTCTTTGCTATTTACACAAAAAGATATGCTAACTTTTGGTTTCGAGGGTTTGAATCCACAAGTAAATGCAACAATATCAGGCAATAATATTACTTGTACCGTACCTTCAAATATAAACAAGGCAAGCCTTACACCTAATTTTACATCTTCTCCATACAGCTATGTAAGAATAAGTAGTGCAAGGCAAACAAGTGGGGTAAATACCAATAACTTTGCAAACACACTTGTATATACTGTTGTAGCACAAGATGGCAGTACAAAAAATTACAATGTTACAGTAAATGGTGGCACAGTTTCGGTAGATAAAAATACCATAAACAAATTACTTATTTACCCAAACCCTACGCAACATAGTATTCAAATTGAAAATTTACAAAATGCTCAATTTAACCAAATAAAAATACACAACAGCATGGGTGTTTTAGTAAAAACAATAGCTTTAAATAATCAAAGTAATTTAACTTTAGATTTTTCGGAATTTGCCAAAGGTATTTATATATTAAACTTTGAGGGCAAAGAAAATGCAAGCTATAAACTAATGAAAAACTAAAAAGTATTACTTTTGCAGCATGAGAATAGCCGTGGTGGGTGCTACAGGATTGGTAGGTACCAAAATGTTAGAAATATTAGCAGAAAGAAATTTTCCTGTTACAGCATTATACCCTGTAGCTTCAGAAAGTTCAATAGGAAAACAAATAACATTTAAGGGCAAGCAATACCAAGTAATTGGCATGTTGGAAGCAGTAGCTTTAAAGCCAGATATTGCCCTATTTTCAGCAGGTGGTAGTACAAGTACAGAATGGGCACCAAAGTTTGCCGAAGTTGGCACTACGGTTATAGATAATTCTTCGGCTTGGCGCATGGATAGCACAAAAAAATTGGTAGTGCCAGAGGTAAATGCCAATGTGCTAACCAAAGAAGATAAAATAATAGCCAACCCTAATTGCAGCACCATACAAATGGTTGTAGCCATGAAACCTTTACACAATAAATATAAAATTAAACGTGTAGTGGTTAGTACTTATCAAAGCGTTACAGGCACTGGTAAAAAAGCAGTTGACCAACTAATGGCTGAACGTAATAATACCGTTGCCGAAAAAGCCTATCCTTACCAAATAGACTTAAATTTACTGCCCCATATTGATGTTTTTTTAGACAATGGCTACACCAAAGAAGAAATGAAAATGGTAAACGAAACTAAAAAAATAATGGGCGATAACACCATACAAGTTACAGCCACAGCTGTGCGTGTGCCTGTAATGGGAGGGCATAGCGAAAGTTTGAATATACAGTTTGAAAACGATTTTGACATTGAAGAAGTAAAATCTTTATTGGCAAATTCTGAAGGTATTATAGTGCAAGATGATTTAAAAAATTTAATATACCCTATGCCATTAAATGCACACAATAAAGATGCTGTATTTGTAGGCAGAATAAGAAGAGATGAAACTCAAGCTAATACGCTTAATTGCTGGGTAGTTTCTGATAATTTAAGAAAAGGAGCAGCTACCAATGCCGTGCAAATAGCCGAATATTTAGTAAAAAATAATTTAATATAAAAAATGGGCAAGATACTTTTAAATATTTTTATTTTATATTTGGTATGGCAATTTATCAAAATGTTTTTTGCAGTAAAAACAGTGCAAAAAGGTTTTAGCGAACAGATAAACGACTTAAACCAACGTGTAAATAATCAACAAAACGCTTCTGAATCCAAAAAAAACAAAAAAGATGACGAAGGCGAGTATGTAGATTTTGAAGAAGTGAAATAATTGTTTAGAAGAAAGAAGTCTTAATTTAATTCTAATTTATCTTTATTTACCAATTTCTGCTCGCCAGTAATTAAATTTTTAAGTGCAATTTGATTGTTTTGCATTTCTGTTTCGCCCACAATTGCTGCCCATTTTATATTTTTAGCATTGGCATAGTCTAATTGTTTTTTAAGTTTAGCTGCCGTTGGGTATATTTCTACTTTGTAGCTTTTTGCTCTTAAATTCGTAGCCAAAGGCATGCAATATTGAAGTGCAGTATTATCCATTGGGCAAAATAAAACATCTGTAAATTGCGTATTTTCAGCAGGAAATAGTTGTAATTCCTCCATTACATCGTAAATTCTATCTATTCCAAAAGAAATACCTATGCCTGAAATATCTTTTAAACCAAATACGCCTGTTAAATCATCGTATCTTCCGCCACCGCTTATACTGCCCATTTTTACTTGGGTAGGCACTACTTCAAAAATGCAGCCAGTATAATAATCTAATCCACGGGCAAGGCTACCATCTAAATATACATTTTCTGTTTGCTGATTCAATAAATTTAAAAGCGTTTCTAAATTGGCTATTGCTTTATTTGCATTTTCAGTATTGGGCAATTTTGAGCCAATCAAATTCAATGTTTCAGCATTGAAATTGTGTTTTTCTAATAAAGATAAAATAATATCTATTTGCTTGGTATTTAAACCGAAGGTTTGCAATTCATTTTTTACACCCTCAATACCTATTTTATCTGCTTTATCAATTATTACAGTAATGGTTTTAAAATGGGCAGAAGCATTGGCTTTTTCTACTACGGCTTCTAACAGTTTGCGGTGGTTTATACGAATTTCGTAGCCAGTTAAACCCAATTGTGCAAATACTTGTTGGTATATTTGAATAAAGTCTGCCTCGCATAGCAGCGAGTTTGTGCCCAATACATCGGCATCGCATTGCCAAAACTCTCGGTAGCGTCCCTTTTGTGGTCTATCGGCTCGCCATACAGGCTGCATTTGGTAGCGTTTAAAAGGAAAATTTACTTCGTGTTGGTTCATTACCACATAACGAGCCAAAGGCACAGTAAGGTCGTAGCGCAAGCCTTTTTCTGATATTTGAGGAGTAAGTTTTTTGTAATCGCTGTTTGTATCTGCATCTTTCAAATAATCGCCACTATTTAATATTTTAAATACCAATTGGTCGCCTTCATCGCCATATTTTCCTGTTAGTGTAGTAAGGTTTTCCATTGTGGGGGTTTCCAATGGCATAAAGCCAAAACTTTGGTATATTTTTTCAATAGTTTGTAAAATATACTTGCGTTTTGCCATTACAATTGGCGAAAAATCTCTTGTACCTCTGGGAATACTTGGCTTACTCATTTGGCTGTAAATTATTCTACAAAATAAGTATTTTCTAACAAATTATTTATAAAAATTTGTTTTTTAGCTTTCAGTTCATTGCTCAATTTTTCCTGCAATAGCTTTTCTTCATTTGTAAAAATAGTGCGAATAAGCTTATTGGGCGTATATTTGGGCTGATAGTGCATTTTAAAACTACCATTGGGCATAAGGCGATTGCAATAAGGATATTGAATTAATTGTGTAATGCCCACATCATGGTTTATTGCTGTTCTATTGCCTTGTTCAAATACTGATTTTCCCATTGTGAAAAATTTATTTGTACTGCCTGTAAGCTGCATAATTGTAGGAAAAATATCGCAATGCGAAACTGTAAAACTATCTATAACCTTTGGGGCTAAAAGTGTGGGTGCATATAGCATAAAAGGTACTTCGTATTTACCTGTTGGGGTATAAAAATACTCGTTGGTGCTATGCGAAGGGTGGTCGGCAGTAAGTATAAAAATAGTATTGCTAAACCAAGGCTGTTTTTTTGCTTTTTCAAAAAATTGACTCAAGGCATAATCCGTATATTGCACTGCTTTATGAATTGGTAAATTTCCGCCTTTAAATTTGTTTTTATATTGCCCCGGAATAATATACGGGTCGTGGCTTGTAAGGGTAAATACTGAGCTAAAAAAGGGGGCTTTTCTTTTACCCAATTCTTGGGCAAAATATTGCAAATATGGTTCATCAAAAATACCCCAATGTCCATCGTAATCGCTAACCTTGCTTGGATATTCATTTAAACCGAAGTAATTAATATTGCCACTTATTTTTAAAAAATTATCAAAACCCATACTGCCATTTTTTGCTCCATAATAAAATGAACAATCGTAGCCATTTTTACTTAAATAATAATGCAGCCCTTTTATGGTATTGTTTTGAAAATTGCTATTAATGTATGGCACTTCTAATAGCGAAGGAATAGAGGCAAAAATAGCAGGTACGCTTTCTATAGATGTGGTGCCGCTGCTATAAGCATTTTTGAAATAAATACTCTTTTTTGATAAGCTATCTAAAAATGGCGTATAGCGGCTATTGTTACTTAAAAAACCACAATAATCTGCACCAAAACTTTCTAATATTATCAAAACAATATTAGGCTTTGTTTTAACACTTAAATAAGGCTTATATTGCTGAATAGGATTAAAAATACTTTGCGCATCTATGCTGTTCATATAGTTTATTTTAGTAGGCGTACTTGCACTATATGATGTTATTATTTGAGTGCCAGAATTGATAGTTGCAGATACCCATTGGGCATTTACAAACCGAGCAGCATCAAAACTGCGCAAAGGCTTTATATAAAAACCACCTCTTGCTGCTATTAATAATAAAAATAAAATACAAAAAGTGTAAAAAGAGGTTTTTAATTTTTTACCAAAAATAAGTACTTTTTTTTGTTTGGGGTAAATAAAAAAAATACCAACTAAAAATAAGATATACAATAAACCTAACCACCAATAATGTGCTATATAACTACCCACAGGATTAGATTTATCTGCCATTAAGTAAAATAATTCTATGCCGCTTCTTCTGGTTTTTATTTGGTAAAATTCTGTATCTATAAAGTTTAGTAAAATAACAACACCCAAGCCGAATAAAAATAGTGTTTTCAACCCTATTTGATACCATTTTTTATTTTGAACTTTAAAGGGCAATATGCTAAAAAAATGAAATAAAGCTAAAAAATATACCAAGGATTGAATATCAAAAATAATACCCGATAGAAATACCATTGGCAAATTGCTTAATGGTGCGCCATTAAAATATGCATTCAAATAAACAATGAAAAATACCCTACAAATGCTTAAACAAAGCAATGCAAGCAATACTCTTTTTATCCAAATTTTTAAATATTCAAACACAAAAAAAATGTTTTAAAAAAACAGGTTATTACAGCCTTTAATTTTATTAAAAAAAGCTTTTACCAAATAGCAATTCTTTGACTTGCTGGAATCCACATTTTATCTCCTTCTTTTATGCCAAAGGCATCGTAAAATTCTTGCAAATGTTTTAATGGACCATTTATTCTATAACGTGCAGGCGAGTGTGGGTCGGTTTTTAAGCGGTTCATTAGTTCTTCATCTTTTATATTGTTGTGCCATACTTGCGCCCAGCTTAAAAAGAAACGCTGCTGCCAAGTAAAGCCATCTATTTTTGCTGGTTCTGGCTTGCCTTTTAATGAGCGCGCCATAGCGTAATATGCCAAAGTTAAACCCCCTAAATCTGCAATATTTTCGCCAATAGTAAGTTCCCCATTAATTTTAGTGCCTTTCAATGGTTCAAAAGCACTGAAATATTCAATATATTTTTTACTTAAAGAACTAAAGTTTTTATAATCTTCATTAGCCCACCAGTTGCGCAAATTGCCTACTTCATCGTATTGCGCCCCTTGGTCGTCAAAGCCGTGGCTAAACTCGTGCCCTATAACAGCTATAATGCCACCATAGTTTATAGCATCATCGGCATTGGGGTTAAAGAAAGGAGCTTGTAAAATACCTGCTGGAAATACCACTTCATTATTCAAAGGATTGTAATATGCATTTACCGTTTGTGGCGAAAGTCCCCAACGTACTTTATCTACAGGTTTGCCAATATCGCCCACCATTTTTGTATGGTTCCAAAGGCTATTGGCTATTATATTTTCTATTAAAGCATCTGCTTTTATGTTTATGCTGCTGTAATCTTCCCACTTATCGGGGTAGCCTATTTTATAAGTAAAGGTAGAAAGTTTCTTTTTTGCCATTAGTTTGGTGCTATCGCCCATCCAAGTTAATTTGTCTATTCTTTCTGCATATACAGCACGCACGTTTTCTATCATTTCTGCCATTTTGGTTTTGCTGCTTTCTGGAAAGAAATCTTTAACATATAGCCTACCTAAAATATTGCCATTGCCTACACCCTCTGCCACATCTATACCTTGTATAGCACGTTTTTTTTGCTCTTTTACCCCACCTTTTATTTTACCATAAAAATTAAAACGCTCGTTTTTCAAAGCCTTTGGTAAATAAAAAGCAAAGCCATTAATTAATTGGTAAAAAGTATAATTTTTAAGTGTTTCTATATTGGTAGTTGAAAGTAATTTATCCAAATCTGTATAGTATTTTTTGCTTTGTAAAATTATTTCATTGCTTGCTACATCTTGATTTTTAGCATACGTAGCCCAATCTATATTTTTTGATAGCGTTTTTAATTCATCAGCATTTATTTTATTGTAAGTTTTTACTGGGTCTCTCAATTCTACATTGCTCAGTTGAATTTTAGCCAATGCTGTTTCAAAAGCCAATTGCATTTTACCTGCATCTGGCGTTGGTTTGCCTGCCAACATCATCATTTTATCTACATGAATTGCAAATTCATTGCGTATCATGGTTATGCGCTCATCGCTGCCACTATAAAAACTTTTTTCGCCCAAGCTCAAGCCACTTTGTACCCATTTAACAGCGTTTTCATTACTTTTTCTATCGTCTGCATCTACATAAATACTTACCACATTGCCTATACCTATTTTTTGCAATTCGCCAGTAGTTGCTATCCAGTCATTAAGGGTTTTAATGTTGTTAATTTTATCTATATAGGTTTTTAAGGGCGAAAGTTCCAGTTTTTCTATCGTAACAGTATCCATATACGAGCGGTACATATCGCCTATTTTTTGCTCATCGCTACCTTTGGCAGCATTTTTCACTTTTAGCACATTGTCTACAATGCCTTTTAGTTTCACTTCGCTATTTTCTTTATCTAAAATACCAAAAGCACCCCAAGTGCCCTCTGTGGCTGGCACAGGGTTCATTTTTTTCCAACCGCCATTGGCATAACTATCAAAATCATCTTGCGGACGTATGCTTTTATCTATAGAAAGGGTATCAAAAGCAGGTGTAATTTTTGCATTTGTTGTTTCAGCTTTTTGCTTATTGGCATTATTGCAACTTGAAATAACAGTTACAATACTTGCGCCTAAAATTATTTTATTCAAAACATTTTTCATAAGGGCAAGATTACTAAAAAAAGAGAAGATTAAAAAGAAATTAAGATAGAAGTGGGAATTTGATAGTTTTATTTAACCCAAATTAATCAATAGGAGATTTGAAAAATTGAACTATTTGATTTAG
>CAZDGF010000048.1:0-24424 GCA_964505065.1 uncultured Chitinophaga sp.
ATTCCTTTTTTATCATGTTACAAATATACGCTTTTATTTTAGATTAAAGCCATTCAGTTTAATTAATGTTTTTATCTTCTTTTAAATTTTTTATAAATGGCTTATATTGGTTAATTAGCAAATCCAATTTTGATAATACACTTTGTCTGCTATGTAGGTGCGGAGTTAATTCTTTATATAAATTTTTGTAGTCTATTATTGTAAATTCATTCATCATATAAATTAGTGTTTTAAGAATTTGTTACTCTCTCACAAACATATCAAATTCCCCTCACATACCCAAGCCAAAATAAATTTAGTACAACCCTTTACATTTTAAAACTTAAACGTTCAACTCCTATGGAGTTGTTATTTACACGTCTTTTACTTTTTATTAATATTTAACCCTTACAGGGTTATTTATGCCATATCAATAAAAGGATAAAGGGCAACTCCGTAGGAGTTTAATATTAATAACTTGAACATACACAATGCAATAGCAACCCTGTAAGGGTTGAACATTAATGACAAATACAAAGTAAAGGTGTATTATTCCCCTCCTTGCCTGTGCCGCCAATGCGGTGGAAGGGTTAGGGGTGGTTTATGTATCGCAAAACACTTGTTTGAAGGTAATTCCACCAATCAAATGCCTTCCGTTCTAATGTTTATAGATGGATTGTTCAAAAAAATAAAAAACAATACTTTTTTCTAAGGCTTTTGAGTTACAATTCTATAAATAAAAGCAGAGCATATCTTTCTACGTGCAAAGCGGGCAATGGAATCCGATTGGCAAAGTTTGTTATATATTTCTTTAGGCACACCAAAATATTCATAGCTAATGCCATTGCTAAAATCTAAACGCAATACTTGGTTTTTATATTCATAATTGGTAACAATATTGTTGCTTATTACAGCAGTATATTCCTCCAAATTTTGTTTTGCCGTTTCGGGCGAAATGCTTACTAAAAAATGATAAGCCTCTATCACTTTTTTGCTTTTTTCTTCAGCCTCAAGTCTGGCTTCCTCGTTGTCTTGTATCTTATCGGGGTGGCATTCCTTCATCACATTTCTATAAGTGGTTTTCATTTCGCTTAAAGTTGTGTTTTTATCGGCACCCAATATTTTTTGATAGTCTAAAATTCGTTTCATTTTGCAGTAGTTGTTTTTTATCTTTAAATTTAGGTAAAAAAGCGTGCAAAGGTAGGTTTTATTTGGCTACGTTTATTTTATTCCATAAAAAACATATTTGTATAATATAAAATCTATCGCATCTTTGAACTTTAAATTCAATGCATCACCACAATACATTTATACTAAATGCTATAGGCAAGCAGTTGCAAAATACAATAGCAGGGCAGGTATTGGTTAAATGTTTTAGCAATAGTGTAGATGAGCTATATTTTGAGTTTGAAAACTTTGCTTTTCGCTGTTTGTTTTTTGAGGGCGAAATATTGTTTAGTTTTCATACAGAAAAAGTGAATGAAAACAGATTGTACAAACCACAATTTCAAGAATTGATTGGGCAAAAATTAGAAGAAGTAAAAACACATGCTTACGAGCGTAGTTTTCATTTTGTTTTTGTAGGTAATTTTAGCTTATTTTTTAAATGTTATGGGCGAAAATCGAATATTATATTGTATGAAAACCAAGAAGGATTAACAGCTTTTAGAAAACATATTGAAAAAGATACAGAACTCAATTATTTAGCCCAAATTCATAAAAATGCGCCTTTATTTAATGCTGAAAATTTTATAGATGAAAAAATATTTTTAAAACAATATCCCTATTTGCCAATTAGTTTTTATAAGCAATTAAAGTCCAATTTAACCCAACTAGCTTTTGATGAATTATTGCTAAAATACAACAATTTAAATGCAATACAATGGCAACCCAATACCTTTGAAATAAACATAGCAGAAAGCCAAACCAACGAAATATTTACGCAAATAAATACATTTACCAACCAGTATTTAAAGCAAAATGTATTACTTACAAGTAAAAATAAATTACTCGAAAAACTGCAAAAAGCCATTGCCGAAAAAGAAAATTATTTAAGCATAAATACCCAAGCTTTAGCCCAATTAAAACAAAAACGTAGCGATGAAGAATTAGGCAATATTATTTTATCCAATATACACCTAATACAACAAGGCAATAAAAAAGCCACGCTCGTAGATATATACAACAACCAACCAATAGACATAAAATTAAACGATAAACTAAATGCCATAGACAATGCGGCACAATACTTTAAAAAAGCCAAAGCAAAACCCATGGCATTAAAACTATTAACAGATAAAATACACAAAGCAGAAAAAGAACTTGAAGTTTTAAAACAAGAGTTACAAGCAGCTCAAAATGTGGAAAATATTAAAGGCATTAAAAAAATAATCAGTACTTCCAATGCTCAAAAAATAAATGAAAAAGAAGAAACTTTACCCTACAAACTTTTTGAAATAGAGGGCTATACTATATTGGTTGGCAAACATGCCGATAGCAACGATAAAATATTAAGTAAACATAGCGATAAAGACGATGTATGGCTGCATGTCAAAGATGTAGGCGGTAGCCATGTAATAATAAAAACAAAACGAAACACAACATTGCCAAATTCTGTAATAGAAAAAGCAGCATCTTTAGCTGCTTATTATTCAAAATCAAGAAACCAAACTTTAGCTACCGTTACCTACACCTTGCGCAAATATGTAAGAAAACTAAAAGGAGCTGAAAAAGGCTTGGTAACTGTTAGCAATGAAAAAACATTGTTGGTAAAGCCAATGAAATTTGATGAATTGTAAATGCTTTTCAAATTATAATTTCCATACTAAAATAATTGCCTTTTTATAGTTTACTTTGCCTTTTTGAATTATAATGAAATCATTTAAGCGTATTTTGATATTGCTTTGGCCCCATAAAGGCTATATTGGGTTAAATTTTGTGTTTAATCTTATTCAAATTGTGGCAGGTTTATTTACCATAGGCTTGGTAATGCCTTTTTTAGAAATAATGTTTAACAATGGTAGTTCATTAAAAGGTTCAACATTAAATAGTAAAAGTGCCTTTAATATATTTTACGAAAATTTTAATGAATGGCTTACAATTTTAATACAAAACGATAAAATGTACGCACTTGCATTGGTAAGTATTACACTTGTGGTTACAACAATTATAAAAAATATTAGCCGATATATGGGATTATATTTTTTAATTATTTTAAGATCTAAAGCCATCAAATCTATTAGAGAAAAAATATATACAAAACTTTTGCGTTTGCCTATTTCTTATTTTTCTAACGAGCGTAAAGGAGATATTATATCCAGAATGAGCAATGATATGAAAGAAGTAGAATGGAGTATGAACGCATCTTTAGAGGCATTGTATAAAGAGCCAATAACAATATTGTTTTATGCAGGAAGTTTGTTTTTTATAAGTGCAAAACTTACTTTATTTGTATTAATCATGTTGCCAGTAGCTGCAATAGCTATAGGTATATTAGGCAAATCTATTAGAAGAAAATCCAAAAAAAACAATGAAGGTCAAGCCAATTTAATTGCTTTTTTAGAAGAATCTCTGGGCGGAATGCGAATGATAAAAGCTTTTGGCGTAGAAAAGTTTTTCAATAAAAATTATCAATTATTAAATACCAAAGCTACAGATCTAAATATGAAAGTAAACCAACGAGGAGATTTGGCTTCGCCTATTAGCGAAACTTTATCTATTATAGTTGCAGGAGCTATATTATGGTTTGGTGGAAAAATGGTATTGAACAATGAAATAGCAGCATCGGCATATATAGCATATTTTGCTATTTTTAGCCAATTAATTCCTCCGGTTAAAATATTATCTCAAGCCTTTCCAATGTTAGAACGTGGGGCAAGTAGTCTTGATAGGTTTGATGAAATACTAAATGCCGATGAAAAGATTATGGAGCAGCAAAATGCTATTCCAATTCAAGCATTAAATAATAATATTACATTTGAAAATGTAAGTTTTAGTTATGGCAATACACAAGTTTTAAAACAAATTAATATTGTAATTCCTAAAGGTAAAAAAATAGCCTTGGTAGGCAGTTCTGGTAGTGGAAAATCTACCATTGGCGACCTTATTCCACGTTTTCATGATATTGAAAGTGGCACATTGTTAATAGATGGTATTTCAATAGCGGAATACAATATTAAAGACTTACGAAACCTAATGGGCATTGTATCGCAAGAGGCTATTTTATTTAACGATACTATTGCCAATAATATTATTTTTGGTTTAGAAAATGTAAATAAAAACGAACTTATACATGCTGCTAAACAAGCCAATGCATACAATTTTATTATGCAAACAGAAAATGGTTTTGATACATTGCTGGGCGAGCGAGGAGGAAAACTAAGTGGCGGACAAAGACAACGTATAGCTATTGCACGTGCTCTTTTGCGCAATCCTCAAATATTAATTTTAGACGAAGCAACAAGTGCGTTGGATAACGAAAGCGAAAAATTGGTGCAACAAGCTTTGGATAATTTAAGGCAAGGTAGAACAACGCTTGTAATTGCTCATAGATTAACAACTATTCAAGATGCAGACGAAATAATTGTATTAGATAAAGGTGAAATAATAGAACAAGGAAACCATGCCACGCTTATGGCAAAACAGGGCGCATATTACAAACTTTATAATACCTACAACAATGGTTAGTACTAAAAAAAATATCATTATTGGCAGTGCCGATAAGTTAGATTTACCAGAGTTTGCACTCGAAAATATTCCTTGCAAAATAGATACAGGTGCCGATACCTCTTCTATACATTGCCATAAGGCACGTATTAGAGAAATAGATGGCAAGGAAGTATTGGTTTTTCGCTTGCTTGACCCACGCAGCAAAGGCTATATAAAAAAAGATTTTACCACCACACAGTTTAAAGAAAAAAGAGTAAAAAATAGTTTTGGAGATAAAGAATACCGCTACTTTATTATGCTAAAAATAGAATTGTTTGGGCAAGTATTTGAAACAGAATTTTCATTGTCTAATCGCTCGGAACTTACCTTTCCAATACTTTTGGGTAAAAAATTATTACGCCAACGTTTTTTGGTAGATGTGGCTCAAAAAAACTTATCATACAATCTTAAAAAAAATAAAAAGCACCTATGAATATAGTCGTATTATCTCGCAATGGTAATTTGTATTCTACCAAACGCTTGCTCCAAGCAGCCGAAAAACGTGGGCATACCCCACAATTAATAAGCCACACACATTGCTATGTGGTAATAGAAAAAGGTGCACCTACAATTTTTCATAACAACAAAGAGCTTAAAAATATAGATGCTGTAATTCCCCGCATTGGGGCAAGTGTTACATATTATGGTTCGGCTATTATTCGCCAGTTTGAAGCACAAAAAATATATACCACATTAACAGCTCCTGCACTAATACGCAGCAGAGATAAATTACGCACCCTACAATTGTTAAGTATGGAAAACATTGCTTTGCCAAAAACTGTTTTTGCAAGGCATCCTGACGATATTGACCATGTGATAAAACAAGTAGGCGGAGCACCTTTAATTATTAAATTAATAGAAGGTACACAAGGCTTGGGCGTTGTATTAGCAGAAACTAAAAAAGCAGCTAAAAGTGTAATTGAAGCCTTTTATGGAATGAATGCTAATTTTTTGGTACAAGAATTTGTAAAAGAAGCCAAGGGTAGCGATATACGTGCTTTTGTAGTGGGCGATAAGGTAGTGGGCGCAATGGTAAGGCAAGGCAAAGAAGATGAATTTAGAAGTAATTTACACAGAGGCGGCACAAGCAGTATTGTAAAGCTAAAACCAGAAGAAGAGGAAGTAGCCATAAAAGCAGCACACGCTTTGGGTTTGCAAATAGCAGGAGTAGATATGCTGCCAAGCGAAAGGGGTATGTTAGTAATAGAAGTAAACTCATCGCCAGGATTAGAAGGTATAGAAGCTGCAACAGGCAAAGATATTGCGGGCGAAATCATCAGCTTTATAGAGAAAGAAAAGGGGAGATGAGAAATTGGCAAAGATTATTAATAATATTAATTTTAACCCAAATTACGCTATAGGATTTTACAAAGTATAATTATAGAGTGTTAGTTGGAATAAAACCGAATTAGAAATTGCAATTATGTTTTGTAAAAACATGAATTACAATTTGTTATTCGATTCAGCAATATTATTGCTGAATTTGGGTTTAATTGATTGAAAATGAGTTGAAAAAGTATTTTCACCCAATACTATTCAAAATTGTATTACCAATAATTCAACAAATTCAAAATAAAAAAATACAATTACCTTTGCCTTGTGCAATTGCCTTTTGAAACTATAGATTCGCCTGAAAAATTAAAACAACTTTCGCCAGAAAGTTTAACGCCATTTGCAAACTATTTAAGACAATACCTAATTACCAAAATAGCCGAACAAGGCGGGCATTTTGCAGCCAATTTAGGCACGGTAGAGCTTTCTATTGCATTGCATTATGTGTTCAATTCGCCTACGGATAAAATGGTGTGGGATGTAGGGCACCAAGCGTATGCGCATAAAATTTTAACCGAAAGAAAAACCATTTTTGATACTTTAAGAAAAAAAGGGGGCATTAGTGGTTTTCCTAAAATGAGCGAAAGCCCACACGATGCCTTTGGTACAGGGCATTCAAGCACTTCAATATCAGCTGTTTTGGGTTATGCCGAGGCAGCTAAATTGCAAAAAATAAAAAGGCAACATATTGCCATAATTGGCGATGGGGCTTTAAGTGCAGGGCAGGCTTTTGAAGCGCTCAATAATGCAGCAGTTTCTAATACCAATATTACTATTTTAATAAATGATAACCATATTGGCATAGACCCAAGCCAAGGGGCATTGGGCGAATATTTAGACCAATTGGAATATAAAAAAGACAATTTTTTTACCGATTTAGGTTTTCAATATTTCGGACCTTTAGATGGGCATAATATGACAGAATTATTTGCTGTTTTTGAGCAATGTAAAACCATTGAATCGCCTAAAATAATTCATATAAAAACCACCAAAGGCAAAGGCTACCAAGCTGCCGAAGAGGAGCAAACAAAATGGCATAGCACACAGCAGTTTGATAAACTTTCGGGCAAAAGTTTGGTAGAAAATAATGGGCTTCCAAAGTACCAAGATATTTTTGGTAAAGCCTTGCTTGAATTGGCTATTCAAAATGAAAATATTGTTGCTGTAACGCCTGCCATGATTTCTGGTAGCTCGCTTCACTTTATGCAGCAGCAATTTTCAGAAAGGGTATTTGATGTGGGCATAGCCGAGCAACATGCTGTTACCTTTAGTGCAGGTTTGGCTGCCAGCGGTTTGCGACCCTTTTGTTGTATATATTCCACCTTTTTGCAGCGAGGCTACGACCAGCTAATACACGATGTAGCCCTGCAAAACATACCTTTAATATTTGCCATAGATAGGGCAGGGCTTGTAGGCGAAGATGGACCAACGCACCATGGCGTATTTGATATGGCTTTTTTACAAACTATTCCTAATTTGGTTATTGTATCGCCACGCAATGGGCAAGAGCTTGTAAATGCTATGCACATGGCAGTTGCGCATACAAGTTCGCCTTTTGTTATCCGTTATCCCAGAGGAAAAGCTTTAGAGCCTATGCCTAAAATTGAGTTTTTAAACCAAGAAATAGGCAAGGCAGAATATTTGCTAAATGGTAAAGATGTGTGTATTATTAGCCATGGCACAATTGCCAACGAATGCCAAAAAGCAATTAATCATTTAAAAGAAAAATGCAGCATTGCCCACTACGATTTTAAGTATTTAAAGCCTTTAGATTTTGAATGTTTAGAAAAAATTTTTAATACGTTTGAAAAAATTTTAATTGTAGAAGAAGGGCAACAAATAGGCGGCTTGGCAAGTACCATTTGCACCTTTGCTTTTCAAAAAAATTACAAAGGAAATATACAAAGTTTGGCAATAGCAGATACCTTTGTAGATCATGGTAGCCCAAAAGAATTGTTTGAGGAATGTGGATTGGATAGTGAGGCAATAATTGAAAAAATACTTAAAATATTGTCATAAAATCCTATTTTCGCAAACAAAAAACACACTAATATTATGTACTCATTTTTACAACATACCCATTCAGATGTTCGTTGGTTGGTATTGGTTACAGCCTTTGTAGCCATAGTTATTCCATTTTTAAATAAAAATACAGAAATAGGTAAAAAAGATAAACTTCCTGCATTGGCATTTTTAATTATGTGCGATGTTCAACTTTTAATGGGCTTGTTATTGTACTTTCTTTATAGTCCTTATGGTATCGAGGCTTTTAGTCAAGGTATGAAATATGTAATGAAAACAGGCGAAGTTAGAAAAATAGCTGTAGAGCATTTTATATTAATGCTTGGGGCATTGGTATTGGTGCATATTGGTTATGCCAAATTGAAAAAAGCCACAGAAAAAGCCAAATTCAATAAAATTGGTTTAATTTATTTTGGTATTGCTTTGGTGCTTATTTTGGCTGGTATTCCTTGGAGTAGGTAGTAAATTACTTAATAATAAGCATACATAAAATTAGAACTCTTTTTCAACTTTCCATTTTTAAATTCTTGCTTTTGGGTTATTATACCGCTTGAGTTATAAGTGTATGTATTAGATTTTGAGTTTTCTTTTTTTCTATAATTATCTGTTACAATATCTTTGGTTATTCTCCCTTCGTTGTCAAATTCTTTGAGGGTGTTATATACTAATTTGCCTTTGAAATAATACAAATAAATACTCGATATTAATTTACCATTCAAATTATAAGTATAGATAGTTTTATATTTCAACTCATCGTTTATGCCAGTCAAATATTGATGTTCTAACAGTATATTTTGCGCATTGGTAATGTAAATATTTTTATCTGGTTTGCCATTCCAAGTATAGCTTTGGGTGGTGGTAATTATTGCACCATCGGGCAGGTAGGTTTTAGTAGTACATATCTTAGCGGTGTCTTGCGCTTTTTTTACTACTTTGCCTGTGGCATCGCAAGTGTAATCCCATACACGTATAGTTTTACCTTTTTTATCTTTAAGTTGAATTTGTTTTAATTCTCCATTGGGGTAGTAGGTATATATATTCTGATTGGTTCTTTTTTGCTTTCTATTGAAAGTATTTATTTCATTAAGTTTTCCAGCAGTATTATAACTGTAAATATAGCGCCATTTTAGTTCGTTTTTATGGTTGTAAACCCAATAGTTATTCAATTTATTCGAATCGTTATATTCATAAAAATATTGATAGCCCGAGCCTTCAAAAACACTATTTTCATACACACATAAGTTTTTTTCGTTGAATTGGTATTGATAAGTAAAACCAATTTTAGATTTATTGGTATCATTAAATTTTAGGTATTTAACTTTTCTTCCCATTTTATCAAAATTAGTTTCCGATAAATTATAGCTTGCTTTTCCTTTTTTGCTATAATATGTCTCTTTAACTTGGTATTGTTTAATGCCCAAGTTTAATGCAAAGGAATCTATAAAATTGATTGTTTTTGTATTTTGATTGACATGAAATTCATTGTTGCTATAATTGTAATAATGTCTTTGGGCAAAAATATTGAATCCCCAAAATAGAATGGCAATAAGTAAAATTTGTTTTTTCATATTTGTATAACGATTTTGTTTCAATTTTATTACAAAAACGAAAAAAGGTAAACTAAAAAAACAAAGAATAAAACAATTCAACCATTAAACAACTATTCTCACTTGCAAAAGCAAGTAATTGAACTTTTCCTCTTACATTTCAAAATTACTCATCTTTTTAAATTGCGCTACACGCTCTGCCAAAGCTGTTTCAGAAATATCTAAAATATTTTCTGTGCCAAATTTTTCAACACAAAAACTTGCCAATGCACTGCCATAAATAATGGCACGTTTCATGTTTTCAAAACCAATATCGCCTGTTTTAGCCAGCCAACCTATAAAGCCTCCTGCAAAGGTATCGCCTGCACCTGTAGGGTCGAAAACATTTTCTAACAACATGGCAGGGGCAAAAAAAACTTCTTCATTATGAAACAATAAAGCCCCATGTTCTCCTTTTTTAATAATTAAATATTGTGGTCCCATAGCACGAATTACTTTAGCAGCTTTTACCAAGCTATACTCTCCACTCAATTGGCGGGCTTCTTCATCGTTTATAGTTAGTACATCTACCAATTTTAAGGTTTGTTTTAAATCTTCTAAAGCTATATCCATCCAAAAATTCATGGTATCCATTACCACCAATTTTGGTTTTTTAGCCAAGCGGTTTAACAGGGTGCTTTGCACCGCAGGGGCAAGATTGCCCAACATTACAAACTCTGGCTGGGCATATTCCGCAGGCACAATGGGGTCGAAATTTGCCAACACATTTAGCTCTGTAATCAAGGTTTCTCGGCTATTCATATCATTAAAATACTTACCACTCCAAAAAAAAGATTTTTCGCCCTCTTTTATTTGTAGCCCAAGGGTATTTATACCCTTGCTGTTCAAAAATTCAATGTATTCTTTTGGAAAATCGCTACCCACCACACCGATTAAATTTACCGATTGGGTAAAATAAGAAGCTGCCAAACTAATGTATGTAGCCGCTCCACCAATTATTTTATCTGTTTTGCCATAAGGCGTTTCTATAGCATCAAAAGCCACTGTACCTGTTACTAATAAACTCATTTTTTTATTTTATAAGGCTGCAAAAGTAAGCAGATAATTTAATAAAACTTAATGGTATCTGCTTTTATACTTTTACCTACAAAAGCACCATAGCCATTCAAAATATTGCCTTTTACAGCACTTGGCTGCGAGAATGGGTCGTTTTGATAAAATAAATGTTCGTTCAAGGTTTGATAATAGGTAAATGCCTGTGGCGAATATTGCTCCATATACACAATTAAAGCCAATGTTTTTTGATTGGTAGTTGTTAGTATTTCTGCATTACCAAATTTCAGTACTCTTGCAGATTGGTTAAAACGTCTATCGTTAAATAATATATGTTTTTTAGAAAATTGGCTTATTTCGTTTTCAGTTAAATAAAAATCTCTCGTATCTATAGTTATCCAATCTTCTTTTATAACACTATCTAGTAAATTATTAGTGGTAAAATATTGTAAATATTTGCGTTTTAATTTTAAGCCAAAATAGTTGGTTTGACTTTGGTTGTCTATAATTTTGTAATCTATGTTAAAGTAATTTGGTTTGCCTTGGTATAAAATACGAGCAGTATCTATAATTAAAGTATTGCTTTGGTTAGGAATACTATCAGATGTATAATAGGTTGTATTTTGATTAATAATTTTTGCAATATACAATTTGTTAGAAGCCCCTTTTAAAATATTAGAAAAATATGAGCCATTGCCTCCGTTTTGTAATACTTCTAAAAGGTTTGAGTCTTTATCATAAATACTTATAAAGGCATCATTTATAGAATAATTTGGGGCATTTTCTGTAATGCCTTGCGTAAGGGCTAAATTGATGGTTAAAAAACTATCTAAAGCCAAATTGCTATTTAATACAATAGATTGGGGCTGTACAGGTAAATTTAAATCTATTACCTTTCTGCAAGAAACAAAAACTAAAACAAGTAATATATAATGGCTTATTTTCATTTTTAAAAACTAATTTTATAATTAACGCTTGGTAAAAAAGGAAAAAGACTTACCAATTGAAACTCTCTATTGCCGTTGCTATTATACGCAGGTGTTATATAAAATGGATTCCATTTGTTGTAAATATTATATGCTCCCAAACTCCATACTCTGCTGTATTTTAGCTTATTTTTCTTAAAATTTACAGATACATCCATTCTATGGTAATTAGGAAATTTATAGCCATTGCGCTCGCCATAAATATATACCGCATTGTTAGGGTTTAAGCCCGAGTTTACATAATACACTTGGGTGGGCAATGTGGCATTAGCCCCTGAAGCAAATACCCATGTAATATTAGCATCTATTGTTTTGTTAAAATCGTGGGTCATTACAAACGAAAAATTATGTCTTCTATCGTATTTATAAGGAAAGATATTGCCATTGTTTATAGCTTCAAATTGTCTAAAATTTTTACTCCAAGTATAACTTATCCAACCATTGGTTTTGCCATTTCTTTTTTCGGCTAAAAACTCTACACCATAAGCCCAACCTCTACCTATGGCTATTTTATCTTCCCAGTTATTATCGTTTCCTAAATAATTTATTTGGTCTTTATATTCAATTAAATTATCCATATTTTTATTAAATCCTTCAATATTGAACAACAAATTATTTTTGGTATAACTAACTCCAGCACTTATAATATTGGCTATTTCAGGCTTTATTCTTCTTGTAGATGGCAGCCATAAATCTATAGGAATACCCGAGGCATTGCTATTTGTAAGCAAATGTAAAAACTGTAAACTATTGGCATAAGCAGCATGAAATAATATATTTTTTCGAGCCTTATAGTTAAAGTTTAAGCGAGGTTGCGGTAGTGCATATTGCACACCTTGTAAATTGTATTGCGCATAATGTACGCCAGTTGTTAAGCCAATTTTTCTATGCAAACGCCAGTTAAATTCTATATATGCATTGTATTCTATGGCATCCATTTGGCTTGTGGTGTTTGGTTGGCTACCAATGGTATTGCTGCTTACATTTATTTCTCTTTTAAACCGATGAAAAACAAATCCATTTCCCGCCTTTATATTCAACCACGATATAGGCTTGTATTCTATATTGTAAGATAAATTCCAATCTCTAATTTTAGAATTAAATTTATAATTGTAATTGTTTTCTATTTTTATGCTATCGTTTTTTTCTGTGTAAGAATATTCCGATTCGTTGCCAAACTGGTAGGTAGAATTGGAGGCAATAAACCATGCAAATATTTTAGGCGAAATAACATGGTTATAGCGCAAAGAGCCAATGCCATTGCCCCAATAAATACTTTGTCTATCTTTTTCTTTAATGCTTTTTTGAGGATTTTTTAAAGTAAACGAATTACGTATAAATGAATTATCAATACCCGAATAAAAACTCAATGTTAATTGGTGTTTTTTATTAAATTTATGGCTTATTTTACCATTGGCATCGTAAAAATAATAGCCAGAATACAAGTTTGAAAACTGATTGTTAAAAATTTTGGTATTGGCTAAAGTATTTAAAACATCAAAATATGTTCTACGAGCAGAAAACACAGCTGTTGTTTTTTTGTTTTTTGTTAATGGTCCATCAATACTAAATTTAGAAGATAAAAAACCAATAGAAGCTTGATACTTTAATTTTTTATTGTTGCCGTCTATAGTGCGCACATCTACAACGCTGCTAAGCCGTCCACCATATCTGGCACTTATACCACCTTTTATCAAGCCTACATCTTGTATTACATCGCTATTAAAAATACTTATAAACCCATAAATATGAGAAGGATTATATACTGGCACATCGTCTAATAAAATTAAATTTTGGTCGGGTCCGCCACCTCTAATATTTAGCCCCGTAGTGCCATCGCTACCTGCATTTACGCCAGGTAGCAGTTGCAAACTTTTCAATATATCTACCTCGCCAAAAAGTACAGGAAATTGCTTAAAAGTTTTAATAGAAATATGGATATTGTCAGGTTTAAATTTAGTATTGTCTGTTTTGTAATTTACTGTTGCACTTTCGGTAAAAAGGCTATCGCTTAAATATATATTGAAAGATTTATTGCCATTTAAAAACAATGTTTTTTGAACCGATTGGTAGCCAATATAAGCATAATTAAGCGTTACGCTATCCTCCGTTAGTGTTAGGCTATAAAAACCATCTTGATTGGTAGTTGTATTTTTTAAATTATAAACATTATAAATATTTGCGCCTATTAGTTTTTCGCCAGTTTTAGTATCGTAAATAAAACCAGAAATAGTATGTTTTTTACTTTTTTTTATGGCATTGCTCAATATAAAATTATTGCCAAAAAATATTGTATATGTTAGCTTATTCTCTTGGCAAATAACAGCAAGAATATCACTCAATTCTTCGTTTTTAAATTGATATGTATATTTTCCTGAAGGTAATATTTTTTGATTGTAGCTAAATTTAATACCACTTTGCACCTCTATTTCTTTCAGTGTTTCCGAAAAAGTAGCACGCTTTATTTTAAGCGTTATTTTTTTGTAAAGAATAGGATTTACTTGGGCAAAACCTTGGTTAAATATTAACCAAAAAGTGAGCAAAAAAAATGCAGCCCTTTTATTCATTAGGCTGCAAAGTAACAATTTTATGTTAATATTTACTTAATTTTTATCGAAGTGTTTAATGTTTTCGATAAAAGTTCGGCTGCTTGTTGGGCAGTTAGATGCTCGAAAGTAATGGTCATTTTTTCGTTTTGCAATACCTCATTATATTCAAACTTTACATTATAAGCAGCTTCAAGCTCGGCAATAATATCTTTTAATATTCTATCTTCAAATACTAATTTATCGCTTATCCAATTGCTTGCAGTTTCTTGGTTTATATAGCTTTTAATATAAGTTTGCGTATTTTTTTGGGTAATACACTCGCCTGGTAAAAGTTTTAGTGTAATAGATGGTGTTTTAAACTGAATACTACCTTTTACCAAGGCTATTGATAGTGGTAAATTTGCTCTATTTTTTACATTAAAAATTGTGCCTAATACCTCAACAGAACCGCCTTTTGTTTGCACCATAAAAGGCACATTATTGTGTGTTACCTCAAATAATGCCTCGCCTTTAAGTGCTACATTTCTGTTTTTATCAGAAATAGAAACTAGTATTTCTGAATATTTATTCAATACCACTTTAGAACCATCGTCTAATACACACTCTTTTATGGTATTGGTTGTATTATAGGTTTTTGTAAATGTTTCAATAGCTGTAGGTTTTGTATATTGCCAAAGTAAAAAACCTAAACTTAATACCACTACTGCTGCTGCGCTCCACCAATATTGTAAGCGGAAAGTTGGTGTTTGTTTTACAACTATAGCGGGATTAGAAATTTGATTGGCTATTTTCTGCCAGTTTTTTTCAGTATTGGCATTTGGATAGTTGAAATTAGCTGAAAGCAAAAATGCATCTTCTACCTTTTCCATTTCGGCTGAAGGCAAAGAAAAATCTGCTGTTAGCTGATTAACAACGTGGTGTGGCAAGCGATATGTGTTATCCTCTGCCATTAATTTTTAGAAAAACCAGCTAATTGTGGTAAATTTTGTTGTACAAAACCTAAAAACATTTGGTTTCCTGGGTTGTTTTTTAGCCAGTTTTTAAGGAAAGTTTCCTCTTCTTTATTACACAATCCTGCTAGGTATTTGGTAAATAAGTTGGCTTGCATTTGTTCTTTCATGGTTAATATTTTTTTAACTTATTTCTTAATACAACAAAACGCAACCTACCCCCCAAAACAATTATTATTATTTTCAATATTTTTTATAAGTATTTGATTATCAAAATAAAAAATATTATAAAAATCGCCAAGCATCTACTCCTTCATTAAAAATTAAATCTAAAACTGATAAATTCGGCATAAAACTTTGGCTCGTTTTAAATACTTGGTAATACGGCTTGTTTTCTAATTGCCGAATGGCTAATTCTATTGTTTCAATATCTTTGCTTGAAAGTGTTTCTATTTTATATTTAAAATCTATTTTAAAAATACTGTAAATTAATTTCAAAATATCAATATTTAATTCCCATAAATGGGTGTTATTTTTCAGGAAAACTTCTTCGAATTTATAGCCATAATATTCATAAAAGGGACTATTGCCATAAGTAGTTTTTAAAGTTTGAATCAATGGTTTAGCCCAATTTGTTTTTGTATCTATTTCAACATCTATATAGTGATTGTTTTTTGTTTCTCCTTTAATAGCTATGCTAAATGTGTTTACACCTTGAAAACTGCCGTAATCCAGTCTGTTTCTATGGGTTTGCTTGGGGAATTTTATATCATTAATCAATGTAATTTCACTGTGTTTTATAGCTATAGAAAACCAAGCAATGGGCGGGGCAAAATAAAGTGGTAATTGCATTTTATTTTTTTGTTACAGTTAAAGTATCTTTGCATTCATTCAATAATTCAACAATATTTTTTTGTAATTTTGGATGAATTAAATTAGGACAAATATCTACACAAGGCAATAATGCAAATTTTCTAAAAGGTAATTGTGGGTGTGGCACTATCAAATTGGGTGTGCTAAGTATTAATTTTCCATAAAATAATATATCAATATCTATGGTTCGTGGTCCATATTTTTCAAGGCGTTTTCTGCCCAATTGTTTTTCTATTTCTAATATTTTTTTCAATACAATTTCAGGTGTAAATATTGTTTTAATGCCAATAGCAATATTTAAAAATGGTGCTTGTTTTATTGGTCCCCAAGCTTCTGTTTGATAGTTGTTAGATGTACTTATAATTGTGCCAATATTTTTTTCGATGAGTAAAATTGCACGTTTTATCGTTTGGTCTATATTTCCTTCGTTTCCACCTAATAGCAATATAATTTTTTGTGATTTCAATTTTTTTTATTGTAATATTGAAGTAATTTAAAATGGCGAGCGAAGTTAAAATATTATTATACATTATTGGTGGAATAGTTTATTTTTTTGTTACATCTTACAATAAAGCAAAGAAAAAAGAAAACGAAAAGCAAGTAAACAAACGTCCCACTACTACCAAATCTGCTGAAGATATTTTTAATGAACTTAAAAAAGCAATGAATTTGAATACGCCAGAAGTAGAAAAAGCCCCAATTGAACAAAATCAGCCTAAAACACTCAATAATAAATCTACAAAATCGGATAATTACAACGATTATTTTGCCCAAAAAGCCCAAAAATCTACTACCAATCATACCGCTATTAAACAGGAAAAAGTGGAAACAATAACTGAAAATTTAGCAAATGAACAAATTGTAGATGTAGAAAACTTTGATTACAAAAAAGCAGTAATTTATTCTGAAATTTTTAAGAGACCTCAATATTAGTTTCGTCTTTGGGATCGAGGGTTATGGTATTAAATATCCAAAATTTTTGCCCCATAAAATTAAAAAGTGTGCATACCGCAGTTGCAATAAAAAAAGCCAAAAACTTACCGCCTTTAATTGCAAATAAAGTATTGATATTGTTATTATCATCTGTTAAAGTAGCAGAAAGTAAATAATCTGGGAAATAATTTAAAGCCCATTCGTTTACCAAAACATTCATTAATAAAGAAAGGGCATAAATGGTAATAAATTTAGCTATCATACCTTTATTGCTTTTTTCTGTATATCGCCATGTCCAGTGTTTATTAAGCAAATAAGTGTATATAGAGCCTACAACAAAGCCTGCTGCTTTTGATAAATGTGTACCTGTTAAGCTCCATTTTTCGGAAAATTTAAGCAATTTAAAATCTTGGTTAAAACCCAATAAATCTGAAAAAGCATAATATACGATTAAATCTACCAATACAGCCGATAAGCCTATGATAACGAATTTAGTTATTTGTTTAATTACAACTCTCACTTTTGGGCAAAGGTAAGTTTTCCGTTTGTATATTTTGCATTAATGCCAAAAGGTAATGCCATATTTTGCAAATGATGTCCTACATTTATATCAAATATTATAGGATAACCATACGCTGCGCAATAATTGGTAATTATCTCTTCTACATTGCTGCCAAAGGGAATTGTATGGTCGTGCATAGATATAAAACTGCCTACAAGTAGGGCTTTTAAATTTTTCAGCTTTCCGCTTCTTTTAAGCGTTAGCATCATTCTATCAATATGGTAATAATATTCGTCTAAATCTTCAATAAACAATATTTTATTGTGCCAATTACTTTCACTTTCAGAGCCAATAATACTCATTAATACCGATAAATTACCCCCAATTATTTCGGCTTCAAAATCTTGCTCGTTTATTTTTGTATTTGTGTTTAAATCAAATGCGTAAGGATGTCCTTCTAAAACAGACAACATACTATCATAAGCTATGCAAACATTTTGATAATCTGCATCTATTTTTTGGTGCATAAATATAGGCATACTACTATGCAAGCAAGCCATATTACAATTGGTGTAAATATGATTTAGCAATACAGTAACGTCACTAAATCCACACAGCCATTTTGGATTTTTTTTCAGTAAATTAAAATCTACTAAATCTACCATTTTGCCACTACCATAGCCTCCTCTTGCACACCAAATAGCTTTTACCTCTTTATTGGCAATTAAATCGTTTAGTAAATTGGCTCTAGTATTTTCATTTCCAGCCATTTGATGCTCTATAGCATAAATATCGGGGTGTAAATAAATTTTGTAACCTGCGTTTTCAATATACGCAATGGCAAGTTCCATTTGGGCATAAGAAATACTACGAGCAGGAGCAGCTATTGCAATAGTATCGCCTTTTTTAAGATATGGGGGAATGGTACGATGCAAAAAATGATTGGTTTGCTTTCGTAACTTTTTTTATATTAAAATTAATTTACTGGTTGACCTTGAGCAGGTTGATTACCTCCAGTTGCAGGTTGTTGTTGTGTAGCAGGGGCACTCTGAGTGCTTTTCGCTTTTTTAGCATCAAAATAATCTTTGGTGTTAGAATTATCTAAACCGCTTTTGCTACCATTGAATGCACTTGCAGAAAGTGAAATAATTAATACCAAAGCTGCCAAGCCCCAAGTTATTTTTTCTACACCTTCGGTAGTTTGTTTTGCACCAAACAATTGGTTTCCTGCTGAAAAATTGGAAGCCAAGCCGCCTCCTTTAGGATTTTGAATTAATACAATAAGGGTAATTAATGCTGCTGCTATTATGCCTATAATGGTAATTAAAGTAAACATATTGGTTATTTTTCTTTTTTAATTTTTTGAATAAGGGATGCAAAGTACGCTTTTTTCATAGGATTTTGCAAACTTAATTTTTCGTACGCTTTTATTGCCATTTCTTTATTGCCTTGTTCATAATAAATATTTGCCAAAGTTTCTGTAACAAAATCCCAATCAAATTCTTCGCTTTTTTTTGCCATATTTTCGGCACTGTAAAATTCTTTTTTAGGGCGACTTATTTGAGGATTTATGGCTATAAATTTATCAATAATACTCTCCTTTTCTATCTCTTTGGGTATTTCTTCCTCCTCAATTTCAGTAATTGTTGAAATATTATTTTTTGGTTTGTTCAACCACGAAAAAAAATCGTTTGGCTGTTTTTCTTCTTCAATTTCAATATTTAAAAATTCTTCAACACTGTAAATAGGGTGTTTGCGTAAATTTTTTATTTGTGCTAAACTAAGTTCTTCTGTTTCCTCTTCAATTTCTATTTCTGCATTCAAATTGATAGTTTCTAATATTGAAGATAATTCAGCAATAGATTTTGGGGCTTCTTCGTTCTTTGTTTCTATTGCAATTGGTGCAATCGTTTCCTCTATTAGTTCCTCTTCGCTTAAATCCAAAGGCTCTTCTATTGTTTCTATTGCTACACTTTCCGTTTCTAATTCTGTATCTGCTAAAAATTCAGCTATTGAGTTGCTTTCTACTGTTTCAATTTCATCTTTTTCTGAAATAATTTCTATTTGAATATTGGTATTTTGTTCAACAATTATTTCTGTTTTTTCTGCATTATCTTGCTGTCTGATATAGTGATAAAGCCATTCTCTGTCTTTTACTCTTATAGCTGTATGGTGTAAAATATCGTCAAATTTATAATGCTCTTTTTTAAAATATAGTTTACATAAAATAGTGTAAGGCAAAGCAAAATAAGGAAATTCAGCAATCAAATTTTTAAGCTCTGTTACCTCATTTTCGGAGGCTAAAGTAGTGTTTTCTGCTATTTGCTTTAATCTTAAATAATTCATTTAGTTTACCATTTTAAGGCTATTTTATTGAATATTTCTTGAATAATTTGTTTATTCACCTCATCAGAAAGTGCAGCTTCTACAGTTTGAAAGTTTTGGGTAGCTTCAAATTCTTGGAATTTTTTAATCTCTTCGTTAAAATTTAAGTCTTTATGTGTAGCGCTTTCAAAATTTACTTTTACAGTGGTTGTAAATCTATTTTTGGCAGAACCTGTATTGGTTGTAAAAGCTACAACCTCGGTTTTATAATCTATTATTTCGCCCGAAAGTTTGTAATCGCCATTATTGGCAACAATTGTAAGTGAGGTTTCTTTTAAAAATTTATCTTTTAATTGCTCTGTAAATCTTTGGCTTAAAGTAGGATTTATAATAGGTGCTTTGTTGGCAAAAAACTGCACACTCATAGTTTTTACATCAGCAGGAATATTGATACCAGAAAGGCTATAGCCACAACTTTTGCAACCGCTTAAAGCTATGAATGCTAAAAAATAAAACAAAATTTTAGGCTGTATTTTCATTATTCTAAATTAAACTCCTTTATTTTTCTATACAAAGTTCGTTCCGAAATGCCCAAATCCTTTGCAGCTTTATTTCTTTTACCATTGTATCTTACCAATGCTTTTTTTATCATATCCAATTCTTGCTCGGCTATGGTTTGGGTTGTAAGCTCTTGGTGGTCAATATGCTGCAATTCTATTACATTGTTTTCTAAATGTTTGTTTACTTGTGGTATAATTACAGGATTATTTGGCATATTGTTGTATGGCATTTCATTGTACAATACCTGCCCAATATCTTCCTTATTATTGCGAATATATTCATCTCTATTGCCCGTATTTTCAATTAAGCCTACCACAATGCGTTTCAAATCTGAAACATCTTTTTTCATTTCTATTAAAAATTTATAGAAAATATCTCGCTCACTAAAATTTTGATTTGAATTGCTATCATTAAAACCATTGCCAAGCAAAGGTAAATTATTGATATTGGCAGGTAAATAATGGGCTAAAGTATGCACAGAAACTGGTGCTTTATCAGCCTCTAAAACACATATTTGCTCGGTAATATTTTTTAGTTGGCGAATATTGCCAGGCCAATTGTATTGGGCTAAAAGTTGTTGTGCCTCATTATCGAGCAATACCAATGGCGAATGGTTTTTTTC
Source organism: uncultured Chitinophaga sp. (assembly GCA_964505065.1). Taxonomy (GTDB): domain Bacteria; phylum Bacteroidota; class Bacteroidia; order NS11-12g; family UBA955; genus JABMMZ01. Next base: position 20,942 of record CAZDGF010000048.1, read on the forward strand.
TGAAAAAAGCGAGGCAAATTTTCTAAACAATAAGTAAATATCATCTCTACGCTCGCTCAATCTTGGCACACGAATTGGCACTGTAGCCAATCTATAATACAAATCTTCTCTAAACTTGCCTTGCCCTGCTCTTTCAAGTAAATCTCTATTGGTGGCAGCCACTACACGCACATTGGTTTTTAACACCTTGCTACTGCCCACTTTTATATACTCGCCATTTTCTAAAACCCTAAGCAGCCGAGCTTGCGTACCTAAAGGCAATTCGCCTACTTCATCTAAAAAAATTGTACCGCCATTTACAGCTTCAAAATAGCCTTTTCTTGCATCGGTAGCGCCTGTAAAAGAGCCTTTTTCGTGTCCAAATAGTTCAGAGTCTATGGTACCTTCGGGTATTGCGCCACAATTTACAGCTATAAAATTGCCATGTTTTCTTAAACTTAAAGCATGTATTATTTTACTAAAAGATTCTTTACCTACACCGCTTTCACCAGTTATAAGCACACTCATATCCGTAGGGGCTACCTTTATGGCGGTTTCCAGCGCATGGTTCAAAGCTGCCGAATTGCCTACTATTTCAAATCTATTTTTTATTGATTGAATTTCCATCTCTTATTCTTTTATTGCTACACCTATAAGCGATATGGTTGTTACTTTTTCTATTTTTACTTTTACAAAATCGCCAATTTGATAATTTTCTTTCGGAAAAATTACTTTCATATTTTGGTCGTTTCTGCCTGTTAAATCGTTTTCACTTTTTTTAGAAATACCATCGGCTAATACCATTACTGTTTGCCCTATTAAGGCTAGGTTGTTTTCTAATGATACTCTATTTTGAACAGCAATAATTTCCGATAATCTTTTTGATTTATCTTCTTCCGACACATCATCTACCATTTTTTTAGCAGCCAAAGTTCCTGGGCGTTCGCTGTATTTGTACATATAGCTGAATAAGAATTTACATTCTTCAATTAAACTCAATGTATCTTTATGTTCCTCTTCTGTTTCAGTACAAAAGCCAGAAATTATATCGCAACTAATGCCGCAATTGGGTATTATTTCTTTAATGCGGTTTACTTTTTGTAAATACCACTCTCGTGTATAGGTTCTGTTCATAGCCTCTAACACACGGCTATTGCCACTTTGCGCTGGCAGGTGTATATAATTACAAATATTATCATATTTTGCCATTGTATATATTACTTCATCGCTAATATCCTTAGGATGCGAGGTGCTAAAACGTACACGCATATTGGAGTTTACCAATGCCACCATTTCCAGCAATTGGGCAAATGTTATGGCATTTTCTTGTTGCTCTATTTCTGCTTTTTTAAAATCTATTTTTGGACCACCACCAAACCACAAGTAGCTATCTACATTTTGCCCTAAAAGGGTAATTTCTTTATAGCCAGCATCGCTTAATTGTTGGGCTTCTTGCACAATACTTTCTGCCGAGCGGCTTCGCTCTCGCCCACGGGTAAATGGCACTACACAAAAAGAACACATATTATCGCAGCCACGCATTATGCTTATAAAGGCTGATACACCATTCGTATTTAAACGCAATGGCGATATTTCTGCATAGGTTTCCTCTCTGCTTAAAAGCACATTTATTGCTTTGCTACCTTCTTCTACTTCGGCTACAAGCTTGGGTAAATCTCTGTAAGCATCTGGTCCTGCAACAATATCTACTAATTTTTCTTCCTCTAAAAGTTTGGTTTTTAAACGCTCTGCCATACAGCCTAGTACACCAATTATAAGGTCGGAATTTTTCTTTTTATTGTTGCGCAAATGTTTTAGGCGGTCTCTTATTTTTTGCTCTGCATTGTCTCTAATAGCACAGGTATTTAAAAAAATAACATCGGCTCCAAATTCATCATTGGTGTATTCAAAACCATTTTCAGCCATTATAGAACCTATAATTTCGCTATCGCTAAAATTCATTGCACAGCCGTAGCTTTCTATATACAGTTGCTTTAAAGGCTTTGCTATTAATGGCTTCGGGGTATTTACTTCTAAAATTTGGGGCATAAAAGGATTGCAAATTTAAGTAAATTAGATGTCATATTGGCAGTATTTTCCAATAAAAATTAATTTCTATTTTGATTTCGTATTTTTTTGTATTTTTGCGTCTTATACACTACTAAAAAAATTTGGTATCTATTTTGTATTTATCAAATTTAACCAACATAGAAAATTACTAAAATGAACAAAATTTTTGCTGCTCTTATAACATGTATTTGTTATGCACCCCTTGCTCATTCGCAAAATGAAACTGACCCATTTGGAGCCACAAATTTCGATACCTCTGCCATTACGGATTCGAGTTTAAATAATATTGGCTACGAGGAAACTACTACCACAAGTGTAGCACCTGAAGAAATTAAATTTAAACCGTATGTAAGAATTAAAATGCCTATAGATACCATATCTGAATTAATAACGTATATGGGTGTTGTGCCTTTCAAACCTTTTACATATCCTGATAATAGCACCATAGAACCTGGAGGAATAGACTCGTTATATGTAAGAGCACGAAAATATTTATTGAAAAACTATGGCAAAGACCCTACTTCTAAAAATCCAAAAGATAATATTTTTGATAAAGAAGTAATTGTAAAGGATATGAAACCAGGTGCCGACCCTAATAGCGATGCAGGCTATATTATTATTACACCTACTGTGCCGCTTATGGTTTCGCCAACAAAATACTATGCTGCCGAATCGGGTAAACTTACTTTTAGATTAGAAATAAGGGTAAAAGAGGGCGATGGCGATAATTGTAAATACAAATACAAGGTTACAAATTTTGTACACCATACCATTGATAAATATGGTAAGGAAAGCGATGTATATATGGAGTATTATGCTAACAGCAAAAGTAATCCAAGAGGGCACGATGCTTATTTAATTGCCATAGATAAAATGGTAAAACAAATTGTAAAAGACTTGGGCAAAGTAATGCCCGACCCAATTGTTAAAGACGAAGACGACTTTTAAATTTTTGATTTTATCGGATGTTGAGCTTGTCGAAACATTGATTTTTGATTTTAGGATACAGAGTTTATCGAAGTATGATTTTGAGGATTATATCTTTTAAGTTTCTTATCTCTTAATGGTATTCACATAATTGGTACTTACTAACTCGCCATTTTGGTAAAACTCTTCTTTAAGGTTAAGGTTGCCGCCAAAGGCTTTTACCCAATTTTTAAATTCATATACCCATTTGGGCGTACCCCTAAAGGGTCAGGCTATCCGCTACAAGTCCTCGCTGCGTTCGTTCCTCACTTGCTGTGGGCTTTTCGCTTCTATCTCTTACGCTGCTGCCGCCTGTTGTACCTTTGCTATGGTTTAACAATAAATTAATTTGCATAATTAAAGTAATATGCTTTACATTTGTTTAAAATATTAAGAACAAAAAAATAAAACAACATCAATACTGTCCTAAATAAAAATTAGGAATAAAAATTACCGAGTCAAATCAAT
>CAZDGF010000049.1:0-24399 GCA_964505065.1 uncultured Chitinophaga sp.
GATTTGCAATTTGTTATTCGATTCAGCAATGCTATTGCTGAATTTGGGTTAATTTCACTTTAATTTAGAATTAAAAAAAGGGCAAATTAATTTGCCCTTTTTTTTGTAATAAATATTTTTAGATTAAAAATTTCTTTTTAATTCAAATTTTTTTTAACTTGATTTTTTCTTGCAGCAAGAAGAACCTTTCTTTTTGCAAGAAGGAGCAGCTTCGGCTGGTTTAGCTTCTGTTGCAGTAGCAGGTGTTACAGTGGTAGCAGCTGTTGGTGTAGCTTGTTGTACAGCTGGTGTTGGTTTTGTAGCACTTTTTTTAACTGGAGTTTGTGCAATACTTACTGTAGCCATAGCTACAAATAAGCTAACTGATAAAATTACTTTTTTCATAATGGTTAAATTGATTTTAAATTTAATGTGAATGCAAATATATATTAAATTATTTCAAATATCAAGCCAAAGTTGCAACTACTGTTTCGCCTCCTTTGGTTTTTTGTTGTAAACTTACATTAATTGTAGCATCTAAAGGCAAATATAAATCTATACGGCTACCAAATTTTATAAAACCCATTTCGCCTCCTTGTTGCACCTGCTCGCCTTCTTTTACATAGTAAACAATGCGTTTGGCAAGGGCTCCAGCTATTTGCCTAAACAATACTTCGGCTTTACTATTGGCTATTACAATGGTTGTTCTTTCATTTTCTGTGCTGCTTTTTGGATGCCAAGCTACCAAATATTTACCTGGGTGGTATTTGGCATATTTTACAATTCCTGAAATAGGATTTCGATTAACATGCACATTTATCGGACTCATAAAAATGCTTACTTGCTTGCGCTTGCCTTTAAAATATTCTGGTTCTTCTACCTCTTCTATAACTACAACTGTACCATCGGCAGGGGCAATTACATGGTTTTCGTTCAATACTGTATTTCTTGCTGGGTTTCTAAAAAATTGTAAAATTAAAATAAAAAACACCAACGAAATAGCCAATATAATGCGAGATACAATATGCAAATCGCCTAACCAAGACATAATTGCAATATTTAACCCTACCAATATTAGCAGGGTAACAATTATTATTTTATAACCTTCTCTGTGAATAAGCATTAGAATACGCCTCTAAATTTTTGAGTAGTTGCTACTTTATCTATTGCTACAACATAGGCAGCTGTTCTTAAACTTACTTTGTGCGATTTTCCTGTTTCAAACACATTGTCGAAAGCCATTTTCATAACTCTATCCGCACGTCTGTTTACACGTTCTTCTGTCCAAAAATAGCCCATACGGTTTTGCACCCATTCAAAGTAGGATACTGTAACACCGCCTGCGTTTGCTAAAATATCTGGCACTACAATAATGCCTTTATCGTTTAAAATTTTATCGGCATTGGCACTTGTTGGTCCGTTAGCTCCTTCTACAATTAATTTTGCTTTAATATTTCCTGCGTTTTCATCTGTTATTTGGTCTTCCATGGCAGCAGGAACTAGAATAGTACATTCGCTTTCTAACAATTCTGCATTGCTAATTTTTGTGCCGCCTGTAAAACCGCCCAAATTGCCATTTGCTTTGGTATAAGCCATTGCAACTTCTACACTTATGCCTTCTGGATTATAATACCCACCTGTAACATCGCTTATACCTATAATTTTAACGCCTAACATTTCTATTAATTTGGCAGAAATAGAACCCACATTGCCAAAACCTTGAACAACACATGTACACTCTTCTGGCTTTAAACCCATTTTTGCCATTGCAGAACGGGTACATACCATTACACCTCTGCCTGTAGCCTCTACTCTACCAAGCGAACCGCCCATAGAAATTGGCTTTCCTGTAATAACAGCAGGCGTGTATTGTCCTTTTATTTTTGAGTATTCATCTACTATCCAAGCCATTTCTTGCTGTCCTGTGTTCATATCTGGTGCAGGAATATCTTTATCTGGTCCAAATACATCGCTCATTGAGGCTGCATAAGCACGGGTTAGGCGTTCAAGCTCGCCTTTGCTCATGCTTTTTGGGTCGCATTTTATACCGCCTTTTCCGCCTCCATACGGAATACCCACAACGGCTGTTTTCCATGTCATCCAAGCGGCTAGGGCTTTTACTTCATCAAGGCTTACATCCATACTATAGCGAATACCGCCTTTGCTTGGCCCAAGTGTGGTGCTATGTTGCACTCTATGTCCTTCAAAAACTTGCACTTTTCCGCTATCCATTATTACTGGCAAATGCACTGTTACAATGCGCATTGGATATTTTAAGGTGTTATAGACAGATTCATCTAACCCGATAATTTTTGCGGCTTCATCAAAGCGCTTCATCATTGAATCTAAAGGATTCAAATTGCTGTGAATGGTTTCGTTACTCATGTTTAAAAATAGTATTTATATCAAATAAAGGCTGCAAATTTATACTTTTAGTTAGTTTATCAAACAAATATTTGTTTTTTATTATTGAATTCAAGTCGTAATTTAAATTTTTTAAGTTTCAATTAGCAACATCTAAATACTTTTTTAATTAGGTTTGCAGTATGATAGCAACCTCTTTTTTTGCTAAATATTTTGTGTGGTCGTTTGTATTAAAATTGATAAAACGAATTGTTTTATGGTTTTTTATTTTAAGTATTGGCTTGGTAATACTTTTTAAATTTGTGCCTGTACCTGTTACATTTTTAATGCTGCAACGCTGCATTGAACAAAAAGCAGATGGCAAAGAAATGAAATTGAGCAAAGAATGGGTAGATGCTGATGAAATATCGCCTTATTTGCAACTTGCTGTTGTATGTTGCGAAGACCAAAACTACTTAAAACACAATGGATTTAGCTATGAAGCTATACGCAAAGCCCTTAAATTTAACGAAGAAATGGAGAAAAAAGGCAGCTCGAAGCGAAAAGGAGCAAGCACTATAAGCCAACAAACTGCAAAAAATGTCTTTCTATGGCCAGGTAGAAGTTGGATACGCAAAGGCTTTGAGGTATATTTTACTTTTTTAATAGAAACTATTTGGAGCAAGGAGCGCATTATGGAAGTGTATTTGAATGTTATTGAATTTGGCGATGGTGTGTATGGGGCAGAGGCTGCTGCACAAGAATATTTGCACAAATCGGCTAAAAACCTAACGGCCCAAGAGGCTGCTCTTATGGCTGTGGTATTGCCCAATCCTTTAAAATTTAGTATTGCCAAGCCTACGGCATATACCTTGGGTAGAAAAAAATGGTGTGTGCAGCAAATGCGCTATTGGGGTTTAAAGTTAGATTATGATAAAGAGGAAAAAGAAGAAATGAAAAAAGCTGAAAGAAAATAAAATATACCACTTATATTTGACAAAATTTTTTTAATTAAACAATAATGAACTTAACAAATTACAATTTAACAAGCTCAAAGAGCAAATTCAATTTTAACTTTTTAAAGGCTAAATTAATTGCATTTACAATGCTGTTTATATTTGCTTTTAACAGCAATGCTCAAAAGTATGAATTAGGCTATAATTTGCAAAAAAATGAAGTATATAATCAAAATTTGAAATGCAATATTTCTATAAAACAAGAAGTAGGCGGACAGAAAATGGATATTAATATGAGTGTAAATTCAGCTTCAAGTTTTAAGATAATAGACATTAAAGCTGATGTTTATAAAGCCAAAGTAACTTACGATAAAATTAGCATGGATATGAATATGGGAATGGGTGGCGATGCAATGAATAAAGTAAAAGAAATGATGGATAAAATGATGAACTCCATTAAAGGCAAATCGTTTGAAATGGAAATGACTAAAAAAGGAAAAGTTAATAGCGTTAAAGGTATGGATTCGCTTTTTATGGGCATGTTTGATAGTATTCCGAATATGCCAGAAGAAGCAAAAGCACAAATGAGAACACAAGTAGAAGAATCTATGGGCGAAAAAAGTTTTATTGCCAATATGGAGCAAATGACAGCCTTTTTTCCTGCAAATGCGGTGGCAGTAGGCGAAAAATGGACAAATACGAATACTGTTAATTCTTCTACATTAAGTTTAACAATGAATGGCGAGTTTACACTTAAAGAAGTAAAAGCAGATTATTATATCATAACTGGAAGCGGCAATGTAACAACACCAGACAATGCACAAACCAAAAAAACCAATGGTATGGAAATGAAAATGAACATGGGTGGTTTAATTACTTATACCCTAAAAATAGATAGAAAAACAGGCTGGTTAATAAATGTCGAAATTTTACAAAACCTAAAAGGCAATACAGAAATTTTACCTTCGGAAAGCATACCAGATGGCATGAAAATACCAATGGAAATGATAAATAACATGGTAATTACAAATTAGAAAAAAATGATTTTAGGTTGATACAAAAAGGGAGTTTATTGAAATTAAACTCCCTTTTTTATATTTTTGAAATTAATAAATCATTTGTACAACAAGATGAATTGAAAATATGTAATAAAATAATTTATTTCAATTCGTTTAATTTTGTATCCCCGCACAATAAAACAGTTATTTATTTCGTTACTTTTGCAAAACATAAAATTAATTTTAAAAAAACCATTTTAAATGAAGCCTTCCAAAGTATTACTCTTTTTAGTTGTATGCCTTGCCTGTATTGGATTAATATCACTTATATTTCCAAAACAAGGCATTAAACTTTGGGGCGATGTAAGCTTAAAATTTCCAGATGTTAAAGAAACTATTTCGCCCAAAATAGATTCTACAGCTATAATAGCGCAACAGCAAGCTATTGAGGAAAAAAAATCGCTAACAGAAAAAAAAGAAGCCATACTTAAAAAAGTGCATCGTAGCACAGCCGATACGCTTGTGCTTATGCAAGTGGAAGCTACTGAAAGCCCTGCCAAATTTTATTTTATGAACCATGATAGAGCTGTTATGGATAAGTTTTTTACAGCCCTTGAAACTGCCCAAAGAGACAATACCAATTTTAGAATTATACATTATGGCGACTCTCAAATAGAAATGGATAGAATAAGCAGCTATTTAAGAGAACAGCTGCAAAGAACCTACGGTGGCAGTGGTATGGGCTTGCTGCCTGCTTTGGAGGTAACACCCAAATATACCGTAGCCCAAGAGAGCGTGGGCGGCTGGAGCAGAAAGCTAGCCTTTGGCAGCGAAAGTGGCAGAGCAAAACATAACCGTTATGGACCTATGGGTTATTTTTGTGCCAAAGAAAGCGATATAGCCAGTGTGGTAATTACCGCAAGAGACAATACCACATATAAAAATAAAAATTTTACACAATGTAAAGTTATTATTGGGGCTACAGATAAACCATTGGAAATTAGCATAGCAGCCAATGGCAAAACCATAGGTTCGCAAACCTTGCAGCCAAGCGCAACAGAGCAAATGGCTAATTTTAAATTGGATAGCACAAAAGGAAAAGTAGGCTTAAAATTTAGCGGAGCAAAAGCCGATGTATTGGGCATAGCCCTTGATGGCAATACTGGCGTAAGTGTAGATAATGTGCCTATGCGTGGTTGCTCGGGTACTATTTTTAAGCGTATAAATGCAGAAACTTTGCGCAAAACATACGCTATGTTGGGAGTAAAAATGCTAATACTTCAATTTGGCGGAAATGCCCTACCAGGCATGAAAAGCAAAGCCAGTGCTGATGCTTATGGTAAAAAATTTTTAGAAGAAATAAATTACTTACAAAGTATTGACCCTAACTTAATTATTTTTGTAATAGGTCCTGCAGATATGAGTACCAAAGTGAATGGCACACTGCAAACCCACCCTCAATTAGAAAACGTACGCAATGCCTTGCGCAAAGCTACCTTGCAGGCAGGCGGGGTATTTTGGGATATGTATGAAGCAATGGGCGGCAATGGCAGTATGATAGAGTGGGTAAGGGCAAAGCCAAGTTTAGGTTCGCCCGATTATATACATTACACGCAAAAAGGTGCAGCTAAAATTTCAGAAATATTTTATAGCTCGCTAATGAAAGAATATGACATGTACAAACTAAGAAAAAAAATAGGCAGTTAAAATAAAAAAATAATCTCTAAAAAAAGTATTGCAGCGTTTTAAATTATATCTCTTAGGTTTTATTTGCATTGGCAATTTTATGCTTTGCAATGGGCAAGAAAATGCTGTAAATGTGGAGCAATTTCCTTTTGTAAATTATGATTTGAATACCGTTCAGTTTTTTAAAGATAGCCTTGATTTTTATGGTTTTTTTAGAAAATTAGACAAACTTGTAAGCACAGGAAAAGGCAAAATAAATATTGTACACTTTGGCGGCTCGCATGTTCAAGCAGATATGTGGACAGGAAAAATAAGAGATAATTTTAATGAATTTTTAAACCAAAAACAAGCAGCAAGAGGTTGGGTATATCCTTTTAAAATTGGCATAAAAAACAATAATAACCCAAGTAATTATGAGTTTACATCTACTGGAAAATGGGAAGGTTGCAGAGCTGTAAATACCTCGTGCACAGGCAATATTGGTATGAATGCTTTGGTAACCACCACGCACGATTCGGGCGCAAGTTTTACACTTAATTTAAAAAATGAAACACGCACAGATTATGTATTTGATAGAATAAAAGTATTTTATGACAACCATTTTCAAAGCTACCAAGTAATATTAGACTCTGCCTATACTGCCAAGCAAATTATAGACAATAAAGAGGCAGGCTACAGAGAATTTATTTTTGAAAAACCTTTGCATACTGCAAAATTTGTGTGCATACAAACAGATACTTTGCAAAATGTATTTACCCTATATGGATTATATACCGATTTAGATGCGCCTGGCATTAATTATAACGCCATAGGGGCTAATGGTGCAAGCCTTCCTACCTATTTAAAAAGCAATATGCTTGAGCGTGAATTGGCAGTATTAAAACCCGATTTATTGGTATTTTCTGTAGGTATAAATGATGCTTTTTCTAACGATTTCTCGCAAGAAAACTTTGAGCGTAATTATCAAGAATTAATTAAACGTATAAAAAAAGTAGCACCTAATGCAGCTATATTATTTACTACCAATAGCGATAGTTACAAACGCACCCGCAAAGGCAGATTTTACCAAAATATTACAGGCTTGGAGGTAAAATCGGCAATGAAAAATTTAGCTTACAAATACAATGGCGGAGTTTGGGATTTTTTCTCTGTAATGGGAGGGCTTGGTAGTATGGAATTTTGGGTGCGCAACAATATGGCAGCCAGCAGAGATAGAGTACATTTTAGCCCTAAAGGCTATCGTTTGCTTGGCGATTTGATGTTTGTTGCCCTTATTAGAAAATACGAAGAATATTTAAAACTACCCATAGCAAAAATTAAACATGATTGAGCAAATTATCAATATATTGACTACTTTTTTTCAATACAAAGAAACAGAGCCAATTGTATTTACACAGGTAAGTTTTTGGGTGTTTTTTTGTTGTGTTTTTGCTGTATTTACAATTTTACATAAGCAATATACATGGCGCAATTTATTCTTGTTTTTAGTTAGTATTTTTCTTTATTATAAAACCAATGGCGTATTTGTAATGCTATTATTATTAAGTATTACAAGCGAGTATTTTGTTGCAAAAGCTTTGTATAAAAGAGAAAATAAAACCAAACGAAAATGCTTAATTATTTACAGTGTAATTTTTAATTTAGGTATCTTATCCTATTTTAAATATGCCTATTTTTTTACCGATAGTTTTAATCAAGTATTTGGTACCAATAATCAAGTAATAAACTATTTAGCCTTATGGAGCAATACCATTTCAGGCAGCACTGCAAGTGTAGATAATATTGTATTTCCCATAGGAATTTCTTTTTATACTTTTCAAATAATGAGCTATACTTTAGATGTGTATAGAAACAAATTGAAACCACTTAATAATATTTTAGATTTAGGTTTTTATGCAACTTTTTTTCCTCAAATATTAATGGGACCTATTGTAAAAGCAAGAGATTTTATACCACAACTATACAAACCATATAAAATAAATGGTTATCAATTTGGTTTAGCCATATTTATGATATTGAATGGCTTAGTTAAAAAATTAGTATTTGGTGATTATATGGCTGCCAATTTTATTGATAAAATATTTGGAAATCCGCTGCTATTTACTGGGGTTGAAAATTTATTTGCTGTAATAGCCTATTCCATGCAAGTGTATTTAGATTTTAGCGGTTATACAGATATTGCCATAGGTATAGCTTTGCTTTTAGGGTTTAAATTTAAAGCTAATTTCAACTCACCATATAAGGCACAAAACGTTGCTGAATTTTGGAAACGTTGGCATATTTCGCTTTCTAGTTGGCTGCAAGAGTATTTGTATATTCCGCTTGGTGGCAATAAAAAAGGTACTATTGCTTCGTATATTATCATTACTATTTTAACCGTATTTATTGCCCTTATGCTCGATGCCATTATTGTACTTTGGATTGTATTGGGCATTGCTATTGTATTAGCCATTTTATCTTTTATATATCCCAATGTAAAAAAAGCAGTAAATACCAATGTAAACCTAATGATAACAATGCTTTTGGGTGGGCTTTGGCACAATCCAAAAATAACATTTTTAATATGGGGTGGTTTAAATGGTTTAAGTTTGATTGTATATAAATTTTGGAGAAAAATCAGTCCTTACCAGAATAGTAAATTATGGATAGCCACAGTTTGGAAAATAACGCTAACATTTTTGTTTATAACCTTTACACGCATATTTTTTAGGGCTGAAGATTTGCAGCAAGTAGGTGAAATTTTTAATAAAATTGCGTATGATTTAAATTGGAAATTTGCGCCAGAAATAATTGCTAATTTTTGGTTGGTATTTATCTTTTTGGCTTTAGCGTTTATTATTCATTTTTTACCTATAAATACCAAATGGCAAATAAAAAAAACATTTATTAAACTACCCGCAATAGCTAAAATAGCAGTGGTTTTATTGTGCGTATTTTTTATTTATCAAACATTAAGCAGCGAAGAGGTTAAGTTTATTTATTTCCAATTTTAGAAATTATATTTACACGCTTTTTAAAAAACCTCAATGCGCATACATTATATTAGCTATGGAGTAGTAAAAACGGGTGGTTATCTGCACGAAAAACAACTGTTTGATAGCCTATGCCAATTTTATAGTAAAACGCAGAATATACAAGCTAAAGAGATAAGAAAAATTAAGTATTACACTACTTTTTTTGGCTATTTAAAATTAATGAATTTGGGCTTTGGTAAAAGCAATGCCGATATCAATATTGTAACCGCTCGTACTGCTCTTTCAGCTATTATGCGCAACTGGTTTACAACAAAACAAGTATGGATAGTGTTGCATAATTTTGATGCAAATGATGGCAAATCTAAACGTATGAAACGCTATTACAATTATCTATTTAAAATACTTATAAAAGCCAAACACAATAGATTTAAAATAATCACTGTTGCCCCATTTTGGAAAACTTTTTTTAAAGAAGATATAGGCTTGCCAAATGTACATTATTTTCCAAATTTGTTTGATATTGAAACCTATTTGCCATACCAAAATTTAGGGAAGAAAAAACAAATACACTGCGGGCAATGGAGTAGTAAAAATGATGAGGCTATTTTTGATTTAATGCCTAAATTAAAGGCTTTGGGTTACTATTGCTATTTTTCTACTTTGCATAAAAAAGAAGCTAAAATTTCTCCTAATTATGATATTTTATATTTTGAAAACTTTTCAGCATATTTAACTGCAATAGCACAAAGCCAATACACTTTTGCATTGATAAAAATAAATGAAGGTTGGAACAGAGTAGCCCACGAAAGCATATTGGTAAATACCCCTGTAATAGGCTATAATAAAGGCGGATTGGGTAATTTATTGAAAGAAAGTAATAATCAAATTGTAAATACTATTGAAGAAGTTTTGACAATTATAGACAATAATCAATCAACTATTTTAAACCCTAATTTTGCAAATAAATATGCTATTTCAGAAGCTGAAATCTATTTAACACCAATATGCAACCATTAGTATCTATATTAATACCAGTATATAATGGCGAAAATACCATTGCTGCGGCATTAGAAAGCTGCTTGGAGCAAACTTATGCCAATATAGAAATTATAGTATGCAATGATGGTAGTACAGATAATACCTTACACGAAATAAATATTGAAAATAGTGATAGAATTTCAATTATAAATCATAGTACAAATAGGGGTATAGCACATACACGCAATACACTTTTAAAAGCGGCTAAAGGCGAGTATATTGCTTGGCTTGATGCTGATGATATGATGGATGAAGAGCGTATAGAACTACAACTAAATTATATGCTCGCAAATGTAACAATAGATATTTGCGGCACTTGGGCTATGGTGGTTGGGAATTATAATTATACCGATTTAAAAAAATTGCCTACCAATGCAGAACTTGTAAAAGCCCAATTATGGTTTAAAAACTGTTTGCTGCAACCAAGCGTAATGAGTAAAAATTTTTATGTTAAGGAAAATATATTCTACAATGCAGAGTTTGATTATATGGAAGATTACGAGCTTTGGTACCGTTTGAGTGGTTCAAAAACGATTGCAAATTTTGAAGAATATCTTACTTTTTACCAAGCCCCCGATGAAAAAACATTGGCTCAAAAACATTTGAAATACAGATTTGATGAAAAACAAGCCAAATTATGGGATATAAAATGGCAAAAAATACCACAAACATTAGGTAAAGACAGTAAAAAAATATTTCAACAGTTTATAAAAAGCAATAAAAAATTACGAGCATACGAAGTAAAAATTATTTTAAAATGTTTAAGTATTATTCAAACTTATTTTAACCAACCTATAGTTAATAAATTAACAGAATATCAAAGATTTAGAGTTTTTAAAAATGCCTCATTTTTGCAAAAACTGAAACACTTAAATTTAGGACTGAAAGTTTTTAAAGCCATAAAAATTAAGACAGAATACCATTTGTAATTTTATATTTTTAACCATAAAAAAAGTCCAGTAAAAACTGGACTTTTTTAATAAAATATTTTTAATCTTAGTTATTCAATTATCAATTTTTTACTAATGCCTTTATCGGTTTTGATTATATAAACTCCTTTGGCAATGCCTTCAACATTTAGTGAATTTGCGTTTTCTTTATTTACCACTATTTTACCTTGAATATCTAACAATTCAAAGCTAATTGTTTCGCTAAAATACACCACATTGCTATTTACAGGATTAGGGAATACAATTAAATCATTGATGCTTGTAATATTTTCAATGCTTGTAGTTGGAATATTACTTTTTAGCTCATAGCTGCTTATGGTGCCGCTAATTTCATTGGCTACCAATACATACGCTTTATTATTTGCTGTATGTGTTTTAGGAATATAAATAATACCTTCTGGACCATTATCGCCAGTAAAAGTTGTTCTATTGCGGCTATTTGCATAGTGTACAAATGTAGGTGCATTAGGGTTTGTAATATCGTAAACCATTACACCGCCTATTCTTTCCAATCCCACAAATGCAAAATGTTTGCCTTGAATGTTAGCTATAGTTACACCTTCTGGCTCTGGTCCTTTGGCACGACTTCTACCTTTAAGCGTATTGCCTTCATTATCGGCATTAAATAGTTTATTAATGCTTGTGTCTTGAGAGGTAATTAATTCAAAATCGCCACCATTATCATACGTTAATGTTTTAGTACTTGTATTAAAAATAGAGAATGAACGAGAACCTACCATGTATATTTCGTCAAAATCGCCATCTTTATCAGTATCACCATTTAAGTTGGTTACTCTTAATCTACCTAAATTATAATCTTTTTTCAAAAAAGCAGCATTTGGAAATTTAGCAGAATCTAATTTATAAAGTGCAGAGTTTACAGCCACACGCTCATTTAGGGTACTATATTCTCTTTCATCGCCCTCATTTGCAGTTACCAAATATGTGGTGCCTCCAACAGTATAATTGGCTAATCCATCGGGCATAAAGAAAGATTTTACAGGCCAATTGCTCAATAAAACTTCTCTATTATTATCACTTGCATCAAATGCATTAGCGCCAGTATTCCAATTTTTAGTACCTAAAGCCCAAATACTTGTAACAGTTTTTGTAGCCAAATCTAACTCGGCTATTGCATTGTTTTCTTGCAATACTACCCAAGCTTTTTTGCTATCTGCACTTGTGGTTACGTATTCTGGCTCTAAATCTTGAGAAAGTGTACCTGATAATTTTGTTTTACGTACACCACTTGTCATTAAAGCACTTTCTTGTGCATTGAAACTTGTAAAATTTAAAGTTGTAACACTTGCTTGTGTAACACTTCCTATACCATTAGAAATATCAATAATAGAAACTGAACCCTCTGGGTCGGTTAAATAATCGGCACTTGGCTGCCCTTCATTGGCAGTAAATATCATTTTGCCATTGGGTGAAAATGAAATATTATCTGGCAATGCGCCTACGGTTACTTTGCTTATAAAATCGCCATTGGTATTAAAAAATACTACTTGTCCGTTCAGTTGCTCATTAACATTAGGACTTGCTACTGCTACAACTCCATTTTTTACAGCCACACTTGTAATGCCGCCATAGGTACTCATATCTATACTTTTTATTAAAGTTATAGCCGCTGGGTTTGTAAAATCTGCAATATCTAATCTATCTTGTATAGCACTTGTCATGTATAAACGGTTTGTTGCTGAATCGTGAACCACTATTTCAGTTGTACTACCTGTTATTGGGCTTGGGTCGAAACTGCTTACATATTTTAACTCAACAGATTTTGAAGCCGTAGGTGCTAATCTATCATTGTCTCTAATATAAACAGTTATGCTTGCATCGCCTACTATACTTGCGCCTGTGGCATTTTTTAGAGTAATTACAAAATACTCATCTTGCTCACTTAAGTTATCATTGTTTATAGGAATAATTATAGATTGAACACTATTGCTTGTGCCTGTAAAATTAAGTGTTTGGTTAGCAAATGTATAATCGGCATTTGAAGCTGTGCTAAAACCTACACCTTGCACCTCTGCAAATACGCTACTTGTAGATGGGTTGCTTAAATTTAAGTTTAAAGTTAGGCTACTTGTAGCTTCGTTTACAACTACAAAGTTTTTTTCCCAAGCTATGCTTGTATTGTAAGTAAATGTAAAAGTATAAGGAGAAAACAAAGCTACATTCTGAACATCTTGAACATTGGCAATTGTTAGCGTATAAGTAGTAGCATTGGTAAATGCAGTTGCATAGTTTAAAGTTAAAGTATCTGCCTTTGTGCCATTATTAGTTCTTACAACACTTGTAAGCCCTGCAATACCAGTAAAATTAGCTATGTTAGTAGCTGTGGTATTATCCAAATCTTTATTAAAAATTACTTGTAAAGTTACGTTGTTTACCACTTTTGAACTTACTATGCTTGGCGGGCCAGGAAAAGCCCACGTTGGCCATGTTTGAGGATTTGTTCCAGCATCGGCTATTTGCCAGTTTGCTGGGTTTAAGATAGAATCTTTCAAAGTGGCTTTACTTAATGTTTGAATACCTTTGTAAAAACCATTCACAGAATTGCCTGCTACATTACCTGTTGCTGTACTTAAATTGATAGAAGATGCACCATCTGCAAGCGTTGCAGGTATTTTAGATAAACTACCACTACAAGAAATATTGCTACCAACCCACGCATTGCTGCTTAAAGCGGTTATAAAATTAGGTGCTGCTGCCGTTCCTGTATAAAAAATAACTTGGTCGCCACCGCTACTTAACCCAAAGCCAGAGCCTGTAACAGTGCCTTTTGTAGCTGCTAAAGTAGATAAATTGATACTAACAACTGTACCTGCTGCAATGCCGCCTGTTGGGGCTGTCCAGCTAATGCCGCCAGCACATTGTGGTTGTGCATTATCAGTATATTTTGCATCGGTTAGGTTTACAATTGTTCCTTCCAAAATATTTACAAAACTTAAAAAAGCAATTTCATCATCGGTGCTTAAAGCATTCATTCTGTAGGCTACTGGTACAATATCGCCCTGTGTTAGCGGTGTTTGAATAGCAATAGTTTTAAATGTAGAAAACTTATAACCTACCAAAGCATTGTTATTCAAATCTTCCACTCTATCGGCTTTTAATGCTAAATAATATACTTGTTTATTGCTTAAATTACTGCTTGGCGTTACGGTTATTACTTTACCAGAAATAGAAGAAGTAAAAGGCACATTGCTACCCAATGAATCATTCAGTTTAAAAACAATTAAAGAATCTGGATTGGTAATGCTTGTATTGTTGATTAAACGAATATCCTCGCTAAATGTTAAGGTTGGTTTTACCGAAATAGCTACTAAATCTGTGTTTTTTACAGGGTTAAAAACTACTGTAGGAGCAATTACATCATTGCCAGTATTTGAAACACCTTCTAATGTAAAATTATCTATTCTATTGTTACCAGCTGTACCGCCTCCACCTTGCGCAAAGGTAATACGCACTTTAAAATTCGGATTGTCTTTAACATTGCTTTTGTTGGTAAAATCTAAAGTATAAAGTGTAGCCGTTGTTGTTGGGCGAATAGTATCCATTAAAGAATAACTTGTGCCATCTGTTGTATAATGTATAATTTGAAAATATGCACCAGAGCCAGAGCGCAACGAAGCGTATTTTACAACAATATCTTTATAACCTGTTGTAGGCAAAGCAAATATTAATGCGCCATATATAGGATTGTTAAAACGCAAATGATTGCCAGCAACATCGCTATTTCTTGCATTGTAATTGTTAACATCAAAACCTTGCCCTGTGCCATTTGCAAAATCTATTAAACTTGTGCCAACACCATATTTTAGTGTATCTAAAGCAGCACCACTAATGGCAGAACTTGTAGGCGTTATGTGAGCCGAATAAGAACTTGTGGTGTTAAAATTCCAATAATGTAAAAGCGATTGCGAAAAGCCTAATTTACTTGTAAATAAAGCTGTTAGCAATAATAAAAATTTGTATTGTTTGTTGCGCATAATGTATAAATATTATTAAGCTGCAACATTACTTTTGTAGTATTAAATTTACATATTTTATATATTAGCAAAGTTTTACTAAAAACTTAATTTAAGTCTATTTGCATTGTAATTTAGTAATAAAAACTAAAGAAATAAGCAATATATAAATAACTAAAAATTAATGTGAACAAGAAACCATTTAATACCTACTAACTAAAAAAATATACTTCCTTTTTCTATCTATATCTTGCCAAAAGCCATTAAAATTACCATTTGAATAATTTGCATCAATAAAAGCATTGGGTTAATTAGTACTATTTTTTTCTGTTAAACTTAATTTATTACCAATAAGCGAGCCGCTTAATTCTATACCAATACCATATTTAGTATAAACATAATAGCCATTAATTTCTGTATCATTATGCTTTTCTAACAACATCACAATAGGAAAGCTATCTCTAACAAAACCCTTATATAATTGAGGATAAGTATTGGTTTGAAAGTTTAAAAAACTATCGTTTGCCAAACCAAACAGGGCTTTGCCATAATTGTTTAAAAAAGGTTTTATTTCTTTAAGCTTATAGCTTGTAAGTAAATTAAAAATTAATACTTTTTGGTTTTTAGATTGTAAGTTATAATCATTGATATAAATAAAAGAGTCTTTCAAATAATAATCTTTCAAATTATCAGAATTTATAAAACTATTTGTAGGTTGTTCATATTCCATTTTTTCTACTTGTCCTAATTGATTAAATTCTTTGTTGAATTTTGCAACTCTTCTTTTTAAACTCAATGCCTTAAAATTGAGAAATCCTTTTGATGTAAAAATATCTTGAAGATGAATTAAATTGCCATTTTTTGAATTAAAGTTATAATTTTCATTCCAATGATGTGTACCTGCAAAAGTTCCAGATTCATTGAAACTGAGGGATAAAAACCTTTTATTGTTAGAATGAATTTGGTAATACATTGCAGTAATACCATTTACGTCAAAATTACCAGGAATAATTTTGTTAAAAATTTCTTTTTGAGATTTTACGATTAAATTAAGTTTTGAGATTTGTAAATATGCATTAATTTTTTCAGCAACAATATTGCTATCAGTATTATTAATTACAGGAAAATTCAAATATTCTCCTTGACTTTTTTTAGTTATTTTAAAGTAATTTTGTTGGCATAAACAATCACTTGTTAAGGCTAAAAAACAAAGAAAAGTAAAAAATAATTTTAGTTTCAAAACCAATATTTCATTACAAATTCTCCATAATATAATCCGATATTTTTTGCATTAAATGCACTCTATCTTTGCCTTGCACATTGTGCTTATGCCCTGGATATACAAAGTAATCTAAATTGGTATTACCAGTATCTACAGCCGCTTTGCAATATTCCAAGCTGTGTTGCCATAGCACTACATCGTCATCGCAGCCATGTATCATAAGCAGTTTTCCTTCTAAATTGTCAATATATTTTAACAAACAGCTATTTGCATAGCCTTCGGGGTTTTCTTGTGGGCTATCCATATAACGCTCGGTGTACATAATTTCATATAGTTTCCAATCTATAACTGGTCCGCCTGCTACGCCTACTTTAAATGTGCCAGGGGTGCGTGTCATAAGGCTTGTGGTCATAAAACCGCCATAGCTCCAGCCGTGTATTGCCATACGTTCGGCATCTACATAAGCTAATTTTTTAAGGTAATTTACACCTGCTATTTGGTCGTCTATTTCCAAACTACCCAAATTGCGATGCGTAGCACTTTCAAACTCATGCCCTCTGTTGCTACTGCCTCTATTGTCTAATGTAAATACAATATAGCCTTGCTGTGCCATTAGCTGCATCCATAAATTACTGCCACCCAACCAGCTATTGGTTACCATTTGCGCATGTGGACCGCCATAAACATATACCACTACAGGATATTTTTTTGTTTTATCAAAATTGGGCGGTGTTATCATACGGCAATGCAATACCGTGCCATTATTTACTATTGGAAACAAAGTAGTTTCGCCCATGTTATAGTCTTTTAAAGGGTTTGGGGCATCTAATAAAATGGAGTTGCTTTCGTTTAAAATATTAATTAAAGAAATTTTGCGCACTATGGTTGTGCTGCTTAAATAATTAATAGCAAAAGTGCCTTGTTTATTTATCAAGGTAGTATTTGTACCTTGCTCGGTTGTTAATTTTTTTAGGTTTTTACCATCTAATTCTACACTGTAAGTATGCCTTTCCAATGGGCTTTCTTTGGTACTTTCAAAAAATACTTTTTCGCCTTTTTCATCCATACCCAAAAGGTTTGTAATCATCCATTTGCCTTGTGTAAGCTGTTTGATTAATTTGCCTTTGGTATTGTACAAATACAAATGGTTAAAACCATCTTTTTCGCTTTGCCATATAAACTTATCGGGGTCGGTAGGTAAAAAATAAATGCCATGCTGTGGTTCTATGTACTTCTCGTCTCTTTCTTCAAATAAATTAATATCCATAAAACCTTGTGCGGCATTGTATCTGTTCAGTAGCATTTGGTTTTGCCCACGGTTTACAATGGCTATGTATATAAATTCTTCATTCGGGCTCCAAGTAATATTGGTTAAATATTGCTCTTTAGGTTCGCCTGTTTCAAGGTAAATAATTTTTTCTGTTGCTATATCGTAAACCCCTAAAGTTACATGGTGGCTTTTTGCCCCTGCCACAGGATATTTAATGTTGGTGGTACTTGCAGGCATAGTACTATTATCGTATATGGCATAATCTGTAACCATGCTTTCATCCATTCTGTAAAAAGCTAATTTATTGGCTTGCGGACTCCAAAATAGGCCTTTAGTAATGCCAAACTCATTGCGGTGTACACTTTGCCCATACACAATGCCTTTGCCACCATCTGTAGTTATTTGTTTTGTGCCTGTTGGGGTGGTTATGTAAATATTATTGTTTTCAATATAAGCTACATAGTTTTTGCTTGTTTCATACTCCTCGTGCTCAGCTTTTTCAGCTATTTTTAATAGTTCTCTAAAACTTAATGAAGATGTGTTAAAGTTTAAATATTGGTTATTGTATCTAACTTTTATATTTTCGTTATCTATCCATTGCAATAATGGAAAAGCCTTGTATTCGCCTTTTTTATCAATGGTTTTTATAGCTGTATTAAAATCGCTAACGTGCAAAATACTATCTACTTTATTTGTTTCAATATCTACTAAAACAAGCGTGGCATTGGCACTTGGCACCACATAGCTGTATTTTTTTCCACCTGGCAGCCATTGCAATTGGCTAAGATTTTTGGCTCTAAGGCTTTGTTTGGTTTCTTTGTTGATAGAAAGTACAGCCTCTTCCATGGTAAAAAGCTTTGCACCTTGCCCAAAAACCATATTTTGGCATACTACAACAAAAAGAAAGGCAACAGAAATTTTAAATTTAAACATTTTTTTTGGTATAAAATTGAACTAGCAAATTAAATCAATTATTTTGATACTACCATCTGGCATATAATTACTTTGTTTTCGCCTTTAAAAGGTGTTATCCAAGCAAAATAATTGCCACCCTCTGTAAGTGCTGTTTTTTTATAAAATTCAGCGGTATTGTAGTACTTTAAGCCTCTTGCTTTGGCATTTATTTGGTTTATGTTTTGGCTTTTGCAATATGCTTTTATCTCAGCAAAATGATAATTTAGCACAGCTACTATTTTGAAACATTTTCCTATAATTTTTAGCGGTTTTTCTCCAATATAAAAAGGTACTTGTACATCTATCAATTTTAAATTTTTAAGCATTGCATACGTATGGTGTTTGCGTATTTTTACAATACTTGCACCTACTTCAAACAAATAGCCATCAAGGGTTTCTGTAAAATTGTATTGTTGTAAATTTTCAAGTGAAAAAATTTCAGAAAATGTTTCATTTTTTTGAATATCTATGGCTAAAATATGAGGTGCTTTGGTGTAATTATTTTCTATTTCAAGCAGCATTTCTTTAACCTCGCCATATAGGCTAATACTGTATATGGTTTTTATAAAAGGTAACTCTTTTTGTGCCATATCCATATCGTACAAAGGCGAACATTTTATCCAAATACTATGGCTATGCAACAATAATTGGGGCAAAAGTGCTACAACATTCGGCTGATGTTCGGCTAATAAAATTTGCCGTTTATCGTCTTTCCGCCTATCGGGGTCAATATAAATAGCATCAAATTTTTGCGTATTATGTTGCAAAAAATCTTCGGCAGTTTGGTGTATTCTTTCAATATTTTTAACCCCAAGTTTTTCAAAATTACAGTTTGCTATGTCATTCAATTCAGGGTTATTATCTACACTTATTATGGCTGTAAATGTTTTTGAAAAAGCCCAATCATCTACTCCAAGCCCAGCAGCCAATACCAATAAATTTGAGCCTTTTATTAATTTGGCTTTTTCTAAAGCCACAGCCTCTGCGGTGCATTGTTCAAAGGAGGTTGGGGTGTAAAAACAATTGTTCAATTGCCAAGTTGGCAGCTTTACATTGGCTTTTTTTTCAAGTTGTAATTGCTCGGCTATAAAACTGGCTGCTGCGCCCAAATCTTGTTTGTATTTCAATAAAAATTTATCAGCACCTAATGCTTTGGCTTTGGCTATCCATTCAAATAATTCTTTATTTGCTAAAATTTCCTTAATTTTGTAGCTATTATTCAAGTATAAAGTATGAAAAGTTTAAAAATTGGCTTAATATTATTGGTTATTATTGTAGGTATATCTTCATGCGGTGGTCGCAAAGATAGATGTCCTTCTGTAGGCAAAGTTAATACTATTGAGCATACAGCAATAGCCTAAATTTTATTTGCCATGAATTGGTTGCCTTTAGAAAATATTTCGGAATTAGAACATATTGATGAAATTTCTATGCAGCAATATGTAGCTATTTTTAAGCATAGCACCACATGTAGCATTAGTAATATGAGCAAGCAAAGGCTTGAACGCAAGTGGGAAAATAGTATTCCTATTAAAATATGGTATTTAGATTTATTGAATTATAGAGATATAAGCAATGCCATTGCTCAAAAATATGCTGTTCAACACGAATCGCCACAGCTTTTATTAATAAAAAATAAGCAATGTGTTTACAATGCCAGCCACATGGAAATTACGGTAAACGAGCTTTTGGAGAATTTGAAGTAATTTTACATTATTACCTCCACCACCCCCTCAAACTCGTGCAGCACATTGTAAATATCTCTTACTTGGGCTTTGTAGATATATATACCTAAAGTGCCATTGGCAGGCAGCCATGTTTCAGTTTTATTGTTTGTTTCAAACATTTTTTCGCCCCAGCGGTTGTATATTTCAATATGGTATTCTTTAGCTAAAATATGCTGATTAGCATTTAAGCCAAAGCCATCGTTTATGCCGTTATTATTAGGACTAAAAGCTGTAGGAAAATAAAATTCTATAAAATCTAATACAGGTATTATTTCTGTTAATGTATCAAAACAAGTATTTTGATTGTTGGCTATAAGGATAATGGTTTTAAAGCCTGTATCTGCAAAAGTATATTTTGGGTTTTGAATTGTAGAAGTTGAATTGTTTTCAAATTGCCAAAAGCGAGCGGTACTATTTTTACTTTGGTCTATAAAATATAGTTCTATGCCATTAGCGTTTCTCCCTATGCGGGTGTGGATAAATTGAGCTTTGGGTTTTTCTACAATAGTAATAGTTTTAGTTTCTGTATTTTCGCAATTATTTACTGTGCTTGTTTTTAATGAAATAGTAAAAGGAATTGTTGAATTGTTATATTGTTTAATTGTTTTTTGTTGGCTTATAATATTATTATTTATCAGCCAAGTTTGGTTTGCTACAGGTAAGTTGATTAGTTCTGTATAGCTATAAATACTGCTATCGCCAAGGCATAAGTCTGTGGCTTGTATTTGTGTGTTGGGGTGCGGGTATATATTGATGGTTTTTGTGGCAGTATCTGCACATTGGTTTAAACTACTAATAAGTTGTATTGAATAAGTGCCAATAGTGTTGTAAGTGTGGTTAATGTTGCTATTGGGCAAGTTGGTGTTTATATTGCTATTGCCCCAATGCATTGTATTTGTGCTATTACTTGGCTGTGTGTTTATATTAGCTACAACATTATTGCCATTTAAACATTGGGCGGTATCGTTAAGCGTAAATTGGGCTTGGGGCGAAGGTATAATATTTACAAATTGGGCGAAAGTATCTTTACAACCAAAGGTAGTATTGGTAATATTGTTAATAGAATAATTACCAATTGAATTATAACTATGTATTACTGGTATTAATCCATTGCTATTAGCTGTATTGGTATCTCCAAATTGCCAATAGCAATTGGTAGCCGCAGGATTTATTAAACTAAAAATAAATTGATTGCCTTTGATACATTGGGTATCACTGTTTACTATAAAAGCAGCATTGGCAAAAGGATGAACAATAACAAAAGTATCTTTTTGTGCAATGCAATTGTTGCTACTTGTTGCTTTTAATTTTACAGCATAATTACCTCTATTAGCATATTGATAATTTGCACTATTGCCAATTCCCAAAGCTACACTATCCAAGCCTCTACAATACAAAGTGTACAAAACGCTATCGGCTATATAGGCACTTATATTTTTCACTTCAAATTGATTGCCTTTTAGGCATTGCTCAGCATTATTTAGTGTAAAATTAGGCTTAGGTTTTTGCCAAGCTGTAATATAAAAAGTATCTGCATTGGTGCAACCAAAAGTATTGGTATCATTTATAATGGCAGTATAGTTGCCAAAAGGCAGGGTTTTAATTATAGGTGCAGTTGCATTGCTATATTGGCTACTACTATTTGCCCCTTGCCAACTGCCCCTTGCCAACTGATTTGTGGTGTCTTTAAATATGAGCTCCGCTTGCTCACATAAGCTGAATAGGAGTTTGTTGTTTTTTATAGTTTGGGTGGCATAGCCTGAAAGAGAATATTGGATTTTTGGGGTGGGTAGAAATGTAACCAAAAAAGTATCTTGAAAAGAAGAATAATTTGGACACTCGGCATTGCTTATACTTGTTTTTAAAACAATGGTTTGTGTATCGTTTTGTTTGTTTATATTTTTTATTAAATTTCCAATAACTGGCGAAGAACCAAACCGCAAAGTATCTTTACTGCCATTGCTCCAATGATAAGTAGAGTAGGTAGTATTTACAAGGCTATCTTCTATTTTTAATTGTGAATTTTGGCAATAAGCAGTTTTTTGTTTTTGGGTTTTTAACCTCCTTGGTACAATTGCAAAGTTAAAACTATCTCCAGCATAAGTATAACTTTCGCAAACTGGGTTTAAAGCTTTTAGCTGCACATAATAGCTGCCATTGGTTTTATATTGGTGCTTTAGGTTATATACCTCTTTTAGTGGCTTTTTGAACACCACACTATCGCCATCGCCATAATACACTGTTAGTTGCCTAAAAACGGTATCTACATGTAGCTGAAAAGTAGCAGTATCTACACAAGCACTTTGCTCCATATTGCTATAAAAATATAAAGGGCGGTAGGGGGCATAAACAGTGGGGAGTAATGCCGCATAATGAAAAGAACTATCATTCATAACTTTTTCAATTTTACAATTAGTTCCTATTTTATTTGGATAAGAAATTCTATATAGGTTTGATGGAATATTCCAAAAATCCAAGAAGTAAATTTTGCCATCTGGTCCTAATTGCATATTTGAGAATAAATTTCTTTCACTATAAACAACTATTTTTTTTCCTGTATTCATATTGTATTGCCATACTCTATTAATAGCTTTAGGTTTTCCAACAATTACTTCATTTTCAGAATACGAAGTAAGGTAACAAAAAGTATCATTGGTAGAAAAACAAGCTGAATTAATATTCCCATACCAAGTGAAATTAGGTATTTCGGAAAATTTAAAAATAGGCTTGCCATTGCTGGCTTTGCCAGTAGCATTGTCAAATTCATATTGCCACACACAGCCTAACTTAGTGGTGCTAGTATCTATGCCTGTACTTATCAAAGTTTTTCGATTATTTGAAATATTAAAACTTCCATTGTAATTTAATCTATAAGGAGAATAAGGATACTTATTTTCATAAGGATATGCCCATTGCCCAGAATAAACATTATTGGAAATTACAGGGGTTGTTACTAATCCTGTATCTGTAAGCAAAAAGCTGTAAAGGGTTTTATCATCATAGCCTTGTAGTACCCATATATCTTTACCATTAGCATGAAGTGTATAAGTAAGCGTACTGGTTTTATGGTTATTTAAATTTATCTTTTTTATTACTTCTCCATAGCCATTGTTGGCATACAAATCAATTATTTGACAATAAAAGGTATCATTATTATCAGCAAATAAATTTAAATAATTGATGCCAAAATAATAAATAAATCTACTTGAATTAGGTTTAGGCAACAATAAACTTGAAATGTAGTCATTTGCACCTATTTTTTTATAACTATTTTTAACAACATAATCATATTGATTCCAGAATAATCGTTCATTTCCATATAAAACTAATTTACCATTGCAATCCGAAAATGCAACAGAGCTACGAGATGGAAATGCTGGACGTAAACTACTTGTATCAGTTTCAATTTTGGTTTTAATTTTTTTTATGCCATCGTTACTAAATTTTATGCCAGAAAATAAACCCATTGGCCAATTGTTTCCATGTTGAGCATTTAGCCCAATTGTAAACATAGCTATGCTGATATAACAAAATAATTTAAGCATAAAAGAGAGGGTGCTTAACCTGTGGTTGGTGTGTAGCCAAGCTCCTTGCGGCTGCCACCAACCACTGCCACCGCATTTTGAAGTTGCCTTATTTATTCTCATCATATCTATTTAAAAAATCAAAATTTTGAGCACCTTTTTCGTAAAACCTTGCCGAGCTAAATTCATAATCCTCTACAAACTTACACAATTTCCAATGTTCTTGCAATGGGTTGGCATGTATGTAGGCTAATTTTTGTTTTAATATCAATTCATTTTCTATCAATATCCATTTGGGTCTGCGTTCCCATATTTGGTATTTTCTATCTGCTTGGGTAGAAAGTAGTTTTGATAATATTTCTGTATCATTATTAGTTTTTAATTTCTCTAAAATAAGTTGTGCAGTATGTTTTAAAAAATCTCTTTGAAATGATATCTTATCTTTATTTTGCAATGAAAGTATTAAATGAATATGGTTAGGCATAATTACAAAACCATACAATTTAATCCAATTATTAATTACCATATAATTCAAACTATTTAATAGTATTTTAGCATTTTTATTGTCTATTAGTTTTTGCCATAAATTTATAGTTGCTGTAAAAAACCATAAGTTTTCAATTTTTTGAAACATTGATACAAATATAAAGTTTTATTGAAAGTAAGTGGCAGTGGTCGGTCGCAGCCACAAGGAGCTATGCCACAGACCAACCACAGGGAAAATATTTTTATTTTTTTATAAATAAAAAAGGCTATCATCTAAAATAAAGTAGTATTAGAAATTTGTTTAAAATAAAACCAAG
>CAZDGF010000050.1:0-24213 GCA_964505065.1 uncultured Chitinophaga sp.
GAGCAACAATTTTTCAATATTTTTGCGAATGTTGGAGATAACTCCAACATTGGCTTAATTTCAACCTTTCATTTTACTTTTTATAAAATTAAATGAGTCTACTACATTGGCTTTTTCCACCCATAATATGAGTAAAGAAAAAAGAGCTACCAATAAGGCTAAAATAAACAATGTGCCGCCATCGTTTAATACCACAATGCCCAATTTTGTGGCATGAAAAAATAAAGCACCTACCATTAAGCCCAAAGATAAAAAAGCCCCATAAATAGTAGTTTTTGGCATTAAAATAAAAATGGCTGCAATAAGTTCTAATATACCTATGCCTATTCTGCCATAAGGCTCTAAGCCTATTTGCGTAAAAATATAAACCGACTCGGGGGCTGCCGTAAATTTATAAAATAATGTTTGTAGCAATATAATTGCTGGGATTAGCCGTATTGACCAATAAATTGTTTTTTTCATTATGCTTAATGTTGAATTAAAACAAGTGATTGATAAATATTATTTACACTTGAAATACGCAACAAATAAATACCATTGTTTATATCATCTATAAATAATTTAGAGTCTTTCAACTCTGCATTTCTCAATACTTTGCCTTCTGTAGAAATAATTTGATATTGATAATTGTCAAATGGTAAATTATTCAAATTTATGACAGAATTTGCAGGATTCGGATAAAACTTTAGCGTTGATATTTTTGTATGCACAATAGCTGAAGTATTTCTTTTTGTTTGTTTACTTGTTTCTGCTTGAATAAGTTTTTTGTTGGTAGTATTTTGCAATAAAACAATGCTATTTATTTTATTTAATTGCCAAAAATTTGCTTTTGTAAATTTTCTACTATTGGTAATAGAATCATTTACTGTTAAAGGCAAATTTACTGCAATAGAATTGGCATTTCGCAATACATTGTAATGCCTTGCTTCGCCATTTCCACCATTTTGATTAATCGTATCTTCTATTAAACCAACAAATAAAGTTGCTGAAATTAAGCTGCTTGTGTCTACTTTTTTTATCGTTGAGCTTACTATAAAAGTATCGTTCAATAATTGAATTTTGGTATTAATTTTAAATGAAGATGTTAAATTTAGATATGGTGTAAAAATACTTGTTGATGCATAATCTGCACCAGCAGAAATTACATTGCCATTTATTACCAAGCGTGGTGTACCGCCATATATCCCATAATAATTGGTTCTGGCATCGTTAATTACTTTATTTTGCATGCTTAAAAAGCAAGAACTATACGGAGAGCTTGGATGAATTGATAGATACAACATATTGGCTATTGAATTATAATTAGTGTAAAAATTAGGATTTCTACTTGCACATACACTACATTTTGTATTAGTAAAATGCTCTACTACAGATTTTAAAGGTACTTGCTGTGCTTGGGCTGAAAATAGCTGTAAACCGAAGGTTGCTAAAGCTATTGAGGTTTTTAATTTTTGCATAAATATTGTATTTTTAATGTAATAGACGATAGCAAATACATTTCCTTACAAAAAAATTAAAAAAAATATTTAAGACTCTAAATTTTTCAAGTCTAATTTTAGCTTGTCTTTAAATTCAGCACTTAAATTTATATGCATTTTTTCTAAATTGTTTTTAGCCAAATACTTTATGGCATCATCTATTTTTTCAGATTGCTGCTGAAAATTTTTACAACAATTGCAAAAAGCAATGTGAATAGCCATTTCAATTTTTGTTTTGAAACTTAATTTATCTTCTTTCTTTTTTATTGAAAGTATAGAAACCTCTTGGCAATTGTTTAAAATTCTTTTTAAATAACTCATTTTATGGCTTAATTCCTTTTTTTTCTAAGCAGTTTCTCAATAATACTTTGCTTCTAAATAATATTGTCCAATAGTTAGACGATGAAATTTCATTTTCCTTACAAATATTTTCCGCTGTTTCATCATCTATATATTTGGCGGTAAAAATTGCTTTTAGTTTTAAAGGCATTGCATTTAAACACTGGGCTAAAAACTGTTGAAACTCTTTGCTTTGTAAATATACATCAGCACTATTTGAAATATAATTTTCATTAATTGTACTTTTCCATCTACCAAAGTTATTTTGGTTAAAAAATGTTTCATCAAAATTTTCATTTAAACTACTTTTAAATTTTGATTGTTCTCTGTTTTTTTTACGGTAATAATCTATAATTTTATGTTTTAATATCGCAATCAGCCATGTTTTTTCAGAACTTTGATGTTTAAAATTTTCAATATTTTTGTATGCAGCTATAAATGTTTCTTGAATCAAATCTTTTGCATCGTCTTTATTGCCCGTTTTTAACACGGCATACTTGTATAAATAATCTGAATGCAAATCTATCAAAGAGTTTATATTATTCAAAATTTTATATGGTAATTATTTCCCTTCAAACGCATCGCTCCAAGCCTTTGCATTGCTATTCCAAGTGTTTATTTTTTCTGCTTGCTCTTCGGTAATATAGTTTGCATTTTTTGCCTCTATTGCCAATGCTTTAAAATTACTCAATGAGTGGTAATGGCAATTGGTTTCTTTAAAACGTAAGTCTGTTTCTTCAAATCCATAATTAAAAATAGATACCAAACCCAATACCTCAATGCCATTTTCTCTTAAATCTTCTACAGCTTTTAGGCTGCTTTTGCCTGTGCTTATTAGGTCTTCCACAACAACAACTTTTGCGCCATCTTCCAATTTGCCTTCAATGCTGTTTTTTAGACCGTGTTTTTTAGGCTCGGGGCGTACATAAGCAAAGGGCAAATTCAAACTATCGGCAATTAGCGCCCCTTGCGCTATTCCAGCGGTAGCCACACCTGCTATGGCTTGTACAGTAGGGTAATTTTGTTTTATGGCATTTACCAAAGCTTGGGTAATGTATTGGCGTATTTCTGGGTAGGAAAGCGTAATTCTATTGTCGCAATATATGGGCGAGCGTAAGCCGCTTGTCCAAGTAAAAGGCTCATCAACATTTAATTTTACAGCTTGGCATTGTAACAAGTATTGTGCTATTTTTGCACTTATTTCATTATTTATCATGGCGCAACAAAACTATAAAATATTTGTGAATGGGCATACAATACTTTTTGCTAATACTAACCAAGTAATTAACAATGCGTATAAAATTTTTGATTATAATAGTTTAAAAACTATTGCCCCTAAAATATTGGACAATACCTTTACAGAAAATAAATACTTAGCCATTCAAGATGAGGAATATTACCAAAATTTTAAACATTTTAAAAAACAATTTAAACTGATAAAAGCAGCTGGAGGCATTGTGTTTAACAACGATAAACAATTACTTTTAATTAAACGATTAGGCAAATGGGATTTGCCCAAAGGCAAGCTAAACAAGGGCGAAGACCAACGCTTGGCAGCCCTTAGAGAGGTACACGAAGAATGCGGGATAGCTTTTTTAGGCATTTATAAAAAAGAGGGTTATACCTACCATGTCTATTTTTTAAAAGGCAGATGGATACTGAAACGTACGGCTTGGTATAGAATGATTGCTTTTGAGAGTGAAAACTTAAAACCACAAATAGAAGAAGACATAACCGAAGTAAAATGGGTAGATATTGATTTTGTAAAACAACCCAATTTTGATACATACGAGTCGTTGAAAGATATTTTTGAACGATTGTAAATAAAAAAACCGTTCCAATATTGGAACGGTTTTTTTTGTATTGTGTAAATATGTGTAATATTATTTTTCTTTTAAATGATATTCTTCTTTTTCTGCTTCGTTTAAAAACCAAAATTCATCATCTTTCAATTTCAATATTTTGAATTTATCTTCATCGCTTGAATTTTCCTCTTTCATAATAATGTTTTCGTTTTTATCATCAAAACGCCATGAGCCTTTACCTAATGATATGCTGTTACTAAGAACTTCATAAGAACCACCTTTTGTAAATTTAAAAGTAAAAGAACTGAAATTACTTGTTACATCTGTTCCGTTGTCTAAAACTTTTTCAATTACCCATTCGTTGGCTACTCTTGCTTTTTTAGAACGAAAGCTTAAACCTGGACCTTCATCGTATTTTTTACATGCAGTAAATGTAAATAAGAAAAATAAAGCTAATGATAAGCTGTAAGATAAAATTCTGTTTTGTTTCTTATGTAATTATTTATTTAAAATTAAATTAATTGTATCAAAAAATATGCCAAAAATTTATAATTCTAAAATTTTAAATTCTACTCTGCGGTTGTTGTATCTTCCTTGCTCTGTTTCGTTGGTATCTATTGGTGTTCTTTGTCCAAAGCCATTGTGTGTTAAACGCTCTTGGGCTATGCCCTTGCTTATTAAATATTGAACAACTGCTAAAGCTCTGTTTACAGATAAAGTTTCATTTTTCTTTACATCTCCACTATTGTCTGTATGCCCGCTTATTTCAATTATCATTGTTGGATAATTTTCAAGTAATTCTACCAAACTATCTAATGTTGTATAAGAAATAGGCAATAAATTCCATTTTGCTGTTTCAAATTGTATGTTTTTAAGCACCAAGGTTTGCCCTACTTTGGGGTTATCAAAAACGGTGGTTTGTGTTTGTTTTAGAGTATCTATTTTTATATTGCAACCGCTAACATTACAGGGACAAATAGTATTTTCTTGTTCCTCTATCAATACCACATCATCAATATAATAATATATCTCATCAGGATAGCCTGAAGGTCTTTCTTCGGCTTCTTTTACTTTCAAATTTTCTTTTGGTGTAAAATTGCCAATGTATAAATATTGCTCGCCACCTTGGGCAGTAAAATTGCCTGAAATTGTCATCCATTGTGTTTTGCAAGCCAATACAATATTTGGGTGGGTTTGCAATATTGGATTTAGTTTTAAGCCCTCCATTGGCGATAAAATATTGATAAAATTTTTATTTACACAAGCCGAAACCCCATTTATGGCATAATCGTTTAGGTATTTTAATTTTAGCTTGAACTGCAAGCAATAGGTTTTACCTGCTACCAAAGGTTTTACCAATTCGTTTCTTAATACTTCATAATTTACGCCAAATACTCTGTAGCCACCATAGCAATTATCATTTTGTTTAAAAATATCAGGCGTTTCGTTGGCACTGCTCCAATGCTTGGCAAATTTATCATTTGCAGGCATAATTTGGCTTGTATGTCCCTTTGCCATGTTTTCTGCCATTGCTTCAAAATCGCCATTTTGTATTAAATTGTTTAAATTAGTAACTCGCCAAGTTTTTATCCCTATAGTAGCTTTTAACTCAGGATACATGGTTAAAGCATAGCCATCTTCAATATCAGGAATTTCTATTTTTTCTTTTGTTTTTACCGTAGCTTTTGCAAATTTATAAGGCTCGCCATTTATAATTTGCTGCTTACTTACTTGATATTGGTAAGTAAAATTTCCTTTTTTTTCTTCAATATTATAATCGCCCATACTATCGGCAAATACAAGTACTGTATCGCTTTCAAAACAATATTTTCCTGTATCAAAAAATTGTGTTTTTTGTATAAGTCCCCTGCTATACCAGCGTTTAAACATTAAACTATTTTCTGCATTATAAAATAGCCATTCGCCATTTTTACTGCTAAAATCTTTTTCTACCTTGTATTTTCCTACACCTATTTTACTGCCATCTTCATTAAAAAATTGCCATTCGCCTGTGCGTATTTGGCTGGTGTATTTTGCGCCATAAGTGGTTTTATGTTTAATGGTTTTGTATTTGCCTTTGGCTATGCAATTGCCTTCGGCATTGGTTACACAGGGTTGAGCCAATACGCTAAACAAATAAAAAATTAAGGAAAAAGAAAAAAGTATTTTTTTTAGCATTTAAGAAAACAATTGAAAGGAAAACGTTTTTTAATTTAAAATATTGTGTACAATAATAATTCCCTTAATTTTGTAATGCTAATTTTATGAAAAAATATTTTAGTTACATTCTCTTATCAATTGTTTGGTTTGCCTTTAGTTCGTTAACAAACGAATATGCCATAAAAATAGCCAAAGTAAAATACAAAGGCGGTGGCGACTGGTATGCCAACAAAACAGCTTTACCCAATTTAGCCAAATTCTGCAATTCATCTATTAAAACCAATATTAATCCCGCAGATGTTTTTGTAGATATTTCATCGCCAGAAATTTTTAGCTACCCTTGGCTTTACCTTACAGGGCATGGCAATGTAATATTTACCGATGCCGAAGCTGCAAATTTAAAAAAATACTTAATGGCTGGCGGTTTTTTGCATATTGATGATAACTATGGGCTAAAACCTTTTATTATACCTCAAATGAAAAAAGTATTTCCAGAATTAGATTTTGTAGAACTACCTTTTAGCCATGCTATTTATAATCAAACCTATAAATTCCCTAATGGCTTACCCAAAATACACGAACACGATGGCAAACCACCGCAAGGTTTTGGTTTAATTTACGAAGGTAAATTAGTATGTTTTTTTAGTTACGAAAGCGATTTAGGCAATGGTTGGGAAGACCAATCGGTATATAACGACACGGAAGAAAAACGCCAACAAGCTCTAAAAATGGGGGCAAATATTATTCAATTTGCTTTTAATAAATAATATTGCGTGAGCCAAACACAGCCCAAATTAGTAGTTATTTATAATCCATTTTCTGGCAGGCGAAAAGTAAAACTTTTGCCCCAAAAAGTATTGGAAATATTGAAAGATAGCGATTATGACATAGAAATATGGCCTACTGAAAAAGCAAGCGATGTAATACTATTAACAGAAAAAGCCATTAAAGAAAAAGTAAACATTGTAGTAGCCGCTGGAGGCGATGGCACAATTAACCAAATAGCTTCAAGATTAGTGAATACAAATATTGCTCTGGGTATTATTCCGCTTGGCTCGGGCAATGGTTTTGCAAGGCATTTTAATATTCCATTAAAAACAGAAAAAGCAATAGAAATTTTACCTAAATGTAAACCAATAGAAATAGATACTATATGGTTGAACAGGCATTGTAGCATAAATGTGGCAGGTGTAGGTTTTGATGCCTTTATTAGCAGCAAGTTTGCAGGTGTAAAACATAGAGGATTGCAAGGTTATGCTAAAACTATTTTAAAAAACCTACGGTATAAAAGCGAAGAGTATAAACTTTATAGCGGCAACAAATTAAAATGGCAAGGCAAGGCTTTTATGATTAGCATAGCCAATGCCACCCAATGGGGCAATAATGTAATGGTAAATACAGATGCATTGCCTAACGATGGCTTAATGAACATTGTTATTCTAAAAGAATTTTCGGCTTTTGAATTTCCAAAAATTATTATAGCATTGCTACAAGGAAAACTGCATTTATCTTCTAAAACCATTGTTTTTAAAGGTACAGATTTTAAAATAGAACGATTAAAAGAAGGGGCAGCCCATGTAGATGGCGAACCACTATGGCTTGGCAAAGAAATAAATATTAATATTGAACCTTTAAGTTTAAAAATATTGAGTAATGAACAATAAAAAAATTAAAAGAAATACAGACGGAATGGTGTATAGCACTGATAATGGAGTTGAAATAAACGATTGGTTTAAAATTGAAGAAGAAACATTGCCTCCACAGCAACAAAAATTAAACATACGCCTGGAAACAAAGCAACGAGGAGGTAAAAAAGCCATTTTAATAGCTGGTTTTGTAGGCACGCATAATGATTTGGAAACATTGGCTAAAAAAATTAAAAACCATTGTGGCACAGGTGGTAGCATTGTAGAAGGTGAAATATTAATACAAGGCGAGCAAGTTCAAAAAGTAAAAACTTTTTTACAAGGCTTGGGGTATAAGACAAATAATATATAGCAATTGATTTAAAGTTAAGTTTATTCCAAATTAACCTAAATGGTATTATTTTTGAACATTCGTTTATAAACAAACATATTTTAAATGTTTCAACATCAAAAACAACTATTTCTAATTATTCTAATTGGCTTTTGCACTTTAGCAAATGCCCAAAATGCAGATTTTGAAAAACTAATAGATGCCGAGCAAGATAGAATAGATATGCTTGATACCAAATTGGATAAAACCATTACCATTGGTTCTGCTTCTCAAAATACTTTAGCCAATAGCATTTATTTTACCTTTGTAGATAAGCTACAAGCCAATGCCAAATTATTACCTACAACCAAATTAATATACGACAACCAACGCGCAATTTTTGATTATTTAAGAACCATACAAAGGCAAACAGTTTACCATTTGGCAGCTAATCATAGAGCATTGGAATTAGCAAATCAATTGTTAACTTTAAAAAATGATGTTAAAGAACTTGAACTGCTTAAAACAGATTTGAAAACAGGTATTACTATTGCCGATTTTATAAACGCAAAACCTTATGCTAAAGACTATTGGATACATACAGCCCAGTTTTACCCAACCGATTTATTAAACAAATTTAAAAACCTTGCTTACACCCCTATAGGTAGTGAGGTAGTAAATGCTATTGCTAAAACAGACCCCATTGCCGTAAAACAATTTTTTGGCACAAACCATATTGTGGACAGAGCTTTGAAAAACAGTAAAGATAGTGTAGTAAAAGTAATTTATAATATTTATCAAACGTATGGTATGCAAAGCAAAGCTTATGCCTTGCTGCATTATATTTACAATAGGCAAATGGATATGGAAGATGCCCATACCATTGGAAAAAACAACAAGCTTTTTTTTAAAACCTTAATTGAACTGAGAAAAAAAACCAACATTTTGGGCAATTATGCGGTAGATAAAGAGCTGCAAACTTTGGGTATGGAAAAAGTGGTGGAAATAAACTTACGACACGAAGGCAAAGACCCCTACCGTTTTGCACCTATAGATAGCAACAATGCTTATGAAATATACACAGCCATCGTTTATAGTCCTGAAGAAATATTTACATCTTCGTTTTTAGGCATGTATAAGCGACTATTGGAAAAAAAGAAAGAAAAATCTGGGTATCATTTTTTACAAAAATTAAATTTCAATAAATTTAGAATTTTTATAAAGCAATGTGCTGGGTATAATAAATTGGATGATTTTTTTAGCACAATGAACGATAGCCAAGCTAATGCTTTGGTAAAAATGTTTGCTAGCGGCTTATACAATTATGGCGGAAATTTAGGACCTGCGGTAGATGTAGCAGATACTTATGGCAGCCTTGAAAACGAAAAAATAAAAGCCCTTTTTAAAGAAATTATAGAAAACGAATACCGCCAAACAATTTTGAATAAAAATGAACATGGAATAAAAATATATGGTCTATTGCTTAAATTAATTGGTGGAAATCCTGAAAATATGCCTACAAATTATTTGTTTACAATTCCTAATTTGGATAGGGTAAGTAATAAAGAGCTTTTTCCAGATAGCACACATATACAACAGCATTTCTTTTTTGATGATGAAGATGGGCAAGCGGCTTTTAACGCTTGGCTTACCCAATATCCTCCTACATTGTATAAAAGAGAGGACAAAGGAACGTATGTAGTTCTAAGTACTATTAAAGGAAAAAAAATGATAATTTATGCCAATAAACCCAAGCAAGAAATAGCTGGCAGAGAAGCATTGCGCAAATTGTTTGATAGCAAAAACAGATACCCTGATTTGGTGGTGCATAGAGGACATAGTTATTATATAGAAAACACTTTAGCCAATATGACCAATAGCAACAGAGTAGCTATATTGGGCAGTTGTGGCGGATATCAAAATATAAGCAAGGCTATGGAAAATGCTATGGATGTGCAAATTGTTAGCACCAAGCAAGTGGGCACATTGGCTGTAAATTCGGTATTGATAAACGAAACAACTGAAACCATACGTTTAGGCAAAGATATAGTATGGATAGACCTTTGGAAACAAATAAGTACCAAACTAAAAGATAACCCTCAATTTAAAGATTATATACCACCTTATAAAAATTTAGGAGCAAGGTTTATAAAGGCTTATAATGGGTTGTAAGGGATTTTTTTTTATTTTAAATTGTGGCAAAACAAAAAATTGAATTAGTTAGACATCAAATATATCTTTCTTACGCTAATTTAGCAATGGCGCACACAGCAGTAGAAAGAAAGCAGGAAAAATATGAAATGTTTAATTTTATGATTAGAGCAAAATTATTCAAAGGACTCAAAGAAGGAACAATGAATATGCGTTCAATTTTTGATGATGAAAAAATTAAACTAAACACAGGACAAATTTGCAACTATTGTGGTTCAAATGAAAAATTAGCTTTAGACCATATTTTTCCTCAAAAACTTGGAGGAGAAGATTTAGCAGAAAATTTGATTTTTGCTTGTAAAGTTTGCAATAGTT
Source organism: uncultured Chitinophaga sp. (assembly GCA_964505065.1). Classification (GTDB taxonomy): domain Bacteria; phylum Bacteroidota; class Bacteroidia; order NS11-12g; family UBA955; genus JABMMZ01. The sequence goes on from CAZDGF010000050.1 coordinate 10,265, forward strand.
CAAAAGGCAAAAAAGATTTAATGGAATGGATGGCATTCAAAAATGAATTTCTACCTTTAATGATAATAAGACGTTACTTAAAATTGACTTACAATTACTGTATTAACTTTGGATTAATTGATAAAAGAATTGAAGATTTAATAGAATTAGAACTTCCTTTTCGAATAGATTTATTGCCAATTAATTATCCTAATCCAATAAATTTGAAAATGAATATCAATGAATAATTTTTACTTTTAAAAATCCCAATTTAAGTTATAATTTTGTAAAGCTATAATTCAATGAAAAACGTCTGCTTCATAATTGCATTTTTATCTTTATTTAGCTGCGAGCAGAGTAAGCAAAAAGCTACGGAAACCTACCCTATTGGCAATGCTGCCGAATGGCTTAACGGTGATGAAAATTTTGGTAAAAATCAAAAAGCAGGCAATAGAAAATTAGATACTGCCCAATTAGTTTATAGCTTAATATCCGATTTTAACAACGATGGTATTTTAGATACTGCCCAAGCAATAGCAAATAATAAACAAAGAACGACAGAAATTCGGTTTACGTGTTTTAAACCCATTCGTTTCAATTATTTAATTAAAGAACTGGTAATAAACGATGCGGGCGATATGAATAATGATAGCAAGCACGAAATTGTTATTTTACAACAAGGCAGCGAAAGCTGTTGGGATAATATAAAATTGTATTCTTTGGCTGATAATTGGCTAGAAAAATACAGCGGTATTACTTATCAATGTACAGATAAGCCAACTTACAGTTTTTCTAAATTGAATAGTAGAACTTTACAATTAATAACATTAGGCAATAGTATAGATTCTGTAGATATAAGTACGGGCGATACTTTAGAACAGATATTGCCCAATGAGCAAAAAGTGCATTTGATAAAATTTTAGCTTCTGTAATAACTTAAATAATATTTTTTTACTGTTTTACGCAATGCCTTTAAGTTGTAGTTATCACTAGCGTCAGTTACATCTATTACCTTGCCATCTTTTTTCAAAATATTGATGCGTGTACTTTCGTTTTTATAGGCATCGTTCTTTATTAAATTTTCTTTTGCAAAATACTCAACATCAATAGGCTTTATACCAAATAATGTAGCCATTTCTTTTTGTTTGGCTTTTATTGTTTGAGTTTCAAAAGGCTTATTTTGAACCATTATTTTCGGTAATTTTCTTAATACTAAATTTTGAGCCAATTGAGCTAATACTTTATCGGTGCAGATTTGCCATGTTTTTATGGCAGAAAATATATCTGCATCATCGAGCAGCGTAAAGTGTTGTAAGGCAATGCTGTTGGTTTCAAATGTTTTTTTAGTTACCTCATTTTCTAAAAACCATAGCAAAGCTGGGGTTGCAAATAATGGCTCTCCTCTTTTTACCAAATATGCCGCTCTTTTTATAATATTAGTTAATAAAATATCGGCAGCTACTACGGTTTTATGCAAATATACTTGCCAATACATGAGCCTTCGGGCAATAATAAATTTTTCTATACTGTATATGCCTTTTTCTTCAACCACAAGCTCATCTTTTACCACATTAAGCATATTGATAATACGCTCGCTACCTACTATACCCTCTGTAACACCAGTAAAAAAGCTATCTCGCCCCAAATAATCTAACCTATCCATATCCAATTGCCCCGATATTAATTGGTAAAGAAATTTCTTTTTGTATTGGTTTTGAAATATTTTTAAAGTTAAATCCAATTTGCCTTTAAACTCAACGTTTAGCTGCTGCATAAGCAATAGCGAAATATACTCGTGGTTTACATTTTTTACCAAAGTATGTTCAAGCGTATGGCTGTAGGGTCCATGTCCAATATCGTGTAGCAATATACCTGCATAAAGTGCTTCGGCTTCTTGTTCAGTAATATTTACGCCTTTTTGTTGCAGGGTTTTTACAGCATTTACCATCAAATGCATAGCGCCCAAGGCATGGTGAAACCTTGAATGTGTAGCCCCAGGATATACATATTCCGATAAGCCAAGCTGTTTTATTCTGCGTAAGCGTTGAAAAAAAGGATGCTCTATAAGCTGATAAATAAAGGCATTGGGTATGGTAATAAAGCCATATACTGGGTCGTTAATAATTTTATTACTCATACAGTTAGTTTTTTATACAATGCTATTACTTGTTCTATAAGCGAAAGCTCCTCGTTGTTATAAATTATGTATTGTGCCAATTTCAATTTTTCCTCTTCGGGCATTTGTAGGTTTATTTTTTGTAATACTACCTCTTCTGCAACATTATCTCGCTGCATTACACGCTGCACTCTTAATGCTAATGGGCTATACACCAAAGCTATTTTATCTACTGTATTTTTACTTTCTGTTTCAAACATTATAGCGGCTTCTTTAATTACCAATTTTGCTTTTTTATTTTTAATGCAAAACTGCTCCCAATCTGCAAATACTACTGGGTGTATAATGGCATTTAGTTGCTTTAATTTTTCAGGGTTAGAAAAAACAATAGAGCCTACAAAGGCTCTATTGTATGTGTTGTTTATAAAAGCTTGGCTGCCTAATAGGTTTATAATTTCTGCTTTAAGCTGGGTATGGTTATTTACCAACCATTTTGCTCTTTCATCGGCATTGTATATAGGCACACCCAATTGGGCAAACATAGCGCAAACCAATGTTTTACCACTTCCTATGCCACCTGTAATGCCAAGTTTAAGCATTGTAATTTATGCTTTTACTTCTTCTGCTTTGTTTAAAGCAGCACTCATTTCGGCAGAGATAGAGGCTTTTTCTATTTTCATTCTTGAACCTTCCGATTCTATAATTAAGGTAGTAGTATCTAATTGCACCACTTTGCCGTGCATACCACCATTGGTAATTATTTTATCGCCTTTTTTAAGGTTTTCGCTAAATAATTTTTGCGCTTTAACCTTTTTTTGCTGTGGGCGAATCATAAAAAAGTACATTACTATAACCATTGCGCCCATCATTACCATAAAGCTTGTTGTGCTTTGACCACCCGCTTGTAACATTATATTTAATTGTATCATATATTTTTATTTTTGTGTGCTTACGTTTGCTTTAAAACGAATTTCTACTTTTTGCTCTTTAACATTTGCCCATACTATAACATTTTTATTAATCACACCACTTTTGCCACTGCTATCAAATTTTACTTTTATTTCGCCACTTTCGCCAGGAGCTATGGGGGTTTTAGGGAAATAGGGTGTGGTGCATCCGCAAGTAACATCGCATCTGTCTATTAATAAATTAGCTTTGCCAGTATTGGTAAATTTATAAGTGTTTTCTACAATTTGCCCATCCATAAGTTCGCCAAAATTATGTTCTAAGTTTTCAAAACTCATAATTGGATACTCCGAAGGCTGTGCAGTAGGGTTGCTTGCCGTTGCAGGATTGTTAATGCTTTCTACAGGAGTGCCATTGGTATTGGTTTTAGAAGAATTACTACAAGCACATAAAAGCGATATTGCGGTGAATAATAATATAAATTTCATTGTGCGAAATTAAGTAATTTTTTAGTTTACTAAACCTCTTCCTGTTTTTTTTATTTTGCCGCTTTCTGTAAGCACCATTCTTATTTTATCCAATACACCATTTAAAAACAAATGGCTTTTTGGGGTACTGTAGTTTTTAGCAATATCCAAATACTCATTAATGGTAACTTTGGGCGGTATAGTTTCAAAATTTAAAAACTCGCAAACCGCCATTCTTAACATCAGCATATCTGTTAGCGTTAGCCTTTCTGCATCCCAATTGGAGGAATGATTGGCAATAAGGCTATCAAGGTTTTCTTTATCTACAAAAGCTTTTTCGAATAAGGAATGTCCAAATTTAAAATCATCTACTTGTTTATCTGAAATGGCTTCAAGTTTTAGTTTTTGCTGGGCGTAAAAAGTATCTATGGTTTTGATAATGGCTTTTAAAACATCGGCACTATCATCGTTCCAAAGTACATAAGCATCTTCCATTTCGCTATCAAAAAGTTCAAATTCATTGAATAAAAACTCGTATAAATTGGTTAAAAATTCTTTTTGTTGTTCGGCAGTTGGTGTATCAAATAAATTGAATTCGATAAAAAAATCATATTGCACCAAATCTGTAAATATTTTATTGAAAAGTTCGCCATAGTTTTGCCAAGTGTAAGGCAGTTTGGTTGTATATTCTGCAAATTTGCTATCGGTTTCTAAAGCTTGAAATATTGATAAACGCTGAATAAACTGGGTATTGCGGATAAGGGTTTTATTGGGAAAATATTTTTCAATTTCAATGTCTTTTTCGCTTTCTAAATAGGTATTAAAATCGCTTAAAAATTGTAATTGAAAATAATAAAACTGGTAAAGGTCTTTAAATTTGTGTTCTAATTGTTTTTGAAAAAAAGGCACCGAAGGGGCTTCTTGTTGGGTAATAGCATATAGCTGTTGAAGAACTTTAATTCGGATATTTCTGCGAGATAACATTAAAATGAACGTATTTTTTTAAGGCTGCAAAGGTATGTTTATTTTAAAAATAAGGAAATTTTATTTTGAAAAATATTTTATAATACTATTAATTACCTAAAGCATATAAGGATTTAAGGCTAAAAAATCTTTTACTTTCAATAAATCATCGGGCGAATCTATAGCAGGGCTTATAAAATTTGTAGCTACCACATTGAGTTTAAAGCCATTTTCCAACCATCGCAGTTGCTCAAGGCTTTCGGCTATTTCTAAAGCAGAGGGTTGTAATTTTTTTAATTGCTCAATTATATTTTTGCTAAACGCATAAATGCCCACATGTCTGTAATAGTCATAATGCTTATGCCACTCATTGGTATCTATTCCTCTGCAAAAAGGCAAGGCTTGGCGACTAAAATTAATGGCTTGTTCGTTTACATCTGTTATAACTTTTACAATGTTTGCATTGTGTAAATCTTGGGCTGTAAATATTCTTTTTTTAAGCGTTGCTATATTTACATTTTGGTTGGTAAAAACGCTCACCAAATCTTGTATTTGAGAGGGTAGAATAAATGGTTCATCGCCTTGCAAATTTACCAATACATCATAAGGCTTGCCCCATTTTTTAGCAGCTTCAAAGCATCTATCTGTGCCGCTTTGGAGTGTAGCAGAGGTCATTAAACAATTGCCAAAAGAAGACACATGCTTGTAAATTCTTTCATCATCTGTAGCTACAACTACATCTGCATCTAAATTTGTTTTACAGGCTTGTAAATAGGTGCGTTGCACCAAAGTTTTACCTTCAATATCTACCAATGGTTTGCCCTCAAACCTTGTAGAGCCATAACGCGAGGGAATGATGATGAGAACTTTCATAATTTGGGGATTTTTAAATTGATTTATTGTTGAATTGTTATATTGTTGTCATTTCGAGTAAAAAATTGCTCTGAATTTTTGTATCGAGAAATTGTTGAATTATTGTTAAATCGTATCAAAATCCCTGTATCCTATATCCTAATTCCTTCATCCTTTCATTAAAAAGAAACACTTAAGCCAAATTTTACGCCAAATTTTCTTGCATTGGGGTTGCCTAAATGTGTTAAACGATGAATAGCTGCTACTTGCAATATTTTAAAAATGTTTTCTAAACCATAAGCTACTTCTATATATGGCTCTTTGTTTATTTGATTATTCACCTCTGTTACCTTTCTTCTAAAATTATCATAAGAGGGTATTAAATCTTTATTTGGGTTAGATAAATTGCCCAACACTGCCCTACCCTCTACAAATTCTCTCCATTTTAGTTTTTTCATTAATGGTATTCTATTTAGCAATGCACCATTAAAATGGTGCTCCATTTTAAAGAAAGCACTTTGGTCGGTTATAAATTCAAAAAAATTCATTAAATTATATGAAGATGTACTATAAAAAAACGATTCATTGCCTCTGTGTACCTCAAGCAAAGGGTATGGTAGTTTTTCAAATATTTTGGTGCCAGAAAGGGTAAAATCTGTTCGCCCCCAGTAGCCAAAACTCAAGCCTTTTTCTATTGTTGCTGTTACTCTATTATAATCAAATCGGCTGCCTAAAACGCCTTTTATGCCTTTGGTATAATTAATGGATAATGCCAAAGCCCCTGGCTTTGTTTGACGTATTCTTTCGTTGTCGTTTTGCAAATAATACTCTTTTGGCGCCCAACGCAAACCTACTGTAATGGTTGCATTGGTAAAATTACTTGAGCGAAAAGTAGTATCGTTACTTAACCTTTCGTTGTAGGCAAAATTAAAATTTCGTACCTGTTCAAATTGAAACTCTTTGTGCGAAAAAATAATTTTAGCATTCCAGCCTCTAATAAATTCTGATGTAGCCCAAAACTTGCTTTCTTTAGCTCTATTTAGTTGGCTTGCAGCAAATACAGATACTGCGGTAAATAAATTACTTGCGCCATAATAATCATCAGTTACGCCTATTTGTTCCACATCTTTTTTATAGCTTGTGCCTATGGTTGTCCAATGTTTGCGGCTTAAAATAGCCTCTGCTTGCCCTTTGTATTTCCATTGTTCATCTAAAAAACCATAAGCACCGTAGCCACTAAAAGTAAACCTTTTGCTAAATGAAAAATTTGTACGCGCACCTATTCGTATTCTATGCCCTTCCAATACATTGTTGCCATACAAAAGAGCATACGGTCCAAAATCTATTTTGCCTATTTTTTTATAGCCATTAAATATAATATTGATAATTTCTACATAGTTTTTTATAACCTTAATATTGGTAATGGTATCTATTTTGGCTAAAGCTCTTTTTTCATCTATGCTTAGTTTTTCATGGCGGGCGGTATCCCAAAAAGCATCGTTTTTCATTGTTGCATCTTCGTTCATAGAAATTTTGTAATCAAAAAACTTTGCATTTCTATCTACATTGGTTTTTATTTTTGTGCTTGAACTTGAGAAAACGGCTACCATGCCTGGCGAGTTTTTAGATAATTCTGCAATATCTATCAATACTCTGTTTTTTACAGGAATATATGCCCCTGCGCCCGATGGCTCGTACTCTTGCGTAATTTTTAGTTTTTCTACAAAGTTAAGATTGGCTTTGTTGGTAATACTCAATGATACTCTTTTTAAAGCAAAGGTGCTATCCTCTATCCAAATATAGCCTGTAAATACAAGGTCTAAAGGGTTTTTTGGGGTTACTTCTATCATGTACAATTTTTTTGTTGCAAGGCTATCAGGAAAATTGCCTCCTCTAAATTTATAATTGTAATACAACATTGCCGATTTGCTAATGGGCGAAATAAAATTCTTTTGCAAAATTGGCAATATATTATCATTGAAATTATACTGCTGAAATGTAGAACCCATAAGCTGCGAAAGGAAAGAGCCATCATCTACCCCAACGCCTTTTACCCTTGAGGCTATAATTACTTCTTTGCTTAAATTAGGATTTTTATTGAAATAAAAATTACTTAAATTTTCGGATAAAAAAATGGGCAATACCTGCTTGCCGCTATCGCCACTCAAAGATTTTATAGTATCGAAAATACCTTGCACACTTTTCATTAGCTTTTTGTTTTTGGTATTTTCGCTTACATTGTTTATAGCTATTTGAATTTTGGTAAAATTTTCGCTTTCGTACGATTTTAGATTTTCTATGTTATACTTTTCTTTTGCCTTTTGCGCCTCTTTTACAACCCGCAAAGCCCTATTTACCTTAGTAGTTACTTTTGCCTCGAAAACAGCTGCCGTAAGTTTTAGCCTAATATTTATTTCTTGTATGCTATCTTTGGTTAATAAAATTAATTTTTCTTTATAGCCTACATAGCTTGCAATAAGGCTATCTTTATAGCCTATGTTTGTTATTTCGTAATAACCTTCAAAATTGGTAGTAACACCGCCAAATACACCTACAAAATATATACTTACGCCAGTTAGGGGTTCGCCTGTTTTATCGTCTGTTATTTTTCCTTTAATGGTAATAGATTGCCCATAGCCAAGGGAGGTAAAAAACAAAACAAAGCACACAAAAATTTTATTCATTCAAGCACAAAAGTATTCAAATAATTTCTTTGTTGCTTAAATTAATATTCCAAGGGGGTGTGGATAAAGTATTTAAGGGAATAAAATTAAGCACTTTGAATAACCTATGTATGGCTTTGGAATGTACACAATGATATTTTGGCTTTTACCAATGTGGGGCAGGCGGTTGTAGATACCCACCCTTTGAATAGCATTGTTAAAACTACGCCCAAAAACCCAAATGATTTTATTAGCCACCTACCGCCAGAAAAATTGGATAAACTGATGGATATTTTGGAGGGGCTGTAAGGGGATTTTTGATTTTAGATTTTGGAATTTTTGAGTTTATTTTTTAGGGGGCATAAAAAAAGGCAGCTTGGGGCTGCCTTTTTTATGAATGAAGTAATATTTATAATCCTAAAATTTTATGAATTTAGCTGTTTGGTTCATATTTTCAGATATAATTTGCAATAAATATATACCATTGGTTAAATTATCTACAGGAATTTGATAAGCATTATCATTTATTGCGCTTAATGGCAATCTTTTTATCTCTCGCCCCATTTGGTCGTTAATAATATAATAGGTGTTTTCCGAAAAAGAGTTTTTTGGCACAATGGTAAGGCTGCCATTACTTATAGGATTGGGATAAATGGTTAAATTATTTGTATTGTTTTGAATACTATTTATAGATGAACTATTGCTGCCACAAATAACCAACGAATGCGCATTAGAGCAAAAAGTAGCACTTATTAAATTGGTGGTTACATAATCTCCTCCATCTTCAGCATTTGGCGATTTGTCTAAATTGTTTCTATTTGAATTACTTATTCCATTATTATTAGACTGCCAAAACATTATTTCATTGGTATAATTTGCGTGCTCTAATAAATGAGCGTGACCTAACTCATGGGTAATTACTTCATAAAAATCATACTTACCATTTGGAATATTTGCAAGTGTATCAAATTCCCATCGTGTAGAACTATTTACTGCAATATCACAAGAATGCATAAAATATGAATAATTATTACCAACTTTACAGCCATAATATATTGGTTCTGTTTGAGCAATTGGTGTTAAATTAGGGTCTGTACCCAATACACTTAAGCTATCATTATATTTAAGACCTTTAGTGGTATTGTTTCCCAATGTCCAATTAATACCTGTTTTACATGTCCAGTCTCTCATAGCTTTTTTTATAACAGCCTTTGCTTCAGGGTATGCTGCATCAAAAGCTGTTGTCATACGCAAGGTGTAGCCATTATTTGCATTTATTCCTGCAAGTTTTATAGAAGCCTTTGTATAAGTAGGATTTGTTGGCTCAATATGGTGTGAAACTGCATAAGGTATTGTTAACCGTGTATTAGATTCTCCAAAACGGTTATATCTGTTTACTATTTGAAATTTACCGCTTCCAGGTGTAGAATGGTAATCAGGGTTTGTTATATCTGTTGTTATAGAATCTATATTAGCGGGTATTCTAACTTTTATAGTATCATGGTTCCAATACACCATATCATAATTATCTACGCCATATCTATCTAAATTTGTTTCTGGGTATTCTTCTCCTTTATTTGCATTTGCAAAAATTACGCTTCTTATATTATTGCTTAACGAGTCGCCAAAATATTTGCCTACTATGGTTAGTATTTCGCCTGTTCCTGCATGTACATTATCGTTAAAACTACTGATAATAGGCATGCAAGTTCTATCGTTATTTTCGCCTATATAATAGGTTGGTTTGCTGTAGTTGTAAATTGAAAAACCATTATTTGTTAGTGCAAAATATGAAACACCACTTGATGTTGATGTATCAGTAAATTTTATACCTGCTGCTTTATCTATATTTTGTATTTTTATGCGAATAGTTAGCATTTTTTGAGGAGTGGTTGTAATATTTACTCTATTCAAATTGGTAGCAAAAAAATCTGTAGTAATCGGAACAGAAACTATAGTATTGGCTTGATTTGTTACATAAAGTTGAGGGTCAATATATGAAGAAGTATTAAAGGCTGGGGCTCTTGTTATCTGTATATTTGCAGGGGCAACATTGATGCCAAATGCTTTGTTGAAAAGGCTGTTATCGTATTCAAACCACATAGCGCAACCGTCAAAGTATGTGTAATTAACATTAGAGGAAACAAATATATCAAACTCAAGCCAAGGGTCGGTATTTGCACCTGTAATTCTTGGGTTTTTCATAGTTATGTTTAATTCTTCAGGGGTAGTGCGTTTTGCACTTCTGTGTTTTTTGGCATGTTCAAACTTATAAGCCATATTTTTACACCAATTATCATAGTTTTTTAGGTTGCGCTCGTAGTCTTTTTGATTTTTTAGGAAAAAGCCAGTTGTATCTTCGCTTTTTTTTTGACTGGGTGGTAAATAATTAATTTCACATGTATTAGGCAAATGAACATTAAGGTCTAAAATTGGTAAACTATCTAAAAAATTATATACTTCTTGGCGAGAGTAAAAAAGGTGTTTATTATTATAATAAAGCAAACCAGTACCTCGTGCAAATATTTTATCTCTATCAAACGGTGAATTAGGGTTGAACAGCTTTGTATTAAAATTTATATCTCCAATTCTTGAGCATGTTTTTATTGCGTTTGAAATACCTGAAAATGTATGGTTGTATGTAAAAAAAATCATTTTAAAACCTTCCATACCTTTGTTAAAACGGAATAATCGACTTTTATTTTGCACTTGGTTAAAATCTATAGTTGTATCAGTGCCATTAATTTCAATAGTGTACATTGTACTTCTGTAAGCAGATACAAGTTTTACAGTATCAGAAGTAAGCGTACCTTTATACATTTGGCAAATACGAATAGTAGCTATACTATAGCATATTGGAGAACCACCTGTGCTAAGATTTCGATAGGTATATGCTTGCGTGTTCGGATTTGGTATAATATCCGTTTTAGGAAGTCTATTTCCTAACTCATTGCCTGCATATTGCTCTACCTTAATAATTGTACCCTCAAATACATATTGTATTTTAACAGCTTCAGCAGTAATTAAAGCAGCGGCATTAGCACTATCCCATTGGGCTGTTAGTTTGGTTATAGTTAGTAAGCCTACTATAAGCATTAATGTAATTTTTTTCATATTATTTATTGGTTTGGGTTTATTTGCTGTTATTTATTTTAACAGACACCAAAATATTGCTTTACTTTATTAATAAAGGCATACTCAAATACTTATTACTCAACCGAGCCCTAGGAGAACTATTAGAATAAAAAAGCAATGAATATGCCCTTGTTGGGCACACTCACTATTACTTCTCTCTCTAATTAATCTTTTGAAATTTCCTAGGTTTCGGTTAAGAAAGTTTTTTTTAGATTGTGTTAAATATGTTGTTCTATTTTTTTGTTCTTAATTATTTACTTTTACAAATGTATAACATTTTATTGTTACAAAACAATAGTAGTAATTAATGATTTTTATAGTAGTTAACTACTATTATGAGGCTTTTTTTTATGAAATAGCTAATTTAATATTCTGAAAAAGGAGAATTGTTTATGAAAATATTTTTTAAAGGCAACTTACTTTACCCTATACCTACACATATCTGCATCGGCAATATGTATTGGGATGCCATTTTTAAACAAGGTCCGGTTAAATTGCTGCAAGGTATCTGGAAAATGCTTTAACCAACAATCTTTTACAATGTAAATATCCTTTTGCTTAAAAACAGAATCTACCATGGCATAATTGCGCACTTGGCAATGGTGGTTTGGTGTGGCTTTTATTTTATTAGGATTATTACAGGCATAAATATATGAATTCCAATACTCGCCTATTATGCCTATGTTGCCAAGATTTTCTAATTGTTTTACAGTATTGCTTTTGGCTGCCAATGTATTAGGCCATACCCAGCCTATGTTGTATATGCCGCTTGTGGCACCCATTAAGAGTACTGCTAAAACTATGGCTTTAATGTATTTCTTATTGAACTTAATATTTTGCAATACCAATAAGCTAAAAATAGCTAACGACAAATAAGTACAAGCAAAATAACGCCTTGGCACTTGGTTTAAAAATGTCCATTCTGAAAGCATTATAGCACAAAATAAACCCACAGCCTCAAGTAGGAAAAAACATACAACAGGATTTGAAAAAACAATGGCTTTTACAGCTTTGAAATAATAAAATAGAATACCAAATACAAGTAACACCAAATAAGCAAATACACTGGTAAATGGTTCGTTTATTTTGAATAAAAAAACATCAAGTACAGATTTGAGAAAAATATTGATACTTTTAAACACGATTTCAAAACTACTAATAGTGGCATAATTTAAACCATTAGGTGCTTGGCTTTTTGCAAAACTAATAAAACCATAAGCCAATAAAACACCAATCATAACTGCATAAAATTCTTTCTTATAGAATAAACGGGTATTGAATCCATTTTTTTTAATATAAAATAAAAGCAACACAAACAATAACACTGCACAGCTAACCATTGCCATATCCGATACCCATATAGCAATAATTAAACAAAGTGCAATACCTGATAGCAAAAGCCATTGTTGTAAAAGTGAAATATATTTGCGCAATTGCATATATTTTTTTGCAAAAAAACAGGCTATGCCTATAAAACTATATGCCACAGCGGCATACAATAATATTGTATCTATAAAATGATAAGGTGGTAAAAACCAAACAATGGCAAACAGTAGCTTATAAACATCCGATTTGAAAAATGAAGCAATGGCAAAAAAACCTAAAATAAGAATAGTATAATGCACAATACTTTCGCTCCATATTGCTGAAATATGGAGACCTTTATTCAATATTTGGGCAATTAGGGGAATTAAGCTGCCTATTCTATCCTGCCCCCAATAGTATATATCGGCAGGCAAATTAAAATAATGCACCATTAAAATTGGCACAGTATGGTCGGAGTTAAGGTTGGCATAATACACCGTACTGTATAGCCTAAAACTTAACAACAAAACTATGCTTAACAAGATATAATAAATGCGTTTCAAATAGATTTATTTTTAAGATATTCTTTCCTCAACTCATTGCTGGTTTTTGTACTACCATCGTGGCTCCAGCCAGGGGGCATAAAAAGGTATTTGAATTTTAATTTTAAAGAATTTGCTTTACCCAAATCTTTAAAAATTTTTAACCATTCATTAAATATTACTTTTATGGGATTATAAGTTTTAATATCTGTTGTTAAGCCATATTTGGGCGCCTCCTCTTCTACTTGGTATGTGCCAAATAGCTTATCCCAAATAATCAATACCTGCCCCATGTTTTTATCCAAATACTTTATATCGCTTGCATGGTGCACCCTATGGTGCGATGGGGTTACAAATATTGCCTCATACCATTTGGGCAATTTGGCAATGGTTTCTGTATGTAAAAAAAATTGATAAAACTGATTAACAGCATACATAAACATAATGGTAAACCCATCGAAACCCAAAAAAGCAATGGGAATATAAAAAATAAATCTATAAAATGGCTGCAAAACAGATGAACGTAAAGCTACGGTGAAATTATATTTTTGGCTACTATGGTGGTTGCTATGCACCGCCCATAACACTCGGCTATAATGCTCGCTTCTATGTAGCCAATAAAAACAAAAATCTTGGGCAATAAATACTAAAAACCAAGCCAATACAGGATAATATACCAATAAATTGGGCTTATAAATAGCATGCTGATTACACCAATCAAGTACCCCAAAAGTAACAATTTTAATACTTATATCTAATAATGCACCAGCCACACCAAGCCATATACTTATAGCAGAATCTTTAATATCGTACAATGCTTTGCGCTCTTTTATACCTATAAAAATTTCTGTAATAATGCAGATTAAATATACAGGAATAGATATAGCTATTAGCCATTTTTCCTCAATTCTCATTTTAAAATATGGCACAAAAATAATGGCTTAAATTGATAATTATTTAACCTTATTTCAATAGCGTCCTAAATAAATAAAAAAAGAAGAAGGAAGTAAAGTAACTCAAA
>CAZDGF010000051.1:0-23964 GCA_964505065.1 uncultured Chitinophaga sp.
TTGCAATTTGTTATTCGATTCAGCAATTCTATTGCTGAATTTGGGTTAAAAATAATTTACTACCACAAGTGTGAATAGTATAACACATTTATTAAATTGTGTAATATGCTAAGCTTGTATAAGCAACATCTTTGCTGCATAATAAAAATGCACAATAATATGAAAACACACATTTTAAAACAATTTTTTAGTTTAATACTTATTTCTATTGGCATGGCAGCCTGCAATAGCTCTGCTAAAAAAGTAGAAAATGCACAAGAAAATGTTGCAGAGGCTTATGAAAATTTAGACGAAGCCAACAAAGAATATCTTGAAGATATGGCTGAATACAAAAAGCAAAACAATGAGAGAATAGAAGACAATAATGCAAGTATTGCGGAATTTAATACAAGAATAGCTTTGCAAAAGAAAGAAGCCAAAGCGGAATACAATATTAAATTAGCTGAATTGGAAAAACAAAATTCAGATTTAAAAATGAGATTAGAAAATTATAAACAAGAAGGTAAAACCAATTGGGATAATTTTAAAACAGAATTTAACCGTGATATGGATAAACTTGGCGAAGCATTTAAAGATTTGAATAAAGATAATACCAAATAAAAAACAATGCTTAAACCTAAATTATATATTACACTATTGCTTATTATAGGCATACAGCAAGCAAAAGGGCAATCGGAAAAATATGGCACAACATTAAATTTGGGTGTTGGTATAGGTTATTATAGATATGTTGGCTATTCGGTTCCTGTATTTCATGCAAATTTGGAATTAGATGTGGCTAAAAATTTTACACTTGCGCCTTTTATTACCTATTATAGTTATAGAAACGATTACTATTGGGGCAATAACAATAAACCATATAGGTATTATAAATACAGCGAAACTGTAATACCTATGGGATTAAAAGGTAGTTACTATTTTGATGATGTGCTAAATGCTAACAAAAAATGGGATTTTTATTTGGCGGGTTCATTAGGCTTTGCCATTCGTAAAACATCTTGGGAGAACGATTACGATGGACAAAGAACCATAAGGCAAGGTACTGGTCCATTATATTTAGATATTCATTCAGGTACAGAGTATCATATTAACAAATCGGCTGGCATATTTTTAGATTTATCTTCGGGGGTATCTACTATTGGCATAGCTTTACATTTATAAAATTTAAAAAACAAACAAAAACAACATGGGAAATTTATTATACATTATAGCGGTAATATTAGTTGTAGCTTGGGCTATAGGCTACATGGGATATAACTTGGGCGGCATTGTGCATATACTTTTAGTTATTGCTTTAATAGCTATTTTACTACGCATTATTCAAGGTAAAAAACCAATTTAAAACAATATGAAACTGAACATAAATTTGAAATTATACCTATTGGCAATTATTATTTGCATAGGTAGTATTTCTGCAAATGCAAGCAGCATAACAACAGAACCAATAGCTACCGATACAACAGAGGTAGTAAATATGTTAAGAAGGCTGGACAACATTTATAGAATGGATAAATCTAACTTAAAAAAAGATAAAAAAAAGGAATTGAGAAATGAGGTAAGAGCAATAAAAGGCAAGCTAAAAGCAAGCAATAATGGAGGTATCTATATATCTGGTGGGGCTGTTTTAGTTATAATAATTTTACTTATTATTCTGCTTTAATACAAAACAAAATTAACTAACAAATAAAAAAAAAATAATTATGAGCAAACAAAAAGTATTGGTAGGTGTATTGGCTGGCATAGCCACAGGCGCACTTTTGGGCATTCTATTTGCCCCCGATAAAGGTTCGGAAACCAGAAAAAAAATAGCTAAAAAAAGCACAGATACTATGGACGAATGGAAAGATAAATTTGAAGATTTAATATGCAGTATAACAGATAAATTTAAAACTGCCAAGGTAGAACTTGCAGATATATATGAAAAAGGTGTGGGCGAAGCAGAAGAGTTGAAAAAAGCAATTACACCTACTAAAACAGTGTAATTAATTTAAAACAAAAAGGAATAAATAAAATGGAAAATGAAATTAATTTTTTAGACCCCTTATTCTGTAAAGTAGAAGATTATGGTAAAACAAATTTTCAACTGTATAAATTAAAATCTATTGATAAAATTTCTACAGCATTTTCATCTTTAGTTTATCAATTTATTTTGTTCTCTATTTTAGCTATTATCCTTATTTTTATCAATATTGGTGTAGCCTTATGGATAGGTAAAATTTTAAATGAAAATTATATTGGCTTTATGTGTATAGCAAGTTTTTACACCATGTTGTTTCCAATTGTATGCTTATGCAAAAAAAGAATTAAAAACAAAGCAAAAAATGCTTTTATAGTTAATAGCCTTAATTAAAAAAAGTATGTCAAACATAATCAATTCTATACAACTCAACCAAGCTATTAATTTATTAGAAACAGAAAAAAACGAAAAATTTTGGCTATTGAAACAAGAATTTGTAGATAGTTACGAAACTTTAAAACCTATCAATATACTAAAGCATACGTTTTCTGAATTTGTAAATAAACCAGAGTTTAAAACCGATATATTGAATAGTATTTTAAGCATAGCTACTGGCTATTTATCTAAAAAATTAACTATTGGCAATTTACATAATCCCTTAAAAACAATGTTTGGAGAGCTTTTACAAATAGGTATTACCAATATAATGGCTAAAGATTCTACCATATTAACAACTTTAAGCAAGCTATTTTCCACAAAGCAAAGAAGAGTTAAAAACGACCAATCTGTTAAAGGAGAATTGGAATGCAATTATTAAGATAAAGCTATGCCAACACAAATACAACTAAATGCAGATATACTAAAGCTAACGCTTTATATTCAAGAAAAACATCCTGAATTATCCAAATATATAGCAGAAATGCCCATAACAATACCTAACGAAAAAACACCCGAAATAAATATTCAAAATTTAACCATTTACTTAAATAATCTAAATCATTTATTAAAAAAGTATTCTGCCACATACAATCATAATATTAATATTATTTAAAAATCACCATAAGCATTCATAATAGCTTAATTTTACAAAATATAACCTTGTTAAAGAATGGAAACCTCCGAATTAGAAAAAGACAAAGCCCACGTAATTGTAGAAATTATAGAGTATATACCCAATGCGGTATTGAGCAAAACTATTGTTAAAAAATCTACTGGCAATATTACCATTCTCTCTTTTGATGAGGGCGAGGAATTGGCAGAAAAAACTTCCCCTTTTGATAATTTTGTACAAATAATAGATGGCAAAGCAGAGGTAACTGTAAATGAAAAAATTCATAAATTAAGTTTAGGACAAGGCATTATTATACCCGCCCATGCCAAACATTTATTTACTGCCAACGAGCAGTTTAAAATGATAAGCACCATTATAAAAAGCGGCTATGAGGAGTAGTTATTTAAATAATTTGTATTTAAAAAAATGAAACTCTACATTAAATACATGGTAAGTATTAGATGCAAAATGATGGTAAAAGCCGAGCTTAAAAAGCTTGGCTTACACTTTATATTGGTATCGCTTGGCGAAGTAGAGATAATGGAAGACGACCTTTCGGATGAAAAAAAAATGCAATTGCAAAAAGCACTTCTTACGCTTGGGCTAGAGCTAATGGATGATAAAAGAGCCATACTGATAGAAAAAATAAAGATAGTAATTATAGAAATGATACACTACGAAGATGAGCTACCACGTTATACATTTTCTAACTTTTTAAGCCAAAAATTAAACCATGATTATACCTATCTTGCCAATCTTTTCTCCGAGGTGCAGGGCATTACTATAGAGCAATTTATTATCCTACACAAGGTGGAGCGCATTAAGGAATTAATAATATACGATGAGCTAAATTTTACAGAAATAGCCAATAAAATGAACTATAGCAGCATAGCCCATTTATCCAATCAATTTAAAAAAATAACAGGCTTAAGCCCCTCCCATTTCAAACAATTAAAAAACAAACGCAGAAGCCCAATAGAAAGCATTGGTATATAAAATATGAAGAATGAAGTATTAGAAATATTTTTAGTAGATGATAATATAAAATATCTGAAAGAAATTAAAGCGGGATTTAAAGAATATCCCAATTTTACAATTACAACATTTGCCACAGGCGAGCTTTGTATGGCTAAAATAGAAGAAAAGCCAGATATTATTATTACAGATTATAATTTGAATGCGGTAGATAAAACAGCTTTTAATGGCATTAAATTTTTAGATGCCATAATTGGGCAAAATTTAAACATACCTGTTATTGTACTTTCAGCCCAAGATAAAATAGAAATAGCCATAAGCTGTATGCACCACGGGGCTTTTGATTATGTGGTAAAAAGCGAAACAGCCATTATACGTTTGCAAAAAATAATAGCAAGAATACTGGAATTACGCAAAATGGAAAAACGCCTAAACTGGTATATAGAAAAAATGTAAGCCATGGATTATGCAAAAACACATCAGGTATTAGTACAACTTATACATGCAAATAATATAAGAATACAAAACTACCAAACAGCTTTAATTATAGGGCGAATAGCCGAATTAGAGCCTATATTTTTGGTACATCAAATTACAAGTATAAATTGTATAAGCACGCTTAGCAGTATTAAAAAACAAAAAAATTTTTTAGATACTATAACTTCTCCTTCAAAATACAGCTTTTTTAAATTTAATTTAAAATTAAAACTTTTATTGGGTTTAAAGCGCAAAAACACCATACTTAAAGCGTGTAAAAAAAATGAAAATATTATCCTTTTAGCGTATCAAAACATCTTAGAAAAAAACGATGTGTTTGATATTTCATTGGAGATAATTAAAACCTTGAACTTACAGCAAATGGAACTTAAAAAAAACCATGATACCATTATGGAATTGTTAGCAAATGTTGCTGTTTAATTACAGTTTAAGTAAATATCTAATATTCATTTTTGGTAAGTAAATGAATATTGCAACTTATAGCCATTGTTGTGTAATACAGGGCTTGTACTTAAGCAGCACCTTTGTATTGTAATAATTTTTTACAAATAAAAAACAATATCTTAAACCCAAATTCAGCAATAGAATTGCTGAATCGAATAACAAATTGTAAATCATGTTTTTACAAAACATAATTGCAATTTCTAAATCGGGGTTAATCCCAACTAAATCAAGTAGTTCGATTTTTCAAATCTCCTATTGATTAATTTGGGTTAAATGAACAATTCAACAAACACCACAACACCAGAAAAAGGAAATTGGGCTGAACAATGCACAAAATTGAAAGCCAAATTTAGCATCCTTACCGATGCCGATTTGAAATTTGAAACTGGCAAAAAAGAAGAAATGTTAGCCAAAGTAGCTACTAAAATTAGCAAAACTAA
The DNA here is from genome assembly GCA_964505065.1 of uncultured Chitinophaga sp. Classification (GTDB taxonomy): domain Bacteria; phylum Bacteroidota; class Bacteroidia; order NS11-12g; family UBA955; genus JABMMZ01. The sequence continues at coordinate 5,366 of CAZDGF010000051.1, forward strand.
AGAAGAGTTGACTGCTATTATTGCAAAACTTTAATTAAAATAATTCGTAGTATTTTAGTTAAAATTAAAAGCACTGGACTGTAATGGCTCGGTGCTTTTTTGCTACGGTTTGTGTCCAACGAACTCCGCCATGGTTCGTGTCCCACGAACCATTTTTTTATCCCATTTCCCCCTTGCTAAAGCAAGGGGCTATTGAATATCTTATTGAATATCTAAAATTGCCAAACATCCATTGCCCCCAGTTTCAACTGGTGGCAATGGATGTAAAATATTTGTTGTCACTTCGAGTAATCCCGCACGTGCGGGAGGCTCTGCATTTTTGTATCGAGAAGTGGTATTCTCTTTCCCAACTTCTCGATACGTTCCTTTCAAAGCAAAGGAACTACTCGAAGTGACTAAAATCAAAAATTCTCCTTCCCCTCCTTATACGCCTTTATCAGTTGGGCAATATTGTCCAGGTCGGTAGGGGTAAAAGTGGCTATCATATCCAAAGGGGTTTCTGCAAAATTGGTTTTTAACAAGCCCAGCAGGGGGTGCTTTGGGGGCAGCATAGTTGCCGTTTGTGGGCTAATGGTAAGCAAATCGTTTGGGGTGCATTGCAGCATTTCGCATAGCTTAAATAGGTTGTCTAATTTTATGCTTTTTGCCTTGCCCTCTATAAGCTGGGTGGCTGTTCGGTAATTTATGTTAAATTTGCTCAATAGCAAGGCGGAGGGTTTTCTGCCCAATTTTTCAAGTAGTTCTTTAATATATAGCTGTATCATAAGGCAAATATAATGTATAAATATGTATTTTAAGTTATAAATTATGTACTATACGTTTTATAATATGTATTACATAAAAATAAATATGTAATTTAAGTTTATAACTATGTATTCATAGTATTATAATATGTATTTTACATTATTAAATTATGTAAAATATGTATAAAATTATGTATTTTAGGTTGTTTTGTATGTATTTTAGGTTTTAAAATATGTATTATATGTTTAAAACAGCTTTTTGTATTTTTAAAAATATAGTAATATACATAGTAGATACATATTAAATTATATATTTTATATTCTTAATAACCTAAATATACAATTTAACAATATAATATAATAGTTTTATTTTAAAAAAATAAAACTGTAAAAAGAAAAATAGATACTTATAACAATAAAAGTAATACTAAAATTTATAAAAAGGCTATTTTATAGAATTAAAACGCCCTTTAAGTTGTATTATCTTTTGTATCTTACCAAATATTTGCCCTTATCATCTACTCTTGTGGCAGGCGGCTGGCGCATTACCTCAAAGTAATTATAACCCTCTTGCAAATTTCGCCAAAAATCTATCCTTGCGGGGTCGAATTTATAGCTGCTTTTAAGGTAATTCCAATTGCTTATATCCATACGGCAGGGGTATATATGAATAGGAATATGATAATTGGTGTCTTTATTGCCCTGCGCCTGTATATTGCACCAATACATTTCTTTAATAATATCATTGCTCATAGGCATACAGCCTATAGTAAGGCTATCGCCATGCACAAATATTTGCCCGCCATAGCTGCCTTTTTTGCCCAATATGCTATCGCTTTTATTGGGGTACGATACTTTAAATGACAAATAAAAACTACTGTAAGGATTGTATTGGCTTATATAATAATAGCCCTCTGGCACTTGCATATCGCCCTCGCATCGCTTAGGACCCAAAGCGCCAGAAAGCCTTACAATAAAATAGGTTTTTACTAATTTATATCTATGCTGTGCGCTATCGGCAGCCCATAGTTCAAGGGTTTGTTCTTTTTTAAAGGCTCGCCAATAAATAAATTTTGGCGGATATTGCAAATTGGCTGCTGTAAAGGCTTTCTTTAATGTTTCATCGCTGCTAATGCGGGCATTCCACACCCTTTGGTTGCCCAGCTGCTGCTCTGTTAGCACCTGCGGCTGGGCGTATAGTTTTATACAAATAAATGAAAAAAGAAAAAGCGAAAATTTCATTACTCAATAATACTAATTTTTATGCTATTTGCCATGCTTTTGTTGCGTATAGGCATGCTGGCAGTGTGTATCACTCTATCGCCTGTTTTTACCAAGTTTTCTTGGGTTAGTTTTTCTATTACATCAGAAAAAGTTTGGTCGGTACTTTCAAATCTATCGTAATAAAAACCACGAACGCCCCATACCAAGTTCATTGTTTTAAGCAAAGGTTTATTGCTTGTAAAAATATAAATATTTGCCTTTGGGCGAAAGGAAGAAATTTTATTGGCAGAATAGCCTGAGCGTGTCATACCTACTATGGCTTTGGCATTTAGGTGGTCGCTCATACGCACTGCGGTAAAACATATTTCATCGCTAATAAAAGTATTGCTGTATTGCACAGGTTTTACGCCTTTAAAGTACACTCTCCTATCGTTTTCTACATCTCTTACAATTTTCTCCATTGTTTCTACCACCTTTACAGGATATTCGCCCACACTGGTTTCGCCACTAAGCATAACGGCATCTGCACCATCTATAACAGCATTTGCCACATCAGATACCTCTGCCCTTGTAGGTGTGCTATTGGTTATCATGGTTTCCATCATTTGGGTAGCCACTATTACAGGCTTGCCTGCTGCCAAGCATTTTTCAATAATGTTTTTTTGAATTAATGGTAAATCTTGAAAAGGCAATTCTACGCCCAAATCGCCACGGGCTATCATAATAGCATCGGTAACTTCAATAATACTGTCAATATTTTTTACCGCTTCTGGTTTTTCTATTTTTGCTACAACTCTGGTTTCTTTTCCTGCTGCTGCTATAAGTTTTTTAAGTTCTAAAATATCTTCGGCTTTGCGGGTAAAAGATAAGCCTATCCATTCCACATCGTTAGCCAAACCAAAGGCTAAATCTGCCAAATCTTTTTCTGTAAGGCTGGGAAAAGATACATCTGTATGGGGTAGGTTAAAGCCTTTTTTAGGTTTTAAAATACCGCCTTGCACAATGCTAACCAATACATCTGTTTCGTTTATTATTTTTTCAATTCTAACTTCCAACTTCCCATCGTCAAGCAATATACTTTCGCCTGGTTTTACATCTTTGGTTAAATTGGCATAGCGAATACAAATACGTTCAGCAGTGCCTATTTCCTCGTTCGATGTTAAAATAATTTGAGAACCTTCTACCAATATTACACCATCGTTTTCTATTAGCCCTACACGCAATTTGGGTCCTTGTAAATCTTGCAAAATACAAATATCACTGTTTAACTCTTCGTTTATACTGCGTATATTATTGATTACCTCCAAATGGTCTTCGTAACTGCCATGCGAAAAATTTAAACGACACACATCTACTCCTGCATATATAATTTGTTTCAGCATTTCGCGCGATGAGGTGGCAGGCCCTATGGTGGCTATAATTTTTGTTTTGTTAAAATTGGTTTTGTACATTGTAGTCGGAAATATAGTGTTTGGTTTGTATAAGGTTGTTGTAAATAGGGTCTTGGGGCTTTACTTTGCTAAAAGGAAAAGCATAAATATTGCTTATTCGTGTGGCATTGTCTAATGCTTTTATCAATCTATTGAAATAGCCATAAATATCCTCCCCATGGCAAATAATAAAATAATCGAAAGAAGGATTGCTTTTAAAAACAAATGTTTTATCGCCTTTATTTTGCACCAAATGCCAATTTAGTTCTACGTCTTCAAACTGTTGGTAAAAATGTAGATGATTGCTTTTATCGGTTTTATTAAAAATAATTTCCCAATTCAAGCTCATACATAGCTGCATATCAAAAGCCTCATTTATTTGCCAAGCAACACTATACGCTGGAGAATTAGATTTTATACCCGCTATTTGAATATCTGTTTGCAAAATTAATAACGTTGCAAAATTAAGGCTATTAAACCATATAATATTAAATAAAACTTATGATAATGCTAACACACGGTTAACGGTATCATACACTTTTTGTACAGGCAAATCTGCCATGCAACTAACGCCTGTAACACACTGCCCTCTATAAAAACACTGGCATTCCTTATCTGGCATTACAATTTCCCCATTGCCAAACAAATCAAACTCGTGTGGATTAAAAATATTGTTCATCAATACAATTTTTTTTTGCATACCCAATGTTAGGTGCATACCCATTGTTACTTGGGTAACTATTAAATGGCATTGGTTAATTAAATTGATAAACTGCGGCAAAGGAAAGAAACCTAAATATTTAGCCCCTGAAAGTGCCTGAATATCCTTGTTTCTTGCATCTTCCTGCTCGCCACCAAGCAGCAATACTTCAAACCCTTGGGCTAATAGTTTTTTTGCTAATTCTGCAAAATATTCTTTGGGCCAAAGGCGTGTTGTCCATCTATCGCCACAACCAGTATTTAAACCAATAATGGTTTTTGATGTATCTATATTTTGCCAAGTATAGCCTTTATCGTTATGGTTATCTAACAAATAAGGTTCGCCTTGGTATTGCATACCGCAAAGCTCAAAAATTTCTTCACAATAATTTTGTGTATTGGCTTTGCTTACATCATCAAAAAGCCCAGTATGAAACTTATGGTTTGCCAATTCGTTGATAGGTTGGGCTACATTGTCTTTTAGCACATAGCCATATTTTTCGGCAGCATTTACTTTTAAAAGCAAAGCGCAAGCTTCTTTTTCTTTGTCTAAATTTATAGCAATATCAAAAGTAGCATTTTCTAAATAAATAGAAGAAGCATAATCAAATTTTAATATTTCATCAATTTGCCCACTTGGCAATATTGGTGGGGTCATTGTTAGCCAAGTAATTTTGCAATTAGGGTACAAAGTTCTATATCTTGTAATTAAGGGCGTTGTACGAATAACATCGCCAATGGCACCTAATTTTATAATTAAAATACGCTTTGATATTGGTGTATAGCTTGGGCAATCTGCACAATGGTAACCATACATTTTATGGGGCTTGCAAGGCAAATCGCCTTTAAAAAACAAACAATTTGGTTTATAAAAATTCATCAATAATTGTATTGCAAAGTAATGCTATTTTTTATAATAATAAAAAACCAAGCAAACTTTTAATCTATTTATTCGTCTTAATAATATAAAAAAGTTTAAAAATTCCAAAAAAAGGTTTAATTTTGATACATTATTTTATTTGAGAGCATTATTAAAAATATCGATACTTGTTTTTTTTGTTTTAAATATTAGCGAGGCCTTTTGTACGCATTTAGTTGGTGGCTTTATTAGTTATAGAAAATCTGGTCAAAGTGCAAGCGGAGCTAGGTATATTATAAAAATAACATCTTACAGAGATTGCAAAAGCGGTAGTGTAGAATTTGAAGATGAAATTGATGTTTGTATTTATAACAGACAAAACAATAGGCTTTTTAGAACAGAAACTTTTGATAGAGGTAATTTAGAACGTGTAAAACCTTTAGGCAGAACAGATTGCCCTGGGGCAGCCAATGTATGCCTTGAAAAAACAACCTATGAAAAAACTGTAACCCTACCCAATAGCCCATTTGGCTATATTATTCAATGGAAAACTTGTTGTAGAAATACGCAAGTAAATTTAAAAGACGATGTTTCAACTGGCGACCCATTTATAGGGCAAACTTACCAAGTAGAAATTCCGCAAACTAATATAGACAATAGCTCTCCAGAATTTACTGATGTTCCTGTACCTTTTATATGTGTAAACGATACTACAGAGCTTAACAATTATGCTATTGATCCTGATGGCGACTCTTTGGTGTATAAATTAGCTACACCTTGGTATGGTTCTGCAATTGGCACATCTGGCTGTTCTACAAATTATGAAGCTCCTGTGCCAATAAGCAATGGCGATTACAAATCGGGTTTTAATGGCAATATTCCTTTTGGTAGCAGTGGTATATCTTTAATTAATAGTAAAAATGGTATTACCACTTTTTTAGCTCGGCAAGTTGGTAATTATGCTGTAGCAATAGATTTGTTAGAGTTTAGAAATGGTGTACAAATTGGCAGAACACGGCTTGATTTGCAAATATTGGTTATAAATTGTACACCCAACAATAAACCAAGAATTACAAATACTACAAGAAGATTTGGAATTATAGCTGGCGAAACCTTGTGTTTTAATGTTACAGGAACAGATGCAGATGCCAATCAAAATTTAACTTTAACAGGTATAGGTAATTTATTGAATGGTGCAAATGGATTTAAAGGCACAAGAGCTACTTTTAGCAGTGTAACAGGCAGAAGAAACGTATCTTCTCAATTTTGTTGGAAAACCGATTGCGACCAGTTTAGCAACGATTCTCAACTTTTTACTGTTCAATTAATAGATGATGGTTGTCCATCTAAATTTACTTATGTTAATTTTAGTATTTTGGTAAAACCCTTTACAGGCAAAGTATCTATTAATGGTCCAACAAATGTTTGTCAAGGCTCCAAAGACAATATTTATACCATAACACCACGAGCCAACACCTCGCCTGAACTTATAGGAATTACATACAATGTAACTGTAACAAATGGTACGCTAAAAAACAAAGCAGGAAATTTATTAACTATAGATTGGGCTAATAATGTAAGTACTGGTATAATAGAAGTTACTCCTGTTTCTCAATACGGTTGCTTGGGCGAAAAATTTATTTACAATGTGCCTCTTCGGCAAGCGCCTCCTCCGCCTTCATTGTTAAGCATAGATACTGTTTGTGAATTTACGTCTAAAAATTATTCAACCACTTTAACTAATGGATATACATACGATTGGTGGGTAAACAACGGTACTATTAATGGCAGCAGTAAAACAAACAATGTAAATATAACTTGGGGTACAACAGGAAGTGCATGGGCAAAATTGGTGCAGTACAATACCTTTAATTGCCCAAGCGATACCGCAACTATTAATGTTTGGATTTCTAAACCAAGTTTACCTGTTATTAAGGGCAATACCTCTGTTTGCCCTAATAATAATGGCATAGAATATAGTGTAACAAATACCATTGGTAGTTTTTATTTTTGGCAAGTAATTGGTGGCACAATTGCCAGCGGACAAAATACAAATGCAATTACTATTAATTGGGGAAATGAAGGATTAGGCATGGTAAAGGTTATTGAAATTAATAAATTTGGGTGTAGTAGCGATACTGGGAAAATAAATGTCAATAAAACTTATGCACTTACAGCTGCAAAAATAGAGGGCGATACTTCCATTTGTGCCTTTAGTTCAAATATCGTTTATACAGTTCCGTTTACTAAAAATAGTACTTACCAATGGTCAATAACGGGAGGAACAATTATAGCCGGCAATTTAAGCAATACTGTTATAGTAAATTGGGGTGCTTCTGCAACAGGCAGTATAAGCATGTATGAACGAAGTTATGACTCTATAAATAATAGAATATGTATAAGTGGCTTAAGTACACGCATAGTAAATATAAGACCATATCCAACTGCTACTATAATAAATGGCGATTTTGAAGTATGCCAATTAACAGGCATTGGCACATACAGTGTAAATGGCTTGCCAAATTCCAAATATGCTTGGTTTATCAACAACGATTCCACTAATATAATAGGACAAGGCAGCAATACTATTCGTTTTCCATACACCAATTTTGGTTCGTTTTTAATTAAAGTAACTGAAATATCAGAATTCGATTGCATTGGCAATCCTATAGATTCTATTTTAATTATACACCCAAAACCAAGAACAACGCCAATATTGGGCGATACAATTGTGTGTTATCCAAATTTTACAAATTATAATTATACCACTACTGGTTTTGTAAACTCTACTTACCAATGGTTTTTAGACGGAGGCTCGCCTATAAATAATAGCATTATTCCTCAAATTACAATTAATTGGAATGGCAAACAAAATAGCGAAATAAAAGTATTGGAAACCTCTGAATTTGGTTGTGTGGGCGATACTATAAAACAAAAAATATTTATTGACCAACCTTCTTTATACCTCAATTATATTACCGTTAATCCTCCTCCAACTCAAGACAATGGCATAGATTTGTACTGGAGATTAATTAATGCACCAAGGTATAACAATCAATTATTTATAGAAAGAAGAGAGGCAGGAACAAGCACTCCTTTTGATAATGTTGGCACCGTATCTGGCAGTACTGTACAATTTAACAATGGCAATATTTCTACCGATTTTAATGCTTGGGAATACAGAGTAAAAGGGTTCGATTTATGTGGGCAAGAAATATTAACCAATTTGCATACCAATATTTATTTAACAGGCAAAAAAGTAAATGGCTATGAGGTAGCTTTAGATTTTACACCCTATATTGGTTGGGGAAATAGTAATATTCAATACGATGTGTATAGACAATTGAAAAATAAAACCGATTATGAATTGTATGAAAGCAATGTAACATCTTTTAAAGCATATTATAACAATGGTTTGGAACATTATACCCAATGCTATAGAATAAAAGGCACCAAAATAGGCACAGATACTGTAACTTGGAGCAATGATGTATGTTTTAATTTCGACCCAATAATATTTATTCCAAATGCTTTTAGCCCTGATAATGATGAGTTTAACAACTTTTTTATTATGAAAGGCGGTGCGCTTAAAACTGTAGAAATAATGGTGTACAACCGCTGGGGCGAAAAACTTTGGACAGGCTTCGACATTAATGCAAAATGGGATGGCAAATACAAAGGCAAAGACCAACCGCAAGATGTGTATATGTACTATTGCAAATACTCTGGATTTGATGGCAGAAAATACTCTACCAAAGGTACTATTACGCTGCTGCGATAGAATGTTTATAAATAACATTTATACTTTAAAAACTAATTTTAAAAAAGTAGCTTTGCAGTAATAATTTAATAACAAAACAATGGCAATTAAAATAACAGATGAATGTATAAATTGTGGTGCTTGCGAGCCAGAATGCCCCAACAATGCCATTTACGAAAGCGGTGTAGAATGGGCAATAAAAGATGGTACAAGTGTGGAGGGTAGCTACACTCTTGCAACAGGCGAGGTAATAAATGTAGAAGATAAATTTGCACCCATAAGTGCTGAAGTGTATTTTATAGTTGCCGATAAATGTACCGAGTGTAAAGGCTTTCATGAAGAGCCACAATGCGCAGCTGTATGCCCTGTAGATTGCTGCGTTCCCGACCCTGATAGAGTGGAAGCAGATGAAGTATTGTTAGATAGAAAATCGAGATTACATATTTAAACTAACCAAAAATATGTTGAAAGGTACTTGCCTGCAAACCTATATTCCTATTAGAAGCGAGCCACGTTCGGGAGCAGAAATGGTAAGTACTTTGATATTTGGCGAAAGCTATACCATAATTGAAGAATTAGACGAATGGTTAAGTATTACTACAATTTTTGACAACTATAATGGCTGGATAAGTAAAAATACTTTTGATGAATTTACAGCATTTGATACTGTATGTAATTCCTTGTTTTTATTGGCAAAAGCAGGCGATAAAAAAATATTTATACCTTGTGGGGGCTTATATCCTTCAAGTTTAAAATTTGAATTTAAAGGCAATAATTATACAGTAGAACAAATACTAAAACCAAGCCATCATTTACCTTTAAACATACGACTGTTAAAAACAGCACAACAATTTTTAAATATACCTTACTTATGGGGTGGTCGAAGTTTTATGGGCATAGATTGCTCAGGTTTTATACAGGTAGTTTTTAAAGCCAATGGTATAGAAATAGCAAGAGACACAAGCCTGCAAATTCTGCAAGGAAAAACCATTAGTTTTTCAGAACTTAAAACTGGAGATTTGATATTTTTCAAAAAGCCTAATACAGAAAATGTAAGCCATATTGGTATGATGCTAAAAGAAAATACAATTATTCATAGTAGTGGGGTTGTAAAAATACAACAATTAGAAAGTGAGGGTATTTATAATTTGGAAAATAATTTAGAGTATAAAATACTTGAATGCAAACGCATAATTTAAATCAAATAAAATCAACTAAAATACTCCATATCAACACCAATGATACAGGAGGGGCTGCTATAGCTGCAATTAGATTACACTATTTATTATTAGAGAATGGGCAAGATTCTAAAATACTATTTTTAAAAAGGAGTAGTAAAGATAAAATAAAGGAAGCATATTATCTAAAAGATAGTTTTAAATTTAAGCTTATTTTTAGCTTAATTTTTAAAATAAATAACTTATATAATAGACGTTTTACTTTTTATAAACCTTCAATTTATTTTAATGGAATAGATAGCTTATTTAATATTCAAAATCATTGGTTATTTGCTTGGGCAGATGTTGTTCATTTACATTGGGTAATTAAATTTTTAGATTGGCGAAAAGTTTTTAAATACAATAAAAAATTTGTTTGGACTTGTCATGATATGAACCCATTTACTGGAGGAAATCATTATGAAATAGGATATAGTAATGAATTCAATATAATAGCTAAAAATAATTTAAAACGGAAAGCCAAAATTATTAAAAATGTTGATATTACAATGGTAGGTCCTAGCGCTTGGATAACAAACTTAATTTCTCAATCTATAATATTTAAAAATAAAAAAGCATTAACCATTAGAAATCCAATAGATACAAATGTATTTAGAGTTTTATCAGATATTAAAGGACTAAAAGATAAATTAGAAATTGATGAGAAAAAAAAAGTTATATTGTTTGTAGCTGAAAATCCTAATGACGGAAGAAAAGGATTCAACTTATTGTTAAATGCTTTAGACAATATTGAAAATAAAGAGAATATTCATTTGTTAATAATTGGAAGAAAATTAGACCTAAAAACTAATATATCTCATACCCAATTAGGTACTATTTCAGATGAAGAACTAATGTGTAAGCTATATAATATAGCTGATGTTTTTGTTATACCTTCTATTGAAGACAATTTGCCTAATACAGTTTCAGAGGCTTTGCTTTGTGGAACACCTGTTGTAGGCTTTAATGTAGGGGGAATTCCAGAAATGGTAAAGAATAATATTAATGGGAATATTTGCGATAATAAAAACAAGCTATACTTGAGTATTAATAATGCATTAGAAAGTAAGTTTGATGCATTAACAATAAGAAATAATATAATTAATAAACTTGATGAAATAAAATTGAAAGATGAATTTTTTAAGGTTTATTAGAATAGAATAAAAAAATGAGAATGTAAAAAGTATTACATTCTCATTTTAGTTTAAAGTGATTAACTAATTATTTTTGTAAAACAATTTTCTTGCAAAAAATCTCGTTTTTATGATTTATCTTAATATAATATGTTCCACTTGTTAAATCTTGTAAATTAATACTTGAATTTTGGTTATCTATTATTTTTTTAATTATCTCTTTCCCTTGTAAATCAAATACTACAAATTCGCAATTTTCTTTAAACCCATTTATAATTATATTCACAATTCCATTAGTTGGATTAGGATTAATATCTACAACAATTTGATTTTGTGAATTTTCCTCATTATTAAATTTTGATACTATTAATAACTGATTAATTTGTTTTTGTAGGTCTTCAATACTATTTTTTGCAGATTCATATTTTAATTCAAGTTCTTGAAATTGTTCCGATTGTGGTGGTGGCTCAGGTCCGCTGTTGCAAGTTGAAGTATTACATCTTCTTACATATCCTGCAGCATCAATTACTAGTAAATTTCCACTACCTGGCGGTAAATTTCTAAAACGAACTTGAGTTGGATTGCCATTAGTTGTTGCATCAACATCTAAATCTGCAGTTGGCATCATATCCATTCCTGTATTTATTCCCAAATTACCTTGAAATAAAGTTCTATCAGATATAACTTCCAACGCTGAAATTGGAGTTGAATTTGTACCCCATTGTGTTATTCTTATTGCTCCATTTTGATTTAAATTATTGTTAAAATTATTGTTAGTTCCATTAGCTTGAATATAAGCATATCCACCTAAATTAGCAGGACCATTTCCCCAAGCTGTTAAAAATCTTAAACTAGATGAAAAATTTGAAGCTGCTTGCTCCCCAATTGTTAATGTTTGTCCAATACCTCTAATATCTAAATTAGCAGTTGGATTTGTAGTTCCTAATCCTAATAAACCATTTCTATTTAAAATCATTCTTTGGATATTATTAGTTCTAAATCTTATATCTTCGTTGTTGGTACTTCCAATAAAATTTAAATTAGAGATAGCATTGCCATTTAAAGACCAAAAAGTACCAGAGGCATTTAATAATGAACTAAAAGAGCGTGTAAAGACATTATTTTGAGCATCAACAACTAAAAGGTCTGAAAGGGTGTTATTAGTTGTTAGTCCTTGAAATCTTACTCCTCCTGTGGTGTGAAATTGTGTTGATGGAGCATTTGTCCCTATGCCTATATTCATAGGTGTAAGATTTAAAGAACTGTTAACAGGATGTAATGTACTTGTGTTTGGGCTTACCCATCCTTGGGAGTAAGATTTTAACGAAATTATCGTTAAAAATGTAAAAATTATTTTTTTCATATTATATTGTTGAATTTGCTTAATTACGTTAAGCGCGTTGTAAACTATATTATTTACAAGCACAAATTAAAATACAATTAAAAAGAATTAAAACAAGAAGTTAATAAATGATATAACTTTAGGAATAAGTGACTTAAATTTTATAAAAAACATTTAAAAAATTAGATTTTTCTCTTTGACTTACTACCTCCATGAATTCATTTTCAAGTACAAGATTCAATTGTAAACCTTTAGAGATTTTAATAATTTTATTTAAATTCACTATACAATTATGATGAATTCTGAAAAAAAAAGAATTTGGTAAAATAATTTGAAAATATCCTAAATTGTTATTACTAACTATTTGCTTTTTATTTGAAAGAGTAATTATTGTATATTTTCCATCTGCATTTAATTTAATTATGTTATCAAATTCAATAATTTGGTATTCGTCTTTAATAGAGAGTATCATTTTTTTTATGGAATTGGTATGTTTTGGTTGTAATAAAAACTTACTTAAAACATTTCTAACTCTGCTAATATCTAATGGTTTTCTTAAATAATCAAAAATATCATATTCAAAACTAATTGCTGCATTTTCTATATTACCTGAAATAACAACAACTTGAAAATTAATCTTCATCATATTAAAAATATTAAAACCATTACTATTGCCTAAATTTATATCTAAAAAGAGCAAATTGGTTTCAATTTTTTGGTTAATAAAATTTTCAATAGAGTTAAAAATATTTACTTCTACATCTTGTATTATATTCAAAATCATTGTTTTTAAACAATTTGATGTTACTAAATCATCTTCTATAATACTTATTTTCATTTAAATGGTATTGAAATTTTTGTACAAACCCCAGTTTTTTCCCTGAATCGAAAATCAAAAGCAATTCTTTTTTTATTTAATTTAGATAAATTTTCAAGTCTTTCATTTAATATATCTATTCCAAATTTTTTTCTATAACTGATATCTCCCTCGATTTTAGAAAAATCATCAAATAATGTAATCATTAAATTATTATTATTTATCTTTAAAATTAGATACACATTTCGTATTTTATTATCATTAAATCTTTTAAATGAATTTTCAATAATTGGTTGAATTATAAATGTAGGAATTTCTATATCATCAATTAAAGTATTTGTATTATTTATTATCTTCATATGAAATTTCAACAACGGTTTGGAAATTGAATACAATTCATGATAATGTCTGCAAAAATTTATTTCTTCATCTAAAAATATTACTTCTTTGGAGTTGTATTCGAGTAGAAAATAAGAAAAATCAGAAATTGTATGTAATATTTGGGCAGAACTATCTCCTTTTGAGAATCCTTGAAATAAATTATTATATAAATGAGGTATAGAATAAGAAATTTTTTTTCTAAATTCAATATTAAATGCTATTTCTTTTTTCATCAGATTCTTACTTTTAATTGAAAGTATTTTGTTTTTTAAATTAATAAAACTTATGATTAATATTAATAATATTAAAGCGAAAATTCCTGCCAATATTACAAAGAATTTAATTGAAACTTTTTGAAATCGAATAGTTTCAACTTCATTTCCATAATTATCGAATTCTTTAAGATAGTAATATCCAAAATTTATTTTATTTATAAAGACCAAATTATCTAATATGGAGTATTTTTTTATTGGTAAACCATTTTTATATAAAACATAGTAGTGATTTGATTTAGTGTTTTTGATTTGATAAAAGTATGAAAAGAAATTTTCTAAGAAATTTTCTTTTTGAGGAATATATGTTTCAACTTTCAAATTATTTAAATCAATTTTTAACAAATTGGTTCCATCTAAAATAAAGAAAAAATTATTAAAAAAACACGAGGATACATAACTGTTTTTCAAATATAGGTCAGAATAATAAAATAATTTACTTCTTTTATTATTAAAAATATTTTGAAAATAAAATGCATTACATGTTGTTAAGAATATTATTGAATCCTTGACTTTAATGTCTATTAATTGCTTTAACAAGCAACTAATATATATTTTATAATTATTTGTTTTTACTTCAATAGTGTCATTTATTTTATTAATTTCCAAACTGTCATTTATGAAATATCTTTCGAATTTAGTTTCTTCTTTAATTAATTCAAAATTCTTATTTAAGCACAATTTATAATACCCAACATTAGTTTTTAGCCAAATATAATTTTTAGATTTTAAGATATTGCTTATTTTATAATTTTTTAAGAATGATTTAAATATTTTATTATTGCCCTTAAAAATTAAATTCCCGCCATAATATCCAAGCTGTAAGTATAATAAATTATTTACATCACAACAATAGTAAAAGTCTTTATATGTAAAAACAGAATTTTTTCTATTAATATAACCAGTATAACAAAACATAACACTATCAAAAACATAAAATTTAGATGGCGATTTTAACTTATTAGTCATAAAATATATATTATAAAGTTTATGGCTGTCTAATTTATAAATTTTTCCTTCTTGATCACCAAAAAATAAGTAGTTATTAAATGAACAAATATCTGAAAATATTGTGTTTGTTATGTTGTTATATAACTTACAAATACCAAACAAGCAAATATCTGAATACCATATTCCTTCTCCATTAGTACTTAAGTAAATTATGTCATTAATAATTACAAATTTTTCAACCTTCTTATCAAATAACTTTTCACCTTCTTTGTTTATTAAAAAACCATTTTTAATTTTGGGGTTATAAACTCTATCATTATCATGATTTATTTTACTAATATCTTTTATTAATTTATTATTATATGGCGAAAAATATGTCTTATTATTTTTTTGTCTTAAAATACATTTGCCATTATAAATTATTATAGAATCAAAAACTAAGTCAGTTGAGTATTGAAAGATTTGATTATTTTTAATGTAATTTAAACCTTTGGAGTTTAAAATCCAAAGTATTTTAAACTTGTCTGCTTTTATATCCAATATTAAATCACCAGCTAATCCATTATTTATATTATAGTTTTTCCATACTAAATTAAATTTCAATAATTTTTGACACAATAATTTATTATCTAATAATCCAATAAAAATTACCCCTAATATTATTTTAATATTTAAATTCATAATAAATTTTTGATAAGCTTAGTAATTCATTTGATATCTAAAATATTGTAATTGATAGAATAATAAGAATTCGCTATACACATGCAATAACTAATGAGATTTATTTATTATTAATAAATTACCTAATTAATTGTATAACGCCATTTATTAATTGCCTCCTATTGTAACTATCTGTATATCTTAATATATAATAGTATGTACCATCACTGCAATTTCTACCGTTGTAATTGCCATTCCACATTATTTGAGGACTGTTTGAATTAAATACTTTAATGCCCCACCTATCAAAAATAGATAGATTGTAATGCTTACTACATTTTAATTTAACTTCAAAATAGTCATTAATACTATCGTTATTAGGCGTAAAAACATTAGGGATTTTAAAATTACAATCTTTATTACAATCTATAATTTCTCTTTTTATTGTTATACTGTCAAGTCCTTTTACCAACTTAATATCTAATAATAAATTTGAATTAAATTTATACTTAAATTGAGATTTATTTGAAATTTTAAGATTAACGGAATCTCCTTTTATTAACCAATAAAAAGTATCTGTCTTTTCATCTAAATTGCACCTAAAATCAATGCTATCTTGAAAACAAAGAGATAAAATATTTATATCTAACTTTTTCTTGTCATAAAATTTGTAAAACAACGGAAGCCCGTAATTGCAGGTACTATTTCCCAATGAAGTACCGTTATATACAAAATTACAACCATTACCTTTTATGTTTGGTTGAGAAATTTTAGAAATAAAATTCTTACCCGCAGCTGCTACATATAAAATACTATCATAAGCCATATTAATATTTCCAAAGGCAGTGCTTTGAGAGGTTAATGAAATTGCTGAATTAAGAATATCAATTTTGTTATATTGCGATAAGTCATATTGATTAATTTTTCGAGTAAGTAAATGAGAAACATATAATAACTGCCCATTAGGCGAAAAACATACACCGTAAGGGTCGTGTAAATTATCTATGATTAATAGATTAGATAAAATACCAGTTGAATTATCAAAATCACAAATTTCTACATAACCGCTAAAATCATAACAAGTATATGCTACTCTAGAAAATGAATTATTAAATCGCATACAACCAATTGTATTAGTTACAGAATTGCCAAAATTGGCTGTTTGCTTTAATTGTACACCATCTTTGTCTATCAGAAAAGAGTATAGTTCAGTATTTTGAAAACCCTTAATGACTATCCAATAATCTTTGCCATTTGCATGCATAGCAGGTTGCATTTGTTCTGATAACTGACCATAAATATTTTTATTTTTTATTATAACTTCGCCTAAACCTCCATTATTATCCATATCTACAATAGAATAACAAAAGCCGCTTGAGCCTGCATATTCAGGCAATGTAAAAATATAATATTGATTTTCCTTCTTTTGAGATTCATGTTGCAAAACTATGGCAGATTGGGATGAACTAGAACTTCCAAAAAGCCCAGTGCCATTTAACATAACATTGAAATTTTTATCATATACTGTCGCTCCATCTGTGTAAAAAATTAAATTACCATTTATATCTGTAGCACCTGCAGAACCCTCTGCTGTAGAAATATTAGAAGTGAAATTTTTTATTAAAGTAGTCCTAAAATCTAAACCCGCATTTTCACCAAAGCACCAAATGGGTGCTATGCTATATTGGGCACTTAACGAACTTAATCTCAACAATAAACTTAAAATTAATATTTTTAACTTAAAACCCATAGATATATTTAACAGAAAATTTTTCAATATTAATATTTTCTTTATTTAGTTTACTAAATTTTTTTAAATGCTCCCAAAAAATTATTGCCCACTATTTGAATATTAATCTTCTCTTCAATAATTTTTAAAGAACTTTCCCCTAAAAATTCCATGTCTGAATTCAATATTTTTCTAATTGCTTCAACCAATGAATCTAAATTATTATCTTCAAAATAAAAGCCATTCTTACCTTCAAATATCAAATGTTTTTCTGTTCCATCTGCAATTGAACAAACAATGGGCAATGAATGGCACATAGCCTCATTTATAGATAAGCCGCCCATACCTGCCAAAACATAAATGCCAGATTTTAACATTTCAATACTTTGCTCCTCTCCTTCGTAAAGTGCACCAAGAAAATTGACTCGTTGTTCTAAACCTAAATTTTTTACTTTTTGTTTTAAATTAGCTTCCTCTTCGCCATTTCCTATAATTGCTAATTCTATTAATGGGTATTTTTTTTGCAAAATATTTATAGCATCTATCAATAAATCCACTCTTTTCCAATACACTAATCTGCCAACATGTATTAGTCTAAATTTATTTTTTATTATTTCTATTGGTTTTTGTTTTATGTCATTAATTGTTTTAAAAATAGCATCTGTATCTGGCGAATTGAGTGTTGTTTTAATTTTTTGTTTGCTTAAACCATAAGATGCTAAAATTTCAATTCCTTGATAGGTATATGTAAATGCAAAATCAACTATTTTTGAATACAATATTTTTCTTAAAAATTTTATGCCATTAAAATATATTTTTGAGTTAAAAATTTTCTCTGTTCTTTGGCTTTCAGCACTTCTGCTAACAAAATTATTAAATTTTTCGTTGAAAAAAGGAACTGAAAAGGGAATTTCTCGGGCAATAATTTTTATATTATTTTTTCTTAATTGATATACCAAAATTGGATTGAATACCAATTGAATGAAATAAGGCCAGCCAATTACAATAGCGTCTATATGATTTTTCTTTAGCGTATTGATAAAATTTTTAAAAAATGGTTTACCATACCAAGTTTTATATTCAATTAAATTAATTATTTGGAAAGAATTACCCTTTTCTAAAGTATGAACCCCAGAACCCAATGTATTACTTTTACTATTTGGAATAATTACAGAAAGTTCAATTTGGTTGTCCTGATTAATTTTATTCAATAGTTTAACCAAATAATGTGGTAATCCAGCAAAAACAAAAGCAATTTTCATTTTTGCAAATATAACCATTAAGTTTATTTACGGCAGTATTTAATATTTAGAATCAATATAAATTAATTCAATAGCGTCCTAAATAAATAAAAAAAGAAGAAGGAAGTAAAGTAACTCAAA
>CAZDGF010000052.1:0-23541 GCA_964505065.1 uncultured Chitinophaga sp.
AGGATTTTTGCCGCTAAAATAATATTCTTTTTTTTAATGCGTAATTTGGGTTAAATTTAAATTGAATAATCTTACTTTTGCCAAATGAAATTTGCAACCAAAGCTTTACATGCGGGCATAGAACCCGACCCCACAACAGGTGCCATTATGACCCCAATTTTTCAAACTAGTACTTATGTGCAAGATTATCCTGGGCAACACAAAGGCTATGCTTATGCAAGAGGGAAAAACCCAACTAGAACGCAATTAGAAAATAATTTGGCAGCCTTAGAAAATGGCAAACATGCGCTTTGTTTTAGCAGCGGAATGGGTGCTGTAGATGCAGTTATAAAACTTTTAAAACCTGGCGATGAAGTAATAACTGGTGATGATATTTATGGTGGCAGTTACCGTATGTTTTCTAAAATATATGAACCTTTTGGCATTAAATTTCATTATATTAATTTATACGATGCAGCCAATATTGAACAATATATAAATAGCAATACAAAACTTATTTGGGCAGAAACGCCAACAAATCCTACGCTTAAAATTGTAGATATTGCAGCTGTTTCGGCAGTGGCTAAAAAACACAATTTATTATTGGCTATTGATAATACTTTTGCTTCGCCATATTTACAAAATCCTTTAGATTTTGGTGCAGATATTGTAATGCATAGCGCTACCAAATATTTAGGCGGACATAGTGATGTTATAATGGGCGCATTGGTTACAAATGATACAAACTTACACGAGCGTTTGGCTTTTATTTTAAATAGTTGTGGTGCAAATCCTGGTCCTATGGATTGTTTTTTAGTTATAAGAGGAATAAAAACCTTGCATTTAAGGGTAAAAGCCCATTGCGAAAACGGACAAAAAGTAGCCGAGTATTTGCGCAATCATTCTAAAATAGGAAAAGTATATTGGCCCGGTTTTGCAGATGCCGCAGGACATGAAATAGCCAAAAAACAAATGCGTGGCTTTGGCGGAATGGTTTCTTTTACATTAAAAGGCGATAGTTTTGATGCAGCCATGAAATTTGCAACAAGTGTTAAAATTTTTACATTGGCAGAGAGTCTGGGCGGAGTGGAAAGTTTGGTAAATCATCCTGCAACAATGACACACGCAAGTATTCCAAAGGCAGAAAGAGAAAAAACAGGCGTAGTAGATGGTTTATTGCGATTAAGTGTTGGTGTGGAAGATATAGAGGATTTAATAGCTGATATTGAACAGGCTTTGGAAAAAATTTAAAAAATAAATTTGGAATATTACGTATGAAAATATAATTTTGTACGTATGAAAAACAATAAACTAACTTTAAGTGTAGATAAAAAGCTTGTAGAAGTAGTTAAATACGTTATACCTGAAAATGAATCTATAACCCTTATTGTTTCAGAATTTTTAGAAACGTATGTTGCTATGAAATCAAATCCTACTGCTCAAGAAAACCATTATTTAAACCATGCCAATAAGTTTGCAGGTATAATTTCTTTACAAAAAAATATTTCAAAAACAGATATTGCAGATACTATTTTTGAAAAACACAGCAAGCGTTTTAAATAAATGCGCAATGTATTTTTAGATGCCAATGTTATTATAGATTGGTTGGTAAATTCGGCTATAAACCATACAATTTGTACAAAAACTGTAGAAATTTCATTAACCAAAAGTAGAAATACGTATATTTCGCCAACTACTGTAGCAATAACTTCTTATTTTCTTTATAAAAATTATAAATCGGAAGCAAGAGCAAAAAAGTTGGCGCAAGAAATATTTGAACCTTTCATTTTTACAACAGAAAACAATGAAATTGTTAAAGATGCTTTAAATTCAGAATTTACAGATTTAGAAGATGCTATTCAATACCATAGTGCAAGGTTTTCTAAAGTAGATGTAATTATAACACAAAATCAGCACGATTTTTACCATTCTAAAATTGCAGTAATTACCCCACAAGAGTTTTGCGATTTTTACCGCTTAGCCAGTTTTTAATGTAAACAACTTGTGTATTTCGCAAGGCATTAAATTGTATAATTTTGAATACACTTTAAAAACCCTATGCCAAAAGTATTAGTAATAGACGATGAGAAACCAATAAGAGATGCCCTACAAAACATTTTAACTGCGGAGCAATACCAAGTAGATTTAGCCGAAAATGGCAAAAAAGGC
Organism: uncultured Chitinophaga sp.; assembly: GCA_964505065.1. Taxonomy (GTDB): domain Bacteria; phylum Bacteroidota; class Bacteroidia; order NS11-12g; family UBA955; genus JABMMZ01. Next base: position 2,149 of record CAZDGF010000052.1, read on the forward strand.
TTAGAATTGCTAAATGAAAATGGCTACGATGTAGTGCTTTGCGATATTAAAATGCCAGGTATGGACGGGCTTGAAGTAATGGCAAAAGCAGGCGAAATAGCTGGCGATGTGCCTTTTATTTTAATTAGCGGACACGGCACTATTGAAATTGCTGTAGAAGCTGTTCGAAAAGGGGCTTACGATTTTATATCGAAACCACCAGATTTAAACCGATTGTTAATTACCATTCGTAATGCAGTAGAAAAAAATAATTTGGTAGTAGAAACCAAAGTATTGCGTAGAAAAGTTACAAAAACCCGAGATATTATTGGCGTTACACCTGCAATAAATAAAATAAAAGATACCATTGAAAAAGTAGCGCCTACAGATGCAAGAGTATTGATAACTGGAGAAAACGGTACAGGCAAAGAGCTTGTAGCCCGTTGGGTGCACGAAAAAAGCAATAGAGCCAATGCCCAATTAATAGAGGTAAACTGCGCAGCCATTCCTGCAGAGCTTATTGAAAGCGAACTATTTGGACACGAAAAAGGTGCTTTTACAACAGCTATTAAACAGCGTATTGGTAAATTTGAACAAGCCCATGGCGGCACTTTATTTTTAGATGAAATAGGCGATATGAGCCTTTCGGCACAAGCAAAAGTATTGCGTGTTATTCAAGAGGGGGTATTAAGTAGAGTGGGTGGCGATAAAGGTGTAAATGTAGATGTGCGCTTATTGGCAGCTACCAATAAAAACCTACTTGAAGAGGTAGAAAAAGGTAATTTTAGATTAGATTTATACCACCGCTTAAGTGTTATTATGATACACGTACCTACTTTGAATGAACGTGTAGATGATATACCTGTAATTGCTGAAAGATTTTTAAAAGAAATTTGCGAAGATAGTGGTGTTAAAAAAACATTTGCCCCAGGTGCTTTAGATGAACTTAAAAATGTAAATTGGACAGGCAATATTCGTGAGTTGCGCAATGTTATAGAGCGTTTGGTAATTTTATCGGATAGCAAAATAACGGTTGAAGATGTTATAGCTTATAGCAATCCTTCCTCTCCAGTTTCTAAAACTCAAAATATATTTTTAGATAAATTCGAAAAGTTTCAAGATTTCAAAGATTATGCAGAATCTATTTTTTTAGAGGCCAAATTGAAAAAAAACAATTGGAATGTAGCCAAAACAGCAGTTGAAGTAGATATTCAAAGAAGCCATTTATACAATAAAATAGAAAAATATAGCTTAAAACGTGTTTAGCAAATGATTGGTGTAGATACTTTAAAAGCAATCCATTTTTTAAACCAAAATTTACCTGTTGCCCTACCTACTGAAACTGTGTATGGGCTTGCAGCAAATGCCTTAAATGAAGAAGCCATAACAGCAATTTACAAAGCAAAAAACCGTCCTTTTTTCGACCCGCTAATTATTCATGTTGCTAATATTGAAGATGCTAAAAAATATGTATTAAATTTAAAAGGAAATGCCCTAAAATTAGCTCAAGCCTTTTGGCCCGGACCTTTAACATTGCTGTTGCCCAAAAAAGACATTATTCCATATTTGGTTACTTCTGGCAGCCAATATGTTGCCGTAAGAGTGCCTAATCAAGCAACTACTTTAAGTATTTTACAGCAAATAAACTACCCTTTAGCAGCCCCAAGTGCCAATCCTTTTGGGTATATAAGTCCTACAACGGCTAAACATGTAGAAGAACAATTGGGCAATAAAATTCCTTATATTTTAGATGGTGGCGAATGTACAATTGGTATAGAAAGTACTATTATAGATTGTAATGATGAAATACCTAAAATATTACGTTTGGGTGGATTATCTATTACAACTATTGAAAACGTATTGGATATAAAACCTATTTTAGCTTTAAATAACAATAGCAACCCCAATGCACCAGGGCAATTAGATAAACATTACTCGCCAAGAAAGCCAATGATTATTGTAGATGATATAACTACTTATTTAGCTGAAAATAAGAATAAGAATATTGCCATTTTATCTTTTGGAAATAATAATTTAACCACCGAATATCCGCAGTTTAATTTAAGTATTTCGGGCAATTTAGATGAAGCTGCAAAAAATTTATTTAATTATTTACATTTGTTAGATATTACTGAAAGCGAATTGATAATTACCCAACTTTTACCCAATAAAGAATTGGGTTTAGCTATTAATGATAGACTAAAAAGAGCTGCTGCTAAATAAAAATTCAATTCAAAAAAATGAAATCATTTAACTATTACAAAGCGTTGTAATATTGATAGCAATTAAGCCATTTTTCTAATAGTACCTACGGATTTACCTTTGCTTTTGCTATTACCTTTTGCATTTGCTGTTTTTACCACCTTTTCAGCTTTAGCTTTGGTTTCTACTTTTGCTTTTTCGGCTTTAGCTTCGTCTGTATCGTTTGCCTCTTCTGCTAATGCAGTTTTTAAAGCATCAAAATCTAATTTATCTTTTAATAAACCATACCAAGAGGTTAATTTTTTAATGTCTGATAAATAAATACGTTCGTTATCATAGTTTGGCAATACTTTGCCCAAAAAAGCAGGAAATGCTTTATCATCGCTTTTTTTAGTTGGTACTTCCAAGCCTTCTTTTTCTAATTGATGAATGGTAAGCAATATGTTGGCTAATTTTTCTTCGCCCTCCATTGTAAACATTGCTATATCTGCCAAAATAGATACTTTGGTATTGGCACTTGTAGGTATTTTTTTACCTGTACCGTCTAAAGCTTCTACTATCAATCCATTTTTATGTTGACCAATTTTTTTATACAAACCAGGCATACCCGCAACCGCTATAATATCATTTAATTCCATAAGGCTGCAAATTTCAACAATTATTTAATAAAACAAACTATCATTTCATTTTTTTTATCATAGTTTTGTAAAAATTTTTAAAATGAGTAAAAAAATATTTATCTATGGCTTGGCTTTTGGCAGTGCTTGTGCAGCTATCAACTATTTATATGCTGCCACTTATGTGTATAAACAAGGATTAAGCTACAATGCTTTTTTTGCATCGTTAGAGTTTTTAATTTTACCATTTATTGGTATTTTTTTATTTTTAAAATCATTTAAAGCCCAAATGCCCCAGCAATTTACTTTTGGCAAAGCCGTATTTATGGGTTTTTTTGTTAGTGTAATGATAGGCGCAACAGTTTCTTTGGTTTGCTCTTACTTTATAAATTTTAATTCGTTTTATATTACCCAAATGGTAGATTATAAAATAGCAACGCACATTAAAAATTTAAAAACACAAGTAGAAATTACCAATGCTACCAAGATGATAAAAGACGGCTATTCTGCAAGTGGTATTTTTACCTCGCAAATGGTATTATCATCTGGCAGAGGTTTGTTTTTTTCGGCAATAATTGCTTATATTTTAAAAGCCAGAATGGTATCTGCCGAAGAAAGAGCCAATGCAGCCAAAATAATTGACAATAAATAAAACTAATGGCTAAACTCCTTTCACGCATTGGTGCTGTATGGTTTGTGTTTTGGTTTGCCTTTAGCTTTCTGTTGCTTTATCCTTTTTTCTCTTTGTTTTTTTATAAAGAAAAATGGTATCCAATGGGCAATAAATTGCGCAAAAAATGGGCTTGGTTTTTAATGATTATCTGCTTTATAAGAGTAAAAATAATTAAAGAACAAGAAATTTACGATAACAAAGCATATGTATTTGTATCTAACCATACTTCGTATATAGATATTATAGCCTTTGGCTTATTTTTACCTGCAAAAGCCAGTTTTATGGCTAAAGCAGAGTTGGCTAAAATACCATTGTTTGGCATTTTTTTTAGAACTGTGGATATAGGGGTAAACCGCAGCAGCATTAAAGATTCGCATAAGGCATTTACCCTTGCCAACGAGCGTATTGCAAAAGGCTATAGCATTGTTATTTTTCCTGAAGGTACTATTTGGAAAAATGTACCGCTAATGAAACCCTTTAAAAATGGGGCTTTTAAAATGGCAATAGAAAATAATATTGAAATTATACCCGTTACGTTTCAAAACAACTTTAAAATATTGCCCGATGAAAAATTTGAGTTTTATCCTCGAAAAATGATTTTTACCATTCATCGTGCGGTTAGTGCCAATAATCTAAAAATAGATGACGATGAACAATTAAAATTAGAGATTTACACCATCATTGAAAATAATTTAAAACAAAACCAAGTGATATGAATAAAATAACTGATGAAAAAATAGACCAATTGGCACACCTTTCACGTTTGGAATTTGATACGGCTGGCAAGCAAAAAATAAAACAAGATTTAGAAAATATGCTGGTGTTTTGCGAAAGCCTAAATGCAATAGATACAGAAGGAATTGAACCTTTGATATACCTTACCAATACTACTAACAATGTTAGAGAAGATAGTATAGAAAATACCATAACAAAGGCAGAGGCACTTAAAAATGCACCTAAAAAAGACAGCGATTATTTTAGAGTACCCAAAGTAATTACAGAAAACAAATGAGCCATTTAATAGATATTGTTGGCATTGAAAAAAAGTATAAAGTAGGTACAGAAATAGTAGCGGCTTTAAAAACTATTGATTTAACGATAGATAAAGGCGAATACGTTGCCCTAATGGGTCCTTCGGGTTCGGGCAAAAGTACGTTGATGAATATTTTGGGTTGCTTGGATTCTTTTTCTAAAGGCAAGTATATATTAAACAATACCGATGTAAGCCGTATGACAGAAAATCAATTGGCTGAAATACGCAATAAAGAAATTGGCTTTGTTTTTCAAACGTTTAACCTATTGCCAAGAATGGATGCTTTAGAAAATGTGGCTTTGCCTTTGGTATATGCAGGATTTAATAAAAAAGACAGATTGGCAAGGGCAGAGGAAGTGCTGGTGCAAGTGGGCTTAAAAGATAGAATGAAACACCGCCCAAACGAGCTTTCGGGCGGGCAACGCCAAAGAGTAGCAGTAGCCAGAGCATTGGTAAACAATCCAAGTATATTGTTGGCAGATGAGCCAACAGGAAATTTAGATACTAAAACATCGGTAGAAATTATGGCTTTGTTCAAAGAAATACATGCCAAAGGCAATACCATAATATTGGTAACCCACGAGGAAGATATTGCCCTAAATGCCAAACGTATTGTACGCCTACGAGATGGGCTTATAGAAACTGATGGTATTAATGAAAAGTTTGAAACGTATGAGTTACATAGTTCTTAAAATCTATGGAATTAATATAAATTTAGCGTACTTGAATATCTTCAAATATTCCATCTTTAATTTCAAAAGTAGGCATATTGCTATAATTAGGACCAGGAGTTTGTGTAAAATTAAATTTACCACTCATTCGTTTTTTAAGTTTATCATATTTAGTAATTTGAAAATTACCCGTTAAAGTACCTTGTCCATTAAAGTATTTTTCATTTACTTCATTTTGAGATTGATAGATTGAAGTATTTGGACTTAATTTAGGAAAATAAAACAGCAAACTAAAAGGAATTATATCATAAGATAATTGTGCACTTCCAATTATACTTTTCCGCATAGTTACTTGCCCAGAAATATAGCTTGTATCAGTTCCATCAATGTGTTGTAAATTGATTATTAAAATAGAATCTTTAGATATAAAAATATTTGTAAAACTTATGGTGTCTTTGCCATAAATATTATATTTTGATTTATCTGCTGTCCATTTTTTGCCATTTATAATGGCTGAAGCGCCTGGATTTGAATCATTAACAGGATTATCTGTTGGGGTTTTCTCTTTTTACATCCCATAAAAATAGATACCAAAATTGCGAATAAACATAATTTTTTTTTCATAATATTTTAAATTTTAATTTTACCAATATAATAACTATTTGAATTTTATAAATATTTTTTATTTTAAAAAAATAAAAATATTGGTTTTCAGTGCTTGTCTAATTAAAATTAAGTCAAAAAATTAATCCTCCTTTACCCTTTGTAGCTTTGGCTTTTGTTCTAATAGTTCGCCATTATCATTGTATTTTTCGTAAAGCACCAAATTGTCTTTTTCGTTAAAATAACGCCACTCGCCTACTCTTATACCATTGCTGTATGTGCCCTCTGCATGGGCTTTGCGGTTGTACAAGCCTGTTTTAAACTCGCCATCTAATTTGCCATTATTGTATGTGCCGTATTCATCAAGCTGGTAAATATATTTTCTTTTGGTAAGCAAAAGGTCTTTTTTCTGAATTGTGCCATCTTTTTTCTCTATAACTTTGCGCATAGGCTCTTTACCATCTGCAACAGCACCCGAAAAATATATTTTATAAGCCCCATGTCTCAAATCGTTTTTAAAATAGTATTGCGAAATGGTATCTCCAAATTCATTAAACGTAACCCAAAGCCCTTCTTTTTTACCCAATTTATAATTTTCTTGTTTCATTATTGTGCCAAAAATATTGTCCCAATATATAGAAATACTATCTTGTATGCCATTTTTAAAATAACTTTCTTCGGCTAATAAGCCTGTGGAATGATAGCGCAAAAATTGCCCATTTTTTAAGCCATTTTTATAGGTAGTTTTCATACGGATATTGCCAGCATCGTAAAAAGTTTCCATAATGCCTTCGGGGTAGCCATTGAGTAAATTTACGCTTTGTTCTAAATTACCATTATCAAAAAAAGATTGTGTAAGTCCTGTTTTTTCGCCATTGGTGTAGGTAAAAGTGTATTGCACTTTGCCATTGGGATAAAAGGCTGTAAGGGTGCTATCTAGTATATCGTCAATATATTTGGCAAATAATTTTGGTTGCCCATTTTTAAAGTAATTTTCAGAAATGCCATTTCTTTTACCCGCTTTAAATCTAATTCTTGCTCTAACAATTGTTCCTCCTTTAAACCATTCTGTTTTTGTGCCTTCTAAATAACCATTAACCCATTCCATTTCTTGCATTTTATAATTTGTGCCTTCAAATAGTTCAATACTTGTGCCTGTAAAAGGGGCATCTTTGTAAAAATACTGGTCGTTTATATTTTGCAAGGTAGAAAAAAGCACCTTTTTTTTGGGTATTGGCTTTGTTTCTGTTGTAGCAGCAGGTGTATTTTTTTTAGGCTTGGTTTGTGCATTGGCAAAACCTAAGGAGCAACAAATAAAAAGGAATACAATACGATAATACATAATGGCAAAAATATTGTTTAATAAAATAATAATTAAAAGCTAAACGAATAACTTACCCAAAAATTGCACACATTGTATTTTGCAGAATAAATGTGTTTAAAAAAAACTCAATTAGTGCTTATGCTCCTCGTTATGCGCTTGTATGGCTTTGTAAAACTCTTCAATAGTTACATGTATTTCGTTGTATGAAACAATTTCTTTTAATTTATCATACACTTTTCTACGCACGGCAATATCATTCATTTGCTGTACATGTTCTTGTTTTTTTAAGCTATCATCGCTAAATTTTTTAACAAATTCAAATTCTGGATTTTGTAAGCCATAGTTTCTAAACATGCTTAAAGTATAGCCCAAAGAGGCTTGTTCTATATCTTCCATTTCTACCTTAATGCCATATTTTGCAGCTATTTTTTCACGAATTAAAACTTCCTTTAAAGTTGAAGATTCTTGGCTGTAACGCTCGTCTATATTTTCTTCGTTATAAGTACCTTCTTTGCTAACCAATAGCCATCTTTTTAAAAAACTATCTGGCAATTGTATATCATGCTTATCGCTAATTAAATGGGTAAGCATATGTTCTATTTGGTGCTGGCTTTCGCTTTGGTAATAGTTTTCTATATTTTCTTTTACCTTTTGTCTAAATTCTTCTTCGCTGTTTGCTATGCCCTCTCCCATCACTTTGTCGAACAATTCTTGATTTAATGCCGCTGGTTTTCTTCTTGTAATTTCGGTAATAGTTAATTTAAAATTTTTGAATAAATCGTTTACAGCATCTTTTGTAATACCTAATGAACTACTTATAACAGAATGGTTATCGTTAAATAATTTAAAAATATCTACCGTTATGGTACTTTCTTTTGTAATGCCAATCAATAAATTTTTTGTAGCCTCATCGGTAATTAATTCAGGAGTTAATGAAATGGTTTTATCGGCAATACCGCCTTCTAATGCTTCATTGCTGTCGTTTAGTTCTGTTATTGTGCCATAAATCAAGTCTTTTTCTTGTGCTATTTCTACATTTTCTGTTTCGCCATTGCGTATGGTTAATTGCTCTATTTCTTTCTCTATTTCGCTATCTTCCACAGCAATAATGTATTTATCCAAAGTATCTTTTTCGCTAATGTTTAATTCTACATTGGGTGCAAGTCCTAAATCGAAAGCAAATAAAAAGTTTTCGCCATTTTCTAAATCTACAACAGATTTTACGGTATCGCTTTCTATAGGTTGGGCTAAAATATCAATGTTATTTTCTTTTAAATAATCGTATAATGCTTTAGAGGTTACTTTGTTAACTTCATCTGCCAAAATAGCTTTACCATACATATTTTTTATCATGCCAATAGGTGCAGCACCTACTCTAAAGCCTTTTATAGCAACATTTTTTTGGTGCTTTTTTAATTCTTTTTCTATTTTTTCAGCATAATCTGCTTTGGTTAAAGCAACAGTAAGGGTTGCATTTAATTCGTCTGTTTTATTGAAATTTACTTCCATTGATATGTTAATTTTTAAACCTAATTTAAAAGGGCTGCAAAGGTAATATTTTATTCTATTAAATAAAATTTGATAGCATTTCAATAAAATTGAAAAAAGAATTTAAAAAAAATAAATACAGCCATGCAACCATTTTAAGCTATTACCGACTAACTTTGTAGAAACTAAAAATAAAATTTGAGTGATATTGAAGAATTGATATTGCATTGTAAACAAAACCAAGCTTGGGCGCAAGAAAAACTGTTTAAACAGTTTGCCCCTAAAATGCTGGGTATATGTAGGCGTTATTTATCGGATATAGATGATGCAAGAGATGCTATGCAAGATGGATTTGTTAAAATTTTCTTGAATTTACATAAATATGAGGGACGCAGCAGTTTTAGCACTTGGATAAGCAGAATAATGATGAATACTGCCATAGATATGATAAAAAAAATAAGTAAAGTTCAATTTGTACGAGATGATTACTACTTTGACAACGATAAAATAAATGGCGAAGAAGATTATGTGGAAGAACCAAGCCTAAACCAAGCACAATTATTGGATTTGATAGATAAAATGCCCAATGGCTATAAAATGGTTTTTAATATGTACGCTATAGATGGGCTTGGGCACAAGGATATTGGCAATGTATTGGGTATAAGCGAGGGCACAAGTAAATCGCAATTGAACAGAGCAAGAAACTTTTTAAAAACTGAAATAAAAAAACTACAAACGGCTATCTAATATTAAACAATTGAGCAATAACAAAATACATATTGATTCCCTTTTTTCCAATGGCTTAAAAAACATTGAAATACCTGCTTTTGCTCATGATTTGGATAAAATAAAAAAGGGTATTGAAGACAATCAATTGAATGTATTTTCATATTTTGAATTGCCTATTACTGAAAATGATTGGCAAACAGTAAAAGCAAGATTGGAAAAAGAAAACGAAAAAATATTGCCGCTTATTCCTTTAAATGATATTGGCAATGGCTTTAAAAATTTTGAAATAGGTATTACAGATTCCGATTGGCAAAATACCAAACAAAAATTAGCACAAGCGCAAGGCAATAAAAAAAGAAAATTGGTGTGGTTTTGGTGGTTGAATGCCATCATTATAAGTGTATTTTCGGCTATTGGTATTCATAATTATTTGAATAAAAGTGTAGAAAATATTAGTTTATCAAATAGCAATCAGCCTGTAAAAGAAAGTAATGCCCAATTTAACCATTTAAAGGAAAATAATTTTGTAAAGCCTAATGAAAAGAGTTTTAACCAAGATAATAATTCTATAAAAAACAGCCCTAATAATTCAAATAGTTTAGTTCAAAAGGATTTGAATAAAAACAAATTGGTTTCTACTGAAAAAGTTAAAATAAATGTAGATAAAGTGGTAGAAAATAACAGCATAATTAAAAATGAAATTATTTCAAAAGCCGCAACCAAAACCAAAACTTTTGAAATAATTGAAATTAAAGATTTGAAAAATGATGTTTTTAAAAATGATGAGCAAATAAGTAATAAAAAAATTAAAGAAATAATTGAGGATAAAACTGAAAATAAAATTACAGACAATACTACTGAAAAATTGAAAGAAGAGCTAAAAACAATAGAACCCAAACCATTAGACACCGCAAAAAAACAAGACAAAAAAGAAGACCCAAAAAAGCTATTGCCTAAATTTTATATAGGTATAAATACACAATTGGCACAAAGCCATAGAACACTTTCAAATACCAATAAGCCATTATATAACAGCGTAAGAAACAATGCTGAAAAACCATTTACACAACTCAGTATTGGCTTTGTTACAGGTGTGCAAAAAGGTAAAAATGAATTTCAATTAGGAGCGCAATACACACAACAAAACTGGACTTCTAATTATAGCTACAACTACAAAATTTACGATTCCTTACCCTTAAAAGACCCTAATGGCAATATTATTGGCTATTTTTTAACAAGAGGTAGAGACACCACCATTAACGAAAACCAAACCATAAAAATAAGTAAAATAGATATTCCATTTAACTACCAATACCACCAAAAACTGAACAGCAAAACCAATTTATTGTTAGGTTTTGGCGGTGTGTTAGGCATTAATATAAAAACAGAGGGCAGCAAAATAATAAATCCTGTAAATAATTATTTATACCCCTACAAGGCTTTAAGCAAAAATGAAAACAACTTGAGCTTTAGCCCGCAACTCAACATAGGTTTACAACGCAATTTGAATAAAAACCTACTTTTACAAACCAATATTTTAGGAAACTACAGTGCCACATCACGCTTTAAAAACCAATATGGCGTAAAAGATTTTCCATATAGTGTTGGATTATCATTAAAATTACTATATTTGATACATTAAAAACTTATGCTAAAAAAACTACGCTACATTATTACTGCATTATTTATTTTTTGTTTTAGCCCAATAAAAGCACAAGTATGGTATCCTGAAGGTCATTATAATGCAGGAACACCTTTGGCTATAACAGCTGATAACCAATCTATTTTTGTAATTTCTAAAGTAGGTATTCAAAACAATCAATCTATATGGCAGGCAAGCAAATGGGATGGTAAATTTTGGTTTAAAATGCCTTTGTTACATTTAGATAAAATGGCAGAAATAACTTCAATGAAAGTGTATCAAACAGCCCTATATGTAGCAGGAAACTTTAGTTTTTCAAACGACAGTTTTAATGCACTTGTAAGATTCAAAGCTGGCAGATGGGAGGGCATTTCTAAATTTAAAAAAGCAGATACTAAAAATGGTAATATTACGGCATTGAATGTATATGACAATAAATTATTAATAGGTGGAAATTTTAATTATGCAGGTAAAGATTCTATACCTTTTCTTACCGCATACAATGGCTTAATTTATAGCTATGCTTTAGCCAATTGTAAAACTTGCACACCCGATAATACTATCAATGATATTGCTGTTAGCGATAGTGCTGTGGCTATAAGTGGCAATTTTACTAGAATAGCTGGCAGAAAATCAAAATATCTTTTTATACTAAAAGACGGCAGCAAAGTTGATACCTTTATAACCTTGCCTAAAGTGATAGAAAAAATTGCTTTAAACAATAAAACATTGTACGGCAGTTTTGAAATTAGCGGTTATAAAAAAATATTTAAAGTTACACCAACTTATTCAGATATAGTTTTTAATTTAGACAGTATGCGCAGGTTATCAAAAATATTGTGGTTTGATGGCGCATTATGGGCAAGTGGTAGTTTTAAAATAAATGGCGATGTAAACGAACATCAAATAATCAATTTAGAAAATGGGCAATGGAAAAATGTAACCAATAATTATAGCCGAGTAAATCAAATACTTGAAACCAGAGGAATGCTTTTTGCTACTGGCAATGCAGATAAAAGAATAAGCATTTGGAACGATAATAAATCTGTTATGCGTTTTTATAAAAACCATACGCTGCTTGGGGTAAAAGTATTTGTAGATAGCAATAGCAATTGTGTAAAAGATGCCAATGAAAAAGGTATTGGCAAACAATTTATTAAAACTTCGCTTATTAATAGAGGTGTGTTTACATTAGACAATGGCTATTCTGAATTTTTAATTGCTAATAACCAAACAACCTATAAATTTGAAATACGCCCATTAAGAAACTACATTAAAAGCAGCTGTGCAGATACCTCTGTAAGCAAAACATTACAAGTAGGAAAATACATTGATAGCATACAATTTCCGTTGCGCAAACGCCCAAATGTAAACGATGTACGCATATTTTTAGTGTCGCCAAAAGGCTATCAAGTACAAAAAAACAAACGTTTAGATTATATAATAAGTGTTGCCAATGTTGGCTCTAACAATCTTTCAGGTAGTGTAAAATTAAATGTCAATAAAAATTTATCGAATGCCTCCACTACCCCACCTGCCACAGAGGCTAAAGATTCTATTTTTACTTGGACATATTTAAGTCTTAAACCAGATGAAACACGTTTTTACAGATTTAGTGCATTTGCTAACGATACTTTTTTTGAACCCAATAAACAATTTACAGCCCAAGCTTCTGCAAGCTTTTTAGGTATGGATAATGGCTATGGCGATGACGATAAAGATTCAATTTCTCAAAGTGTTGTAAATTCCAATAATCCTTTTAGAAAATACACCTCGCCAAGCCCAAATCCTGGCGATTCGGTTTCTTATTTGCCCTTTAATAACCGTCAAATTCGCTACGATATTATTATCAATAATTACACCAGCGATACAGTATTTAATGCTGTAATTTCGGATACTTTAGATTTGAATTTGGATATGAGTTATATACAAGAAACAGGCAGCAATAAGCCATATTTTACCGAAATTCAAACCGACCCTAACAATAATTATAGAGGTATTATTATTTGGCATTTTAACAACATAAAACTACCGCCAAACCCTGCAAAAAACTTTGAGCAATTGAGCAGCAGTGCCTACATTGGTTTTAAAGTTGTAATGAAAGCCAATAGCACAGGAAACTTAATTAAAAATACTGCTGCTGTTTTTTTTGATAATGAATTTGTAGGAAAAAGCAATATTGCATACTGTGCAGTATTAAACACAGGTATAGATAAAATAAAATATAGCAAAGAAAATTCAATGATTTATCCTAATCCGAATAACGGAATATTGTATTTTAAACCTACTTTTTTAGCCAACGATAATATTAAAATTTTGAATACAGAGGGTAAAATAGTTTATCATAATAAATTTAACGAAAACACTGCTAACTTTAGCCTAAATACGAGCCAATTGAATAATGGCTTATATATAGTTAAATATACTATAAATGGAAAGCTAAAAGCTGAAAAACTAATAATAGAATAAAGATATTTAGTTTAGAAATTAAATTAAATGTAGCTTTGCTTAATTAATTATTTCATAAAGATTACAATAGCAATAATTTGGGTTTAAACAGTTTAATATAAAAAACCTTTACTTTGCGCCTATTAAATGCGTAAAGAAAAGTTTTTAAATTGGCTAATTTCCAATAATGGCTTATGGCTTTTGTTTGGCGCATGGGCATTGTTTGTATCCAACCTATGGCTGCCTCGCAATTGGGGTTTTTATGGTCATCATGATTGGGATTTAACCTACGCTACCTTTGAGGCTGCACGCAAAAGTATTGTAGAATACGGGCAATTGCCTATTTTTAATCCTTACAGTGCCTTTGGAATAGATACAGTTGCAAATCCACAAGCGGTAAATGGCGGACTTTTTTTTATACCTGTATTGCTTTTCGGCACTTTTTATGGCTATAAATTTTCTGTATTATTGTCAATATTTATTGGTTGTTGGGGCAGTTTTAAGTGTTTTAGTTTAATAAACAACGATAGAAAAATAGCCATATTTGGGGCTTTGCTTTTTGTAGGTTGTAGTTTTTTTAGCAGGCATTTGTTTGAGGCTGGGCATAGCAATGTTATGTATTTGTATTTGCTACCTTGGGTTGCTTTTTGGTTGCAAAAATGTTTAGAAAAAGTGAATTTTAAACGCTTATTACTGCCAATAGTTTTATTGTCGCAAATGCTTACAGGTGGTGCACCTATTGTATTTATTTCTTGCTGCATGCTCATTTTTATTTGGCTAATAGGCTTATTTTTTATTGAAAAAAAAGGTATAAAACCAGTAATATTATTTTTAGGTATTTTATTGTTAAGTATAGCCATTAGTTTATGGAAAATATGGCCCGCTATGCTGTATTGGCAGCATACACCACGCTTGATAAAAGACGGTAGCGGCATTAATTTTTTGGTGTTTTTACAAGCCCTTACAGATTTAGAAACCGATACACGCACTTGGCATAATTGGTTTGAATTTTCACTTGGCTTTAATTTTATTTTATTGGGCATTATTGTTTTTTATAGGCATCGAATTTCAAACTTTAAGTATTGGCTTTTGCTATTATTGCCCTTGCTTTGGTTGTGTATGGGCAATATGCCCGAGTTTGTAAATCCTTGGTATTTGTTGAATACCTATTTTCCTGTTTTTAATAGTTTACGAGCACCTTATCGCTTTGGTATTTTGTTGGTTTTTGTATTCTGTGTGGCTTTGGTAAAAGTTGTAAAAGGGCAAGAAAACAATCAATTGCTTATAGTGGTTTTATTGTGTGCTGCCATAGCGCAAACATTAAGTTATAATGCTATTTCTAAAAAATTTACCAACAGCAAAAGGTTAGAGGATTTTCATGTAACACAAAATAAAAATGTAACGCCTATTAAAATTTCACCCACACAACGCAACGAGCAATTTTTATTGATACAACAAAATTATTTAATACAAAATGCCTACGAACCTTTGTTTTTAAGCCCTGTAAAAGATACGGTTAATTATTTGGTAAAAGGCGCACAAATGGCAAGTTTTTCGCCAAATTGTATAAAATTAATCCAATGCGATAGCACGGTAAATGTGCAGCTGCGATACAGTAAATTTTGGCAACTAAAAGGCGAAGGCAAATTGCTAAACAACAATGGTGCTATAAAAATTGAAAATGCAAAAGGCAGTTTAGAACTACTATATTTTAATACCGATATTTGGTTAGGCTTATGGCTAAGTCTTTATTCGCTTATTATTTTAGTAGTTTCCTTTTGGGGCTATTGGAAATTTTATGTTTAAACTACAAAACCTGCAAGGTATTCAAATGCCTATAAACACCATTTTCTAAAGCAATCAATTCTTGGTGTTTACCTTGCTCCATAATCATTCCTTTATCTATTACCAAAATATTATCGGCATTGCGTATAGTGCTTAGTCTATGGGCTATTACAATGCTTGTTCTATTTTTCATTAAATCATCTAAAGCTTCTTGTACCAATAGTTCGCTTTCGCTGTCCAAAGCACTTGTAGCCTCGTCTAATACCAGTATAGCAGGGTCTTTTAAAATGGCTCTGGCTATGGCTATGCGCTGTTTTTGTCCGCCTGAAAGCTGAATGCCTCTTTCTCCAACTAATGTATAAAACTTATCAGGAAAAGTTTCTATAAACTGAAAAGCATTGGCACGTTTAGCTGCTTGTATTACCTTATTTTCATTGGCATTAGGTTTACCATATAAAATATTATCGTAAATAGTGCCGCCAAATAAAATAACATCTTGCGGTACATAAGCAATATGACTTCTTAGTTGTTTAATGTCATACGTTTTTATCTCTTTATTGTCTATCAAAATTGAGCCATTATCAGCATCATAAAAACGCATAATCATAGCTGCAATAGTACTTTTTCCGCCACCGCTACTGCCTACTATGGCTATTTGCTCGCCTTGTTTTACCTTGAAAGAAATTTGTTTTAATACCTCTACTTCTTTCCTACTTGGATAGCTAAATTGTACATTTTCAAACGCAATATCGCCATTTATTTTAATGTTATTTTTATGGTTATTATCATTAGAAATTTCTCCATCTATTAACATCAATTCTCTAACCCTTTGCGTAGCCCCAATAGTTTTTTGCAATTGCCCAAACATTTCCGCAAAACCACCCAAAGTACCACCAACAAATCCACTATAAATTACAAATTGAATAAGCTCTTCAACTTTTAATTGCCCAACTTGTATCATTTGCGCACCATACCATACCACAAAACCAATAGCACCAAACACAGCAAAAATAATAAACGATACAAAAAAGCCTCTGTAAACCCCACTTTTTACAGCATATTCTATTAAGCTGTCAATATTTTTTCCATAACGTTTACGTTCTATTTCCTCGCCTGTAAAAGCTTTTACTACACTTATGCCTTGCAGTGTTTCTTGCACCACAGTGCCGCTATCTGCCAACATATCGGTTTCTTTACGGCTCATTTTTTTTATTTTACTGCCAAAAAAAACAGCACTTATAGCTATTAAAGGCACAATGCAAAGCATAATCAAAGCCAGTTTCCACGAAATAAAAAAGATAAAACTAATGCCGATAATAAGCGTTAAGATTCCTCGTAAAAACTCTGCCAATACAAAAGATACCGTGTCTTGTATTTGCCCTGTATCGGAAGAAATACGGCTGCTTAAATCGCCCACCCTTTGCGCACTAAAAAAACTCATTGGCAATGAAATTAATTTGCCATACAAAGATTTTCTTAAATCGGCAGTAGCACTTGTACCCGCTTTGGTAAGCAAATACACACGCATAAACGAAAAAATAGTTTGTAAACTTAATTGTACAAAAATAAGTAATAGCGTAACATTAAGGGGCCATTTTTCGTTGGCAAATGCAAAGCCATCAAGCCATTTTGAAGTGGTTACATTTGTGGGCAAAGCAACAGTATTATTACTTACAGCACCTATCATTTTTCCCATTAAAAAAGGAAAAGCCATGGTGCTAAATGCTGAAAGGGAAATAAATATTAAACCGCCAATAAAATATTTGTTATAAGGTTTTAAATATTTAAAAATAAACAATAACTCTGCAAGCGATTGTTTGGTAATTTTTGCTTTAGGTATATCTCTGTCTTGTCGTGGTCCTGCCATTATAGTTTTTAAAAAAAGTAGGCAAAATTAAACGGATATTGCGCAATAGCACAATATTCCCGATGAATATTTCGTTATTAAGATAAAAACCTTAATTTTGTTGTATGAAATATATCAAATTTTTAATTGTTGTTAGTTTATTAACTATTTTAGTAAGTGCATGCGGAGGCAGAAAAAAATGCAATGGCAGAAGCGGCACAAGGGTAGAAATGGGAAGAATGTAGGCTTTATATAAGGCAATAGTTTAGCTTTGCAGGTTTTAGCTTTTACCAATATTTTTAATTCCAATAAAAGCAATTTTTATTTTGGAATTGTGGCTTGTGTAATTATAGTTACAGGCTTATTTTTAACTTTGGTTCAGCCTGGCTTAATAGATTTAGATACCTCACTTTGTGCGGCAGTAGCCAATAAAAACCTACACCAAGGTGGCTTATATATTTCTACATGGGAAAATAAACCACCTGCACTTATTTACTTGTTACAATTGCTTATTTTTATTTTTTCAAACCATGTTTATTTGTTTTTCTGTTTAGCCTATTTTGTAGCTATTGTTTTAGCATTAGGCTTGTATTTATTGTACTACAAGTATTTTGAATCTATTTTTATCACCATTCTTTTTAGCTTCTTTTCTTTTATTCTTATTTTTCAAGCCCAATTTTATGGCTATGGATTATATACCGAGTTGTTTTGTGCTATTTGCATAGTGTATGCTTTGGTGTTTTTTGAATATAAAACGATAAAAAATAATTACAATTTAGCCGCATTATTAGCAGGGCTTTCATTTTGGTTTAAAGAACCCAGCTTATTACCTGCATTACTTATTTTAGTCCTATTATTGATAGTAAACCAATCATTAAAATTAAGATTAAAACTCATTATATATTTTGCTATACCCAGTTTGTTTTTTTTAATTCTATTAAGTATAAATGGTTCATTATTGGCATTTATTAAAACAATTATATATAATTTTTCTTACATTAATACAAGTGAAAAAGTATTATTAATTGATAAAATTGGTCTCATCAATCAACATTTATTTGCTCCGGTAAAGTTTATTTGTATTACTTTTTGTGTCATTTTTATTTGGTCAATTATCAATAAAAAAATAACTGTTGAACTTTTATTTTTTATTTTTATAGCAATAGCTTCGGGTAGTTTTTTTCTTTTATCGCCCTATAGTTTAGGACATTATTATTTACCATTTGCAGTTTGTTTTTTTATTGTATTTGTAAAATTTTATAGCCATTACAAACAACATATAAAAGTGGTCAATAGTATTTTTCTTTGTGTTATTATGTTTTTAACTTATCAAAGCATTAACCATTATATAAAACCAGAATTTACCTATAAAATAGAACCTTACAAGCCAGACAATATAGCTAAAAGATTGTTTGCTGAACCCAAAAAAACGCTGTTTGTAGATTATGTAAATAAGGTAGATTATTTTATAAAAGGCAATAAAATACACCCAACATTTGTTCCTGTAGCCTTGCCTGTTCATTTTGGCGATTCTGCACAGGGCATTGTAAACAGAAAAAGAATTTGGCACGAAATGAACCATACAAAATCTGATTTTTTAATTACCACACATACTACTTCATATTTTTATTGGCACATACCAAATAATGGTTTTTATGAAAAAAATTATGAAAAAATAGATAGCTTAACAGATAAAGACAAGTTTATAATTTACCTTTGGCAACTGAAAAAATAAGACATTTATAAATTGTCATTTAGCGTTTTTTTGTACTCAAAAAAGTATCGAAAAATGATAATTTTTTAAAAAAAATTACTCTATCACCACAACTTTAGTAGCCGTATAATTTTGAGTTTTAATTGTTATATATACCAAGCCTTTAGCTGTATTTAGTAAATCAAATTGTAGATGTTCTTTTGCCTCAAAATCGCTTTTATACAGCAATTGCCCTAAAGTATTGTAGGCTTTTAATTGCCCTGTTTGAGGGGCGGTAAATTGTAGGTTTATATTGCCTTTTGAGGGGTTGGGATAAATTGAAAATAAGTTATGCTTATAATCATTTATTTTTAATTTTTTTTGCAAAGAATCGAAAGCGCAAGTTGGGCTTGGGTTTCTTGAGCCAAAATAATTAAATGCACTATCCCAATATATTACATTAGAATTTAAACAAATGCCTATTGTTGCCCAGCCTGCATCAGTTTGAAAAATAGATTCTATATTCCAACCATAATTTAAGTCTCCCAAACCTTCAATCCATTTGAATTTTATAAATTTTCTGTTTATACATTTTAAATGCCAAGTTTTGTAATTTACACCACTCAAATTTGTATTTTTTATTGAATCAACAATAAAGGTATCTTTTCCCAAATAACTAATTTCACTAAAAAAGGTGTCATTTTTTTGTAAATTATAGTTATAATAAAGTATGTGTTTAGTATTTGCAATTTTATATACTTTCATATTTGTGTAATAAAAATTTGTTTTACCTCTTGGGCTATTGGCTGTATTAAACCAAATGGTATCATTCATATTTTTAGTTATTGTAACACTATCAGAATACACTTTTGGATATTGTTGCATAGAAAATTGATAATATAAAAATTTAGCTTTATTTATAATTTGAGCATTTGAAGCAAAGGAAATGATAAATACACTAAAGGCTAAAACTAATTTGATGTGTTTCATTGCTTTGATTTTTTTAAGGTTAAAATAAATTCTGAAATTAAATCTCATTTCAAATGTATAACTTTTTAAACTATTATTAGAATTTTGGAGTAGTTAAAAATAAAACACAAATTGTGCTGTACCTTTGGCAATTGAAAAAATAAGAAATTTATGCCGTTTGAAAATTCTTTAGCTTATGCCACACAATTAGATAATAATGATAGTTTAAACCATTTTAGGGAGCATTTTTATATTCCGCAACACAATGGCAAACCAAGTATTTATTTTACAGGCAACTCGCTTGGCTGTATGCCCAAAGCTGCCGAAAAAGCAATAGAAACAGAATTTAACGATTGGAAAAACCTTGGGGTTGAAGGACATTTTAAAGGCACCAATCCTTGGATGTATTACCACCATTTTTTAACCGAAAATGCTGCAAACATAATAGGTGCAAAACCAATAGAAACTGTGGTTATGAATCAATTGTCGTCTAATCTTCATTTTTTATTTGTAAGTTTTTACCAACCAACTGCCAAACGCCATAAAATTATTATGGAAGCAGGTGCTTTTCCAAGCGATATGTATTTGGTAGAATCGCAAATGCGGTTTCATGGTTTCAACCCTAATGAAAGTATTATAGAAGTAAAACCAAGCGAGGGTGAACACACTCTGCATCATCAAGATATTTTAGATACTATTGAGCAACACAAAGATGAATTGGCTTTGGTATTTTTTAGCGGAGTGCAATATTACACAGGGCAAGTTTTTAACATAAAAGAAATTACCCAAAAAGCCCACGAATGCAATGCTATAGCAGGTTTCGATTTGGCACATGCGGTAGGCAATATTGAATTGAAACTAAATGAATGGCAGGTGGACTTTGCCGCTTGGTGCAGTTATAAATATTTAAACAGCGGACCAGGAAGCGTGGGCGGTGTGTACATCAATGAAAAATATGCCAATGATAACACTTTGCCACGCTTTGCAGGCTGGTGGGGGCACGATGAGGAAAGCCGTTTTAAAATGCTGAAAGGCTATATCCCAGCAAAGGGTGCGCAAGGATGGCAGGTAAGCAATGCACCTGTATTAAGTATGGCAGTACATAAAGCCTCTTTAGAAATTTTTGCACAAGCAGATATAGAAAACGTGGTAGCAAAAGGCAAACAACTAAATGCTTATCTGCAATTTGTAATTGAAGAAGCATTGGCTTTTAACCCAAAATTACATTTACAAGTAATAACGCCACCTGCCCCAGAGCGAGGCTGCCAAATAAGTATGCTTACAGATGAAAATGGTAAGCAATTATTTGATTACCTAACGGCTAATGGCGTAATAGCCGATTGGCGACATCCCAATGTTATACGCATTGCGCCTGTAGCCCTTTACAATAGCTTTATGGATGTGTTTACCTTTGGCGAAATTTTAAAAAATTATTAAAACTACAATATATCTTTTACTTATGTTTTATTAACAACCCTGCTCTTCAAAGTGTTTTTATACATTAAATTATATTCATTTTATCAGTTGTTTAATAAAGGGAATATAAAAGTTTGCTTAACATCTAACAAAAATTAATTATGTAAATAAATTTAATAATTGTTTAAATCATAAGCAATTATATACATTTAACTTTGCATTGTTAAACCCAAATTAATCAATAGGAAATTTGAAAAATTGAACTATTTGATTTA
>CAZDGF010000053.1:0-23227 GCA_964505065.1 uncultured Chitinophaga sp.
TAAATCAAATAGTTCAATTTTTCAAATTTCCTATTGATTAATTTGGGTTTAACATAAGATAATTTAAATTCCTATTCAAATTTACAACTAAAACAATCTCCTTTAGCTTCGTGCAACTTCGTTGCGCAATACAAAAATGCAAAGTAATTTTTGTATTGAAAAGAGAACAATTTGTTAACTAATTTTTATAAAAATTTATGTTCTTCTTTGCCTTACAGCTTCATACACCATAATAGCGGCTGCAACAGATACATTCATGCTGTCTATTTTGCCCAACATGGGTATTTTTACATTGGCATCTGCAAAAGCTATCCACTCGCTGCTTACCCCTGTGGCTTCTGTGCCTACTATTAGGGCGGTGGCTTTGGTGTAGTTATGTTCAAAATAATTACTGGCTTTATGCAAATTGCTGCAATAGGTGGTAAATTTATGGTTTTTCAACCATTGCATAGTAGCGGCATTGCTGGCTATTGCCAAAGGTACTGTAAATACTGTACCCAAACTACTGCGAATAATATTTGGACTATAAATATCCGAAGGCAAATTGCAGCAAATTACAGCATCTATATTAGCGGCATCTGCTGTACGCAATATTGCTCCTAAATTGCCTGGTTTTTCTACTGCTTCTATAACAAGTACTAAAGGATTTTTAGGTAGTTTTAAATTCTCTAATTGATTTATTTTTGGTTTTGCAATAGCCATCAGTCCGCCTGTAGTTTCTCTGTAAGAAATTTTAGCAAATAATTCTTTACTTAAACTTATAAATTCTACTTTAGGATATTGTTTTTCTATCTGTTTTAGTACTTGTGTATTGGCTATTTCTTTCAAATAAAAAATGGTTTCAAAAGGCACATTGGCAGCCATTGCCATTTCTATTTCTTTTTCGCCCTCTATGGCTGTTAAGCCAAACTGTTTGCGGGTTTTAGATTTTTCTAAACTTTGCAAAAGTTTAAATTTTGCATTTGCAGCACTCGATATTTCAAGCCTAGGTTTAATATTATTTTATATTTAAAAATGTTTGAACGGATTGGCTGAAAATTTTCACCTTGTCAGCATCAGTAATATTGTTGTTGTCTTCAATAAATTTACCGTGCTCTAAATCGCCAAGCGGAAAAGGATAATCTGTGCCATAGCATATTTTATCTGCTCCAAATAAATCTAATAAATACTCAAAAGATTTGCTATCGTGGGTAATGCCATCTACCCAAAATTTACCAATATAATCTTTTGGATTTTTTACATCATTCAAATTTACCAAATCGGGGCGCACATGCCAACCATGGGCTATTCGCCCCAAGGTAAAAGGAAATGAACCACCTGCATGGGCAAACATTACCCTTAATTTTGGAAACTTATCAAACACACCACCAAATATCATGCTGCATATAGCTCGGCTTGTTTCCGCAGGCATACCAACCAACCAAGGCAGCCAAAATTTTTGGGTATATTCTTCGCCCATCATCTCCCAAGGATGAATAAATAAGCACATATCCAAACTTTCGGCAGCGGCATAAAAAGGCATAAATTTATCGTCATCTAAATTTAATTTGTTGATATTGCTGCCAATTTGAACACCGGGAATGCCGAGTGTTTTCAAACGCTCTAATTCTTTTATTGCCAAAGGTATATCCTGCATGGGCAATGTACCCAAGCCAATAAATTTATCTGCATAATCTTGTTGAATTTTAGCAATATGGTCGTTTAAAAAAGCTGCCCACCAAGCTGTATCGTGCGGTTTTGCCCAGTAATTGAATAATACTGGCACAGTGCAAAGCACCATTTTATCTACATTGTTAGCTGCCATATCCCAAAGTATAGCTTCAGGATTAATGCAATTTTGCTCCACTGTTCTAAAAAATTTGCCATCATCTCGTATCATATTTACTGCATTGTTTTTTTCAATATGTTCCAATTGAATAAAACCACCATAGCCAAATTTATATTTTAAATCGGGCCAATGCGAAGGCATTATATGTGCATGACAATCTATTTTCATTGTTTGGGCAAAAATAAGAAAATGAAAGGTATAACACTTGTTTTTTCTTTATGTTGTTTAATTTGCTTACTTAAGTATTACAAAATTGACATAAAATATCAAGCAAAATATAAAATTCAACGAAATTTAAAATTGGCAATTTCAAAATACCATACATTTGTAAATATTGTATAAATAACCATTGAAGAAAAAGCAAAAAATAGTTAAAAAATTACTTTGGATATGCTTAATTTTATTTATTTTAATGAATATTATTGCCAATTTTCATGCGTATAAATTTACCCATTTTTCAGATAATAATGCTATCGTAAAAACCAAAAGCCCTGAAAAATTAACTACCACAGATAAATTGAATGCCATTGTTTTTGGCATCAATAATCCACGACCAAGCAATATAAAATTACCAACAGAAAAATATGAAAAAATAGTATTGCAAAGCAATAAAAAAATAGAATGTTGGCATATAAAAATAAAAGATACCGCAAAAGGAACTGTGATACTTTTTCATGGATATAGTGGCGAAAAATCTTCAATGTTAAATAAATCTGACGAATTGAATGCACTTGGATATAATACCATTTTAGTAGATTTTATGGGTAGCGGTGGCTCTGAAGGAAAACAAACCACACTTGGCTTTAAAGAAGCTGAACAGGTAAAAACTGTTTACGATTATGCAATTACTATAGGCGAAAAAAATATTTATTTAATGGGTACTTCTATGGGTGCAGTGGCTATTTTAAAAGCTATAAATGATTATCAACTTACGCCCAAAGCTATAGTTTTAGAGTGTCCATTTGGCTCAATGTATCAAACCACTTGCGCAAGGTTTAACAATATGAAAGCCCCTGCTTTTCCTATGGCAGGACTTTTGGTGTTTTGGGGTGGTGTTCAAAATAATTTTTGGGCATTTGGGCATAAACCAACAAAATATGCAAAAAATACAAATTGCCCAGTGTTATTACTTTATGGCGAGCAAGACCAAAATGTAAGTAGGCAAGAAATAGATGCAATTTATAGCAATCTTAACGGTTCAAAAACGCTGAAAATATACCCCAATGCAGGGCATGAAGATTATTTAATACAATATAAAAATGAATGGCGGAAAGATGTTGAAGATTTTTTTCAATTTTACTAATTATTTGTTGTATAATTTTATATTCAATTACTTTTGCCATAATTTATAATCTATGTCCAATACCACCAAATTAAGTGTAAATATTAATAAACTTGCAACCATACGCAATGCACGTGGGGGCAATAATCCAGATATAATTGCTTATGCAAAAAAAATAGAAAGCTATGGCGCACAAGGTATAACTATACATCCTCGCCCAGATGAAAGACATATACGCTACCAAGATGCTATAGATTTAAAGCAGGTTGTAACTACGGAGTATAATATTGAAGGCAATCCTACTCCAGATTTTGTAGCTTTGGTGCTACAACTAAAGCCCCATCAAGTAACCCTTGTGCCCGATGAACCCAATGTATTAACTAGCAACCAAGGTTGGGATACTATTAAACACCAAAGTTTTTTGACAGAAATAATTTCTGAGTTTAAAGCCAATGGCATTCGTACAAGTATTTTTTTAAACCCTGAAACCCACCTTGTAGAACCTGCAAAAACCACCGGAGCAGATAGAATAGAGTTATATACTGAAAGCTATGCTACACATTATTTTGAAAATAAAGCAAAAGCAATTGCTCCTTATATAGCTACTTCTAATGCAGCCAATAGCATAGGTTTGGGCATAAATGCTGGACACGATTTAGATTTGAATAATCTTGCCTATTTTGCTCAAAATATTCCTAATTTGTTAGAAGTAAGCATAGGGCATGCACTAATATGCGATGCTTTGGAATATGGTATGGCTAATACCATTAAAATGTATTTGAACCAATTAAGTTGTTTTGGTTAAAAAAATTTTGAAAACAACCAATAAAAAAGGTTGACTATGCATTAAATAACCAACCTTTTTTAAGATAAAATATATTTTACTAATTAGGCATCAAGATTGCCATAGTCTAATTTCTTTTTTTGTAACCATAGTATAAAACTTAATATTAAGATTAAAAATGGAATATACATAGCTATTGTTGGCAAGCCAAAGTATTTTAAAATAATAATTGATTTGCGTTTTAATCTTTCGGCTACCAAATACATGGCAGGAATAACTAAAAGCGTAAGCGCTGTAGCAAACAATAATCCAAATATCATTGTCCAACTTAAAGGACCAAAGAAAGCAACATTGTCGCCACCAAAATAAATGTGCGGATTAAGCTCTGTAAACAAGGTTTCAAAATTAATATTTAATCCTACTGCCAAAGGTATTAATCCTAATATTGCAGCTACGGCAGTCAATATTACAGGTGTCATACGGGTGCGCCCAGCCTCTAATGTAGCAGTATATAAATTTACGCCATCTTTTCGGGCAAATTCGGCAAACTCTACAAGCAATATACCATTTCGCACCACAATGCCTCCAAGAGCCACAATACCTATACCTGTCATAACAATGCTCATTTCCATTTTAAATAACGATACACCAATTAATACACCCATTATACTCAATACAATTTCAGAAAGAATAATTATAGGCTTGCCGAATGAATTGAACAATCCTACCAATACCAACATCATTAAACCAATAGCTGTAAGCATAGCACCACCAAGAAAACTCATGGTTTCTTGCTGCTCCTCTTGGTCGCCAGCAAATTTTACAATTACATTGCCATCAGCTTTAAAGCCTTCCATTTTTTCCTGTACTTTTTCTACTACTTCGTTGGGGTTAAAGCCATCTTTTACATCGCTACTAATGGTAATTACACGTTTATCATTTTTGCGTTTTATACCACTGTACGTGTAATCGTAGCGTATATTGCAAACAGAGGAAAGAGGAACACTTCTAATCATACCACCCATATTCATATCTCGGTAGGTTATTTTTAAATTGCGAATAGTTTCTATATCTGCTCTTTGCTCGGCATTATAACGCAATTGAATTGGATATTCATCGTCCACATCTCTAAATTTGCTTGCCTCTACACCGTAAACAGCTCCTCGAATTTCCATTGCCAATTGGGCAGTAGAAAGTCCTTCACGTTGGGCACGTTCTCTATCTATATCAAAAACAATTTCTGGTTTATTGCTTACAAAATCGCTTTTTAAGCCTGATACACCTGCAATATTTTGACGTTGAATAAATACTTTTAACTTTTCAGAATTTTTTACCAATTCATTAAAATCTTCTCCCACTATTTCAATACTTATTGGCTTTGGCTGTGGTGGTCCGCTTTGTTCTTTATTTACACTTATATCTGCCTCGGGCAAATCCCATTTAAGGTTTTGTAAACCTTGTAAATATTTTGTTGTACTCGCCCCATTCCGCAAACCAAATTCTACAAACGAAATGGCTATTTTACCTCTGTTTGGATATGCATTTTGGTCGGCATCAGCAGGGTCGGTTACACCAATAGTAACATTGCTTATCATGCTTTCTACCAAAGGATTGTTTTTGCCAATTACGGTATATACTTTTTCCTCTACTTTACGCATTAGTTTGTTGGTAACAGCAGGGTCGGTGCCATCGGGTAGTTTAACATAAACATACACATTGTTTGGGTCGCCATCAGGAAAAAATACTATTGGTGGAGTACGCACAGCAAATAATACAAACGAAAAAATAAACAACAAAAATGTAAAACCTAATGTAGCCCATGGATAAGCCAAACACCATTTTAAAACTTTTGTATAGCCATTCACAAATTTAGGCCATACTTTAAATTGCCATGCTTCTATTACTTTGTACAGCCATAAGCGATGTAGCAATAAAAATAAAGCTAAAAATACTACAAAATTTCCTACACCAATACTTCCACTAGCATAAGCTATAAGTGCAACAACGGCATACAGCAATAGTTGCATGCCTGTTTTTTTATTTAGCTTGCCATATTTTAATTTTTCATCTTCATGGCTTTTCATAAAATCTACTGCAAATACAGGATTGATAATATATGCCACAAATAAAGAAGCCAATAGGGAAATAATAAGTGTAACAGGTAAAAAGTACATAAACTTACCTATTATACCTGTCCAAAAAGCCAAAGGAATAAAAGGAGCAAGCGTAGTAATAGTACCCGATAGTACAGGTAAAAACACCTCGCCTACAGCCATTTTTGCAGCTGTTTTTATATCTCGCTTGCCATTGTCAAAGAGCCTATGGGTATTTTCTATTACCACAATTGCGTCATCTACCACTATGCCCAATGCCAATATGAATGAA
Source organism: uncultured Chitinophaga sp. (assembly GCA_964505065.1). GTDB lineage: Bacteria > Bacteroidota > Bacteroidia > NS11-12g > UBA955 > JABMMZ01. The sequence continues at coordinate 6,280 of CAZDGF010000053.1, forward strand.
AATAGCACTATCATATTGAACGAAAAATCTATACTTGGCATAAATAAAAAGGCAATAAACATAGATAAAGGCACAGAAAGCGCAACGAATAAGGCATTGGTAACACCCATAAAAAACATCAATACAATAGTTACCAATATAAAACCAATAATAATGGTATTAATTAACTCGTGTAGTGAGCTTTTGGTAACCTTACTTTGGTCGCCACTTATTGTAATATCTAAGCCCGCAGGAAATTGCGAGGCTTTCATTTCTTTGATGATTGCTTTAATTTTATCGGCAGCGTCTATCAAATTTTCTCCACTTCTTTTAATGATATTAAGCGTTATTACATTTTTGCCATTAGAACTGCTATAGCTTTCTTGCTCAACAAAACCATCTATAACTGTTGCAAAATCTTTGATAAACATTTTTGCACCGCTTTGCGAGGTTACCAATATGTTTTCAATTTCTGCTGGTGTTGCAAATTCGCTTTTTATGCTCAAATTAGGTTTCATGCCATTTAATGGTACAGTTCCTCCAGTAATAGAAAGATTTTCGCCTGAAATAGCACGTTGTACATCGCCAAGTGTAAGTTGGGCAGCTTGAAGTTTATAGGCATCTATATTTACTTGTATTTCTCTTTCTAAAGCACCTACTATTTTTACTTCATTTATTTCTTTCAGTCCTTCAATTTTATCTTCAAGGTCTTCCGCATATTTTTTAAGTTGTTTAAGTTCGTATTTACCTGCTATGTTTACATACATAATAGGAAATTCTGAAAAGGCAATTTCTTTTACCAATGGCTCTTTGGTGAGCACGGCTGGTAAATCGCCTCTCGATTCGTCCACAGCATCTTTTACCTTTTGCTTGGCTACTTCTACCTTTACATCGGTATGAAATTCTACCGTAATAATACTTACATCTTGTAAAGAATTACTTGTAAATTTTTTAACCCCTGATATTGATTTTATACGTTTTTCAATGGGTTTGGTAATGGTGTTTTCAATATTTGTAGGCGAGTTTCCACCATTAATAGTACTTATAATAAAAGTAGGTACGGTAATGTCTGGAAAATTTTCTTTCGGCAGCGAGTTGTAAGCCATTATACCTGCAAGCGAAATAAATATGGTAACCAAGTATATTGTTACTTTATTATCTATTGCCCAACTTGAGGGTTTAAATTCTTTAAATTTTTCTAACATAATAGTTTTGTATTTTTAAAAAAAAATTATTTTTTCAAAGTTATTTTATCGCCCTCGTTTATAAGGTCGTAGCCTTCTGTTATCAATTTATCTCCAGCGGCTATGCCATTGGCTATTTGAGCCATACCATTGTATTCTTTGCTAATGGTAATAACCTTTTTAACCGCTAATCCATTTTCAGCTACCAGTACAAACAATTCGCTGCCATTTTTTTGAATATATTTTACAGGAATTACTATTTCTGGTTTGGCAGATTGGTAATCGTTAATTTTAATTTTGGCTACCATATTTGGGCGGTAGTTTTTATTGTTCGCCAATGGAATTTCAACACTGAATGTACGCGTTAGCTCATTAATGGCTCTGCTTGCAAAATTTATTTTTCCTGCAATAGAATCGCTCATATCTGGGAAAAAAACTTGAACTGTGTTGCCTGTTTTTACTCTATTTGAATAAGTTTCAGCTACATCGGCTTTTACTTTTAAATTGCTAAAATTTACCACATTAATAGCTGGCATTCCTGGCGCTACGGCTTGCCCCATTTTTATGTTTACGGCATCTACTGTACCATTAATAGGCGAAATAATTTTGGTCATTCGCACTTGTTCTTGCATAGTACTCATACTTTTTTCCAAATTTTCTTTATTATTTTTAGCTTGAAGATATTGCAATTCCGAACCAATTTTTTGGTTCCAAAGGTTTTGTTGTTTTTGAAACACTTGTTTGGCTAAATCTAAATTTATTTGCAAACTAGCCATTTGCAATTGAATAGCACTTGCATCGGTTTCTGCCAATACTTGCCCTTTGCTTACTTCTTGTCCTTCGGTTACATTAATTCGGGTAATTGTGCCAGGCATTTGGCTGCTTATAGACACATTTTGGTTGGCATCAATTCTACCTTGAATATCTATATAGGTTTTAAATAATTGAGGGGTAATTTCCATAGTCCCTATTTCAGATATTTTATCTGCTTTTTTGCCAGTATCTAATTTTTCTATTTCTTCTTCTACTTTTTTTATTTTATCTTTTAAGGTTGTTAATTGACTTTTTAATCCTGCCAATTCTTTTTGTTTTTCGGCAAGTGGTGTTGGTTTATTGCAGGCTAATATTGTTATGGCTGCAATTAATATAAGGCTTAATTTATTCATAATAGAATGTTGTTTTATTAATTAAAGTATGTTTTTTTGTTTAAAGTTTTATTTGCTCTCCAAGGGCTACTTGGTAATCTAATTTTGCTACCAATAAATCGTACAAAGCTGTAAAATAATTGGTTTGACTTTGTTTTACATCTTGGTTTGCAGTTATTATTTCTAAATTGCTGCCCACGCCCTCGTTGTATTTTATGGTTGTTATTTTTAGTATTTTATTGGCAAGTTCTAAGTTATCTTTTTGTTGAATAGCGTAGTCTATTGCGTTCAAATATTTTTGACGTGCTTGAAAAACTTCTAATTTTAAGCCATTTTCTGCATTTTTAATTGTATTTTCTAATTTTATATGTTCTATTTTAGCTTTTTGTATTTTGGCATCGTTGCTAAATCCGTTAAAAATTGGCACATTTAATTGAAAAGCTAAAAAATAATTATCATACCATTTGCTGTAGTCTATTTTTTCGCCAAAATTACTTTGTTGGTAGGTAAATGCTGCAGCAAGATTGGGAAGTTTACCAAATTGATATCTTTGAATATTTAATTTACTCAAGCCCAATTGTTGTTGCAATAACATATAATCCGTACGGTTATTCAAATCTAATTTAGAGGCAGTATCTGGTGCCATAAATCTATTATTGATATCGTCTATTTTATCTGTAATTTTTATAGGTTGCTCTTCAGGCATTCCAATTTTAAATTTAAGTAAGCCTAAAACAATTGCATATTGGTCTATCAATTTTTGTTTACTTACTTTTAAGTTATTCAATTGTAATTGCAATCTATCTACATCTAACTCTTCTATAAAACCTTCTTTATTTGTTGCTTTTACTTGGTTGTAGGTTTTTTCTAATGTTGTATAACTGGCATTTAATAATTCCAAATTTTCTTTTAAAATTAAAGCAGAAAAGTACGTTTTTGCCACATCAATTTTAATGTCAGATTCTGTTTTGCTTGCTGCTTTTTTGGCTAAAGCTGTATATTCTTTAGCTGCTTTTAAACCAATAAAGTAGCTGCCATCTAACAGCAGCCAGCTAGCATTTATAGCAGCAGTAGTTGTGTATTTATTTCCTACTCTTATAGGTGTAGCAACGCCATTTATAGGAAATACAAACACTTGTTTTTGTATGGCATCTACTAGTTGTACTTGTCCATTTACATTTGGTAAGCCTATGGCTTTGGTTTCTTTTACAGTTTGGGCTGCAATGGCTATATCTGCATACGCATTTTTTAGTGTAGAATTGTGTGTAAGGGCGTAATCTATTGCTTGTAGAATAGATAAAGAAGTTGTGTCGGTAATTGTTTTTGTTTGGCTGTGTACTTTTGTGCAAAGTGTTGCAAATAGTACGATTAGCAATTTGTTTTTCATTTATTGCAATTTTTATTTAATTAAGTTTTTTTTATTTTTTTGTAAGTAATTTATACCATCTAACGTACAAATAGCATTCAAATGATATTGTATTAAGGTTGAATATTTTTCTTGAAAAGTGTGTTTTTGCAAAGCATGTACTTCGCTATCTATACAATTAAATACCAATGCCATATAAAAACCAGTAGCTATTTCCACATTCACTTCTTTTTTATACAATTTTTGTTTAATACCTAAGTTCATATTTTGAGCTATACCTGTAAACATCGTTTTTTCTCTATGTTCAATAAGCATGGTATAACTTTCGGGGTGGTATTTTTTCAAATCGAAAAGTAAGCCATGGCCTACCTCTTTGTGCATAGCTACCATCATGCTGCCAATATTCAATATTTGGTCGATGGCATTTTCTACTTTGCTAAAAACTTCATTTACTATTTTATCCGTTTCTTCTAAATGCAAAGAAATTGTTTTTTTTACCAAATCGTCTTTATCCTCTACATATTGGTAAAGTGTTTTTTTAGAAATACTCAATTCGCGCGAAACATCGTCCATAGTAATGCTTTTAATGCCATATCGCATAAAAAGTTTTTCAGCATATTTGCATATTTTGGGTAGCATTCTAAATTGGGTGCAAACTAAAACTAAAAAAACTTTGGAAACAAATTTAATTTTAAAAGTTTCCGCAGTTTATCGGTAGAAATATAATTTTAATAGAAAAGCAACAAAAAAGCCACTGTAAAATACAGCAGCTTTTTTGCATCAGCTTATAAAATTGGAGTCTAAACACACGAAACACAACTATCGCAGTTTAATAGATAGACGTAAGGAGAGTTAAAAAAGTTGCTCAAGGGTTTAATTATTACATTAATTTGACAAAAGGATTACATTTGGGTATCTTTGCGCAGTAAAATTGGCTTTATAGTTCAATGGATAGAACGAGGGTTTCCGAAGCCCTAAATTCAGGTTCGATTCCTGATAGAGCCACTTTTTTGTTTTTAAAGGCATTTTAAAGCTTATCGTTATATTTAAAACTTAAATATTTTTTTTGCCGTTGTGGGTGTTATCACCCACAAAAGAACCAAATTTTAAATTTGAGCTCATTTTTTATCTTTTATTTAGACAAAAGCATATATTGTTGGAGATAAGTACAACATTTACTCAATAATCCCCCTCACTTTATCCTTTCCTTATTCTCAGTTACAAATTTTTCCCAACCGCTACCAGCTTTTTTAGGGGTTTTTAAGCCAAAGCCTCTGGGGGCATTGTTTTGAAATATATGGCACATAGCAGCACCTAAAGCATCGGTAGCATCTAAGTTTTTGGGCATTTCTTCAAATTTTAACAAAACTTGTAGCATATTGGCTACTTGCTCTTTGGTGGCATTGCCATTGCCTGTTATACTTTGTTTTATTTTGCGTGGCGAGTATTCGTATATAGGCATATTGCGCATAAGGGCTGCGGCTATGGCTACACCTTGCGCCCTGCCAAGCTTTAACATAGATTGTACATTTTTGCCAAAAAATGGCGCTTCTACAGCCATTTCATCGGGCGTATAACTATCTATTATGCCTGTTACACGTTCAAAAATATGCTTCAGTTTTAGGGCATGGTCTTCCATCTTATCTAATTTAATAATACCAATGCTAATTAAAGTTTGTTGTTTGCCTTTTATGCCAACTACACCATAACCCATTATATTTGTACCGGGGTCTATACCCAATACAATTTTATCAAAATCACTAATTTCTATCCTTTGCAAAACAAAACAAAGATACAAGATAATTTTAAATGGCGCACGTTTTTTAAATTGGTGCAATGGCTTTTGCCCATTTTTATTTGTGTGTTTTTGTATAAAAAATTCTTTAAAAATACGGCATTCTCATTTTCCGATTTTTGGTTTCAACTCAATCAAATTTCCTTGCAATGGTATTTGCTTTTACTTGTAGCCTCTGCTATTAATTGGCGTTTGGAAACCTACAAATGGCAATTGTTAATTAAAAAATTTAATCCTTTGGGGCTTAAAAAAGCATTGGCATCTGTGCTTTCTGGTGTGGCTGTATCGCAACTTTTACCTTATAAAACAGGCGAATATTTAGGCAGATTGGTGTACATTTTGGATAGAAACAAATGGCATGCTGGTTTGCTTTCTGTAGTGGGCAGCTATAGTCAATTGTTAATTACTTTAATATTTGGTATTATAGGCTTTGCATGGCTCAAACCCATAGATTATGCATCGCATTTTATTGTATCGTTTGGAATTTTAATTGTAATAGCTATTGCATTTTATTGGTATTTGCCTCAATTTAATTTTACCAAAAAATATATAATTACAGCTAAATTAAAATCAGCTTTAACGCTTACTACAAAAGCACAATTATTAAAAATATTAGGGCTTTCTGCTTTGCGGTATTTGTCTTTTTTATTGCCATACAGCCTTTTGGCTTGGCATTTTGGGTTAAGCAATAGCGCAACTATAGGTTTTCATTTATGCGCTGTAAGCTGCATTTTTTTTATGCAAACAATAGCCCCCAATTTTATTTTAACCGATATAGCTTTAAGGCTTACTATTCCGTTGGTGGTGTTTACTTTAAATGGCAAATTGCCAACGCAAGGCAATGAGTATTTGCCTGGTATGTTAATCTATATTTTTAATGTAGCAATACCAATGCTAATAGGTACAGTAATTATTATTTTTGCAAAACTTAAAAACCAATGAGTGTAAGCATTTTTTGCATAAGTATAATTATTATAAGCTATTGCTTTTATATACTTAATATTGTATTTTATTTTAAAAAAAATAAGCATAAAATTGGAAAATATAATACTTCTATTTCAATCATAATTCCTTGTAGAAACGAAGCAGAAAATATTATAAAATGTTTAAAAAGTATAAATAATCAAAGCTTACAAAATAACCATTACGAGGTAATTGTAATAGATGACAATAGCCAAGATGACACATTTACAATGGCTTCAAATTTTAAAGCCATTGCAAATATAAGTGTAGTAAAAAATAATTTAGTGGGCAAAAAAAATGCTTTGAGTTTAGGCATTTCATTGGCTAAAAATAATATTATTTTAACCACAGATGCCGATTGCACCATGCACCCCAATTGGGCAGAAACGATGCGTAATATTTTTGAAGAAAATAAATTGAATATGCTTTGTGGCAATATTCAATTTACGGCAAATGGCAGTATTTTTACGCAACTACAACAAGCCGAAAGTGCTGCCATAGTTGGCATAAGTGCTACAATGCTAAACCTTAAAAAACCTACCACTTGCAATGGGGCAAATTTAATGTTTAGCAAAACGCTATTTGAAACTTTGGGTGGCTATAAGCAACATTTAAGCATAGCCACTGGCGATGACGATTTACTGCTTCAAGAATTTTTTAAATTAGACAAAGAAAAAGTAGCTTATACACTAAACGCAAATACATTGGTAAGCACGCAGCCAAGTTATTCTTTTAATCAATTTATTATGCAACGTAAACGTTGGATAGCAAAGCACAACTTATATATTTATCCTTACAATAAATTATTACAGGTATTTATTACCATACAACTCATTGCCATTTATGCGGCATTGTGCCTTTTTACGCCTTATGCTTTGGTTTTAATTGGCTTAAAATATACTGTTGATATTATTTATGGTTTACAACTAAAACCATATTTCAAATTCAATCTATTTATAATTTTTATAATACCCTTCTATCAAGTTTATATCTTTATTTTATTGATACTTTCGCCATTCATAAAAACAGAATGGAAAGGAAGAAGCCTTAATTAATTTATTTTAACACTTGTAATTTAGCTACATATACCAAATTATTTGTTGTAATTAAATGTATAAAATATATGCCATTGGTTATTGATGTTGTATTAAAATGCAAATAATTGTTTTCAGTTTTAATAGGTATATCTATTTGTTTGCCGTCATAAGAAAATACAGTGGTTGATTTTATTGCTTTATCTTCAATATTTATCATCGCTTCATTTTTAGCAGGATTAGGATAAATATTTAAACTTTGAACAATATAAGGCTGCACTAAACCTACTTTTTGGCTAAATTCTGGTTTTAAATATTGCACTCCACCTCTATTGCAACTAACAATTATTTCTGGCACCCCATTGTTGTCCAAATCTGCAAAGGCTGGTGATACTCTATTGCCATAATCTATGTTTGCAATTTTTAAATTGTTTAATCCCAATATATAATTCATAGAATCTATTTGTTTAAACTTGGCATTGGGGTTGCTGCTTATTTCATACAATTTTAATTGCCCCAATACATTGCCAACTAAAAGTTCTAATTTTCCATTATTATCTGCATCAAAAATTTGAGGAGTGGCATATAAATTACGCTCATAAATAATAGTGTATCCTGGGGCAAATACAGGCAAGTTGTTTATATCAAAAGAATCATCGCCAAAAATATCTTTAAGTTGTGTACGAAAAAAACTTATAGAATCTGTTGGTTTTACCATGCCAAACCTATTGGTTATTAAATTAAAATCTGGATTGGAGGCTGTACCATTATTTTGATAATAACTTAACATACTATCAAATCTGCCAATTACCAAATCTTGAAGCCCATCGTTGTTAATATCTGCAATAGCCGGAGAACTATAAGCTCCAATATCTATATTAAAACCAGGAAATGTATTATTGCTTAAACTAAAAGTTGGCGATAATGTAGTATTTGTTGCCGATGTGTTTCTGTAATATTTAATTTCGCCTTTATCATTTCCAGCAACAATATCTAATTTGCCATCTGCATTCATATCTGCAACAGCTATGCTTAAAGTATTAATACTTTGAGAGGAGAATAATCCAAAATTATTATCTCTTAATTTTAAAATTGCACTATTTTTTGTGCCAATATTTTCAAATAACGAAATTCTATCGGCTAAATTTTTGGTATTCAAAGCATCTCCATTGCTTGCGGCTATAGCATCTAAATCGCCATCTTTATCCCAATCGTTAAAAGCCCAGCTGCTTCTGTGTCCAATATCCAACATTTCTGGCGTAAAGAGCGGTTTTTTTTGCGAAAAAATAGGCGCTAAATCAGTGCCAGTATTCATATACCAAAATACTTGGTTGGTTTCTTGAATAACAAAATTTGTAGAATTGGGCGAGTAAACCAAATCGCGTTTACCATCGTTATTAATATCTAAAAAATATGCCGCAGGATATAATGTAATTTCCGCTCTGATGCTTGAGTTTACAAACATTGTATCGTAGCTAATTATAGAATCGTATTTTGAATTATTATTTGCTCTGCCATTGTTTAAAATTGTAAGATGTTTGCAGCCTTCATTGCCTAAAACCATGTCTATGTCGCCATCATTGTTAGCATCAAACAATGTTATTGAAGAGCCTTGCGTGTGGCGTTTACCGTAAAATTTATAAAAATTTGTATCATTGCCATTTGGTATTCCTAAATTATATTCATTACAGTTATTGTCTGTAAAATTTCCCCAACACCAGTCTACTTGCCTAAAACGCATACTATCATTAGGTAAGCCCATTTCTTTTTGTTCGTTTTTATAATATGTAATAGCGCCACCCAAATTAGTATAACTCATAATATCAATATCGCCATCAAAATCTATATCATAAATGCCAGGCAAATGCAATGCAGGCGTAGCCAAAGGGTTATACAAAATAGCAGAATTGCTTGAAGATATATTTCTAAATTGTAATATTGGTAAAATTTCAAACGAGGGGCGACCAGGCGAACTGTTTGAGGTGTTTTTATAAACAATGCCATTGGTTGTAAAAATATCTTCGAGCCCATCTTGGTTATAGTCGCGCATAAGCATCCAGCCGCCAGCATTAAATTTTGGAAAATATTGGGCATAGCGCATATCTAAATCGTATTTTACTTCGCCCGTAATGCCTTTGTTTATAAATGTAATAATACTGCCATCTACTCTGTCGTAAACAACCAAATCTTTTTTGCCATCGTTGTTCAAATCGCAAGGGCTAAACTGCGGACACTGAAAGCCTCCTGCCAAACCCTTAATTAAGGCAGCATTGCTACTATTGGTAAAATTTAACGAATCGTTGTATTTATAAATTAGTTTTTGAGCATTTATTATATTTATAAATCCAAAAGCAATAATTAAAAGTGGAGTGTAAATATTATTTTTCATAATTTATTTCAAATATACCTATAAGACACCAAATTTCAAAAAACGTGGCATAAAATTATAAAAAAAAGACAATACAATGTTTTAACCTATATCATTCATACATTTGCAAAGGCTATGAATAGTATTGAAAATATATATCAATTATTTTTAGAATGTAAAAATAATATTTGTACAGACACACGCAAAATAACTGCTAATTCTTTATTTTTTGCCTTAAAGGGCGAAAATTTTAACGGTAATCTTTTTGCTGAAAAAGCATTAGAATTGGGCGCAAAATATGCTATTGTAGATGAGAAACATACAGACAATGCGCAATTAATTTTGGTAGATAATGTTTTACAAGCACTTCAACAATTGGCAACCCTACACCGTAAAAATTGTAAAGCCATTATTTTAGGCATAGGGGGCAGCAATGGTAAAACTACAACAAAAGAATTGATAAGCGCTGTACTACAAACGGAAAAAAATATACATTATACGCAGGGTAATTTAAACAACCATATTGGTGTACCTCTTACGCTTTTGCAGCTAAAGGCCGAACACGAAATAGCCATTGTAGAATTGGGGGCAAACCATATTGGCGATATTGCAGAACTATGCCATATTGCCCAACCTGATATGGGGCTAATTACCAATATTGGCAAGGAGCATTTAGAGGGTTTTGGTAGCATAGAGGGGGTAGCCCAAGCAGAAAGCGAACTTTACGATTTTTTGATAAAAAACAATGGATTGACATTTGTAAATACTGATGATATATGGCTAAATAATATGGGCAAACGCATAGCCAATAAATTGGAATATAGCATTAATATTATTGACAATAAAGCGCCTATTACAAATGTAAAACTTGTTCCAAGTATATCTTTTGAATATGAAAGCCAAGGTATAGAATCGCCATTAATGGGTGCGCATAATTTGCAAAATATAGCAGCAGCTTTGGCTGTGGCATATTATTTTAAAATATCAATACAAAATATACAACATGCTATAGGGCAATATGCACCTACCAATAACCGTTCGCAAATACTTCAAACAGATAAGGGAAATACAATATTATTAGATGCTTATAATGCCAATCCAAGCAGCGTACAAGAGGCTGTAAAAACTTTTAGCCTTATGCCCCAAACACCTAAAATAGCCATACTTGGCGATATGTTTGAACTTGGCAGCTATGCCGAGCAAGAGCATTTAGATATTATAAATTTATGTTTAACAACAGATAGCCTTTTTCGTTGCGTATTGGTGGGCAATGAGTTTGCTAAACATAAAGTAAACTCGCCTAAAATAGCGCAGTTTAAAAACAAAGCAGATGCTTTACATTTTATTCAAGATTCAAATATTACGCATTCAGCAATATTGATAAAAGGCTCAAGAGGTATGCGAATGGAGGAGTTTAAAGATTTGCTTTAATCCTCGTAGTCGTCTTTTGGTTTGTCTTTTGAATATTGGTCATCGTCCTCATCATTATTATTATCATCTTCAGGCTCTTCGTTGCTAAGGTCTAATTCATCAATATCCAAATCGTCAAACATCTGTTTTAGTTGAGATGATACTTTGATTAAAAATATGGTATCATCTGTTTCTACCCTTACTGCCGATACAAGCTCGCCTTTGGCATTGGGAAATTTAATAATATCTCTATCGTAGCCATTAGGATATAGTTCTCCTAATTTATTTAAGATTTCATCTGGCACATTGCTATAATCTACAATTCTACGTTTTTTTTCCATGGGTAATTTTTATACTTGTTGAATTTAAAATATTTGGTGCAAAAATATAGGGTTACAATATATAATTCTCAATTTATTAATTTTTTTTTAGGCTAATGTACAATTTATTTTACAACAATTTATTTCTTTAATTTTGAAAACTTTATCCAAGCATTTATAAGCTGTCGTCTGAACATGCGTTCTTGTTTTCTATCTCGGGTATTTAAAATAGCTTCTGCTTTTAGTCTTACGGTATTTTGTTTTACTGTAAGTGTTTTAATTTTAAAGGTATCGGGCAGTACATCTTTGTTTACAAGTGCCACATTTGTGTTCATGTATTGTTCAACTTCTTCAATACTTTCTATGTATTTTATATCTGCTAAAAACTCTATGCTTGTTTTATGGCTTTCGCCTTTGGTAAAGTTTATAAAATCATTACTCAATACAAAATTATTGGGTATAAAAATAAGGTCGTCTTCATCGTTTATAAGCTGTACATTCAATAATGTAATATTGGTAATTTTCCCCTTTTGCTCGCCAATTTGAACATAATCGCCAATAGATAGTTGATTGTTGAACATCAAAATCATACCATTAATAGCATTGCTAATATAATCTTTTGCAACTATGGCTATGGCAGCTGCTATAATGGATATGGAGGTAAAAAACTCTTTTACATTTACCTTTAATAGCAATAAGATAAAAATAGCCAAAAGGGCAAAAAAGAGAATATAGTATATGGTATTGATACCTATTACAAAGTTGTCATGCTTTTTTATTTGATTACGTTTTTTATAAACCAGAAGTATAAAAAACTTTATGGCATACAACCCTAAAATTATTATAATTAAGGGTATTGTTTTGGGTATATCTTGCCATTGTATATTCATTTTACAAAGTTAATAAAAACAATATTAATAAACACAAATAGTGTTTTTTAGAGCTTATAAAAAAAATTTAACGCAAATATTTTATATAATTTACTTTACAAAATAAAAAAGTGGAGCTGCAGGGATTCGAACCCTGGTCCGGAGTAGGAAATAAGAGCGCTTTCTACATGTTTAGCTGTAATTAATTGTAGGGATTAAAAAGGCTTACCGCCTACCATTTTAAACCTTAGTTTGTTTATAATCTTATACGGCTACAAACACGCCCTACAGATATTTGGGTATAGCGACTACCTAATTTCAAAGCCTACCCAAACTGGGGCTTTGTAGGTAGATGGCAGGTGCTTAATCCTTGATTAGGCAGCCATTGCGAAGTTATTTTCGCCTCTTATATTGTTGAAAGTTGAGATTAAAGAGCCACGCTAACAATGCTCTACATGCTTACACTTTAGTTGCACTACCCGTCAATTCCGGTCAGCCCCATTTTTAAAGTAGTGCAAATATACTTATTTTTTCAAACCGAATCAATATTATTAACGTAAATCATGGTTATAACGTATCAAAATTTTTTTTGGCAGATATTTTGTTTATGTTTGTAATAGTATTTAAACACTTAAAAAAAGATATGAAAAAAATTATTTTTGTTTGCCTTGCCGCCTTGCTTTCTGTTGTAATTATATCGGCAACATTTGCAAGCAAACCCAAACCAAAAAAGAAAGCTGTAAAACCGAAAGTAAAAACAGAAACTACTGCACCTACATCTACAGGCTTAACTTGGTACTCGCCAACAGATGGCTTTGCCAAAGCACAAAAAGAGAAAAAAATATTGATAGTTGATGTATATACCGATTGGTGCTATTGGTGTAAAGTAATGGATAAAGAAACATATACCAATAAAGATATTATTGCTAAAATGAACCAATATTTTGTAGCTGTAAAATTTAACCCTGAAAACAATGGTAAACACAAAATAAATGGTATAGATTATTCCTCTGAAACCTTATTGCAATTATTAAATAAAGGCGGACCAAATGGCGGCTATCCTACAACATTTTTTTGGAAAAGCTTAACAGATAATACAGCAATAGCTGCATACCCTGGCTATAGAAAACCCGATGAGTTTAGCACCATACTAAACCAATGGGTTCAAAAATAAGGTTAAAAGATTCTGAATAAATGAGTACATTTTTCAGAATGACTAAAGATTAAAAATAAGGCATTTAATAAATGTCTTATTTTTTTTTTGATTAGTTTTGCAGCCTTATATTTTGAAACTTAATAAAAAAAATTATCCGCTTTTAAATTTACAAATAACAACTGCTGCTGCAGAGGGCAAAGCCATAGCCAAGCAAGATGGATTGGTAGTATTTATTCCCTTTGGTGCACCAGGCGATGTGGTAGATGTGCAGGTTGTGAAACAAAAAAAATCGTTTGCCGAGGCTAAAATTATACAATTAATTACACCCTCGCCCATGCGTGTGCAGCCTAAATGTATTCATTTTGGCACTTGCGGAGGCTGCAAATGGCAACATATAGATTATAAACATCAATTGGAATTTAAGGCAGAGCAAGTAAAACAAGATATGCAACGCATTGCCAAAGTTGAGGTTGAAGAATATTTGCCAATACTTGAAAGCAAGGAAATATACAATTACAGAAACAAGCTCGAATTTACCTTTAGCAATAAGGCTTGGGAAGAACATTTTGACAAAGAAAACCCAGGCAGAATTCCTGCATTGGGCTTTCATAAACCAGGCATGTTTGATAAAGTTTTGGATATTTCGGAATGTCATTTAGCCCCTACTTTAGCCAACGATATACGTATTGCTATAAAAGAATATGCAATATTAAATAATTTAGCTTTTTTTGATTTACGACAACAAACAGGTTGGCTTAGAAATTTAATGCTACGCTGCACAATAAACAATGAATGGATGGTAGTACTAATAGTTGCTGAAAACAACAAAGAAGATATTTCAAACTTATTTAATTATTTGATACCCAAATTTGAAGCTGTAAAATCGTGGTGCTATGCCATAAATGGCAAACAAAACGATACTTGGAGCGATTTGCCTGTTACTACTTTTGCAGGTACAGATTATTTAACAGAAACTTTTGAAAACTTAAAATTTAAAATTCGCCCTCAATCTTTTTTTCAAACCAATGCCAAACAAGCTATAAATTTATATACCATTGCCAGAGAATTTGCCGCACTTACAGGCAAAGAAAATGTATATGATTTATACACAGGAACAGGAAGCATAGCCCTTTTTATAGCCAAATATTGTAAGCAAATTATAGGTATAGAATATGTGGAAACAGCTATAATAGATGCCAAAGAAAATGCCATTGAAAACAATATAAGCAATGCCACTTTTTATGCTGGCGATATGAAATTGGTGTTGAACAACGAACTAATTGAAAAACATGGCAAACCCGATGTTATAATTACCGACCCACCACGAGATGGTATGCACCCTGATGTGGTAGCTAAAATTATAGAAGTAGCACCGCAAAGAATAGTTTATGTAAGCTGCAATACTGCCACCCAAGCGCGCGATATTGCCTTACTTGCCGAGCATTACGAAGTAAAAAAAATACAAGCTGTAGATATGTTTCCGCACACACACCATGTGGAAAGCGTGGCATTACTAGTTAAAAAATAAGTACTTATTTAAAAGGGCTATCTTTTTCTTTAGCTACTGTTTTGTACACCAATTTATCCAATAGTTTTGGAAAAAATTTACTTAAAAAATAGGTAACCTTGCCTTGAAAAGTAAGGTAAATATAGTTTTTGCGTTTTTCTATGGCTTTAAAAATTTCTTTTGCCACTGTTTCTGGTTGCATTAGTTTGCTTTCATCGTAAGGGCTTTCTGCTTGGCTGCTGCCTGAATTATTCAATGCCGTATTTCTAATATTAGAAGCCGTATAGCCAGGGCAGGCTACTAATACATGCAAGCCAGTTTTTAAATTTTCTAATCTTAAAGATTCTAAAAAACCGTGCATTGCAAATTTAGATGCTGAATAACCAGTGCGGGCAGGCAATCCTTTAATGCCAGCTATGGAAGACACACCTACAATGCTGCCTTTGTTTTCTAAAATAAATGGCAAAGCATACTTTGTGCAATACACTGTTCCCCAAAAATTAATAGCCATTACTTTTTCTAAAACAGATAAATCACAATCATTAAAAACTGCACGCATACTTATGCCAGCATTGTTTATTAAAATATCTATTTTGCCAAAGGAGGCAATGGCTTGCTGCATTAAATTTTTACAATCTTGCGCAATACTTACATCGCAAGCTACAGCAATACATTCAGCATTTTTAGCACTACAATTTTGTTTTACTTGTTCTAATTTTTCTATACTGCGGGCAGCCAATACAATATTGTATTTTAGGCTTGCAGCATGGTAAGCCAAAGCCTCTCCAATACCGCTACTTGCCCCTGTAATAACAATGGTTTTAGCCATTATTTCCAAAGTATTTCGCAGCCAGCACCTGGCATTTCTGGGTAATCTATATCTATACCATCTAAGCAATACTCAATAGCATCTTCCAAATATGCCATCATCACTTGGGTGCTGTTTTCCCAATTGTCATCTACAATGCCTTTATATACCAATTCTCTTTTTGAGTTAAAAAGAAAAACCTCTGGTGTTTTGGTAGCACCTATTTTTTTAACTACTTCTTGCGTTTCATCTTTTAAATACACAAAGTTAGGATGCTGGTAAGCAGCAAGTTTTTGTTTCATTCCCTCCATATTATCTAAAGCCTCTTTGCTTTCATCATTGGCATTTATAGCTATTACAGCCATATTATCCTCCTCGTATTGGTCGCTAAGTTTTAACACACGTTTCCAATAGGCTTCGCTATATTTGCAATTGTTTGCCATTATTACAATGCAAAGCGCGTATTTATCGGCAAATGTAAAATTGGTATAATGCTCGCCATTAGTGGCTTGTAGTTTAAAATTAAAAAGTTTTTCGCCTATGTTCATCTTTGGTATAAAATTATTAGGCGAATATCTGATAAAAACTTTATTTTGTTGTTATATTTTAATAAATAATTAATGAATAATGATAAAATAACCTTAATTGTTGGCGCATCAGAAAAGCCAGAAAGATATGCTTACAAAGCCTTAAAATTACTGAAAGAAAAAGGGCATACTGTAAAAGCATTGGCTTTAAAAAAAGGTATGGTAGATACTATAGTTTTTGAAACAGAATTTTCTGCTTTTGAAAATTTAAAGATTGATACTATAACATTGTATGTAGGCAAAGCTAATCAAGCAGCATACATTCCTTTCATGTTAAAACTAAAACCGCAAAGGGTAATATTTAATCCTGGTACAGAAAACGAAGATTTTTATATTGAATTAGATAAGCACCATATTGCTTACGAAGAGGCTTGTACATTGGTATTATTGAACACAGGGCAGTATTAAACCCAAATTAATCAATAGGAGATTTGAAAAATTGAACTATTTGATTTAG
>CAZDGF010000054.1:0-21744 GCA_964505065.1 uncultured Chitinophaga sp.
TGCTCTGAAAAAAGATTCAGAATCTCTATAAATTTCAGATTCTGTATAATTTTGCGAAGCCTCCCGCACGTGCGGGATACAGAATGACATCAAGTATTCTTTAACTGAATTTACATTAATTCTATCTATATCTCGTGCCCCATTTTTTCACGTTTAGTATTTAGATACACCAAATTATGAGAATTTGGAACAGTGATAATGGGTATGTTTTCTACTATTTCTAAACCGTAGCCAATAAGTCCTGTACGTTTTTTAGGATTATTGCTCATTAAACGCATTTTGCTAACGCCTAAATCTCTTAATATTTGTGCTCCTATGCCGTAATCTCTTTCATCGGGCTTAAAGCCAAGTTCTAAATTGGCATCAACAGTATCTAAACCTTGTTCTTGTAGTTTATAGGTTTTAAGTTTATTCAGTAAGCCTATACCCCTACCCTCTTGGTTCATGTATAAAATAATGCCTTTGCCTTCTGCTTCTATCATGCGCATGGCTTGGTGCAGTTGCTCGCCACAATCGCAACGGCAACTGCCAAATATATCGCCTGTCATACAGCTGCTATGTACACGCACTAATACTGGTTCGTCTTTTTTCCATGTGCCTTTTGTAATGGCTAAATGCTGCATGCCATCGCTATTTTGAGTATAAGCTAACATTTCAAAATTACCAAAAGCTGTAGGCATATTTACGCTAATTTCTCTTTGAATAAAGCTTTCGTTTTTTATTCTATATTTAATTAAATCTTCTATTGAAACTATTTTTAAATCGTATTTTTTTGCCAATTCAAATAGCTCTGGCAGCCTTGCCATTTCGCCATCTTCTTTTAGTATTTCTACAATACAGCCTGCTGGTTGCAGCCCTGCTAATCGGGCTAAATCTACTGCTGCCTCTGTATGTCCTGCTCGTTTTAGTACGCCTTCTTTTTGAGCTTTTAGTGGAAAAATATGACCTGGTCGAGCCAAATCTGTAGGATTGGTATTTTTGTCAATTAATGCAATTACGGTTTTACTTCTATCGCTTGCAGATATACCAGTAGTAGTGCCATGTCCTTTTAAATCTACCGAAATAGTGAAGGGCGTTTCATGAACCGAATCGTTGCTTGATACCATCATGCCAAGGTTTAGTTCATCGCATCTTTCTGGCAAAAGGGGGACGCATATTAAGCCTCGCCCAACGGTTGCCATAAAGTTTATCATTTCTGGCGTTACTTTTTCGGCTGCGGCTAAAAAATCACCTTCATTTTCTCGGTCTTCATCATCTACAACAATAATCAGTTTTCCTGCTTTTATATCTTCTATTGCGCTTTCAATAGTGTTCAGTTTAAATTCGTTTGACATTTTCAAATTAAATTACTTTGCAAAGGTATGAAATAGTTTTTAGGGTTTCATTGAAAGAAGATAAATCCTTTAAGGGGTCAAAATATTACATTCGGTTTTTCTACCTTTTTTACACAACACTTGTTGGCGGTTTTGTATTGTCCGTTTTATCGTGGGTCAGAGTCCAACATCCATTCAAAGCCAAATTTATCTCTAAACATTCCAAAATACAAACCCAAGTACTTTCTGCAATGGGCATTTCTATTTGTCCGCCTTCTGAAAGACCATTGAACCCAAATTAATCAATAGGAGATTTGAAAAATCGAACTATTTGATTTAGTTGGGATTAACCCCGATTTAAAAATTGTAATTATGTTTTGTAAAAACATGATTTACAATTTGTTATTCGATTCAGCAATTCTATTGCTGAATTTGGGTTGAATAAATAATTGGCTTCTTCTTTGCTTTCTGCATTAATTAAAATTTTACTTCTGGTTTCATTTTCGTTGTGTTTGCCCATAAATTCTGGGGTATCGCTTGCCATTAACATACTATTTTTGCCTATTG
The DNA here is from genome assembly GCA_964505065.1 of uncultured Chitinophaga sp. Taxonomy (GTDB): domain Bacteria; phylum Bacteroidota; class Bacteroidia; order NS11-12g; family UBA955; genus JABMMZ01. Next base: position 1,881 of record CAZDGF010000054.1, read on the forward strand.
GCAAAGCTATATGCATAATTTTTTCTGCTTCGATTTCGGCTACAGGATACTCTACCGATTGCATATCTTTGAAACGAGCTATTGTTGCAAACTCGCCACCAAAAACAGATTTATAAAAGGTAAATGCTTCTTCGGCATTGCCTTTAAAATGTAAGTAAGGATTTATTTGTGCCATATTATATTAAGTGCCTGAATTTAAAACTTTATTTTTTCCCTCTCAAGAATAAAGTAGCATATAAAGAGGAAATAAAATATAATACATTTTTTACCTAATTTTGCCCTTTAAAATAATTACTATAATGTCCGACCCACTGGTCATACTCCTAACCTTGCTTTTTTCAGCCTTTTTTTCGGGTATTGAAATTGCTTTTATTTCTGTAAATAAACTAAGGGTAGAGCTGCTAAACAAGCAAGGTAATTGGAATGTTAAAATACTTGCTTGGTACTTAAAAGACCCAACAAAATTTATAAGCACCAATTTGGTTGGCAATAATATTGCCTTGGTTATTTATGGTATTTATAGTGGAAAAATTTTAGAAGAATTTTTGAGCAATTATATTCCAAATCATTTTTGGCTATTTGTAGTTATTACCATTGTATCCACCCTTATTGTATTGGTTACAGCCGAGTTTATACCAAAAGCTTTGTTTAGAATTAACCCCGATTTTATTCTTAAAGTATTAATAATTCCATTTCATATTTGCTATTTTATACTTTGGCCTGTGGTTTCATTTATTTTGTATATCTCCAAAGCTATTATTAGGCTTTTAACAGGCGAAAAATATACCTCCTCACAACCTGTTTTTTCGCGGGTAGATTTAGACCATTTTATATCGCAAACAGGGCATATTGAGCTTGATGAAGACTCCAACCTTAGCACAGAAATGTTTAAAAATGCGCTCGATTTTGGTACACAAAAAGTGCGTGATTGTATGATACCAAGAACAGAATTGATAGCTATTGAAGAAACAGAAAGCATAGATGAATTATTGATACTTTTTAAAGACTCAAGACACTCTAAAATATTGGTATATAAAGATAATATTGACCATATAAATGGCTATGTGCATCAGGTAAATATGTTTAAAAAGCCAAGCACAATTGCCGAAATTGTAATGCCCATATTAATAACAAACGAAAGCCGCTCCTTGCACGACCAACTAAAGGAAATGACCCAAAAGCGCAAAAGCATTGCCGTTGTAGTAGATGAATTTGGCGGAACAGCTGGTATTATTACCATTGAAGATATTATAGAACAAATATTTGGCGAAATAGATGACGAATACGATACCGAAGATTTAAGAGAAATAACTATAAATGACGGGCATTATTTATTTAGCGGAAGGCACACCATTGAGTATTTGAACGAAAACTATAATTTAAAAATACCAGAAGGTGATTATGAAACCCTTGGGGGCTATGTAATAAGCATTCACGAAAATATTCCAAATGAAAAAGAAGTAATTGTAACCCCGCGCTTTGAAATTACTGTAAAAAGTGTAAAACATGCAAGAATAGAGGAAGTGGAGGTGCAGCTTTTACAAAATCCTCAAAATTAAAAAACTTGAAAATTGGAAACTTATTTTCAAACCAATATCAATTGCATTGTATCTGGGCTTTATAGCCTTGGTTTGCGCCATGTGGTTATATGCCCAGGCAGCCGCAATGCGCCATTGGTAATGGCTTTTGTAAGGTTTAAAAAAATAGAATGTATAAGTATAGTAGATGAACGCTCGGCAGCTTTTATAGCCCTTGGTATGGCTAAACAGCTACAGCAACCAGTAGCCATTATTTGCACAAGCGGAACAGCAGTATTAAACCTATACCCTGCAATAGCAGAGGCTTTTTATATGCAAGTGCCATTATTGGTAATTACAGCTGATAGACCAGCCGAAATGATAGACCGTTGGGACGGGCAAACCATACATCAGTTTGAAGTATTTAAACCGCATATATTAGGCTCTTTTCAAACACCAGAAGATATTGAAAACAATAAGATTGAAGAAATATTTTCTATCACAAGGCAATTTTTTGAAACTGCCCTTGGGCTTCCTTCGGTTGCTTTGCAGACCAAACAAGCGGGCGAAGCTGGAAAACAAGGACCTTCCCATTTGAATGTACCGCTTAAAGAACCATTGTATGCTGCAGTTGCAGATATGTTTGAATATTCAGAGCCTACCTTTGGTTGGTCTCCATTCAAACCAAACGAGGCTGATGTCATTCTGAAATTTTTTAGCTCTGAAAAAAATATTCAGAATCTTTCCATTGTATGGTCTGGAGACCAACCAATAGGAAAAGTACTAATTCTACATGGCGCACAAACCACAGAAAACGAAATAGAAGCATTAAAACATATAAGCCAAAATAAATATGCAATTGTTATAGCCGATGTTATTTCTAACAAACACCAATACCAAAATATTGGTAATTGGGAGGGTTTACTTTTAAATTTGAATGAAAAACAAAAACCAGCTTTTATACCCGATATATTAATTACCACAGGCAAAATGGTATTGAATATAACGATTAAACAACTGCTGAGAAAATACACACCTACAACACATTTACATATAACTGAAAACGGCTATTGTGCTGATGCTTTTAACAGCAAGCCGCAAATTATTCAAACAAGTTCAACCCCTTTTTTTCATGAATTGAATAAAATATTGCCAACCCAAGTTTCAGAATATTACAATACCTTTAGCATACTTGCACAAAAGAAATTAACAATAAGCAACAATATTATTCAACAAAACTACAATGAATTTAATGCTGTAAAATTGGTGTTAGAAAATTTAGGAGACAATTTAAACTTGCATCTTGCCAATAGCTTAAGTGTGCGCTATGCCGCATATTTAGCTAATTGCTTTAAACCCACTTGGCAAATACACAGTAATAGAGGTGTTAGCGGCATAGATGGCTGCACAAGCACCGCCATAGGTGCAGCTTTGGTAGATACGCAACAACATATATTAATTACAGGCGATATTGCTTTTTTTTACGATATCAACGCTTTTTGGCAACAAAAACTACCAAACAATTTTAAAGTAATTTTGCTTAATAATTTTGGTGGTAATATTTTTAAAGTAATAGACGGACCCGCAAAAATGCCAGAATTAAATCCCTATTTAGAAACACCTCATACAAAAAATGCAGCCCTTATGGCGCACCATTTTAATGTAAATTACTATGTAGCTAATTGCTCAGAAACTTTAGCAAACACTTTACCCCAATGGCTTGCAGATAGCCAATGTGCAATACTTGAAATACAAACAGATTCAAACAACAACACCCATATTTTTAACCAATATAAAAACACCCAATTATGAGCAAAAGAGAATGGCAAACCATTAAAACCTACGATGAAATACTATTTGAATACTTTGAAGGCATAGCAAAAATAACCATTAACCGCCCAAGGTATCACAATGCCTTTACCCCAAAAACCAATACCGAAATGATAGATGCTATGGATTATGCAAAAGAGCATCCAGATATTTATACCATTGTGCTTACAGGTGCAGGCGATAAGGCTTTTTGTAGTGGTGGCGACCAAAATATAAAAACCATTGGCGGCTATAAAGATGAAAATGGTATTCCTCGCTTAAATGTATTGGAATTGCAAAAACGCATACGCTCCTGCCCCAAGCCAGTAGTGGCTATGGTAAATGGCTTTGCCATTGGTGGTGGACACGTGCTGCAAGTGGTATGCGATTTGAGCATAGCAAGCGAAAATGCTATTTTTGGACAAACAGGACCAAAAGTAGGTAGCTTTGATGGCGGCTTTGGCAGCAGCTATTTAGCCAGAATAGTGGGACAAAAAAAAGCAAGAGAAATATGGTTTTTATGCCGCCAATACAGTGCCAAAGAGGCTTTGGATATGGGCTTGGTAAACCATGTAGTACCACTTGAAAAATTAGAAGACGAAGTGGTACAATGGTGCAACGAAATGATGCAAAAAAGCCCTATTGCCCTACGCATGATAAAATATGGCTTAAATGCCGAACTTGATGGGCAAGCAGGCATACAAGAATTGGCAGGAAGTGCTACATTGCTGTATTATTTTACCGATGAAGCCCAAGAAGGCAAACACGCTTTTTTAGAAAAAAGAAAACCTGATTTTAAGAAGTTTCCTAAGTTTCCGTAAAGATTTTATTCAGTTAGCAACTCCTTAACCTACCCTGTCAACTCCGTAGGAGTTGAACATTAATAATATTATGAAAAACCATCAACTCAACAACCCTTTACATGGCATAACACTCGAAAATATTTTGGCACACTTGGTTCAGCAGTATGGTTGGCAGGAAATGGGCGAGCGTATAAATATCCGTTGTTTTAATATAGACCCAAGTATAAAATCGAGTTTGGCTTTTTTGCGCAAAACACCTTGGGCTCGCACCCAAGTAGAGGAATTATATATTAAAAGCTTGAGTTAGTACTTTTTTTATATTCTTAAAGGATAAAGGAAATTACACCTTATTACAAGCAATAAAAAAGCCCCAAACCTTTGGTTTGGGGCTTTTTTATATTAATTAAATTGTTAATTAGCAACAGTTACTTTAGTTGTAGATGTTACACCAGCCACAGTTACTTTTACTAAATAGATACCTTTTGCTTTATCGCCTAAATTAACAATAGATGAATTTTCTAAAGTACTTTGGGTTAAAACTTTTTCGCCAATAATATTAAATACTTCTATTTTCATTCCATTGGTTTGGCTATTTATTGTAAATGAACCATTGTTTGGATTAGGATAGATAGAAATTTTATTATTACTATTAATTGCATTCAAACCAACTTGTGCCGTAGCGTTTACTTTTTTGGTAATCTCACATTTACAACCTGCTGCATTTGTAGCCATCATTTTTACGCTAAAGTTTCCATCGTAATCGTATTTGTATGTTGGCGAAGTAAGGGTAGAACTACCGCCTTCTCCGTAAAACCATTCATATTTAGTGTATGTATTATTAGTAGGAATAAAATCATACGTTAAGAAACCTTTAAATTTAGCATTAAAATCGCAAGTAGGAGATTGACTAACAGTCAATGATTTTACCACAGTATCGGAACAAGCACCATCGTAAGAAGCTACTAATTGAACATTGTATGTTTGAGTTGCATTTGGATTGAACAATCTTGTTGGAGCAAAATCTGTACTTGTACCATTACCAAAATTCCAGTTTGTTTTAATAAATCCTTTAGGTCCTTTGGTTAAGTTTACAAATTTGGCTACTTCTCCACTACAAATATCGGCAACAGTAAAGTCTGCATCTGGTTGTATTGTTACTTCTAAATCTTTTGTAATTGAAGCCTCGCAAGCATTGCTAAACAATGCTTTTAAGGTAGCAGTATAATTACCTTGAGAGGTCCAATTTTTAGTTAAGCTTCTTGTATTTGAAGTAAAACCATCGCTAATTGTCCAAGTATATATAGGGTTAGCAACTGTTTCAACAGTAGTATTGGTAAATTCTGTTGGTAATCCACTACATAATTTATTGTAGGTAAAATTGGGTGCAGGCGTTGGTTTAATAACAACCGATTTTGTTATAGAATCAGAACAACCAAATTCAGATACGACTAAAAGTTTTACACTATATGTATTAGGTGCAGAATAAAAGTGAGTGCCCGTTTCTTCCGTAAAAACTTCACCATCTCCAAACGTCCATTTTTGACCAAACTCGCCTAAAGAAATAGAAGAAGTATTTGGCAATACCACTTTTGCTTTAGCACAAATAGGTGCAGTAGGTGCAGTAAAAGCAGCCAAAGGTTTTGCAAATTGATAAGCATTTTTAGTAATAGAATTGGTACATCCATTTGCAGATGCTGTAAGTGTTACTTTATAAGAACCTGGTGCTGCATATAATTTTGTAGGATTTCTTAATAAACTTGCTGGAGAGTTATCGCCAAAATTCCATGAATATGTTAAAACACCATTGTTTGCAAAAGAAAGATTTGCAAAAGATAATGCACTGCCTTGGCAAGCATTGTTTACTTTAAAATTTGCAACAGGAACTTCGGTTACCTCTACTTGAATTACGGTATCTTTAATTACATTGTAAGGAAAGCTTTTAGCTACTAATCTTACATTGAAAACACCATCTGTTTTGTATAAATAAGTTGGATTGTTAAAATCTGAACTATCGCCATCGCCAAAGTACCACATATATGTAAGCGAACCACTATGTATTGAACTTAAATTATTAAAAGGAATATCTGTTCCAAAACATGTTGGCATAGGAAAATTAAAGTTTACTACAGGTGTAGGTGCTATATGAACCGTGCGCGCAACACTTGAATCGCAAAAATAGGGACCTAAATCTTGAAATCTGGTTGTAAATGTAATAGTGCTATCCAAATAAGTAGAAGTTGGTGTAAATGTAATAGTACCGTTTGAGGATCCTGAAGGATTATTTACAGTATATGCTGTATTTGGCACTAAAACTCCAGCTTTAGTTCTTGCTGTAACAGAATTAAAAAACCATGTGGAATTATAGTTTGCATTGGTATATCCTGTTGGTGGAGAAATGTCATAAATAATTGTTTTTCCTACCTCTGTAATATCTGGTTGTGCTGGGCTACCTTGCTTAAACTGACCTTGAAAAGTGGCTCCTTTAATAACGCTTGCGCCTGTTGGGCGAGGTTTTACTGTAACAGTTTGGGCAACACGGGTTGGATTTGTACAACCTTTTTTATAAATTACATCTACATTTAATGTCCAAGTAGCGTATTGTGTTCCAAATAAGCCATTAGTACATGTCCCACCAATAAAACTCATATCTCCATTTGAAACTGTATTTGCACCATTAGATAAATAAAAATCGTTGCCACCTACTGTAGGATTTGTTGTTATATAAAAACCATAAACCTGACCTGCATTTAAATTTACATCTGCTTTTATTGCACCATATAAAGCACCGCTTCTGGTATAATTTCTTGCAACAGCCGAGGTTAGCAATGTCCATGCGCCTGAGTTAGTTTGATTACCTACAAAAGAACCCACTCTGTAATACACTTGCAATCCTGTAGATATATTTTGCCATAAATTTACACTTAAACTATCTAATCTTAAGGTTGTGGCTGGTGTAAGATTAAAATATGCTCCATTGTATTGTGTTGTGTTAAATGATATAGCTGTAGTTCCTCCAGAGTTTGCTCTATAAGTTAAATTTCTTCCACCGCCTCTTACAGCTTCAGCCCAAAATGTTCGGTTTCCGCTTATAACAGGTCCTAATATATTTTTTCCCGAGCCTAATAATAATCCTCCTGTAGCTGCTGTCCACCAATTAATACTATCTGATGAATTTGCTGGCGTACAGGACAAAGCAGCCCTGCCCGTTCCACATTGGCTTGTGTTGGTTGTTGTGGGAAGATTAGGATTGCCTACAAAAGTTTGTCTTAAAGTTGTAGAAGTATCGTTATTAGCAACAGAATCTATTGAGGCACCGTTGGGTCTTGATGTCCAAGCTTTGAATTGGTAATTAGTACCGCCTACAAATGCTTGCGATGTAATTAAAGTTATAGTTGTATCTACAAATGGGGCTATTCTTGTTTTTAAATATTTAATGGGTTGTACAACACCATTAATTGTATGGTGTAATCTAAAGCTGTCTAATCTTTTATTTCCAAAATTATAAACTTTAGCAAAAATAGCTTGAGGGGTGGTACATAAGTCAAAATTGGTAAGAGAAGTTACACCTGCATCATTTATTTTTGGATTTATAAATTCAATTTTGATATACTGTGTTGGACCGCCACAAGTTGTAGAATTAACCCCTCCCCAATTTGTATTACCTGAGCCTATCTGTGGGCGAACACTATACCCGTTATTACAAGCACAAATTGTTCCCCCAACATTAAATTCTGGACCTGCACCACAACCGCCAACATTCCAAGTAAAACCATTGCAAGTTATAGAAGATGCAGTATTATTCCTTAAATTAGTAGCTATACGTCTTGTTAAAGTAGGGTCTGCACATGTTCTACCTGTGGCATCATAGGTTCCAGATATAGTAACTCTTGCGAATTTGTTTGATGTTGTATCTAATGCATTTCTGAAAGATGTCCAATTATCCCATTGAGATGAACCAGAGGCATAACTTGAACCTCCAGTAAAAGTTTCATTGTAGGTTACAGTTTGCGAAAATCCTTTCATAACAAAAGAAAGTGTAGCAATCATAACAATTTTTAGTATATTTAATTTCATATTATAAATTATTTTTATTCGCCAAATATAGAGATTTTTTTTAATTAAAAAAAAATTTAATTAAAAAGGGATTTAACTTTAGTTAAATCCCTTTTTGTAATAAATATAAAATTCTAAATTTTAATGGTTAACCACAATTTTTGTGCTAACATTTACATTATTATTTAAAATAATAAGTGTATAAATACCGCTTGATAATTCTTTGGTATCTATTTCTGTATTATCGGTAAATGTATTTGTAGATATAAGTTGACCAAGTGCATTATACATTTTTGCAATTGTAATATTTTGATTATTTAATTGTATTTTAAAACTTGTATTTGCTGGATTTGGGCTTACTTGAATATTGGCTGTATTGATATCTTTAATTGAAGACTGTATTGCATTAAGTTTAATTATTTGCTCACATTTGCAACCACCGCTATTTGTGCTAATTAATTTTACATTAAACGAACCTGTGTATAGATATTGGTATATAGGCGATATGTCTGTGCTATTTCCGCCTTCGCCAAATGTCCAAAAATAAGTAGAATTTGATGTAATAGCAGGCTCAAATTTAAAGCCTAAATTATTGGGTAAAAAATACGGTTTGATATTAAAATTACAATTTGGTATTTGTGTAACAGTTAATAATTTTCTTATTGTATCATTACATCCTCCAACAACTTTTGCAACAAGCTCTACTGTAAATGTATTTGTAGCCAAGTTGGTATATTGGTGTTTAGGGTTAAAATCTGAAACTAATGGAGAAGCATCCCCAAAGTTCCATGAATAAACTGGAGAACCTTGAGATACTTTAGTTTTATTTGTAAATAAAGCAGTTTCATTGCTACAAATATCGCTTACAGTAAAATCTGCTTTTGCTTGTAATAAAACATTAAATGTTTTTGTAATTTCGGCTTGACAACCATTGGTTAAAACTGATTTCAATTTAACTGTTTGCTCCCCAATATTTGTCCAATTTTTAACTGCATTTTTTGTATTTTGAGTTGTTGCATCATCAAAAGTCCAAGTGTAGGCAGAGTTTACACCTGCATACTCTGGGCTATTATTAATAAAATTTGTTGTGGTAAGGTTACATAATTTATCTGTAGTAAAGTTTAACATTGGAGAAGGCTTAATTACCACTGTTTTAACAATTGAATCCTCGCAACCAAATTCTGAAACCATTTTTAATTTAACATTATAAGAACCAGTATTCATGTATAAATGACTAACATTATTTTCTGTACTTAAATTACCATCACCTAATGTCCATAATGAGCCCATTAAACCTTGTAATAAGGTAGATTGATTTGTTAGAACAGCGGGTAAATTATTACAAACTGGTGTTGTAGGTGCATCAAATTTAGCTACTGGGCGAGAAAACTCGTAAGCATTTTTAGTAAGTTCGCCTATACATCCTCCAGAGTTTGCAGATAAAGTAACTCTATAACCATTAGGTACTGTGTATATATGTGTTGGATTTGTTGCAGAACTTGTGGCTGAATTATCGCCAAAATCCCACGTATATGATAGTGAACCAGAGTTAACTGTTGTTTGATTTAAAAATCTAACTGCTGCACCTTCGCAGGCATTAAGCACTTTAAATTTAACATTGGGTATATCGCTTACATTTACAACAATTGTTGTATCTTCTACAATACCATAAGGGAAAGATGTTACAACCAATTTAACATTGTAAGAGCCAAAAGTAGGAAATGAAGATACAGGCTCAAAAATATCCGAACTATCATTGGCTGAAAAATACCATTTGTAGGTCATATTGCCCGAATGTATTGTTGATAGGTTTTCAAATAAAACATCATCTCCTGTACAAACAGATTTTGGGAATTTAAAATTTGGTTTAGGTGTTGGGGCAACAATAATTAATCTTGTAACTGTTGTATCGCAAAAATATGGTCCTAAATCTTGGTATTGAATTTTAACAACAATAGTAGAATCTAATGAACTTGCATCTGGTACAATATTTAAAACACCATTTTGAGAGCCGCTTGGGTTTGTAAATGAAAAGGATGTTGGGTCTACAGCAGAACCTCCAATATGGTTAAGGGTTACAGAGTTAATTGCCCAAGTAGAGTTATAGTCAGAATTTGTATATCCGGTTGGTGGTGTTAATTCGTATTGAACCGTGTTTCCTACTTCGGTAATATCTGGTTTTGTTATTTCTCCTAATCTGTATTGTCCTTCGTAAGTTACACCTTGAGCCAGTATAGAACCAGAGGGTTTTGGATTAATAGTAACAATTACGGGTTTTCTGCTTGAACTTGCGCATGTAATACTGTATAAACATTCTACATCTAAGCTATATGGCGTATATACGCCATTGCTACCAAATAAACCATAAATAAAATTATCTGATGAAAGCGTAATATCTGAATTAGAATAAGAGCTATTGCCATAATTTACCCAAATATCTTCGCCAGAAAGAGGGTCGGTGGTAATATAAAAACCATATTTTATGCCTGGTTCTAATGTATATTCTACAGGTATTGTATTTATTGTTTGTCCATTTGTTAAATCTGCATCAAATATAATTTTCCAAGCAGATGCGTTTGTTTCGTATCCATTATAACCACCTTCTCTAACATATACTCTATATCGTGGGGTTGTATTTCCAAATAAAGATTGTACTTTAAATCCATTAATTTTTATCAATTTATTTGGATCTATATTAAACATACCGCCATTATATTGATTTGGATCGTAAGATATCATTGACCAATTATGAAAAGTGGTTCCGAATTGAACTTCGGTACTTTTAAATCTATTAGCTTCTACATAAAATGTATCTGTTCGGGTTAAAAATGGGGTGTAAAAATTTGTTCCTTTTCCTAATATAGAGCCTGCTGTAGGAACTGAATACCACAATAAGGTATCTGCCGAGGCGCCCGATGCAGAAATATCTACTCTTCCATTTCCGCAGTTAACAAAATTAGAAGCCGTTGGTACTGCCGGAGAGCCAGTATGTGTATAATTTACATAAGCTGTATCGTTGCTAACATCGCCATCGGCAACTCCATTTGGGCTATATGTCCATACTTTAATATCGTAAGCTGCATTTGGTGAAAAAGTATAATTTGCTGTTAGTAAGTTTACTTCTTCTTCTGAATTTAAAGCAGTAGTAACATAAATTGGTGTTTGATTTGTTCCATTGATAGAATATCCAATGTAATAATTTGAAACTGAATTTGTACCAAAATTTAAAACATTAAAACTTAAAGATTGGGTATTTATACAATCTTGAATAGTATTCATTTTTGAAATCCCAATATTATCGTTACCATATATTCTCAATACCTCTGCTATCATTCTTTGGTTAGCATTTTGATAATACTCTTGACATGTTTCTGTATTAATTCCACCCCAATTTGCCGTAGTATAACATGGGCGAATAGTGTAAGAATTTCCACAATTGCAAGTATATTGGTTAACGGTAAGCTCTATATATTCTGAAGAGTTTCCGCAATTATAATTAGAACAGCCTGTACCTACTTTCCAATCTAATCCATTGCAAGAAATTGTAGCATCGTAACCATAATAAAGTGCATCTGCTATTTGTCTTACTGCATATTTATCGGCACAAGTTTTACCTACCATATCATAAGTACCTTTCATGGTAATACTCATAAATCTATCAACAGTGGTATCTAAGGAACCTCTAAAAGTACCCCAGTTATCGTATTGAGGGTCTCCTGGGCAATAAGAAGTATAATAATCGAAAGTATCATTATATACTATTTTTTGTTGTGCATTTAAAGTTAAAGTAAGTAAAAATGCTGTTAAGAGAGTAAAAATTTTGTTCATAATAAATATATTTTGGACAAAATTAAACAATTTTATACAAAAATTTTTAATGTAAGTTATTAACAATGCGTATAAAGCAAAAAATATGACCAAAAAATGACAAACAATGTTAAATTATCGTCTTAGTTTCATGTTATTCATATTTTTTATCATTTTGCGCATTTCTGAAAATTGTGTAAGCAGTTTGTTCAAATCTTGAATGGTTTTACCACTTCCTTTTACAATTCTATTTTTACGCGATGCCGATAGCATATCTGGCGTCATTCTTTCTTGCGGTGTCATAGATTGTATCATAGCTTCTATGCCTTTAAAAGCATTGTCATCTATATCTAAATCTTTTACTTTATTGCCAACACCTGGTATCATTGCCATTAAATCTTTTAAGCTCCCCATTTTTTTTATTTGTTGGAGTTGAGAAAGAAAATCTTCAAAATCAAAATTATTTTTAGCTAATTTTTTATTTAAACGAGCTGCCTCTTCTTCATCAAATACACTTTGGGCTTTTTCTACCAAACTTACCACATCGCCCATACCCAATATGCGGCTTGCCATTCTATCTGGGTAAAAAATATCTAATGCATCTAATTTTTCGCCATTACTTATAAATTTAATGGGTTTATTTACAACTGTCTTAATAGAAAGTGCTGCCCCACCTCTTGTATCGCCATCTAATTTTGTAAGTACAACACCATCAAAATCTAATTTGTCATTAAAGTTTTTAGCAGTATTTACAGCATCTTGCCCTGTCATGCTATCTACTACAAATAATATTTCCGATGGATTTACAGCTTTTTTTACATTGTAAATTTCTTCCATCATTTGCTCATCTATACTCAACCTACCAGCGGTATCAATTATTACTACATTATGACCATTGGCTTTAGCATAATTTATAGCATTTTCTGCAATTTGAACAGGGTTTTTATTTTCAATTTCGGTATATACATTTACACCTATACTTTCTCCAAGCACTTGTAATTGATTAATAGCTGCAGGGCGATATACATCGCAAGCTACCAACAATGGTCCTCTGCCTTTGGACTTTATGTGTTTAGCTAATTTTCCTGAAAATGTAGTTTTACCCGAACCTTGCAAACCTGCAATAAGAATGATGGCAGGATTTCCTATAAAATTAACTTCTTTCTGCTCGCCCCCTAAAAGTTGAATAAGCTCATCGTTTATTACCTTGGTAAGCAATTGCCCAGGCGAAACGCTTGTTAAAACATTTAAACCCAATGCTTTTTGTTTTACCTCTTCGGTAAAATCTTTGGCTATTTTGTAACTAACATCGGCATCTACTAAGGCTCTGCGAATTTCTTTAAGCGTTTCGGCTACATTTATTTCCGATATTCTGCCCTGACCTTTTAAATTTTTAAAGGCTTTTTCAATTTTTAAACTTAAATTTTCAAACATTTTTTTTACTTTGTCAATATTCTTTCTTTTTATAAAAAAAGAACTGCAAAAGTAAGATAAGTAAACCTTATCGCAAAAGGGTAACTACACCTTCAAGATTAAAATTTTTAACACCATCTAATCCTAAGGCTTTTATTTTGTATACATAATGACCTTCTTGACAATGCTTTCCTTCAAAATTACCATCCCAACCTTGAGAGGCATCTCGGGTTTCAAATATCATTTGACCCCAACGGTTGAAAATTTGTAAATGATAATCTAATATAGGATTTCCTGTTTTATTAAAAATTAATACAGCTTTTGGCAAAAACACTTCATTATGCCCATTTTTATTTGGAGAAAACACATTTGGCACCCATAATTGGGGTTCGGATACCATACATATTACATTTGAAAAACTTTCTACTATCTGTCCGCTTGTATCTTTTAATGCTCTAATTTTAAAACAAAGAGAGTCGTCTAATTTACTATCTACATAATCGTAGTCGTATATTTTTTTACTACTATCTACATACGATAAGTATTGAAAAGTGCCATTTTGACGAATAAAAATTTGATATTGTTTAATGCCGCTATGCCATTTGGCATAAGGTGTCCATTTTATTTGGGCTACATAATTTACACTTTGCCCTGTAAGCAATATGGTTTTATTGATTACGCTTCTTTCAGATTCATTACCACAAAAATCTTCGGCTCTTATAGTATATGTGTAAGATTCTCTATTGGTAAATAAATCTAATCCATTATCTATAAAGCCTGTGCTATCGCTATATCCATAGTAATCATCGGCACTTGTGCCTTGGTAATATCTTGAAATAATATATCTTTTTACATCTTTTACAAAAGTGTATGGGTGCCATTTGGTATATGTTTTCCCATTGGGCAGTACGGTAGTAGAAATAGATGTAACTGGAGCTACAGGCAATACAAATTTTGGCACTCTACATACTTCATTGCTTATAGATTTCCAGCTGCCATTTTTTTGCAAAGCTTCTACATAATAACAATATGTTTTTCTGCATAAGCTATCATCAATATAAGTGGTATTGGTAGTAGAATCTATTAATATAAAATTGCCATTACTTTCTTTTCTGTATATACGGTAGCGCTCTACACCTCTTGCAGCACCCTTATCCCAACCATTGTAAGAAAGCCAATCTAACCTTAATTGATTAACTGTACTTGCATCTATTGTAAGCAAAATACTACAATGCGATTGTAGGGGCGCACCTTGGTTTTGGCAATTATCTACTGTATTGATAGTATAGCAATAGCTAACATTGTTAATATCCAACCCTGAATTAATCAGAAAAGTGGTATCATTTCTATTATTGGAGCTGTATATATTTGTATAGCCAGAATTATCTCTAAAAAGATTGTATCCAGAAAATCTATTGAATTTAGATTTTGACCAACTTACCAATATACCTGCATTGTTTTGAACAGTAATAAAATGAAGTGGGTCTGATTGTGGACCAATTGTATCATAAACATAAATGCCTGTACTTACGGTATCTAAACAATTGTTAACATCTGTAACCAATAAGTTTACTTGGTTATTGAATATATTTTTAAAACTAAAACTTGGATTTTGTTTTGTAGAGGTATCTATAAATGAATTTGGATTGCCAAAATCCCAATACCATTTTATAATATTTGAATTTGAAGGCAAATTATTGGCTACAAATTTTATGGTATCACTGTAGCATATACTGTCATTGTTAGCTATAACATTTGCATTTGGCTGTTTGTACGATTTTATAAATACGCGATTTCTTAAAGTATCTTCACACCCATTTGCTCCTCTGGCAATAAGCACAGGGCTATAATCGCCCGCAGGGTAATAAAAGCGAGGAAAGGCGGTTGTATTATCTATTGTTCCGTTGCCATCAAAATCCCATTTGTATGAAACTGCTCCAACACTTAAATTTCTGAAATTAACTAATAATTGAGCGCAGCCTGTATCGTTATTTACACTATAATTTACCTCTGGCGAACGATAAACAATTATACTATCGGGAGAAGAATAGGTAACCAAACAGCCAAATGAATCAATAACAGAAAGCCTTGTTTTAAATACTTGGCTAGCTAATGAGCGGTCGAAAATTTGATAGATATGTGTGCTAAGGTTTATAGAATCTAATACGCTACCATCGCCATATTCCATAAAAAAGCGTTTGTAATATCTGCTTTGATTGTTGAAATTTACTTTTAATTTTTCGCAGCCCACGTTGTTGCTTTTTGTATATTGCGGTATAGGACCAATTACTTTTATAAATCCTATTTTATTCAAAGTATCATTACAGCCGTTGCCAGCTACAATCAATTTAACATCGCTACCTGGGGGTCCTGTATTTTTTGAATATAAATGACTAAAGGTAGAAAGATTATTGGTAACTGAATCGCCATCGCCTAAATACCATTTGTAATAAAATATATCAGGGCTTGTTATAGCATTAATAGTGGCTATTATAGGTGCGCAAAAATTTATAGTATCGTTGCTTGTAAATCTTGCTCTTATATCATTTATAACAACTGTAGAAAGAAAAGTATCTGTACATTGTCCGTTGCCATAAGAAATTAATCCTACCCTAAATGTTCCTTTTTGTGAAAACAAAATTTCTGTATTTTTAGCCGTATCAGAAGGTATAAATGTAAAGCCTATTAATGAATCTTGAACAAACCATTTGAACCTTATAGCATCGGGGTCGGAAATATTGGTAAACTTCATTTTTTTATTAATACAGCCATAATATGCAGAGGTATATTGGGCTTTTACGCCAGAATTTATTTGCCCTACAAAAAAAGAATCGTTGCAACCTGAAGGATGGTAATAACTAAAACGGAAAGAAAAATTACCTGGCTTTTTTACCAAAACATTACTTATTAAACTTGTTCTATTGGCTATTGAAAGTGTATTGGTATCTACAAATTGTGTCCAGTTTGTTCTTATAGGGTTTGTACTATTGTTTCTAAAATTAAACGATTGTAATTGTTTAGCATTTACACTGCTTATAAAAGGATTACAACCCTTTACAGGATTTACAAAAGTTTGGTATCTGGCACCACTAACAGATATGCGAGATGATAATTTAACCGTATCATAACAACTATTTAATTTGCTGTATGTAACATATCTTATTGTGTATTTGCCTGGCCATAATCCGTATGTTTGAACTGAGTCTCCAGCCAATCTAAAATTAAAATTTACACTATCTATGTGCTGAATAAGCCATGCGTGCCAATAATTTTGATAATAAGAGGAATCAGTATATATTACTTTTAATCTTGCAAATTGTGTAGTACAAATATTGGTATCTCTAAGTAAAAAGGAAGGCTTTGGTTTTTGAACTAAAATGCGCTTAGTTAATATTATGGAATCTTTACAACCTATTTTATTGTATGCCAATAATTTTACAGTGTATCTTCCTGTATCAGTATATTTTACATTTGGATTAGTTATCGTATCTTTTTGCAAAATAGAATTATTGGCTCTATAAAATGTCCATTGGTATAAATTGGGCGATTTTGAAGAACCAAGCAGAGTATTATTTGTAAAGTTAACAATATCGCCAGGGCAAGCTGGGCTTGGCAGCCATGTAAACTGGGGGCGAATATTTGTAATTTCAATTGCTGTTCTGCGTATTGTTGTATCTGCGCAGCCATTGCTCCCTGTGGTTATAAGCCTTACAGTGTAGCTGCCTTTTGCATTCAATATTACCCTGAAAGGATTTGCAGTTGAGTTTTGTAAACTATTGGTAGCTGTATCGTAATATAAATCCCAACGTTGGCTCAAACTTACCCCATTGCCTACCAAAGAAGAATTATAACCTAAAAAAGTATCGGGCAAAGCACAACCTCTATTTGAAGGGAAACTCATTGTAGCTATAGGACCAGAAACACTAACATTGTTTGTATGCGTTTTTTCTGAAATACAGCCATTTGTATTATCCGAAATATAAAAAGTATAGTTGCCTAATGCAGTAAATTTTATAACTTTTCTATAGGGTAAATTTGTAATAAGGGTTGATGTATTTGGAGATACTGAAAAATTAGGATTTGCAGAACGGGCATTGTTTAGGGTTACAGTTAATGCCTCGTTGCCACATAGGCTGGTTTTGCTGAATGTATTATTTAATATTAGGCTATCTGCAAACATTAAGTAATTGTTTTTTCTTAAAGTATAAATACAACCTTTTTTAGTGGTAACTCTTAATGTAATATCAAAAGAATCTCTGGTATTAAAACGAATATTTTGGGGATTTTTTACATTTGAAGTTGAGGGAACACCATTTTGAAATGTCCATTGCCATTGTTGAATATTATTGGTAATAGAATCTGTAAGATTTGTAAAATTTACCAATTTAGGAATACAGCCGCTCAATTTATCTGCTACAAAATCTATCCGTACACTATCAGATACAAATACAACACTATCAATAGTTGTTCTTGCATTGCAACCAAAACTATCTTTCATAAATATAGTTGCATTTTTATAGCCAGAAGGATAAGTATATAATGCTTTAAAATTTTTAGGAGTATTTTTATATAAGGTATTGTTTAAAAGCCAATCGCGTGTTACAGATTTTGGAGTATTGTCTGTAAGAATTATACTATCATTGCCCGAGCAAACTATTTTTTTTGATGCGCTTATGTTTATTACAGGCGTTGCCTTTGCTTTTATAAAACCTGTTTTTGTTATAGTACAAGTTGAGCCATCTAGATAAGTCATTCTTACAATAATGGTATAGTTTCCAGCTGCTATAAATAAATTTGTATATGTACTGTCTGCACTTATATACCCGCTGCCCAAATTCCACTCAAAAGTAGTACCAGAGGGAAACTTATTCATTTTAAATTTCACTATTTGAGGCACACAAATAACTGTATCATCCGAAGACAAATCGGCTGTACCGCATTGAGCATAAGTATTTTGTGCAAAAAATGCGGCAAATACAAAAAGCGCTATTTTATATAGTTTATTCAATATGCAATAAGCAAAAGTAGTTTTTTTATAGCAGTTTTACAATATTTTGATTAGGTTTGCACTTCATTTAATCCATAATATTCTAATGTATAGACACATAATTTACGTTTTAGTTGCTTGCTTGGTTTTAATTTCGTGCAAAAACAATAGCAAAAACATTACTGAAAGCAATAATTGGCAAAAAATATATACCAATGCTTATAAAATTCAAGATTACCATACAGCAATAGTGGCTTTAAATCAATTGATTATTTCAGATAGCAGCAATGTTAATTATTACGATTCTTTGGCACATTTTTATTTAAAAAAAGTTCAAAATTTTAATGCTGGCAGAAAAATGGTAGATAAAGGATTGGCTTTAAATCCTAATAATTATCAACTTATAGAATACAAAAGCTTATTATTATTACCCGAAGGCAAATTTGACGAAGCCACTACCCTATTAGAAAAAGCTTACAATTTATCTAAAAAAAACAGATACAAATACATGATAGCTACTGCTAAAGCCAATCAAAATAAGGTACAAGAAGCTGTAGAAATGATAGATGCTTTAATTCAAGATAAAAATTCGGATAAAGAAATGATAGAAACGCCTGTATCGGAATATACGAGCCAAAATGTAAATTTAAAAGCCTTGTGTTATGGCTTTAAAGCAAAACTTGCTTTCAGAAACAATGATATGGCTTACGGCATTCAATTAATAGACGAGGCACTTAAAATTCAACCAGATTATGAGGAGGCTTTGGCTATTAAAGACCAAATAAGAAACAGTAAAAAGAAATAGTTTAATTTCTATATTCTTGCTTTCCATTCTACCTCGCTTACCTTTTGAATAAAAGCAGTGTATCTGCCCAATACAAATAAATAATCCGAAAGGCGGTTAAGATATTGAATAATTTCTTCGTTCACTTTTTCAATATCATTCAAATTTACCACCAAACGCTCTGCCCTGCGGCAAATACAGCGGGCTACATGACAATGCGAAATTTCTAAACTACCAGCAGGCAATATAAATGCTCTTAAAGGCGGTAGTTCTTCATTCATTTTATCCATTGCATTTTCAAGTAGTTCAATATCTTTTAAATGCAAATCGGGTACAATCATTTTACTTGTGGGCGATGAGGCCAAAAGGCTACCCAAGGTAAAAAGCCTATCTTGAATTTCTGATAAAATAGGCTTATTAAAATTATCGTTGGTAAAACTTCGCAATATGCCAATATACGAATTTAGTTCATCTACTGTGCCATAAGCCTCTATGCGTATATGGTGTTTTGAAACCCTATCGCCTCCTATTAATGATGTTTGTCCTTTATCGCCTTTTTTGGTATATATTTTCATTTTGCTTGCAAAGTTAAACTCAAATTGTTAAAGTTGTCTAAAATCAATTTAATTTTATACTTAAACCCAAATTCAGCAATAAAATTGCTGAATCGAATAACAAATTGCAAATTATG